>NZ_BMNQ01000004.1 GCF_014646635.1 Lentibacillus kapialis
GTTCCTTTTTACCGTGTTTAAACATATGTAGCACCGCCCTGTGAAGAATTGTATAGTTACCTTTATTATAACGTAGTCTTGGTATATTTTGGACACTTTTTTACCCTTTTTGGGGGCTAACCATTAAAATGTATTTTACAATATTCGATTAACGTTATCATATCAGTGTTTTACAGGGTTGTTTTTATTAAATTGTGTTTTTTTGTATCTGATTATAACCTTAACTATTCATAATTTACGGTGGCGGGACGGTGGCAGAATAAATTAATATATCCTATACTTCACCCCAAATTTCTCACACACAGACCTTAATTTCTGTTTCCGAACATCCGACGACGAATACCAAATCAATGTCGGTGTATGATTGTAATTTTGAAAAATTACTTGGCTTAACGTTTTGTATTTCTCAATCTTTTTATAATTCCTAACCATTGCCTGCCGGTTGTCGATTTCCACAAAATGAAATTCGCCTTTACTTTTGAACATAGCATCGGGTATTAATTTATCGTCATTAAATTTAACAGGAACCTCTTTTCGCCAATCATCCGGCATACCTAAACGAATATACAAATCATTACGCATTACCGTATGGGCTATCCATGATTTTTTCGGCTCCGGTTCACTGCTGCCTATATTCCGTCTTCCGCCGTTGGTCAGATAGTACACTTTTTTATCATAACGTATGGAGCCAATTAATTTATCCTTTTCCATGCGTGACAGGATCCGTTGCGCGTTTCTGTCGCCGGCCAATTTGTTTATAACCTGCAACTGCTCCCTGGTTGCATAAACCAAGTCATCCAATCTCAATAGTATTTGTTCTTCTCTCGCCCGTTTGCGCTCCTGTTGTGCTAACATAATCACTCAACCTTTCCAAAATTTCGTTATCACTGACATATGGAACTTGTAAAGTTTCCTTGTGAGTTGACCGATAAATCGCTCTGCCTACTTGTTCAATATCTTCTGCTCCCTGCTCGTCGATAGCAACGCGGGAAGCAACTTCAGTAGGTAGCCGGAAAGTAATTTTAGCGTCTGCATTTTGCTTAATCTCGCGTGGCAATGTATCTGATGTGGGATACTGTGTCGCAAATATCAACCGATAGCCTAACGCTCCAGATATACGCGCTATTTCTGACAAAGCATATTGGCAATATTTATATGGTTTCTTTTCGTCTTTATCTAAGTGAGACGGAGGCACTAATTGCGCTCCTTCATCCACAATGATAAACTTTCGCTTGCTTATATTCGTATCTAAAATGTTTGTATACCCGTTTTGTCTAAAATAGGTATAATCACCCTCGATTGATTTTAAAACGTCCAGGATCGTATCTTGTGCTTCAGATACATCGCTTGCCACTTGTTTCACTTGTTTCAACTTTTCATACTTGCTAAATTCCAGACCACCTTTTAAATCAATGATATAAAATTCAGCGTCATCTGGATGAGAATGTATTAAATGGGAAAAGATTAGTTTTAATAATGCGGTTTTTCCGTGACGAGTCATTCCTGCAATCGTCATGTGTGGTATTTCATCGAAAGAATGCAGCATTGTTTTAGAGTGGTTTTGACCTATAGGAATAGTCCAATCGTTTGTAGGCTGCCAGTTGTATTTTAAGCGACGCGGTAAGTTGTTTTTGTATACCTTGATGTGCAGTTTACCTTTAGCAAAAGAAACGCTAACAGGCTTATTTAACGTCTTTTCGAGTACATTTAATTTGTCGTCGTCAATCAGTCCATAAGGAACGTGATAGCTATATAATGTGTAAGTATCTGATTTATGTTTTTTAAATAATTTCGGTTCATGATCCCCGACTGTGTACCCGATATTTTGAAACGTGTGTTGTATCTTTTCCTTGTCATTCTTAGACCATTTAGAAGCAGCATAAATAACAAACGCGGACAACCCAGCACCGATAATCGTTTCCAATTTCGCACCTCCTATATAGTGACGAATATGCGGTTGTTGGTGTATCAATAGTTTGATAGTTATGGATAAGCATTAAAAATATAGGCAATAAAGGGAAAGAATGAACGTAAGTGAATGAGTGACCGGGCGAACTTAAGC
Organism: Lentibacillus kapialis; assembly: GCF_014646635.1. Lineage (GTDB taxonomy): Bacteria > Bacillota > Bacilli > Bacillales > Amphibacillaceae > Lentibacillus > Lentibacillus kapialis. The sequence continues at coordinate 2,063 of NZ_BMNQ01000004.1, forward strand.
GCGTACGCCCACCTGTATACCGATGCGCATATTCGTTTATCTATTCTTAGTATATACAGATAAAGCTGAAATTATACATTTATTTTAGATTTTTTTCTAATTTATTTTAGAAGGAAATTAAAACAAATTGTGGAATACTAAGTATAGGTGATGCTGAATGGAATTATTGATTGCTAAATTAATTGAGGACTCAGGTTTTAAGAAACGGTACATAGCAAAGCAAATCGGTGTGAATGAAAATACTTTGACCAATTGGATCAACGGTAAGTCTTTCCCGCGCCTAGACAAAGCCGTCCACCTAGCCGACATACTTAATTGTGATATCAAAGATTTGTATGGGAAATAAAATCTTGAAAAAAAGTGTTGACATGTAATGACAGTTAGTATATAATGAACTTAACAAATCAAACAAGGAAGATGTCAAATGGCAAACCTGAATATACGAATAGACAAAGAATTACGCGATCAATTCAAAGAAACAGCTAAGAAAAACGCACATAACTCATCTGAATTAATACGACAGTGGATTGAACAATACGTCAAAGGAGGTTTAAAATGAGCTTGAAATCACTACTCTACAAACTGCTCAAATACTCAAACGATGCCAACGCTGTCAAGAAAGGCAAAGTCGGCAGACGTATTGGCAGACGCGCGGCGGGTAAAGCAACTGGTAAGGCATTTGGTAAGATATTTAAATGAGGTGATAAATCGTGATTAAAGTTGGCAAACAATATAAAATCAGTGAAGATAAGCAGGAGTTTGCTCCACAGTTTCATGATATTTTAGGCGAGAAGGTTATAGTGACTGGTGAGAAGGAATACGGAAAATATCCAATAAAATTTGTAGATAACCCGAATTTGTATGAAATCGCTCAAAGAGTACGTGGTGATTTGTTGGAATAAATAACCCCGGGATAGCACCCGGGGACTTTATTTACTTAGCTTTTAGTAAAGCCTTTCTTGTCGAAGGTCCGTATATTCCATCTTGCGTCAGTCCGTGCATCGACTGAAAACGCCGCACTGCATCTTTTGTATTAGCGCCATAGATACCATCGATGCCATGATTTTTAGCTGATTTATTCGGATAAAAATAAACGCTCGCCAGTGCTTTTTGCACCTTGCGAACGTCTGAACCGCGATCACCAACATTCAATACACCTGTTGGCAGACCGCTTGATTTGCTATTTGAACTGCCGCCAGACGATTTGTTACCAGCCAAAGACTTATATACCTCTTTGCCCGCTAATCCGTCCACAGCTAGCCCATAATAGGACTGATAACGTGTGACAGCGTCTTTAGTGTTTGCACCGTAATAACTGTCTACGCCATTATTTTTAGCGCCTTTATTCGGATAAAACGGCGGGTTGTTGCTTGCCAGTTTGTTTTGACATTGCCGGACTGGTTTGCCGTATTCACCGCGGCCTAATGTTTGGCCAGTCCAGTTGCCGGTGACTTTTGTCCATTTGCTATCTTTTTCCACTGTGTGCGATTTTTCCTTGTGGTCTGGCGTGTGGACTTTTCCAGTGTCTGCATTTTCAAAGTCCTCATTCAAATAACGCTGTATAGCCTTTACATGCACCTTTGCCATGTCGTCTGTATACTCGTCCTGTTTACTGCCAAATACCAATTCAAAATCAGCGTCCGTGTCCATAAATCCGTTTTCTGTCAAAACAGCCGTCATATTTGTTTCACGGTTGATGTGAAGGTTTGTCCAACTACCAACTTTACCCGCGTGCAGTCCGTTTCCGTGTGTGGAATAGCCAGCCTTTTTTACTTCATCGACATACAATTCAGCTAGTTTTTTAGAGTCGTTTGCGCTATGCCAGTAAAAAGCACATCGTCCATTGCCGCCGCCAGCGTTTGCATGAATTGACCATACTAAATCAACGTTTTCGCGATTATATAGATCGGTACGTTGAATAAGCGGTACGTCGTTTCGCTGTGCTTTTTGTCCTTCGATAATAGTATGACCTTGTTCTTTTAATAGCTTTTTAACTTTAAGTCCTAGCTTCGTATTAAAATCGTGTTCCGGGTATCCCTTTCCACCATGATATACACCTTTGTCTGGCGGAAACGTATCGACACCATGCCCATAGTCTAAACCTATTTTTGCCATATTATCTCACATCCTTTTTAGCCGTATTCTTACCCAACTCAAACAGCCCGGTTGCCGCCAGCCCGCTTACCGCGCCAGCCCACAATCTCATACCCATTTCTGCGTCTATAAAATAAGCAGCCGCACCGAGTAGTACCCCGACACAAACTGCTGCTAGTGGTGTATATTTTTTATCAATGCCCGTTGATTTCTTGATTGCCTCAACTACCGCCGCTGTGATAGGTGCAATGATTGTTGCGATTGTTAATATTTCTTGCATAAATAGTACCTCCTAAATAAGTAATATGGCGGTCACCACACCGCCGATAATCGTAACAGCGAGACCACTACCAAATTTCCATGCAAAGTCCTGCATACGGTCCAACTGTTCGTCTTTGTCGTCTCGCAATTCTTGGCGCAAATCTTTGACATCTTTTTTTAAATCGCCAACGCTGTCGTTTAACGTTTGCAGACCATTTTTGGTAATTTCTTGATTGGTCTTCAAGTCGTTCATTTCCCGATCGACATTAAACCGCCATTTTTTTAAATCGCGAATATCCTCGGTATTGTTCTTGACGTTTTGCTCAATGAGTTCCACGTTTTGTTCACCCACTTTATACCTCCATTCGGAGGGTATTTGTAATTGACCCCCATAAATGTAAGACTTTCTGCGTATACTTTTGACTAACTCGCTCATTTCCCCATAGTGAGCGAGCCAGAGGGAGCCATTATCTCCCTCGCTATCCCCAAAATAAAAACGCCTTATTCGGCGCTGTCCATTTCCTTAACTTCTTCTTTTCGATAGCCTTCTAATTCCTGATGTAATTCCGTTATGACTGCATCCCGATTGGCTATTTGCATCGACAAATCCGCAATCTGATTGACTAGCGATTGATTGATGTAATCTTTATTGGGTTGTTCCATTAACTTACCTCCAATTTATTTTCTAAATTATCAATTCTTTGTTGCTGATATTTTAAAGCCCCCGCTATAACAGCGATATAATTACCTTCATTTATTGACTTTTTATCCGAATCAGTTATTTCATCGGGGGAATCTTCGGCTATCTGTCCGTAACTTAAAACATTATCAACATAGCTTCCATCGCCCGAATTAATTATTCTGTTAAAACTTTTTAAGTTTATTTCATCAAAAATTGCTTGAAAGTCAGAAGGATTCATATCTGTGATATTAGTTTTTCTCGATCTCGTCGATTCTTCATGCTTGTAAACGTAATGAATGTGATTTGTGTGCACCCTCCACAAACGAGCCGAACTCACCCCTACATAACCTTTTCCACTGGTATCTGGTTCTATAATAGGATGCTGGCTTCCATCTGAATCATACCTGCTCGTTAACTTCCAGTATCTGCTGCCGTCATCCATTACAAATCGATGTTGCTGTGCGTAATAAAGAGTATTTTGACCGGAATGAAGTTCCATAGACACTGCGTTGCTGTCGCTACCGATTATGAAATGGTCGTTAACGTTCATGCCAACGCCAGCAGATATATCCCCATTTCCGCTGAAAAACCTAATTGTAGCCGGGTCTGATTGTCCTTTTCCGGCTAAGTCTCGTATGCCAAGATGAATTCTGGTATTCCCGTTACTGTCAAGTGACTGAAACCCGGAATCATTAATCCCGATTGTCTGAATTCCATTATAAGCGCTAATACGAACCCTGTTAGCATCAAGACTTCCGGTTGTAACCACACTCGCATTAATCCCCATTCCAGTAATCGCATTTTTAAATGTCGCCCCGCCGTCATCACTGACGCCAAGTCCAGCCGAATTAAACAATGTAACTAAATTCGGATCGTTCTTATCAACCGCCAATATCCCGTTATCACTAAATTTCAATTCCGTTTGTGCGGATTGTAGCGCTTCTGTCGCTTCTGCTACGGCATTATCTAACACGCTGTAAGGTAGCTTAATTTTACCTTCCAACAACTGATTAATGCTATCCGTCGCCGCTTGCAAATTAGACTGATAACGTTTCGCCAATCCTTGTGAGCCAAACGTCAAATTTAGCGCTGTAACTTCACCTTCCCAATTCTTAGTTACGGACATATTGACAACGCGCACTTCCTCGTCCAGTCCGATGCGTTCGTCAATAAGGAATGTCCTGTCACCTAATTGTGGTTGGGCTAATGCGTAACCTTGTTTCCGCAAATCGTGTATGTCAGCAGAGACTGATATTTTCAGAGATTCATCGACTAATATTTGTAGTTGCTCGTCCATCGTTTCCACTGTGGTTATACTGCCATTTTTAATCGGCGGCGCTTCACGTATACCGATAATGTCAGCCAGTGGAGAAGTGTATTCCCGTATCAATCCGGCGTTATTTTCCGCATCCTCATTTCCGCCTTCTTCATAATCACCGTAACCCTTGGCATAGGTATACATTTCAGCTGCGTCTATCTCTTGTACGATATTTGAAGCGTTTAATTTATACCGATATTGAAACTGCGTATCTCGTCCGATTTGATTTTCAAGGTATATCGTATTGCCAGATATTCGGAATTCCGCTTTGTAGCGTTCTAATCCTTTCTGGAACATACTCAACCGCGTTACGCCGTCGCCCAATCCCTCGAAGTCCTGCGCATAAAATGTGCCGTTAAGGATGTAATTATATCCGCTGCCATTAAACACTAATGAAAAGTATTCAACGTCCGTCATGTGAGTGTCATATCTCTCATAGATTCGCTGTGTGTCAAAGTCATCAAAAAACAGGGGTATTGCTTTTATATCGACTTTCAGCAAATCCCCTGTTCCTTGACGCTTGGAATATATGATTTTGTATTCTGTTCCATCATGATCGGCAATAACCCACATTTCAGCTATATCATGTATAAATTGACGATTCACTTTTGACGGCAGAATTGTTGCGCTGAATTGCTGATTGCTGTTCAGTTCTCCCTCCCATGTGTAGGTGAGTTGCGCGGCGTATTCGTTGCCGGATAAGTCACGTACATACATTTATTCACCTCCAAACAAAAAGACCGCCAAAATGGCAGACTTTATATTTTGTGTGTCGTTTTTTGTTCCTAAGCCGTCATTTTTTTTAACACCCTTTTTATCAGCATAGGCTGTGTTTTTTACCTTCCCAACAACATAAACTCCAATACGTGATTTGTTCAATAAGAAAGTCAAAAACACGGCAGTTGACACAGTGACTAAAAATGTAATCGCAATATAAAGAATCAGGTTATCGTTAGGAACTAAACCATATTTCACAATTAAAGATATTAACAACGGATGGAGTAAGTAAATACCAAACGAGTATCTGCTGATCAACATAACCAGGTTAGGTACTTTATTCATCTTTGATGCCAAGTAAATCAAAATACCTATGATCGACATAGTGTAGAAGACAATATCAAACCTTTTTGAGTGTATACTCTCAAATCCTAGTATAAAATAATCAAACATTAATAATGAAACGGATAAAGCTAGAACGGTTATTATTTTTCCGGCATTTCTGGTAACCTTATGTTTTATCAGATCGTAATTCCTACCACAATAAAAAGCAACAGCAAAATAAAAAATCCAACCAAAGAACAATAATTTAAATCCATCGTTCCAAAAATTCAATATATGTTCATTTGCTGATGGAGGCAAGCGCAAAACATTAAATATACCTAAATAACCAATATTGATAATTAGAGATACTCCTAATATTAACCACGGTGAATATCTGTGAGCAATATATTTTTGAAAAATAAAATGTAAAATATAGAACTGAAATATGATTAATACAAAGTATCCGTGATAACCGCCCAGTACATTACCAATCACATCTGATACAAATGAAGATATAGTAAGCTGATTTGCATTCCATAAATTAAACCAAGCATAGATTATGGCCATAATAATATAAGGGGTCAATATAAACTTAACTCTCTTGCTGAAAAACCCATTCGGTATTTTATCCTGATAGGAATTGGCAAGCAGTAATTCGGAAATAAAAACGAACGTTGGTGTACCAAACATGAGAAAAAGTTGCACTATTCTTAACATGGTCTCGTTGTGTCCATCAGCAAATAACAATGAACTGGATATAGCATGTAGAAAAACTACAGCTAAACAAGCAATAGTTCTTAAAAAGAATATTTCATTAATTACTTTCTTGCCCTGTCCCACTATTACGATCTCCTTCTGTCACCAAACTATGCGTTTTTTAAAGAGAGGTTTTGTTTTTGTTTTAACAGGATCTTTTATTTTGACATTAATATAATGAGCAGTAATAATTATCCCAAAAATTATCCAAGTATATTTCTGCGCTTCGGCATGACTAGCAATTGATAGTATCATCCAAGTGGTTATTAGTGTTAGGCACAACCATCTGTATGGGTTTCTTTTTTCCAATTTGAACGAAAAGGCCAAAAGTATGGATAGCATGATTACAAATATCCCCATGCCAATCAAACCATTCTCAGTTAAAATTGATAAATATGAGTTATGTGATGACATCTCCTCACCATATACCGCAGCTGCCTCTTGATAAGAACCCGCTCCCGCCCCTAAAACAGGTCTTTGAGAAAATGTCTCTAAGCCGGATTCCCATATAACAGTTCTACCGTTGAGGGTTCCACCTGCAAGTTCATCACTAACAGTAGAAAACCTTTCTAGTTGTCCTGGAGGTAATTGTGAAACAACAAACCAGCCAATAATGACTAATGATAATGTAATTATTTTACGAAATCTAATCCGGTATTTGAACAATAGCCAAAAAGAACAAATTGCCACAAAAATCAATAACACCATAGCTGTTCTTGAACCGGTAAGAAGTATCGCGAAAGCCCCGGCCGGAATAAACAAAGAGTATAACTTTGAACCATTTACGGTCAAATACATCGCCATTGCTAATCCCAAAGACCATATTATCCCTAATGAGTTAGGATTGTAGCCTTCTATAAAGAATCTAGTCGATACACCCATTTGAATACTGCCGGTTAGGTATTGATAGATTGATTGTATTGCGATGACAGAACAACCCAACACAAACGATTTAATCAATCCGTCAAGCCTTTCTTTAGTACAGGCAAACTCATATATAGCCCAAGCGATAAAAGCAAGCTGCAAAAACAATACGCTTTTATCTAATGCATCCGCAGGAACTGATGCCCAAAAGTACGAAGCAATGTTCACAAAGATAAACAATATCAACAATACAAAGAACAAGGGCAACTTTTTAAACTCTTTTTGTAACAATACAGTAAAAACAGCAAGACCTGCTAGCGCTATCCCGACTGCTTTATTTAAACTACCTATTCCTGGGATAATAAAGTGTTTTTGAATTGGCATGGTGAAAATAGTCAACCATAAGAGTACATATGTTAATTTTTGAAATAAAACAATCAAATCAATGACTCCATTCTGATAGAATATATACTTGATTCTACCATACTATTTCCGGAATAGGAATGACGTAATTCTTAATTGATTAAGTTTTGATAACCCATATATAGCCAATTCAATTGTGCTTCTGTCCCAAGTGTGACCACTTCAGAACTATATTGTGTATCACTTTCTTTCGGATGCATTGTGTGGCTTATCTCAAATATACCTCCGGTAATACCTAGACTGTTAACAAATGGGGGTGTGGATCCTCCAGTACCGGGACTTGAATGCCCAAAAAATATATCATTTCCTTGTGGGAATGATTCATCTGCTATTTTCCATTTTTGAGACAGATGGGAAAAGTAATAACTTGCCATATTTAATTCACGTTGACTTTCGACAATGTTCCACATAAATATATTCTGATCAGATTGTGAACTGAAATTATGAAAATCGGCATAAAAGTCGACTTTGTTATTATTTAAATAATCCGCAATAGCAATGCTTTCCGGCTCTGTCAACGGTTCACTTCCTCCATACCCTATATCGCCCGGTGTTCCTACGGTAAACCCTGTAGGGAAATTTCGGTTAATGTCCACGCCATTAGAGTTTATTTTGCCGTTAAAAGTAACTGGATCATCTGAATTATCAATACCGTACACATTGACAAGAGGGACAACCGTGAACTCAACATTCCAGCGAAATACTTCTAATACATCGCTATTCCGCCAGTTCTCACATATTTGCTTCATAGTCTCATACAAGCACCACCAACCCGCTTTTTCACTCCCATGCACACCAGAGATGATGAAAAATTGCAGGAGGTCCGTTTCCATATCAGTACGGAAAATATTCGGTTGCTCAGGTCCAAAGGTGTATTTATAAATTTCCTTCCCTGTTGACTCGGTAGCGAACAATTCCTTTGTGATATAAGTCGGATAAGCACTCATTAATGCATCGTATAAAGCATACATACTCGCCGAATCTTGCTCGTGTATTTTATGTGTGCTGTCAGGGCTGTTTACGCTTTCCAGAGCAGGAACGTCATACATTTCTTGGCTTCGCAATGTTTTTACTGGTTTATCTTTTTCTACTGAATCGTCTATTGTTCCCGGTAAATATTTTTCATTTATCTTCGGTTCAATACCAGTAGAGGTATCTCCTTTTTCCACTTTCAAACGGGGTTCCTTTCCCGTTTTGGACACATAAATAAAAGCGAATTGGCTTTCAGACGTTGTTGTAAAAGTATATTCTCTTTCCGGAACAGTAGTATCGCCCATGACGATATTACTGTCCAAATTAAAAATGTCGAAATCACTAAATTCAAAGGGTCTGTTCGACAACCCAATCCTAAAAGCGTCCGTTATATCAACATTATAGCTTTTGGCAGTATACGTTGTATCCGGTTCAACAGGAATTATCGCAAGACTCCCTTCTTCCCCAGATAGAGTTCTGCTTACACGCATACCGCCACCTGTAATCGGGTATAATATCCACGGTTCATAGTTGCCGTCGAAAATATTGTTATCGGCGAACATGTCGGTCAATATATCGTTGTTTTCTTTTGACAATTCGCTGATGCTAGTTAATTCATCAACAACATCAGGTTTAATATTTTTTATAGCCTCATCAATAGCCAGCTGGCGAACATTATATAGTTCTTTGAAGTTTTCATTAATGGCATTTCGGTTGTCCCTATCCCATTGTGTGCTTATATTCTTACGTGCCATGCCTTCACTCCCTTATAGGTAGTAGAACCTAAAGTCAAATTCAAATTTGGCAAACCCCTCGGATATTTCAAACTCATTCCAACCGGGATCTAATTCAATATATTGCCTATTTGTTTTTCTAAGATATTGCAGCCCATTTTTTGTGATATTCGGCCCATCCATAACAATTCTGTCAGGCCTCTTCAATTCGTAGTCTGACACACTAAACGTTGTTCCATTCGTCACATTTTTTAGTTCCATGCTAGAAACATCATCACCAGGATATGGCTCATAAGGAGTTGCTTCATCACCGGATTCAACCTGCACCATTGTTGGCGGTGTTTGGTCTTGTGCTATCATTGCATATAGATAATGGTCGCCTTCCGGGATTGTCAAAGTATATTCCCGTTCCGGAATAGTGTATTTACCTTGAACGTGAATAGGCCTTCCCATATCAAATATGCCGGCATTATCGAACTCCGGCACTGTTGGTGCTGTTGCAACAGTGAAATGATTTGAGTTTTCCGTATCATGAACCTTGATTGTGTAGGTTTCGCCAGGCGTGACAGGAACCATTAATGTGTGTTCTGCCCCTTGATAATTTCTTCTTAAATAAGCCGTGGTTTCCGAACCTGAACCATAATTGTATATATACCAATCGTGGTACGTTCCGTCGAATAGATTATTGCTTTCATTTTCTGCAATCTCACTAATCGTTATTTTCAAGTCCTGCTTAAACGGATGTATCGCCACATTACCGGCATTATAAATCCGAAACGACGTGCCTGTGTGGGTGTAGATTAAACTGTTCGGGTCTGTGATTAACCCCATACCAAATCCCCATAATTCATCATTAGCATCAATTCCGTTTTGGTGTATGTCTTGCGTTGTACCGATTGATTCGGCGTAGGGTAATTCTGTTGTTTCAAGCGACATTTCACCTTCACCCATTGTTAATGTCTGCTCAATGTCAAAGCTGCCAGAAACACGAACTAAATAACGCTTACCACCTACGTAGACGTTATGGCTGTCTTGACTGATGATACGATCACCCACACCGTCTACAGCACTTTCATTTATATCCACAAAGTCATATTGCATCGGCTTTGGTCTACGCAATTCGCGTATAAAAAAAGAATCGGTATCAAGTACCAATTCATACAGCTTATCCCTTAATAATGGATAATCGAGTAAGTCATCCGCTCGTATGTGGAATGGCAATGTGATTGTTCTAGTACCATGTGTCGCACCATAATCCACCCTGCCCGCTCTACCTTCGACTGTTCCATATTGGCTGTCTATCGTGATTGAACCAACTCTAAAATCATCAATCTCAATGTTAAAATCAGAAAGCAAAAAGGAAGTGCCATCTGATTTTGTTATTTCTGCATCCATATGACACCTCCCTAGAATTTGTTTATCGTGCTGTCTATTGCGTTACCTTCGTTTACATATGTGCGTATCCATTCGGCATCTGCTTCATTGCGGACAATGATTTGAATAGGTTGTTTCTGCACTTGCACATCAGCATTAACAGCACTCTGTACTTGCGCGGCGCTCCCGCGTCCCAAACTTCTTAGGCTCGATGTTATTTGTGATGATCTCACCTGTAGTTTAGGGTTATAAGCGTTTCTTGTTGTTGCTGCCAATCTCTCACTCGCCCGCATAATCGGTCGTTTTGCGCGATTTATCGACTGGCCAATTGGTCCTGCAAAGTCCATTTTATGAATATCTTTTAATGGGCCGCGTTTTGCAGGAGAAAACGGCCATAAATCTCGGACCCTTCCAACGATTCCCTCAACTTTGCCGACAATCTTGTCTTTCATATTCATGATGCCGTCGATCGCAGACTGGATGATAGCCTTACCGGAATCATATAAGTTGAGTCCACCAAAAAAGTCAAGTATGCTGCCGCCTATATCTTTGACCTTTCCAAGCGCATCCTTCATTTTTTGGCGTATAGAATTAACGATATCCGTGAATTTGTTTTTGACTGTGCTAACAATGTTTCCAACGATATTCGAAAAGAATGACTTAATGCTTCCCCAGATATTTGAAATCAAGTCTCTCGCTCGCTGCATCTTATTGCGTATGTTGCTGACGATTTCTAAAAATTTATTGATGACCGCCGAAACAATAGATGACAGTAAATTGACAATAAATGACTTGATTGTAGACCAAATATTTTTCAAGAAATTCCACGCAGCCGTGATCTTGTCCACTATCGCCTGACGTATTTCAGCAAATTTTTTAGCTACGTTTTTTGCAATTTTTATGGCCGCATTAATCGATGCAGACTTGATTTTTTGCCATGTTGATTTTAACCAGTTCCAAATTTTTGAAAAGGTTTTCTTTGTCCACGCCCAGATTTTATCCCAATTTTTAATGATGATGGTTGCTAAAGCGATAACGATTGATATGACAATACCAACTGGGTTTGTAAACCTAATAAGAAAACTACCAATACGTACGATCATCGGACCGAGTCTGGTAAAAGCCGAAAGTAGTTTTGTGCCGACACTCATCCATAATCTCTTGAAGAAAGGCAGTACTTTAGAAATAGCCCCGCCTATACGGGAAAAGAACGGCCCAATTTTAGAAATAACCTTTGTCACACTCGTAAAAGCCTGTCCCACAAGCAAAATAATCGGTGTCAGCGTCGTTATGACACCCATAAGCGATATTCCCAATGCAATTAACTTGCCGACAATGGGATTGCCCTGCATAAGCCCGTTTATCCATGAAAAGAAGCTGTTGGCCATGTCAAGTATCTTGGAACCTAATGGCGCCATACCTTTACCTAATTCGATAATAAAGGTAGTCAAGTTTCCGATAAGTGACATGACTTTCGGTGTGTTCTCTTTGACAAAATTAATAAATTTATTGAAAGCCTCTGATTCACTCAGACCAGCCGCCCAATTGGCAAATTGTTCAGTCATGCCAATTAAGCCTTCTTCCATATCCTCACCAAGCGGGCCAAAAGCTTTCATGAGCTCCATAAAGCCGTTTAGCACATTGCCTGCTATTGTACCCCAATTTGCGATAGCTGAAGTGCCGCGTGTAGCAAAGAAGTCTATGAAGCTTTTAAATTGGTCTGTTTTAGCAAAAGCATTGAATCGATTTAATAAATCTGTCAGAACGTCTGCTACCGGTTGAATGATCGGTTTCAGGCTGTTTAGTAGAGTTGTCGCTGTTTTAAGTCCTGCTGTGAACACCTGAAAAACAGGCTCCTGTGTCACTTCAAGAAACTCAGACCACGCGGATTTAAACTTATTGACCTGTTCCATGGCCGACCGTTGTGCTTTGCTCATGCTGTTTAATATGTTTTTGCGCTCGTTAAGAAGTTCATTAATTTTTTCTTGATTCGGATCCAACGATGCCTTTTCTTCCTGGATCTTCTCGTTGACTTTATTGACTTCTTCCATGCTTTCGGCCAGCTTTTGAGCATTACCTACCGCCGCTATGCCGAATGCCCCAGCTGCTCCACCTGCTGCCACAAAAGAAGAGGCCAGTGCACCGATGCCACCGGTTAGCACGGCAATAATAGGTGATAGGGCGGGGATGGCTGAAATAAAACCTCCCATGAAGGTACTTCCTGCCACTTCACCAATCGAGCGCATGGTCGTTGCGATACGATTCATTTTGTTCATGAATTTTTTAAATTCTGCGTCTATATGGACAACAATTCTATCCCGTGCAAGGTCTCTGGATTTTCGGGCGACCTGCTGGGCTTTTCGGAAAAAACTGGTTGTGTCAGCATCAATCTCTTTTTCGGCTGATTGCTGTGTAAACGTCTGCATCATTTTCCGCGCTTTTTTTATATTCCGCTGTAACGGTTTGGTATCTGCGTCCAGTTCAGTGTCTTCAACACTTTCAGATTCACGTTTGAAGCGCTGTGTCACATCGCGCGCTGTCTGTATCGCTTTTCTGTACTTGCTGACGTTAGCTTTTAACTCAGCTTCAATTGAATAATTCGCCAAATCCTCACCCCTTTCTGTTTCGTTTTGCAGCTAGTTCAGCAGGGGATAGACTTTTGCTTTCGGGCTTTTTCTCTTCCTGCCTTGTAAAACCTTCGCTCACTTCTCTCAACGCTTTCTCATAATCAAAGAAATCTTTAAAATCCTTGAATACATATTCCTCTCTCGGCTTCTTTTCTGTCCCTTTATTTTCTGTGGCGGATGCGTTACGGTTCAGAAATGCAGACAAGTGCATGTTGTACAGTTCATCGACTTCTTTATAATCCTGTGCGTAGCGTTTGTAGTGGAATTCTGTCAGCGTCATCATTTCTGCATCACGCAATCGATCTATACCTTCAAACTTACGCAAGGCTTCAATGATGATTTCGTTGTATGTTAACCCTCTTCCTTCACCGCTTGAATTGTCTGACCCGCTTCCTTCTCCTTCGTTTCGTCCGGTACGAGGTTTCGGGTCATAGGTCGCTTCCCCAATTCTTCAATGATTTGTTCACCAAATGCTTCAAAGCCTTCATTTTCAGCAATACTGTCCAACACCTGTTCCAGATCCTCATAGGTTTTAGGGGCTTTTTTATCGTGTGAAGAGGCTGCTTTAATTACCTTTGACAGTCCGATAATATTACCGGATTGTAGTTTCGGCACTAGCATTTCAAGACCTTCGCCAAGATTAGCGCCCTCGATTTCAAAACCTAATGCTTTATCAATTTCAGTTAATGTGCGCAGGCCGAATGATAGCTCAATTTCGCGGCCATTAAAGTTAATATGCATATATTAATCCTCCTGTTCATAAGTAAAAGAGCAGACTTTCTAAGCCTGCTCTTATGCCACTGTGGTTGTTGTAGTGGTGGAAGTGTCTCCGTCTGCCAGCCCATCATCTGCCGGGTCAGATTCCAGTACATCGTGGAATACATACGACAGAGTCTCCAGGTCGCCTTCCGGTAAAGTGACGCGGCCTTTTTGCCGCCTGCCATACGCTAGAAATGTGCCGGAAATTTCAGGATTGTCTTCTGATCCGTCTGTAGTTTCCCATTCTGTAACATACCCCTGCCGATATTCAGCGCCAAATGTCGGGTCGCCCGATCCGCTATCTTCTTTGTCAGACAAGTCAACCTCCCACATTTCTACCGGATATCCGTCCGGTTCTTCATCAGTTCCGTAAATAGAATCGTCCAGCATCTCAAATGTCGGATCGTCAGTTGATTGAAGCGCTGTGATGCTGATTTCATCCTCTAAAGCCGCTGAGCCTTGAACATTACCATCTTTCGTCGGCGTGGATTCCCTGTCACGGGAAGCTGCTTTTGAGTGTTCTGTCTGAAAAACCAGTTTAGCCGCTTGCGCCGCTTCACCGAGTTTGCGAAAATATAATACTTTGTGTACGCCATTTGCAATTTCAGGCATTTCATAACCTCCTAATAAATTCTGTATTCTGCCGTAATAATGCTGTGCAATAAATCGTCGTCTGTGCTGTTATCGTAAATCGTGTTGGCATTAAGTGTACTGTATTTCAAATAATAGTTTTCTAGCTTTGAGAGCTTCCTTAAAGCCATTTTCAGCGCGTAAACCATACTGGAATGTTCAGCCCGATTGTTTGCATAGCCCCACACATGAATTGTTTGGGCCAGTGTACCGGTGATGACTTGTTTATTATCTACCACATCGTCTTCTGTTGTCTCTGCTACATGAACAAAAGGGTATGCTGTCTCAGCATTGGGGAGATAATCATACGTATCGTACCCCAGTGCCAGTGATGCACTGAAAATAGCGTTGTATAGCTGTATATCAGGTGCTTGCATTTACTTCACCAACCTGTCCAAGTCAGCCAGAAACTGTTTCCTTTGCTGATTATAAGCGTCAAATAAAAATAGGGTACCGCTCATAAAGCGTGTTCCCCATTCGATAAATCCACTGTGTCCGGACTTGGATAACGTTGTATATTGCATTTTGCCCGTTTTCTTTGTTTCTAAGTTGCGGACAGTGAAACCTGTAGCATAGCCTTTATTGAACCGCTGCTGACCGTTCTTTTTTGCCTGTCCTGTCATTTCAATCGTGTTATTCCTTGTGATTGTGTCGACATCATCTTCTATTTCATCGTCCATGCGATCCAGTTTTGCCAGCAACGCATCCAGTCCGTCTAAGTCCATTCTGACACCCCTTCCAGATAAAAAACGCTCTCTGACCTATGAGGAACGTGCCTGAGAATGTTATATTTCTGTTCGCCAATCTTGGCTTTTTCAGCAGTGTCTTTATACGGCCGCTGCAGTCTTGCTGTCGCTACTTTATGCTTATATGAACCAAACACCGCCTCGGTCTTCTCCAGGCTGACAGCAGACACGTGAGCAGGCAATGTGACGCCCTCATCAACACGGACACCGTTCTTCCCTGTCTCCGGGTCATAGCCTCTACCTGTTATTTTGTGCAGGGTTATCCTGTCTGAATATCGCATCAGAAGAACATCACCTTTCCAGCGCCGTCATTTTTAGGAATGTACGTTTCTAGGATTGATAGGTAAGGTGCGAAATCATCTTCAGTGAACGAGACAGAGTGGCCTTCCACCGACTCAGAGGACATTCCCTCACTGCCTAAACGCTGAAATCGTGCCACTGTCATCTCTTCAACAATGAACTGCAGTTCATCTGGTATTTCTGTCATATCGGCGTGCTGCTTGAGCCACACTTTCAACCGTGATTCAACGTTTTGGATTAATAAATTAATAACATCATCCTGCAGCTGGTCATCAATGCCTAATACAGTTTTGACATTTTCCAAAGTGGCCATGAAGCTCACCTACTTTTCTTTTTTCTTCCTTTTGTTTTGCGGTTTCGTTTCAACCGCATGTCTTTAGTGCCGTTTTTCTTCATGATTCCACTTCCTTAATCAACGGCTTTCCGGCGTTATTATCAGAGGACGTCAGTTCCTTAATACGCGCTTCTTCCACTTTTTTATTGGCTGGTTTCGGATAACGGTCGCCGACAAAATACTCTTTATCGTCATTTTTATCTCTGAAACCGGCTATCACCTCATATTTGGCCATGTCCAAAACCTCCCTTATGGCTTTCACGTACTCATAAGACGCTTTTTCATGATTAACAAAAGACAGATCATCCTGAAACGGTGTACGATTCACGTATTGCCCTTTGAAGAATAAATCCTTGTCTGACTTCTGGACACCTGCATTGTGATAAATTTTCTTGTTGTAGTACGCCTCGATATTGTCCGTCGGCCATGAAAATTCCAGGTCCTCATGTGTCTGTACATCAATTCCAAAATGATAAACATTCCACAGCTGTGACCACATCTCTGCGGTCCATTTCTGTATATCGGTTTGTGATTCACTCAGCAGTTTGTAAAGCGTGATCGAATCCTCATAAACTTTTTTCCAATATTCATATGACGGATTTTTAATCACCCACTGCGCACCGGCAATTGGCTTGCTCTTTCTAATTAAATGAGAATCAATCCCTATTGCGTGGCACATCTTTTCAATCAACTCAGGGTCTTTACTGTCGATATAGTCATTACCGATATAGCTAGTGCAGTCGGATGCATACCATGTTTTTGCTGTTGGTTTTACATCCGGAGTATCCCGCAGCAGAACATCGCTGTCCATGTAGAAATAGCTGCCGTTTTCACGGTCAGAGTTTTCTTCCAGGTATTTCATCCACAGATAAGGCTTAACAGCAGGAATGTATGATTTATCCCTGTCGCTGTCATTATAGACGTGCACCTCAGCACCCATATCCTCAAAGTATTCAGGGATGCTGTTGTCCCCTTGCGTAAACAAAAGGACAATATCACGCACCCCTAACTTTTGGAGCCTGGTAATACATACTTCCAATTCCCACTTGAATCGATTAATAGCAGGTTGACAAAGTATATACCTCATATATTATGCACTCGTCGTAGTTGTGGTTGTTGACTCTGCTTCTGCAGTGCGGAATTTGAACTTAACAACACGAATAGCTTTTGGATCATAAACACGCTTCCAGTTGCTGCCGTTTGCAAGTTCAGTGTTCGTAGGGAATTCATTTGTGACAGATGATTCAGTCCACTTAACGCCGCGCGGGTGCAAGATGCCGATATTACGGTTTACCAGAAAATCTTCACCGGAAGATGATTTGGAATTCCGGAAAGTTTCTGTCGGCATGATGTCTGGATGCGAACCGTTACCTTTCGCAACAGCTCCGCTGCCGAACAAGTACATAGAGCCGGTTTTATCTGACGTATCATAAGGCATTCCGTCATCCACGATTACACGTTTATTCATAAAAACTGGAATGCGGTCAGACTGATCGGATACCTGTACGTACTCAATCAGGTCGAGTTTTGCAAGATATGCTTCAGCAGCAGAGTGCATCATAACTCCGGTTAATAGGTCCTTCGCGTCTCCCATCTTCTGCCCTGCATCAATAAAGCTGTCGCCGTCCAGCAGCGCGTCTTTACCAGTTTCACCGGTGATATCAAGCACTTTACCGGACATGTTGGAAGCTTTAAAAATACCGTCAAGTGTAGCCAATAGCATGGCCTGATCCTGTCGGTTCCAGTAGCTTGCAACAAGGTCCGCGATAGCACCTGCCGGGTCATCACCGGAAAGTAAAGCGGAAAGTCCGTTAGCTCCCCACATGCGGGCGCGCCCTTGTTTACGTGCAACGTCGCTGCTGGAAGTGATTTTTCCAGCTGTCAGGTCGCCCTGGTCTTTAATGGTTTCTGCATCCCCCGATAGATCGTTCCAAAAAGGCATATTTACAAGCGTATTCGGCCCACTTGCCAATTGATCGAATTCACTGTTGTTTTCGATGATTCCGCTTTGAATTAAAGCAGATTTTTGCGTAGACCTGTGAATAACATAGTCGTTAAATACTTCCGGTTGAATTACATCTCCAATACGTGTTACTGGCATTTCTCATCATCCTTTTTCTTTTTATTTGGCTGCTGCCTTCAATTGTTTATATTTCTCCGGATCTTCTTTATAGAGCCGGGTTTGTTCAGTCAGATTGAAATGATCTTTGCTGAACGGATTCTTGAAATCTGTACCGCCGCCGACTTTTGGCGTATCCTGTCGCAGCTGTTCTTTCACTTGAGCATTGACCGCTTCATCGAACGTTTTCTTAATGCTTTTGATTGACTCTTTAATTTTTTCGTTATCTTCAAGCGCAACAAGTGAATGCGCAAAATCGACAGGCAGGCTATTTTCTTTCAAATCTGCTTCAACTTCTGATGTAAGCTGTCGCATATTCAGCTCACGTTCTTTTTCTTCCAATTTTTCCATGCGTTTCTCGTAATCTTTTTCCTGTTGTTGCTGTTTAGTGAGCTTGGCGTATTCCTCACCTTGTTTTTTGGCATTTTCTTCGATAGTCTCTTTTTCCTGGTCGAATTTCTTCTGCTGATTTTTGAGCGCGGTGTCAACAGCTTTACTGATTGCTGAGTCCAGTTCAGATCGCGTAAAGGTGTCCTTTTTATCCGGGTCTTTATCATCCGGATTATCCGGGTCATCACTTTTGTCGTTGTCTGGTTTATTGTCCGGATCATCGTCCGGATTGTCGTCACCATCAGCGAAAAACTGCAGGTTTAACGGCAGTAGTTTATTTTTCTTGAAAAAATCCGAGTCTAATACATTTATAGCTTCATTCGTCATTTTAAATTTTCCTCCCATCCAGTCCTTAACGTTTAACTTTTCCGCACATAATAAAAAAGCCCCTGACAGTCAATAAGCCCATCAAGTGCTTTTCCTTATGGTTGTATTCAGTTAGTCGATAAAGCCCGGGTAGTATGTTTTATAATTGCGCCATACTTGTTCTTTAATGTCTGCAAGTATGGAAAAAGACAGGTTGCTAAGATATTCCTTTTGCCCGTTTTTCAATCTTCTTTTCTAACTTACTGGCAACCTGGTTTATTTGAATCAATTCTTCTAATTCAGCCAGTTTTTTGCTACGCTTTTTCAATATTTTTGTTCGCAGATATTCGTTATACACTGACCAAGTAAAATAAATGAATATGACAACGCAAGTTGCGAAAAATACGTATGTCGAAAGTTCAAGCATCGTACCGATCATCAAATCACCGCCCTTTCACACTGCTTTACCTGCAGCTGGCAGATGTGGATCACCTCTTGTCATTTATGCGGTACAGTCTTTCCATCCGGCGGTTTCCTTCTGTACGATTGCCGCCGCAGCACTTCTTCTTTGGTGAGTTTTGCCTTCTCGGTTGTTGGTTTCTGTTTATCTTTGTTTTGCAGCTCTTTCAAGATAAGTTTCAAGGTGCGGTCAATGGATTTGAGCAGTTTGTCGTCCATAAAAGACCTCCTGTAAAAGGGATTATATACCTAAATGCCTTTTCATTTCTTTGACATAATCTTCATAGTCTTTATTAAGCTTGTCTTCTTCTCCAGGATCCGTAGATCGTTCATGAATCGCCATCATTTCTGATTCGTGATACGCATCCAACACTTCTTTAAAAAGTTCGTAAGCTTTTTCTTTATCCATGCGGTCACTCCTATAAAGTGTATTTGCCTTCCCGTTCAGCAAAGAAATCCTCGCGCCATTCACCTAAACTTAATACCGTGCTTGACCTGCAGTGTGGATGTAGAGGTGGTGCATTAATGCCGGGTTTCATGTCTGACACTTTAAATGTTTCACCGTTCAAGTTCCTGCACCGTCTGCTTGTCCGGTGGTCCATCATGGCCACAAATTCATAGTGCAGCTCCTCGCCATCCCCCGCTAGTGCTTCATACGATAGCTTTTGTGACTCGACTTGCACCCTGGCAGTTTCGGTGATTAATAGCCTTCTAGCTTCATAGGCGCCTACGTCAAAGCGTTCTCGGATTCTTGGTACAAATCTATCAGGATGAACACCTCTGATAATACTGCTGTTGATGATTTCATCCAATTCACTACGTAATTTTTCCATATCGCCCCATATACGAGTTGACCAGGTGGCACCATGAAATGAAGCGCCGACAAGCGACTGTAATGTTGCCTGGCTGATTGCCATGTTAACGCCTAAAATGCCGGCCTGTCTTGCCACTTCATCAATTCCTGCCTGCTCCAGGTAGGACTGGAACGTCTTGACCTGATCGTCTGCCATAGCGACAAGATGTGCATTCAGGTGCATCATGAGAAGCTCCTGCCTGTTGATGTACATTTTCGTGTTATAAGTGGACAGCTCGCGATTGGCTTTATCGCTGAAATTCTTTTCTCTGACATACCGTGCTGCAGTTTCTTGAAAGTCTTGCACATCCATCTGTGAGACACGCTGTTTAGCTTCTGCTTTAGTCAACTTATTCCGTTTTGCGTATTTCTCCCAAAACGCCTGAATATCTTCTTCTGCTGCTTCCATAGCCACGTTAATGATGCGGCGCAGCTCTTTAATAACTTCCTCGTCCTTCATCTGCTCACGTGATATGTTTTCGCGTTCGCGCTCGATCCAGTATTCGCTTGCCATTAGCTTTCAACATCCATATAACTTGATGCCTGCCTGGTTCGCTCACGTTCTGCTGCAAGCCTCTTCTGTTCTTCCTCAATGTCAACTTCAAACGGGTACTGTTCCAGTTTCGTTTCGTTTGACACTTCCCCGCCCAGGCTATTGAATATATCAACCTGTTCTTTTGTGTTTTTTGGGAAGTTAGGCGTGAACTCGATCATAATGTTTTCCAGAGCACCGGCCGGTAATTCGGAGCCGGTGGCAGACACATTATTAATTAATCGGTACCTGTTACGCATTGACCGCTTGAAATAGCGCTCTTTGGTTGCCCGGATCTGTTCCAGCCCAAACAGCTTGTACTTCATCGCCTCACCGGTTTGCTGTCCGGCAAAATTTTCATCGTTCATGTCCGGCGTGTTTGTGAATTTATGGATGTCAGACTCGATTCTTGTTTTATACGCTTCGCTGCCGCTGACATCGTATTGCTTATAGATATAGTCCGCTTCAACGTTTTGTTCCTTGCCGTCCTGATCTGTTCCGGGCTTCAGGAAAATAATGTTGCTTTCTTTCATTTCCTTTGCTTCATCAGTGCCCAATTCGACATCGCCGATAATCTTGAGCATGGCATCATTTAAGTCTGTCATGTAGTTAGCTGTATCTGATTGCGCAGCGTCATATAAATCAATCAAATCCAACACGTTTTCATAGTCGCCTTGCCGGAATCTATTATTCTGGTACTCAATGATTGGTACGCCGCCGAAATAGTGTTTTTCTTCTTTTTCCAGGCTGTACTCAGCTGTGTCTGAAGCAGCGTGATAGGTATTTATTCTGTTAGGTGTATATAGCTCAACAATCAGCCTGCTCTCATCTGCAACCTGCTGTGTTCGGTACCTGACACCTGCAATAGGTTTCTGTTCGACAGTATCGTCATGGATGATAAAAGTGTCCAGCGGCGACAGTAGAATAAAACGGTTCTGGTCATTCTGGTCTCTGAAAACCAATTCATAAGCCCGGCCGTAAACTGAGCAGTCAAGCGTCAATTCACTGTTCAAAGCATCTGCTTCATTCGTGTCGTTCAGTTCTTTGACAATTTGCTGTACATTCTCATCTTCATGCGTAACCTTGATTGGGTTGCCAGTAAGGTAGCCTACCACAAACTGACTGACATACCTTGCGTGATTATGTGCAGCGCGGTGATCGGCCATATGTTCTTCTTTCCGGCGTTTCCGCTGCAGAATAGTCCGGTTATATCCCAGGTAATAATCATCAAGCTCACTCAGCCGGGGCACTTGATTCGATTGATGGTGATTCACAAAATCCGCTAAGTCTTTCGTATTTTCCAGCAATGTCTCAATATCTGGATAGGTGTATACTTTATTAGCTTCCGGATCGAATCGTCTTTTAGTCTCTTTTGCCATTATTTACACCTCCAGTTTTTATGCATTATTTATGCAAATTTATCGTTGACAATCGCCTTACAAAAAGCGTCAAATCAGCAATGTATAAAATATTTATAAATTATAAATTAACAGCTTATGAAAAACCTTCATTTCTTGCTTGTTGTGACTTTTAGTAAGTTTACATAATTCATGTTCTGGGAAGCTAATTCGTATAATTATGCATTTACAGTCCAAGGCTCTTTAACGCTTTGTAAGTGTCGTTGTCTTTTGGCTTTTTCAGGTGGAACTGCTCCAGACTGTACCGTAACGCATCAATGATATGGTTATTGGCATCTATTGGCTCATTAAGCCAATTACCTTCTTTGTCCTGGTCAAATGTATACGTGTTGAATTCTTCTATGGTGTGCTCGCAGCTGGGATGAATATACACTTTAAAACCTTGAATAAATAAAATCCCCTGCCTTATACTTCCTGCACCTTTCACCGATGCTCGCAGCCGCCCGACACCTTTATTTCGTAATTCCTGAATCAACCGTTTTTCAGCAGAATCACCTGTGATTGGCGATTCGAGTAATCCTTTTCGCTTCAGCATGTTGTAAATATCAGCTGTCAGCATAGCTTTTTCATAATGCTCGTCATAAATCCAAATTTCTTTATTTTTCAAATCAACCACACTGCTTACTTCCGTTGTGGGGTCGTTCGTATAGCCGTAGTCCATTCCGTGTGCGGTCACTTGTATCTCTTTAATTTTCTGGATCGGGTCAAACTCTTTAACCTCAAAATTCTCGAACACAAGCCCCTCAGCAACGCCCCATTCACCATCTGCAACAATACGGGCGCGCCTTGGATTGGTGCGGTATAAATCCAGATATCTTTGTCTGTCATCGCCATCCAGCCACTCGTTACACCGGAATGTTGTTGTAATGGCAAACGTGTCTCTTTCCCGGGTCTTTTCGTCGAAAAACATCGGCTTGAGCCAGTGCCGTTCAGACCACGGGTTAAATGTCAGCGTAATCTGCTTGAAAAATTCCGGATCGTCATAAGTACCCCGGATAGACTCAACAACAGTCCGTAGCTTATCTTCTGTTTCAATTTGATAAGCCTCTTCTACCCAAACCCATGATAAAATACCGACATCAACCGTTATTGACGTAATTTTCAATTCATCATCCAGACCACGGAATAGTATCTTCTGTCCGGTAGGTTCGTAGGTTATCTCCGGCATGCTTTCGTTAAATTTAAAAAGGTGGGAAACCTTTAACCGGTTGGCCGCCCATTTTAGATCTGTATACGTGGACTGTTTATTCGTATTGGAATACCGCCTGATGACTAGTAAGTTGGCCCATTCATATTTCATAATTCGGTGAATAAAGTTCAAAGCCGTATTCTTGCTCTTTTTGCTACCGCGGCTGCCTTTAACAGCTCGATAAAACTGTTTGTTATGCCAAAACTTATTATAGCCACTGCCGATTGCTTCTCGGACTGATACCCGTGGCTGTTTAATCGTCATCTTCCGGCACATCCTCAACGAAAACCGGCGTAACGTTTTCGACCTGCTGTTTTTCGGTCCACATGACATATCGCTTGCCTAATAACTCGGCTGCTTTGATGCGGTCTTTGGCCGATATGTCTATGTCGTCAATTTCTTGCGCACCCTCACCAATTCCGCGTAATGTCTGTTCTGTCTTTTCGCCACGAAAAACACTCGTCAGGAATTGCAGTATTTCATCCTGATCGGCTATGGACTCTTTTTTAAGTTGTTCCAATCGTTTGTCAATATAGGATCTCACGTTAGCCTTTGTTAGCAGCTTACTACCCGACGCTCTGGCAGCCGCATCCTTTTTCACATTCGGATAAGCAACTTTGTATGACGCCGATATATTCCCCGTCCGGATATATTCGTCCGCAAATCGGTTCTGCTTTTCTGTCATCTTAGCCATATCACATCAGCGCTCCCTCCCACATTCGTTATATAAATCATTTATGTAATCAATTACTTCTTTATCGTCATGCATACCCACTCGCACCCACCCCTTGCGATTTAATCATATGCCCGGCGTTACCCGCTTACTTCGCATCACCGCTACTAAGCATAATCGTTTTGGATATTATATTTTCCCTTTGCACCAAAATTAAAAGACAGCCGGACGCATCCGACTGCCTTGAGTGTATGCCGAAGCGATACACCGCGATTCAGTTATTTTAATTCACCGTTCCCTTGGATTCCTAAGAATATAATGTTTCCACCTTTTGTCATTTCCATTTCACTTATAACACCCGCGCCACTATACCAATTAGAATCATCATCAACGGCTTCTATATCCATTAAGGAACCATTCATTGTCACCTGTATATCAACGTTCTCAGCTTCAATCCACCAATCAATATACGTTTGAACAATGATTCTATCGTTATCGCCAACGTCGAGATATTCTTCTTCCTTAACTAACTTAGCGTTGCCGAATTTGGTTGATTCACCGTCTAGAAATAATTCTGCTAACTTTATCGTTTTCCTTCGATTGCTCATTAGCATATTCCTTTCATGATACTAATATATCATGCTTTGGCAATATTTTCTGTATGTTGTGTGTAGGTTTTAATTCTAGCCCATTTTTCACGTATATATTGATGCGTGTACATCAATTCGTCTGCAATTTCTTGATGTGTTTTATGCTCCACAATGCGTTTGTAAGCAATCTTATAATCTATACCTGACAGCTTCTCCATAAGTATGTCCATGCGTACCTTCGCATATTCCAGATGTTTCAATCTATCTTTGAGTTGATGGTATGAATTTATTTTTTTATCTGTTTGATACAGCGAAGCATTTAGCCCATATTTGTGAGTTCCTTTGCTATCCAATGGGATTCCTTGTTCTTTATCCATATCAACGCCTGTCCAGTACTCGATTTCACGTTTGGTAAATTCAACCTGATCTTTAACCAATTCAATTTCGATAATTAAGTCTGAATAGCTTTTCATGATTTGCACTTAATCACCCTTCCGCCATTGATTTAAGCATGTGGTAACTCTTGTCGTTTTTGTGTACTTCTGCATGACATGAAGCGCACAATAAGGTTAAATTTTTGACTTTATTTTGTCCTCCGTCTGCATAATGCTCTATATGATGATAATGTAACTTCTTGTCCGAACCACAACTGGAACATTTACCTTTGTCTCTACTCCACACAGCTACTTTGACAGGTTTTGGGATTGTTCTACTGTCATAAATCTCTTTTGATTGCCCGTTCATTATTTTCCTTAATTGCTTAATATGATGATTCTTTATTTTCAATTCCCACATATAACATTTTGCTGTATCTTTTGACACTGGACTTTCAGATTCCATTTCTTTTATTCTGGGAACCGTCACCAACATTTTAGACGCTAATTTCTTTCTGCTAATTCTCCGATAATATCTCATGGCAACAAGATCGGTATTCGTTATATTACTAATCTCGCCTTTTTTCTCACCAAATCTAGCATTCAATTTTTCTTCATCATAATCTAAAATCTTACTTTGAGCATCTTCTCTTGCATGTTGCAACTGTTCTTGGTCGTAATAAAATTGACCGTTTCTATATTCGAAATCGACTTCATATAAAGCACATAGTATAAAATCAGGTACTTTGTTTTTGAGTTCAGCCTGCTTTCTTCTGTTATATTCTTCATTGGTTTCTTTTCGTTTTTCATTCCTAATCTTGTTTAATTCCGTTCGTTCCATACCCGTTAACCTCAAACCTTTTGAGACCACAAAGTTATAGTATTCGTTCACTTCAATCCCGTAATAATCTATCATTTCTGCTACTGAAATACATTTTCTATATTCAACTCTTATCATTGAACGCAAATCCTCTTTTGTTAATTCTTCCTTTGTTTTATTAACAAAATCAACCGTCCCAATCATTTTATAACCTCCTGTAAGTTATTCCTGATATAAGCAATGGGGAAAACAAGTCAGGATACTTGCGTTCGGTTCGTCAACCTATTCCCCATACCTATATTATAACATAATGAACGCTGTCATGTCAGTGTTTTAAGGTGTTTTTTCGTCTCACTCAATCACCTCACAGGTACATTTTTCCGTTCATTCTGATTATCTTAAAATATTTTCGTAGTCTTGGAGTCATCTCCCTAATATTTGATTCCGTAACCATCATTGTTGCTTCATATGATTTGTTGAGATGATCTATAGTGCCATCATTTGCTTCTGGCTGTTTTATTTCTAACTCTTGTATTCCTTCCAGTTTTTGTGGTTCACCGCCATCGACAGAAAAATATAATTCTTCACCTTTTTTAATCACTCAATCACCCCTAAAACAAGTAATACAACCACCGCAACGATGATTAGTGCGTAGTCCATCAGTAAGTCCCGGATTCTTGTCTAGCATGGTTCTCCTTATTCTTGTTGTAATATTCATTGATGACATCTTCTTCTGTAAAACCTAGCTGATACCCTAACTTAATTAGATAATTTAAGACCTGCTCGATATTCTTTTCAACGGGTAATCTGGTAATCATGTTGGTTAGGCCGATTGCTAGAATATTTAAGTCATTCTCCCCGGGATCAACATATTCGTAATCGCTCAGCCCTATATCATTAGCGAGTGAAAGAGCAAAGTGGATACTGTCAACATACTCCTCAAGTAATTCATCACGATTTGGCTTTTTGACACTCCAATACTTGAATACCTTACTTTCATTCATACACTCCCACAGTTCACAGATGAGAGCAGAAGCCTTCTGTACACTTAAATTCGATTCTGTCAGTCCGTGCTGTTCTAATATTTTATCGTCAAGTTGTTTTTGTATTGGTCTTAATTGTTCTAGGTTCATTCTGATTCCTCCAAATTTAAGTTTTAAGCCATACTGTGGGCTTATCTATAATAGATAGGTAGTCTAGCCCACAGCGTGCTTTATTTTGCATTAAAGTAAATCGGAATCCACTAATATCAAACTACCTTCCTCGAAACCATTTAAATCTCTTTCCGATTGTGTGACCGATTCATTTTTCCCTGCTTTATGATATATTGCAAGAGCGTGTCTGTACGGTACGTACTTACATTTTGATGCTTTGATTTTATATTGTCTCCGTCTAAATCCCGTCGGATCATCACCACCCGGGAACTCATCTTCAATATCTGCTATGGCATGTTCATACAGCTTTATCGCTTCATCAAATCCGCTCGCTTTAATTAGAGCCTTATACGGATGGTTAAAGTTAAAATACCCTGGTTCTACTCTACTTGTTTCCTGTTTTTCGTTCATAAACACCACTCACCCTTCCTGTGTGCTTTATAAATCTATTTCGAGTAGTTTGGATCATGATAGACTAAAAACATCACACAGACCGTTTATTTTGCCTTATTTGACGTTTAAGACTATTGACCTCAGCTTGCAGTTTCGTATTTTGAATTTCCAGTTGCCGCACAACATCATGATTGCCTTCAATTTGACTGATTTTATCCAATAGACGTGAGGTCTTCATGTTTTCATTTTTATATCGGGCGTGCCATTTTTTGACTTTTTCTTGCAGATCATTTATTTTTTGATCGCGATTGGTCATTGATTATCACCTCGCAGTGCTTGGTTAGCGATAATACACCGATTGGTCAAATCCTCGTAAACTGTCAAATCTAAACGTATAGGTTTAGCTATTTCTTGCAACGCTTCCCGAAAACGTTCATTTTCGGATTCGAGTTGTTTAACACGTTCAATAAGCCATTCGATATTAATCGGCATACCGTTTTTGTAATCATGTTCGATTTGTTCTAGTTTGTTCATTCGTTATCACCTCGCACGGCATCGCTCCTATCTAGGCGTTGTTCGGCAAAGCAGACGACTTCGATATGTCCGGAATCTGGTGTGACATCTGACCCTCGTACATACATACGCCCATTATGTTTATTTGCGAGAATATCACCTATTTTTAACTCCCACACTTCACGTCCATGTTCAGCCCACCATCTCCGATCTTTTTCCGCTGCTATTTCAGATTCGGTTGCGTGTCGAATGACATCGTAACCTTCAAGTGACAAATGTAAATCTTCGCCATGTACATTTCTTACATCAACTGTTAAATATCCGCTATCGATACCCGTTATCACGCCCGTGCATTTGTGTCTTCCGTTATCATGAAACGCAATTACCCATTGACCTTCTTCAAACTCCGGTTCTACTTCATAGCCGATGTAAAGGGCTCGTATTAACGTTTCCGTTCCCATTTCATAATTAGATAAGGGAAAGGAATCTCTATAAAAATCCAAAACATGATCTCAGATAATCTGCGGCTTGTTCCCATTTAATTCAAACAGTTTCCGTTCAATCGCATCTGCTTGCTCCTGCGTAATCTTCACTTTTTCACTCATACACTCACCCCTCCATTTTCCTAAAATGATTATTCCTGTAATGCTCAAACATCTTCGTTTTCTTTAAGCTTAATGCCTTGGTCTGACAAACAGTTTCCGTCTTCCCTAATGCAAACGACAGCGTCCTCGAATCGTCATAATCGAAAAACATACACAGATATTCGAGTTCTTCTTCTGTCCATTTCTGGCCTTGCTTAAAATGAAAATCAGGGTGATACCGCATGCGGTTGAATTTATCGTATTCATACCCATCGACTATCTTGTCAGTCCGTGCATCGACTCGTATTCGCATTCGGCAGCGCTGGCAGATACCTTGTCGTTTTCCGTCACGTTCGTGGCAGTGTTGGCATATCATTTGCCGTCATCTCGCATCCACTTCTCCGGATCATACGCTCTAATCGCTTTAATCAATCGGATTATGCGTTTCAATGTTTGCCCCTCCCGCTGTTACCATTTTGCGGACTGTACACGTAACGTCTGCCGGATACTTCTATCACTGTTGGTTTTTCGCCGCGCATTTTGACCACAGAGACGATGGGACGGTACTTCATACCTTTCCAGAATTTCATGTTATATCACATCCACATCTTCGGTTGATGGTCGCTCCCCTAATTTATCAACAACAGACTTTCTCATTTCAGCTATTTTTCGATCAAAGTTCTCTGTGGACGAAACCCAATTAGCAGTGACTTCACCCATTTTTTTCAAAAACTCCATCGTATCTTTTTTTGTCGTAGTTTGGGCCATGATTGCGGGTGTCATTTTAATATCAAATAACTTAACCCCGGAGATAATGTCAGAAACGTTGACGCTGTCTTCCTTCGGTATAGCGCAAAAATAATATTTCCCTACTTGTATTTCATGGCCAATTGCCGGTATCCACCTATCTCCAGCCAAATAAAAACGTTGTTGTTGATCATTCACTTTTATTTCCATCAAAACCACCCCTTAAATAAATCGTAATATACCCTTTGCCAATAGCTACTCAACTTCCCATCAAAATTTATCGTCGTTGATTGTTTGCGGTATTTGCTGATTTTGAATTTGATTATCATATGCGTCCTTCCAAAGCGTCCAACCAGTGATCTATTTCAGGGTCATCCGTCAGACGGCGTATTTTGTTGGCAATAAATTTCCGCTTTTCCTGCTCTGCCACAAGGTATTTGTAGCCGTCAACCATTTCCTCGCTGCACATAGTCAACCAATCCCTGCCTTCTAATGGATCAAGTGGTTGTCCGTATTTCTGAATACCTTTCCGTTCTTGGGTGTTTGCCATTTCAGCGAATTTTTGTTTTGTGTGTTCTAAATGCGTTAAATCCAATCAAAACACCTCCGTTATTTCGATAATCGCGCACGGGCTGTCTGAGTAATATTTCTCAGCCCATAGACCTACTACCTGACTATCATCTTTGTATATAATGCCATTCAGTGAATCCAAAATAGCCTTACTGTAATTGTCGATGTCTGCTTTAACGATGGGTCGTTCAATTCCATCATTCATAGCCTGTCTGCGCTTCTTTGTTGTGGACTTGGGTATTTGCCTGTAAATCTTTAATTTAACGCCCAGAGCGCTTTCTATTGGCTTATTTGGCGCATGCTGTTTAGCTATCGTTGCTACATACTTTTTATAATCGGCAGAGGGCTTAGGGTCATACATGCGTATGCCCTTCCCCATCTTGACTGCTCTAGGACGAGCTTGTGCTATCGGATCGCCCGGAATGTTTATTTTAATTGTCATGTCGTCAATTCCTTTCAGAATATTCTTTAAAATGGTAAACCCTCATCCGAGATGTCAATTGGTTCTGCTTCGCTTTTCGGGGGATTTTCCGCCCTGCTGAAAGCATTGTTATTGTTTGGTTGATTACTAGATTGATTGTTTTGCCCACCTTTTGATTCAAGGAAAGCGACTTGATCTGCTAATACCTCGGTTACAAAAACGCGCTGACCTTGCTTATTTTCATAATTGCGAGTCTGTAAGCGTCCGTCCACTCCAATTTGATTGCCTTTCGATTGATAGTTCGCTAGGTTTTCAGCTGTTTTTTTGAAGCAAACACAATTAATGAAGTCGGCTTCGTTGTCCTTAGAAAACGCTCTGTTCACCGCGACTGTGAAGTTGCATACAGCAACGCCGTTTTGTGAATATCTAAGTTCAGGATCGCGCACTAATCTTCCGGTAATTATCGTCCTATTAATCATTTAAAAACCTCCCAATATTTGTGGCGCTTTTCTGTTTTGTGTAATCGACTTGAATGTCATATCCTTACCGTTATAATTCATCAATTCCGATTTATCGCACGTTCGGACTTTTTCTGCATAAAACAAATTCTGTGAAGCAATGAACACCGCTTGTTTTTCATTGAACGCATACACATATAGCGATTTTTGTCCATTTTTCAGTTCATAGATGTATGGGTCATATTTGATATTCATCTTCTTTTTGTAAGCTGCCAGTTCTTTGTTCATTCGGATGCTGTGTTTTTCTTTGAAGTACAAATCCAGTTCGTGTGCATCGTCCGACATGCTTACTACTTTCTTTTCAAACACCAGGAACATAATTAAAGCCTGTAAATCTTCGAACTCAAAAGACTGTTCAAATAGTTCTTTAATAGTCAGTCAAATCACCCATTTTCCCAGTTGTTTTGTTGTAATAGACTGTTGCTGTCCCAGTTGGTCCGTCCCGGTGCTTTGCGACTATAATTTCTAATTCGTTATCGTCTTGCTCTTTGTTGTAATAACTATCGCGGTAAAGAAACATAACCGCGTCTGCATCTTGTTCAATACTCCCGGATTCCCTCAAATCAGATAGCATCGGGCGCTTGTCTTGTCTTTGTTCCACGCCCCGCGATAATTGGGCCAATGTGACGACCGGGCAATCATATTCTTTTGATATAGCTTTCAATCGTGCGCTGATGTCGGACACCTTGGCATGGTCTGAGTTAAATTTCCCCGGATTATGAATAAGTGTCAGATAGTCAATAAAGACAATTATTTGCTTACCTTCATGTTTGCGCTTGGCCCGTCTTATCTCTGACCGGATATTCGGAATTGTCTGCATCGGTTTGTCATAAATCTCATAATCAAGTGCATACAATTCATTAACAGCTTGTTTCCAGCTTTCTTTTTTGCTTTCAATCAACTCACCAGGATTTCTTGTAAGAAACAAATTGATGTTGCCTACTGTTGCTATCAACCGTCTGACAAGGCTTTTTTCGCCCATTTCTAACGAAAACATAAGAGGGACAAATCCATTCATAGATGCTGATAGCGCAAATTTAAGCATTGTTGCCGTCTTGCCCATTGACGGCCGAGCGCCCATGATATAGCTTGACTGGTTGCGGAAACCGCCTAATAATCCATCTAAATCCTTTAATCCAGTGGGAACGCCGTTTCGATCAATCTCCATGTACGGTTCATCCGCTAGCTGTTTTAGTGTTTCTTGCTTGTCCTGCCCTTTAGCCAAATTGACATCATCCAGCTTTTGTAGTTCTGAAATCAATTCATCATTGTTTGAATCACGCGCCAACCAATCTTTTGCAATTCGTTCCGATTCACGCTTTTTATAGTCATCAATAAAGGAACGTTCATAGGATTCAAAGTTCTCAATATCGCCAGTTGCTTCTAATTGTGTGATAAAGTCAGGGCCGCCCATTTGTTGTATGTAATCGTAGTTGTCTGACAAGAGCGTGACCTGATCTATTGCTTTGTTTTCTTCCGCAAGTTTAAGCATAGACTGAAATAACAGCTTGCTAGATTCGTCTTGAAATTGATTTATTTGAATAACCGTTTCTTTGACAAGGGTATTGTCCTTCAAGAAACACCCTAATATTTCACGTTCTAAATAATTCATAACAGCCCGTTTTCCTTCAGCATTTTTTCATGTTCGATTTGATCGTGAGACTTTTTGAAAACCGGAGTACGAATTTCCGCAATTGTTGGCGGAAACTTTTCATTTAATATATGACGTTCTGCTTTTTGCATAACCGATGCCGGGTTCTGATCGCTTAACAAATTAGCCCAGTTATCAATCTTCCTTTGCGTTATGTCAAAGCTGTGGTAATTGTCGCTAATCAAGGCCAGCACTTCATAAACTTGTTCTTTATTCATGACAGGTCAAAGTCCTCCTTACTTGGTGTTTTTGACTTTTGGTTTTTAACCTTCATAATCAATTGGTCAAATCGTTTCCGCAATTTATCGGGCGACATGACGTTAGACATTTCAAAATCATCTTGCTGCACCCAATTCATCAAGTACGTAATTTGTTCTTCATTCCTTCCGTCTCTTTCCATCATTAGCCTTATTTCGTTAGCCCACTTTTCAAAGTCAGGCTTTTTATTGTTAGGGTTGTTATCCAGTATTTTTTTATAGAACGATTCAGCCATGGAAAGATGCGTGTCGTCGTAAATGTATTTGCGACTACTACTTTCTTTTTGTTTACTTTCCTTTCCTTTACTTTGTGTACTTTTGCTGTCATTGTGTTGTCTTGATGACGGGTTAATGTCGTCATTAACTCCTAAATCACCGTCAATAAGCAGGTATTCTTCTGTCACATCGACAACTTTTCTGCGTCTGACTATCTCTTGGTAACGTTTTTGTATACCTGACGATGTCAATATGTTGTAATTATCATGTAGTTCTTTGTTGAAAATCCCGCGATTCAAACACTCATTAACGACGCTTTGTACTAATTGATGATCTGCTTTGATTTCATCCGCAAATAAAAGTAGTTCATCTTCTGTCCATCTGCACCAATAACCCTGTGAATAAATCCGTTGCATCAACTTGATGACAATTGCAAAGCCTTCCAGATTGTACTTGATTTCAATGAATTTAAACTTGTCATCTAAATAGACATCTAACGGAAAATAATCCACCCCTTGTTTTGTTGGTCGTGCCAAGTTATCACCTCGCAATCTCACAGACCGCATAATACTTACCTATTTCAATTACCTTATATCCCGGGTATCGCCGCATATAGAAGGACAAATTTTGCTTAAATTCGGTTTTGTCTTTTGAATCTGTCCATATCCACTGCGGCAATATCACCTTTGACCGTTCAATCATTTAAATCATTAGCTTTCTTGTATTCTTCAATGGCTGTCCGTTCATCCCGCCTTAGCGCAATAATCAAATTATCTGTTGACTTAAAAAGGTTCTGCCATTTGCGGGATTCTGATTTCGCTTCTGCTTCTTCAACGCGCAAATAATAAGTGTCTATTTCCGCTTGTGATTCTTTGTTAGATACCGTGCCGTCCGTGTTTTGCATGATCTCTGCCTGCTTTTGTTTTCTTGCGGCATATAACGATCCGTATTGATATAAAGCGTCTGCGTCCAAAAACCCAATTATCATTTGGGCTTGGGAATAAAGCCGGATCATTTTATTTAAGTCCGGCAATATTTCCGGGTTGAGTTGTTCAATTTCTTTATATAGTTGATTCAATCGGATTTCTTTACCTTGATTGGCCATACAGTTCCATCAACTCTTTTCGTTTTTTCATCCGCCAGTTTCTGCCTTCTGCGGTAGAATCTAACCAATGGTGGCAAGTATTACTGTTTACAGATGGGCCACAAACTAGGACTAGGTTGGATGGGTCATAACCAGGGCCATATTGTCCGGCTCCTTTTAAATGCGCCACTTCAAAGGCATATGCGCTCATTCTGCCGCAACACTCACACTTACCCTCAGAACGATATAAAACTTCCTTGCGTGCCTTCTGCGTTATTCTGGTGACATCTGATTGTTTGGGTTTTCGTCTCCGGTGATTAGGGTTTATTTTTGGTACCTGCATATCATAGTCCCCTCGGAAAAATATTCATTTCTCGGCAATGTTCCATGTAATCAAGTCGCTGCTTATGCTCGGTTACTTCCTTTTTAGTTATCGGCACATCAATTTCAAAAAGCTTGTCCGGGTCTAAATCGTTAAAAGGATAATCGGCTGTTTCGTCATCAACTTGGTAAGCGATAATTGATGCCTTATTAAGCTCAAATACGTACACGTAATGGATTAATTGTCGTTTGTAGTGTATTGGTACTTTTTCTTTTAAAAACCACTCAAACGCTTTATATGTGGCTTTTACGTCGCTCACTTTGTCGCCTAAAATGTAATCCGTGTTCGCCCTGGCAATCCCTTTAATCTTTTGCGCTTCACGTTCGCCTTGCACATGGTAAACTGATTCATATAAATCTAATATGTCGTGTTCTAAAATCGTTCCGACTGACATTGATTTATTAGTAAATTCGTCCCCTGGCAATTCTGATAACTTTTTAGCCCACCAGTTTACAAATGTTTTAGATTCATAGTTTTGATAAATCATGTTTGCTTCTGAACCGCCAATGTACTTATAGCGATCATTCGTTGACGTTATCATTCAAAATCACTTCCAACTGGCCGATAAGTATCTTTTTGGCCGAATGGTCATTTGACCGATACAATTTCGACACTTCATCCTTTGAGCTTTGCAACATGTCATAAAGATGTTCTTTTGTACCGACTTTCTGCAAAGACTGTGCAAATAGTTTGGTTATTTGATCGTTGAGCGATTTGCCCTCGTCTTTGTTCATTTCTTTTTGAACTTCTTTGTCATTGTTTAAAACCTGTTCCTCTTTAATCCACAAACCAAGTCCTAGACCGGTATTTATTGCTACTGCTTTAACAAATCCGCGCTGCTTTGCTTTATTAATGTCTAACTGATTCGGTTGATTTACTACATAAATTCCATTGACAACCGGGTAATCTTCTTCATATCGCTCACCGTCAATTTCAACCCACACACTGACGAATGGAGCTTCACCGTTATGATTAAAGAAACACGGATAATTATTTTCATTTTTGTTCATTCCATATTTAACTGTTTCGGCACCGTTTTCATGCAATAATTTGATGCAATTAGCCCACTCAAGATAATCGAGCGTTAAATTGGAATTTTTCTTAACTGGCCTTTTTGCAACTTCGTCTGTTAAATCTAATTTGAATAATTCATCAAAACTTTTCAGAGCCACGTTTATCTCCCCTTATAAAAAATCAGATTGCTTCATTCCGTTATCCTTCATAATCTCCCGTTCAGACCGCGGGTGTTTCACAATGTTTGTCGCATCCTCACCGCTTAAATATGCGTCAATCTTGTAATCTAGCAATTCAAGTTCATCAACCGGAAAAGCACCATCAAGGAAGACAAACCCGACAGGTTCAGTGCCGTCCTCAATCATGGTCTGTATCTGTTGGAACGAATCTGTTAATTCATATAATTTACTCATCTAACTTCATCCTCCAATTCCTCTAAATACTCCAATCTGTGTTTATCGACCAATTCATATTCCCTAGCATCAGCTTGAAGTGTCACATCACCGTTAATTTCGTTCTCGAAATCAAAGTCAAATCGTTCATATGTTTCAGGTAAATCAAGTTCAAAATTTACTTCTGCATCCATATCGTAATCAAGCAAATTATTAATCAACTCACGTACAGTCATTTAATTACCTCCTATAAAAAGTCACTTTGCTTATGCCCAACTTCCTTCATCTTCCGCTCATATTCGGTCGTCCGATTAACTTGTATATGATTAGCTGGCTCATGACCGCTCATGTACCAGTCAATCTTGTATGACATGAGTTCCAGCTCCTGACTGGAGAACTTGTCCATATATCCGTAGCAAACTAATGTGCTATCGTCATAAACAAACACGCCGCTTGTGACTGCTTTATATTCAAAGTCCAAGTCATTTGCTTCACATTTGTTGGCTATGATTCCGATTTGCATGTTGACCCTCCTTTCGCATATAATATTGGTAAGTTTATTTATTAGATGGATCGCTGATTGCCGTCAGCGGTCTATCAATCATATTTCTTAACTTGTGGCATACTCTTTTGAACAGGTCTACTTAAAGGTCCGCTAGTTGCCATCCCACCAGATGGATCAATCCCATTATTATCGCCTGTAAAGCATTCAAACACTTCCTCAACTTCACCTTTGTATTCAATTCGGATAACTGGCGTTGCCCAATCAGAACTGTCAATTCCTGCTACTTTTTCAATGTTGTCTAATTCCACAATGTACGCACCGTTTTCAAAAACAACATTAGCAGTCCAAAA
Source organism: Lentibacillus kapialis (assembly GCF_014646635.1). Classification (GTDB taxonomy): domain Bacteria; phylum Bacillota; class Bacilli; order Bacillales; family Amphibacillaceae; genus Lentibacillus; species Lentibacillus kapialis. The sequence continues at coordinate 38,452 of NZ_BMNQ01000004.1, forward strand.
CCAATCTTCACGCATCCCTAAACTCGCTTCGATGATTGAGTCTTTCTTGTTTTCTATAATTCTTTTCGCTTTCTTAAAATCATATTTTTTGATCATTATTGATTCCTCCTTTACATAAAATACATAGCAACCGAAACAGCAATCATGACCAGTAATGCACCCGCTACATTCATTTGAAAATCGTCGATGTTATACAATTAATCACATCCGTTATTTATGGTCTTTAAGAATGTTAAATACTTCGTGTAAGAACAAGTCATCTCTATCATCAGAGTGTGGGAAACCTTTTTCTATCAATCTTTTTTCTAATAGATTCAGCAGTTCTGTATTCGTCACTCCATCGCCTCCCGTTATATACTAAAAATCACCCAAGCCCACAAACCCAAACAGACTGCAGCACGAATGACTTTTTCCATTAAAAATACTGCCTGTTTTGTTCATAATTATTGTCGCGCCGGATTTTCTTATCGTTGAGCATTTTTAAAACTTGATAAGACGATTCAAGTTCTCCCATATATTTATCCTTATCGATAAACACGCCCTTTTCCGCACAATCCTTCATTTTCAGAGCAACTTGAATCATGTTGTCCACTTCGTCATAAACCATGACCATATCTTCTTGCTCGTAATGTTCGTCTATTGGCATTTAACTGACCTCCACATCATACCCGCGCTTGCGCAAAGCAATTTCTAGCGCACCTTGTGCATGTTCGGGTATTAATTCTGTTTTTGTGCCATGTTTGGCAGAAGCGCTCATAATGACATAAAACTGATGCAAAAATTCCTGCTCAACACCCTTCTCTACGGCTTCCGCTCGGATTTGCTTCATTTGTTCGTTCATGTAATTCACCCTTTTCTATTAAACAATTTAATTTGGTTGATTAGATTCATTTCGATTTCAGAATTCCTCTTTCTCAATCGCTTGCCGATCAAGAACACATCAATGATTGCCCATATGCCTAATGTCGCCCAATTTAGGAAAAGCATTGCGAATGCATATCCTGTGTCACCTACATAAAATCTGTGACCGCCTATGCCACCAAGGAAAAACCACAATGTGTATGTCACCCATTTAGGTTTTTTAGCTTCCTCGAATTCACCCTCTAGTGCCGCCAATTCTTCTGTTGTCATGCTTTGTTTTGCTTGAATGTTTTGCATTTATCCCAACTCCTTTACATTGTTTAAATCTGAAAAGTCCTTACCGGCATTTCGCTTCATGAAGTCGTCTAACTCAAAAGTGGATATTTTCATGCTGCCAAGTTTTAACCCTTGCAGATGGCCATGATTGATAAGGTTATAGACTTTATTGCGATTGACGCCGAGCAATCCGGCAGCTTCGGTTACCGTTAGTAGTTTATTCAAGAAATTGCCTCCCTTTAGATGCTTAGAATCTTCTTAATGTGCTTTGCGTGTTCTTGTGCCTTTGGTCCTGTTTTACGGCCATGTATGATGTCGGACAAGTAAACACTTGAAATGCCTATCAAATTGGCTAACTCTTTTTGACTCATTTTTTTCTTGAATAGCTCCGACTTAACTTTCACCGCTAATTCTTCTGACATGATTAACCCTCCTTTTGTTCTTCTCTTTCAATAAGTGGAAAGATCCCTTGCTCTTTTAACAATGAGTAAATGAACAACCTTCCCTTTTGCGTCCATTTGGTTTGCACTCTGGATTTATCTGCATCAATTACATGTGTAGTAGTTTGTGTATAACCTTTGTCCTGGTGTTTTGCGTAAAGTAACCAGATATCACCTTGTTTGTATTGAACACCTAGTTCATGAAGTAACTTATTCAGTTTAATAGCACTCATCCCATAGTCTTTAGCTATCTTTGATACAGATAGGAGTGATTTATTTTGTAGTACCATGTCGTAATAAGAAGCTTTAGGCTGCAACTCATTATTTTGTTGAGTAAGAACAAGGTTTTGCGTCTCGAGCTGTTCAACTCGTTCATTGAGATAGTCCATTGCGCGTTTCATTACCATTTCTGGACTATTCCATTTGCGCTCAAGATCCAAGAAATATTGACGGGCTTGCTTACCTCTTTCGTTCCGTTGAAGCATGGAAATTTCTTTTGCCATATCAATGGTCAGGTGATGATCCATATATGTTGTTTCGTTACCTTGAGCTGTTGCTTTTTTTTGAGCAATAGGTCTATAATCAAGGTTTTCATCAAATCCGTATTTCATCATTCTAGGAAACCAATCCTTATATGCTGTTTTAATCTCCAAAAAATCATGCAAATCACGGCCACTAACTAAGATGCGGTCTTTATCGTTGATGGTTGGAATTAATTCAGACATTTTATCTCTCCTTTTTTGGTATAATATCCCTATAAGGGAGGTGTTAATATTGGAATTAAATCACGATTGTGTTCGATCAGTACTAATTGAGTTAGAAGATAAATTAACCCTGAACGGTCATATGCACTTGGCTCAATTGGAAAAAACCGATACATTTAACACATACGGACATGACGTTTCTGTTTACGCTATCCTTAAACTTATTGAAATCGGCTATTTAAACGGAAATCATAAGAATGCCGATAATGAGTTACACTTTTTGTCCGTTTCTTCTTTAACGTGGCAAGGACACGAATTTTTGGATAATATCAGAGACAATATTGTTTGGTCGAAAACAAAAGATGCTTCCAAAAAACTGTCCGGCAATGTTTCAATTACAATGCTTTCTCGCATAGCAAATAGTGTTCTTGATAAAATGTTAGGATTATGAATAACCCTCTTCTTTCAGGAACGTTGTAAACTTTTCCATGAACTCAGTGAATTTTTCCGGTGAATAATCCTTGCTGTAAAAATCAATTTCCAGAATCATTTTTGCGGGACTGAGAAGATTTTCTGAATCAAAATAATTCGGGTTCTCAGTCCTGAAGTTGTTTATTAATACTTTAGTGTTTGCTTCACTATATTTATTTGGAGTATGATATTCTCCCACTCCTCTCACCTCTTTTCCTCCACTCACACCCAAGCATCAAGATTTGAAGTCTTGGCGTTACCTATTGGCGCTGCTTAGGATTTAAACGATCCATCGTCGCATGCTCCGCTCGTTCAAATATTGATACTCAGGTGCGAATAGTTTTTATAATTAAGCTACAAAACTAGCTAACTGTATTGACAAAAAATATCCAATAGTATACTATTAAAGCATAGCTAAATAAGACTTAAAAAAAGCCTGTAACAATACATTTTTCTGCTCCCCAGCGTCAAAATTGTATTTTTTGTAGGTTGTGTTTTTGTTATCTTTTAGCTGATTAAGTAGCTTATGTGAATATAATAATACAGTTGGATACTTTAGTCAACCATTTATTATCCAAAAGTATAATTTATTTTCTATAAGCGGATAGGAAGGTTGAAATTATGCTATTTGAAAGGGTTAAAGAATTAGCGGAACAACGAGGCGAGAATTTAAAAACAGTAGCTCAAAAACTCGGGTTTAGCGAAAATGCTTTTTATAAATGGAAAAAACAAAGCCCGAAATCAGAAACATTAGAACTCACGGCCGATTACTTCGACGTATCCACTGATTATCTTCTCGGCCGAACAGACAAAAAACGATATTATGATCTAACCGAAGAAGATGAAAAGGACATTCAAAATGAATTGCAACGAATGATTGATAGTATGAATAATAAATCCGGTTTCGCTGCAGCAGACGGTAGTACTATGGATGAATTAAGTGAAGAAGACAAAGAATTATTACTGGCATCCTTAGAACAGTCACTACGCATAGCTAAAAGAGTTGCTAAACAGAAATTCACGCCTAAAAAATATAGAGATTAGGAGTGCGATGGATGAATATTAAAAGGAAGGTCGGTCAATTAGTTAAAAAACATGGTACGAATAACCCCTTTGTAATTGCAAAGGAAAAAGGTATATTAATAAGAAGACTCCCTTTAGGAAGTTTATTAGGTTACCATACAAGAAAGTGTCGTGTATCCATCATTCACATCAATGAAGATTCATCTCAAGAAGAACAATTATTCACATGCTGTCACGAATTAGGACATGCTGTTCTGCACCCAGAAGTAAATACGTCTTTTCTAAAGTCACATACTTATTACTCAACGGATAAGATTGAACAGGAGGCAAATCTATTTGCGGTTGAACTTTTGTTTCAACAAGGAGGTGGTCAATCTATCACCATTAAAGAAGCCATTGAACAATATGGTATACCAGAACAACTTCTCATTAAAATTTTTTATCATTAAGATGGAACATATATTCTTACTAGGAGGGGTAACATGCAAGGCGGAGTTCGCAAACGCTATGGATCCTGGTATTATTATTTCGACCTAAGCACCGTAGACGGTAAGCGCAAACGAATTGAACGGAAAACAAGTGCGTCGACTAAAACAGAAGCTGAAAAGGTGCTACGAAAAAAACTTGCCGAATATGATAATGAGGGCGTTTTCTTTGAACCGTCTGATACTTCCGTTCATGACTATTTTCAATTCTGGATTGAAGAATATGTAGAGATCAATCTGAAATACTATACGGTCATGAATTATAAAGGTATAGTCAAAAACCACATTAACCCTGCTTTGGGCGATTTGAAACTACGTTCATTAACGCCAGAAACACTGCAAAAATTTATTAATGATAAGCATCGGGCGGGGTTTAAACATAGGACGTTATCTTTAATCCGAGCTGTGCTGCAACGTTCGCTGAAACAAGCTGTATTTCCTTACCAATTATTAAAAGATAATCCGATGCAGTATGTGGAGCTCCCCAGGCAGGAACAAAGAAAGCCCACACGGGATGATTTAAAAATATTGGACATGCAGTCCATCAAAAAAATTACAAGCCATCTGACAGAAGATAATACACTTTACTTGCCGTTTCACATCGGTTTAAATACCGGCGCAAGGTCAGGAGAAGTGTGTGCTTTGAAGTGGTCCAGCGTGGACTTAAATAAGGGTATGATTAAAATAGACAGCACGATGGTAGATCATGGGGGTAGGTGGGATGTAGATTCACCTAAAACTGCGTCATCTTATCGTGATATCAAAATAGGTGATACGCTCATTAATATCCTGAAACGTCACAAAACATGGCAGAAGCAAAACAAATTAAAGTACGGTGAGTTTTACTTTGATAGTGATTTTGTCTGTACAAAAGAAAATGGGCAGTTCATAACACCTACCCACATTAAATATTACGTTAAAAAGATGAATAAACAATTAGGCATCAACATGCATTTCCATGGATTAAGGCACACCCATGCCACTTTATTGCTAGAACAGGGTGCTCCTGTTAAAGATATACAGAAGCGGTTAGGGCATAAGAAAACCAGCCTTACATTAGATACCTATTCACATCTTACAGAAAAAATGAGTAATCAAACCGTGGATATTTTTGAAAACCTTATGAATGAATAACTGCCACCCAAAATTCAATTACGGTGGCAGGACGGTGGCAGAAAGCTTATTTTCAACTTTTAAAACCCTCATAAACACTGATATGATTGACTTCTTTGTAAAACACCTCTATAATAATCACTTGTGGATTGTACGTTTAAATCATGTATGATCGGGCGGGAGAGGGGCAGTAAAATAATGGTGACATCATATGTCCTATCAAGACAGCATGACGTTTCAGGATACCGGCAGAAAGTGGCGTACTGAAATAATTGCCGGCTTAATCGGTTATCTAACAACATTCTATATTGTGGTAGTGAATGGCACGATTCTCAGTGAAACGGGTATATCATTGGAAAGCGGCATGATCGCAACAATCCTTGCGAGTTTTGCCGGTACCACTCTGATGGGCTTATACGCGAAATTGCCATTAATCATCATTCCGGGTATGGGCATTAATGCATTGTTTGCCTATTCAATTGTTGAAAGTGCCGGTCTTTCATTCCAGGAAGCTTTAGCGGTTGTTCTTGTCGCTTCTATACTTTTTCTTATTACAACGTTCACAAAATTGGGATCGTTATTAAAAGCGGCTATCCCTGAATCGTTAAAGCATGCCATTACCGTTGGGCTTGGCTTTTTTCTGATTCTAATCGGTCTGGAAAAAAGCAGCCTTATTGTCAGCGGAGAACAAACGATTATTGCCATTGGAGATTTTACGTCACCTGTATTCATTGTCAGTTTGCTGACCTTATTTATTGCGATATTTTTATTTATGAAAAATATACCGGCAAATTTCCTATTCACAATGGTTGCCGGAACAATTCTCGCTTTTATATTCGGGGTGGATCCAACAGGGAAATCGATTCATTTGAATATGGATCATATACTGTTTTTCCCTTCATTTGCAGCCGCAGATGATCTGGATTTTTGGTTGGCTGTTTTTCCCTTAACCATCATTCTTATATTTGAGAACATGGGGATATTGCACGGACAACTCCACATGCTGAAACGGCAAAATAGTTACAGCAAGGCTTACAAGGTCACTGCCTGTTCAGCATTATTGAGTGCATTCTTTGGGACGTCACCAACCGTTTCAGCAGCTGAGAATACAGCTATTATCGCTTCTAATGGCAAAACTGGAAGAACCGCTGTCACAGCAGGACTATTATTTTTGGCAACATTATTAATCATTCCATGGATATCCATGATACCCAGTATGGCCATCAGCCCGATTTTAATTATCGTTGGTGTATTGATGGCACAAAATCTCCGGAATGTTCCGCTGGACGATATGTCAGAAGCACTGCCGGCATTTTTGATTGTTGCGATGATACCATTCACGTACAGTATTGCTGACGGCATGGCGTTCGGGTTCATCGCCTATCCGATTGTGAAAATCGCGATGGGCAGGCAGAAAGATCTCTCAGGAATACTCGTGGTTATTTCCGGTTTGTTCCTGTTCCATTTTGTCATGAAAATTATCGGGATTTAAAAATGGCCCCCTTTAGAGCACAAGGGGGCCATTTTTAACCTTCTAATAACGTCAGAAAGTATAAATTATGGATGACCTTATAAAAAACTTCGGCACCCGCTATAAGACGTGGCGAATGCCGAGTTTTCTAACTACTCAACTGCAAAAATAAACGAATAAATCGGCTGATTACCTTCGTGAACTTCTATTTCAACGTCCTCGTATTCATCCTCAATATATTTCTTGATTGCTTCCACATCTTCATCACTGGCGTCTTCACCTTGTAATATGGTAAGGATCTCAGCATCCCTTGTAATCATTTCAGCAAGCAGCGCTTTAACGGTTTCGATTTTATCCTGACTTGTAGCTTTAATCGATCCATCTGCCAATCCCATGAAATGATCTTTTTCAATCTGCATACCATCGATTGTCGTATCGCGGACCGCATATGTAACCTGTCCTGTTTTAACTTCGTTGCCGGCAGCTTCCATCAATTGACGATTCTTATCAATAGGAGTTTCCGGATGGAATGCCAAGAGCGCGCTTATACCTTGTGGAATAGTTTTGGTCGGTACAACCGCGGCATTCACCCCAGCTAGTTCTGCCGCTTGTTCAGCTGCCATGACAATATTTTTATTGTTCGGCAAAATCAGGACATTACGTGCATTTGCTTCCTCAATTGCACTTGCGATATCCTGAGTGCTGGGATTCATCGTTTGTCCGCCTTCGATGACAACTGAAGCTCCAAGACTTTCAAACAGTTCTTTAATTCCGGACCCCATTGCCACAGTCACGATCGCATATTCAGTTTTTTCTTTTTGTGCCGTGTTTTTATTTTCACCAATAATAGCTGTATGTTGATCCCGCATATTTTCAATTTTCATATTGGTTAAGGCGCCATAACGCTGTCCAAGTGTCATCACTTCGCCCGGATATTCCGCATGGATGTGAATTTTGACAAAGTCATCATCCGAAACCACTAGAAGGGAATCACCGTATGCATTTAGTTCGTTACGGAACGTCTCTTCATTAAACGGATGTTTTTCCAGCTTGTCCGGTTCAAATCTGACCATAAATTCTGTACAATACCCATACTCGATTTCAGCAGTGTCCATGAAGTCCTGGGCGATTTTATGATGCTCAGCATTGACCATTTCATCCATTTCAATGTCATCTGTATCTGACTCGGGAACGTCTTCACCTTTCAATGCCGCCAGAAATCCTTCATAAATCGTGACAAGCCCTTGACCCCCGGAATCGACCACACCTACTTCTTTCAACACAGGTAATAGGTCAGGCGTGCGTTTCAGTGATGCCTTTGCTTCTTTAACAACCTTATCCATTATAGCGATTATATCCTTTTCGGATTCCGCTGTAGAAACAGCTGTTTTAGCTGCATCATTGGCAACGGTCAAAATAGTCCCTTCAACTGGTTTCATAACCGCTTTATAAGCTGTGTTCACGCCGCTGTTAAAGGCCTCGGCCAAATCTGTGGCTGACAATGATTGCTTCTGCTCCATCCCTTTTGCAAACCCGCGAAACAACTGGGACAAGATTACGCCGGAGTTCCCGCGCGCACCCATAAGCAGTCCTTTTGAAAAAGCGCCGGCGACCTCTGAAATATGTTCACTGTTTAATTTTTTGACTTCATCCGCTCCGGAAGTGATTGATAAATTCATATTCGTGCCGGTATCACCGTCCGGAACGGGAAAAACATTTAAAGTATCTATTTTTTCGGCATTGTTTTTCAAATGGTGCGCACCTGAAAGTATCATTTGCGTCAACATCGCACCATTTAGCGTTTCTAATGTCACAATACTTTCCTCCCTCATAACAGCAATAAGCAATAAAGGGGTTATTCCACGTTACTGTGCTTATTCTTTAGCAACCCGAACACCCTGAATATAAATATTCACCGAATCAATTTCAAGTCCCAGCGATTTGCTAAGTGTATATTTCACTTGAGATTGCACATTATGCGCAACTTCTGAAATTTTTGTCCCATAACTGACAATGATATACATATCAATATGAAGGTGGGTTTCCTCTTGTCTGACAATAACACCTTTTGAGAAGTTTTCTTTCCTAAGAATCTCAGCGATACCGTCCCTTATTTGGCTTTTCGATGCCATGCCGACAATACCGTAGCATTCAACGGCTGCACCCCCCGCAATTGTAGATATCACTTCATTTGTTATGGTTACCTGACCATCGTTGGTATTCAGTTCTATGGACATTATGATCCTCCTTTAACATCACACTCATTATCGGGTGTTCTTCAAAAAATCCAGTTAAAAATAACCCATTAAATTTCAGCATGAACCTTATACCACTCAAGCGCCTGAATGCACATTCCATTCACAGGCGCCATCGTTTTGCATCCCCGGATCGTCATTATTTTGAACACATATTATAGGGTTATTTTACTATAACCCTGCATTTATGGAAAGTATTTACGTATTTGCCTCTTATAACAATGGATGATTAGCTTTGTTCTGTCAAGGAATTTTTCTTTATCCTGTATATCATCAGCACCCGGAAAACAGCTCATAATATACTGAAAGTAGTATACGAGCTGTGTTCCATGCAGATTCTGTAAAGCCCTTTGCTATACTACAGGCTTGCATGCCAGTAATTGCATTGCGGGAACAATTATGATAAATTGGATAAGTAATTGCAGGAAACAGTTTAATCAGGAGGGATTACAATGGCTAGAAAATGTACCGTGACCGGACGTCAAACCCGCACCGGAAACAATCGTTCGCACGCTATGAATGCAAATAAACGCAATTGGAAAGCTAATGTACAAAAAGTCCGTATTATGGTAGACGGCAAGCCAAAACGTGTTTATGTGTCTGCCCGCGCCCTAAAATCAGGCAAAGTACAACGTGTTTAATAATACTAATTAGCGTATGACTAAAAGCATCCTTTATAGGGATGCTTTTTTATTTCAGAAGATAGAAATGAAAATCTTTAATTGAACTGCCCACTTTCCCACAGGATGACTACAATACCTTAATGGGAAAGCCTGACGTAGCAATATGCGTTGAAGCATCGATAGGGCTAAACATTATATACTTTCTAGTGTGATAAAATAAGCTTTTGCCAATAACATGACAAAAGCCGACTAACCCCGGTTCACTTGTCTTTTTTGAAAACACCGGCGATGACTCTTACAAATCCGCCGATAAACCTTGGGAGCTTAATAGTATAAAATTTCATGAGTTCTCCGCCTCCTCTGTTTACAAACAAAGCTATCAATAAAATCGCACTTACAGGACATCACGACTCTTTATTACTAATAGTATGCCTTCTTCGTACGAAAAAGTACCAAAATCTGAAATAAGCTTGTTTGAAATGCAGAGTGTCGATCCCCACGCAATCGTTTCATTGGTTAACGGATAATAAAACCCCTGCAGTGTCAGACCTCTCACACATTCTGTGCAAGGGACAAACGACATATTCGGATAATTTCTGTTATAACTAATTTTATGCGTGCCCGGCTCAAATAATTCGATCAGGTTTTGACTGTCCACAATCAGCCCCTTAATCTTCCGATTCATTATGGAATAAAGCAGTTGGACATTGATTAATTCGTGATCAAGTCGTCCTCCCGTTACGCCGAACAAATAAATTTTTTCCGGGTTTAATGCATAAGCTTGGTCCAGCGCAATTTCCAGATCTGTCTGATCTTTTTCAGAGGGATATTGTGCAAATACTTCTGCCTGTTTTCGCACTACAGTTTTATCTTTATCATCCATGGAATCAAAATCGCCGACAGCATAATCCGGTGTGATATTATTCTCCATTAATGTCAGAGAACCCCGATCAGCACCAATCCAGACATCTATCACATTTTCGTAATCTTGGAGTTCCGGCACCAGTTGCTCTGGACCATTCCCCATAATACCAATATGTAACACAGGTTATTCCGCCTTTCCAGCTGCCTGGCGAATTCCTGCGATTGCCTGCTTTCGATCAGATTTGCTGAAAATGGCACTTCCGGCAACCAGCACATCGGCACCGGCCTTTGTGCATAATATTGCCGTTTCACGATTAATACCGCCGTCAACCTCGATTTCGAAATGTAATTGTTGCTGTTTTCGCCAGGCGGCAACTTGTTCTATTTTTTTCACTGTATGGCCGATGAATGATTGACCGCCAAATCCCGGATTAACACTCATGAGCAGCACCAGATCAACATCATGAATAACATCGCGGATTGTCTCAACAGGGGTCGCCGGATTAATTACAACTCCTGCTTTTACCCCATGATCCTTAATCAGTTGAATCGTCCGGTGTAAATGCGGGCATGTTTCCTGATGAACCGTAATGATTGATGCACCAGACTCGGCGAAGACAGCAACATATTGATCCGGGTTCTCAATCATCAGATGTACATCTAGAGGAAGATGTGTATGCGGCTTAATGGAGTCAGCGATGAGTGGGCCAATTGTGATATTTGGAACAAAATGGCCATCCATCACATCAACATGGACATAATCCGCACCGCCTTTTTCAACATCTTGTATTTCTTTACCGAGCTGAGAGAAATCAGCTGCTAATATGGAAGGTGCAATTTTTATCATTCTAATACCTCGGCTTTCGTGATTTAATTTCGTCTAAAAAACGCAGGTAATGGCTATAACGACTTGACGAAACCTCCCCGTTTGATACCACCTCTTTCACCGCACAGCCAGGCTCTTTGTTATGAAGACAGCCACGAAATCTGCAATTTACTTTCAGTTCAGCTATTTCCGGGAAGCAGTCACCTAATTCTCCGGAAGTGACTTCATTGAAGTCAAGTGAGCTGAATCCTGGTGTGTCAGCTACAAGACCATTACCTGCTTCGACCAATTCGACATGTTTTGTTGTATGTTTTCCTCGGCCCAGACTTTTGGAAATATCATCCGTTTTGAGTTCAAGCGAGGGGTTTATAGCGTTTAATAACGATGATTTTCCAACGCCCGATTGCCCGGCGATGACTGAAACCTGACCGGAAAAATGACTTTTTAAACGGTCAGGTTCCTCCAATTCTCTGGAAGAAATTAATTCGGTTGAATAACCGACTTCCTTATATAGGTCTTGATAAGCTTCAATCGATTCCAACTCCTTATCGGATAAGAGATCCTTCTTCGTGATAACAATAACCGGACTGATTCTCTTGAGTTCGGTGAGTACTAAAAAACGATCCAGCAAGAGCGGATTGAAATCTGGCATAATGGCTGAACTGACAATGATTGCCTGATCCACATTCGCCACCGGCGGACGATTCAGCATATTACGTCTTGACTTGATGGAAAAAATATATCCTTCTTCAGGATGAGTCCCATCAAATTCCACAAAATCACCGACGAGGGGTGTGATCTTTTGTTTACGTAGTACACCACGTCCTCTGCATTGAATTACCTGATCACCACTTTTGACGTAATAAAATCCACTAATTGCTTTCATAATTCTGCCTTCAGCCATTTATTCACCTTCCGCTTCTTCATAAGAAATTGACTTGTCGATAACTACTTCATCATCACGCATAACCCGATAATCTGCTACACTGTCAGGGGCTATGGTCAATGATATTGTAAATTCCCTGTCTTCGGTTATCTTGTATTCTTCATAGACTTCTGAAAGCGAACGGTTATTATCACCAATGTAAATTTTAACCGTTTGTTCTATCGTTTTATCATTATCATCATTTTCCTGCTTCGGGTTGTAGGTTACCGTAAAAGTTTCTTCATGATTGACAGGTGGTTTTTCCTCGGGGCCTGATGAAACGAAAACATTAATGGTATCACCCGCTCCAACTTCACCTCCTGCTTCCGGTTCTTGACGGATTACCTCACCTTCAGGAGTGTCGGAAGAATTTTCTTTCTTAATTGAAGCGTTCAACCCTTGCTCCTCCAAGGACTTAATGGCCTCCTGTTCACTCATTCCTTTCACGTTATTTAAACTAATTGGCTCAGGTCCTATACTGACGTCAAAGACCACCTCAGCTTCGTCCGGTATAACTTCAGTTCCCGGAGAAGGGAAAACATGCTTCATAATGTCACCAGCATTATAATCGCTTGAGTACGATTCATTCGCAGAAACATCCGTGAATCCCTGATTCTCGAGTATTCGCTTTACTTGATCAAAGCTCTGGCCAACATAATCATCAAATGCCACTGTTTCTTTGCCCTTGCTGACAACAATTGTAACGGTCTCCTCTTCCGTTACGGTACTGCCGGCTTTGGGATCTGTTCGTATCACATTATCCTCATCAACCTCATCTGAATACACCTGACCACGCTCTGTATTCAGGTTTAGTGCATGTAATTCATCTAAAGCTTCTTCGTACCGCATACCACTAACATCCGGTATGTCAACATTTTTAGGCTGAAGCACCCCAGGAATAAAGAAGAACACTGCCGCGCCAGCTGCCAGCAATAAAAACACACCAAAGATGAACGGCCATTTTTTTCTTCGCCGTTTTTTTTCAGGCTTCTTACCAGGAGTTGTATTATTCCCGGACGTATACGCTTTTGTGGTATCATTTGACGGGCCGGCAATTGTATCATCGGTCTGTTCCCCTTCAATTTGATTATCGGTTATAATCGGTATAGCCTTTGTCTCTTCCCCCTCTTCTGCCGGAGGGACAAATTTTTCTTCATTGAGTCTTTCCGGATCCAATGCCGTTTCCAAATCACTTTCCATGTCATATACTGAATCATAACGATGAAAAGGATTTTTGGCTGTGGCTTTTAACACAATGTTTTCTACGGATTGCGGAGTATCTGGATTATACTGTTTTACCGACGGCGTATCATTCTGCAAGTGCATCAACGCAATTGAAACCGGTGATTGCCCTGAAAAAGGAAGCGTTCCCGTTAATAACTCAAACAGGACAATACCCAACGAATAGATATCGGATTTCTTGGTTGCCGTCCCACCGCGGGCCTGTTCAGGAGATAAATAATGGACAGACCCCAGAATGGAATTGGTTTGGGTAAGAGCTGTTGAGCTCAATGCGATCGCAATACCAAAATCTGTCACTCTGACTTGACCGTATGTATCAATTAAAATATTCTGCGGTTTAATATCCCGGTGTATGATATCGTTGGCGTGTGCCTGGGTGATCGCTGATGTAATCTGTGTCATGATATCCAATGCTTCTTCCACATCAAGCGGTGCGTAATGTTGTATGTATTCCTTGAGAGTTAACCCGTCTACATATTCCATCGCCATGAATAAGATATTGTCTTCTTCACCGACATCATAAATGCTGACAATATTCGGGTGGGACAAACTTGCTGCTGATTGTGCTTCCCGGTCAAAGCGGGCAATGAATTCTTCGTCATTGGCATAATCGAGACGCAATACTTTAATTGCCACGTTACGGTCCAAAATCGTATCTTTTGCAAGATAAACGTCGGCCATACCACCGCCGCCAATGGATCCTTTTATCCTGTAACGTTCATTCAGCAGATGCCCGTCCAGCATTAGGCCTCACCCTCTTCCACGCACTTTTCATGATGCACAATCACGAGTGAGATATTATCCTCGCCGCCACGCTCATTGGCGAGTTCGATCATATCACGTCCAACTGACCTGACATCCTCTTGTTCCTGAATGAATGATGAAAGTTCTTCATCCGTCACCTTATTGGTCAGCCCATCAGAACAGAGCAAAAGCTTACTCTCCGACCGCCATTTTGTTGATTGGGTATCAGGGGTTATATCAGCTTCAGTTCCCAGTGCTTTCAGCAATACGTTCTTGCGCGGATGGTGTTCAGCATCCTCTTCACTGAGCTCACCGGATCGAACAAGCTCATTAACCAATGAGTGATCTTCCGTTATTTGTTTGAATTCCCCATCTGTCAACTTATAACAGCGGCTGTCACCAATGTGAGCAACAGCAACAAATTCATCTGTACAAATTGCTGCGACAACAGTCGTTCCCATCCCGGCACATGCCTCATTATTTTGAGCGTGTTCCAGAAGGGCTAGATTCGCTTCTTCAAAGGCGTCCTTTAGCCATTTCTCAGATGCTTCAGATGACTGAAAGCTATCAGCCTGTTCCCATTTATTCTGAATAAAGGAGGTGGCCATTTGACTGGCGACATCCCCTGCTTGATGGCCGCCCATCCCGTCAGCAATGATTGCCAGCAACTGCCCTGTTTGATTATAAAACACGCCGCCGTCATCTTCATTATGTGGTCTGATACGTCCCTGATCTGTTTGAAAATATGCTTTCACTTTGTACACCTCTCAGCAGCAAACGTGCCCTAATAACCTGCACGCTGATTATATTCGCTTCATCCTGGTCAGGAAAAAGCCATCGGTTGAAAATGTCTGCGGAAATAATTGCAGCCCGATTTCGGAGAGCCCCGGTGAATACTGTGTCATGGAAGGGAGCTGTTCAAAAAAGGCTGTGTCTGTAACAAACTCCGGATTTTCGATCAAAAAGGCTTTAACAACGTCATCATTCTCTACTTTATCAATTGTACAAGTACTGTATATTAACAGTCCGCCTTTTTTCAATAATGGCGCCGCATTCTTCAGTATCTCTGACTGAATCTTTGCTAAACGGTTAATGTCATCCGCCGTTTTATTATATTTAATATCCGGCTTGCTGCGGATAACACCGAAGCCCGAACATGGTGCATCAATCAGAATACGGTCAAAACTTTCTGTTTCATGTTTTTCCTGTAGTTTACGGGCGTCACCGGGTTTGGCATCAATAATCGTTAAATCAAGCTCAGCTGCTCTTTGGCTTATTTGTTTTGCTTTTTTGGCATGAAGGTCATAGGCATGGATTGATCCCTTGTTTTGCATTTTTTCGGCAGTATGGGTCACTTTGCCTCCCGGCGCACTGCATGCGTCCAGAACGGACATGCCTGGCTCAACATTAAGCATTTCTGTTACAAGCATTGAGCTTTGATCCTGAATAGTGACATAGCCTTCCTCAAAAAGCCTTGTCCGCAATATATTACCATAATCAACTATAATACCCTGTTCGGAAAAAGCTGATGGTCTTATGTCAAATCCGAGTTCATGCAGTTCATCCATTGCGGCTTGGCGGCTTATTTTTAATGGTTGTATGCGAATCGATAATGGTTTTCGCTCCAGATTAGCATGACACATATCCCTTGTCATATCATAACCATACATATCTAGCCACCGTTTAACAAGCCACTCCGGATGACTGGTTTCAACTGTCAGGCGTTCCGTTTTGTTTTCAATGGCGTTTGTGTCTGGGACACCTTTGCGTTGCATGCTTCTTAGCACACCATTGACAAAGGACCCAACCCCCTTATGCCCCCGCTGTTTAGCAATACCAACAGCTTCATGAATGATAGCATGATCGGGAATCCTGTCCAGAAAATGCATCTGATAAACAGACATGCGCAAGAGCATGCGCACCCACGGTTTAACCTTTTTCTTTTTATCGACAAAGGCTTCTAGGTAATAATCCAGTGTCAGCTTTCGTTGAATAGTTCCATAAACAACCTCTGTCAAAAGAGCTTCGTCTCGTTCCGGAATGTTGCGGGATTTAATTTCCTGATCAATTAACAGGTGGCTGAAACCGCTGTCCTGTTCGATGCGCACGAGCAATTCAACGATTGCTTCTCTTACCTGAGAGTTTTCCATCTAATCCCCCATTACAATACCTGTCTTTATCCGGTCAGGTTTTCCTTGCAAATATTGATTCACCGTCATCCGTTTTTTACCTGCAGGTTGTATTTCCGTTATCCGAACACCTTTTTGATTACCGCATACAACGATAAAGGCTTCATTATTCGGGATGTTAACAATTTCGCCGGGACTTCCTTTATAGGTATGATCATCTCTTTCGGCCCACCATACCTTCATCTGATCACCCCTATAAGTCGTGAACGCAACAGGCCAGGGGTGCAACCCTCTAATCTGATTATAAATAACATCATGCGGGTTCTGCCAATCGATCCTTTCCTGATCGCGCTTAATGTTAAAGGCGAATGTCGCCAGCCTCTCATCCTGACTTTCAGGAATGATATTTTGGGCAAATATCTCGGGCAGTTTGTCAGCCAAAAGATCAGCACCCGTTACTGAGAGTTTATCATGCAGTGTCCCGACATGATCAGTGTCCGCAATTTTCACCGACTGCTGGGCGATAATGTCACCGGCGTCCAGTTTTTCGGCCATATACATGAGGGTGATACCCGTTTCCTTTTTTCCTTGTAAAATAGCGTAATGAATCGGAGCCCCGCCCCTGAGCTCAGGCAATAATGAAGCATGAACATTGATACAGCCGAATTCAGGAGTTTCAAGCAGTTCGATCGGCAAAATTTGTCCATAAGCTGCTGTAATGATAATATCAGGTTCATAAGCGAGAACTTTTGAGTATTCATCTTTTAGATTATCCGGCTGGAACACCGGAATATCAAAGTGTTCAGCTGTTTTCTTAACAGGAGAAGATGTGATGACCTTTTTCCTGCCTTTAGGCCGGTCAGGCTGTGTCACAACCAGAACAATGTCATAGTCTGTTTGTATAAGTCGTTTCAAAATGGGCACAGAAAAATCCGGTGTTCCCATAAATACAAGTCTTTTCATTAGGCGCTACTCCTTTCCGGCAGACTCTTTTCCGTAAGCATTACAGTCCTTTTAACACCCACCCACAAAATACATTCAAATCCTATTTTGGCGTATTTTCATAACGCTCAGCTTTGGCTACATGAGTTGGTATGGCTGCATATCTGCCGATATCTGCAAATCGTCTTTACGCATTTCTTCGTCAAATTGCCGAATAATTTTATAGATTAATGTTCGCAGTTGAGGTTCTTGTTTATATTTTACCATGCATTGCCAGCGATATCTATCCTTCACCCGTGATATTGGTGAGGGGGACGGCCCCAGGATGACGGTATCCTCCCCAACATATGTCCTTAAGGTTTTGACAATTTTTTGGGTGGTTTGAACGGCTGTCACATGATTCTGATGCGATACTGTGATTAATGCCAGAAAGACATATGGTGGATATTGAAATTTTTTGCGTACTTTCATTTCATGTTGATAAAACTGAATAAAATTATAATGACTTGCCATTTCAATACTGTAATGTTCGGGTGTATATGTCTGTACAATAACCTCACCCGGCAGTTCATGCCTGCCCGCCCGGCCGCTTACCTGTGTCAAAAGCTGAAATGTTTTTTCGGATGAGCGAAAATCCGGCAAATTCAGCATCGAATCAGCTGTCAGGACACCGACAAGTGTCACATTCTCAAAATCAAGCCCTTTTGCAATCATTTGCGTTCCCAGCAGTATATCCGCTTCTTTATTGGCAAATTGAGTTAAAAGTTTTTCATGGGCACCTTTTCTCCGTGTTGTGTCCACATCCATCCGCAGGACCCTGGCCTCCGGAATCAATTGGGTCAACGACTCTTCTATGCGCTGTGTCCCCGTTCCGAAAAAACGGATTAAATCGCTGCTGCATGACGGACAATACATCGGCATGGGTTCTTCAAATGAACAATAATGACACTTTAACCGATTATTGTACTTATGGAATGTCAGTGCAATATCACAATGCGGACATTCTTTTACATGCCCACATTCACGACACATAACAAACGTTGAATATCCGCGCCGGTTTAGTAACAGGACAATTTGTTCACCGCGTTTGATCCGTTCTTCCATATTGTCTTTCAGACTGCGTGAAAACATCGACCGGTTGCCAGCATGGAGTTCATCGCGCATGTCCACTATATTAACTTCCGGCATCGCTTTGTCATTGGTCCGTTTATTTAAAGTCGTCAGTTGGTAAACACCTTTTTGGGCCCGCGCGTATGATTCCAGTGTCGGCGTTGCACTTCCCAGGATGACTGGGCACTGATGATTTTCACCCCTATGGATAGCAACATCGCGTGCATGATAGCGAGGCTGATCTTCCTGTTTATAGCTGTTTTCATGTTCTTCATCAATAATGATGATACCAAGATTTTCAAACGGGGCAAAAACAGCAGACCTGGCACCGACCACCACTTGAACCTCTTTGCGATGGACACGCCGCCATTCGTCGTATTTTTCCCCGTGGGATAAGGCACTATGCAGCACGGCGACATTCGATCCGAATCGACCTTTGAACCGTCTGACCATTTGTGGCGTCAAGGAAATTTCAGGGACAAGGACGATTGCTTCTTCTCCTTTGTCAATCACATCCTGAATAGCTTGCAGGTAAATTTCTGTTTTTCCGCTTCCTGTAACACCGTGCAACAGAAACACATCATGCCGGTCTTCATGAATATGTTGTCTCACTGGTTTGAGGGCCTTTTGCTGCTGTTTTGTAAGCGTTAGGGCTGCTGTTTTTTCAAACGCCTGATCGTCATGCGGATTCCGGTAGACTTCTTTCTTAAGTGCAGTCAGCAAATTTTTGTTCTGTAAGGCATTGATAACAGCTCGTGTCGTTCCGAATTTTTTCAGTATATAATTAAGTTCGATTTCTTCCGGTCTCTCAATAAAAAAAGCAAGGATCTCCTGCTGTTTTTTGGCTTTATTGGACATATCCTGTAGCGCTTCCTCCAGCAAATAGACTTCCCGTGCCGGCTTCAGAAACGTGATATGCTTTTTGGTAACCCTTGATTTGACCTGGTAATGAACAGCAATATCACCGGCCTGTATTGCTTTTTGTACCTGATAAAAACTGACTCCGGCGTTTCCCAACTCTTCATACGAAATAAAATCCCTTCCGGCAAAAAGGACTTCCAACTGCTCTGAAAGCGATTCAGTTGTCAATCGCTCCAGTTCTTTTTTATAGTTTGCTTTTAAAACCTGTGGAAGCATTGCCTGGAAGGCCGTAATATATAAACTGATGGTCTCTTCTGCCAGCCATTTGCCTAAATCAAGTAATTCCGGAGTCAAAATAGGCGTCAAGTCAAGTATGTCAATTAATTCTTTTAAATGATCAAAGTCGGATTCACCGGTTCTTGCAACAACATACCCCATTACTTTTCGGGAACCAAACGGAACGATGACCCGCATTCCCGGGCGCAGCATTTCTTGAAACCGCTCAGGTATCTCATAATCAAATGTCTGGTTAATGCTGCCTGCCGGAACATCTACAATTACTTTGGCAATATTCACGTTGTTTCATCCTTCATATCACGGGCTATTAGTTTCAGTATTTCTTCAGCAATCTCCTGCTTGGATCTCAACGAAAGTTCTTCTTTTTCCCCGGATTTGTTCACATACGTGACGACATTCGTATCCCCGCCAAAACCGGCGCCTTCAGCAGCCACGTCGTTGACAATAATAGCGTCAAGACTTTTCTTATGCAGTTTGCTGATGCCGTATTCGATCGGATTGGCTGTTTCAGCTGCAAATCCGGCTAAAAATTGGTGATCTTTCACTTCGCCCAGTGATTGCAGAATGTCCTGTGTTCGTTCCATCTCAATATACCAATCATCAGATTGTTTTTTCATCTTGTTATCATAAATATGCTTAGGGCGGTAATCGGATACAGCTGCTGCCTTAATTACGATATCGCTCGTCTGGAAGTGCTCATGCATCTTTGTATACATCTCTTCAGCGGTTACAATATCTACCCGTTTGATGCGTTCGTTGCTGGTCTGTAAGGTGACAGGCCCTGCGACAAGCGTTACATCAGCCTCTAAGTGCGCTGCCGCTTCAGCTAATGCAAATCCCATTTTTCCGGAAGACCGATTTGTTAAAAAACGGACTGGATCGATTTTTTCCTGAGTGGGGCCTGCCGAAATCAGCACTTTTTTTCCTGCAAACAATGCCTTTCCCCCCTGATGCTCTGCAACAGCCGAAATGATGCTCTCCGGCTCTTCAAGACGCCCCTTGCCGACATATCCGCAGGCAAGATATCCTGCGCCGGGTTCAATAAAATGGCACCCCCGGGAATCAAGCTTTTTCATGTTGGCAATAACGGCTGGGTGTGCATACATATGAACATTCATCGCTGGTGCAATATAAACACTCGATTGGGTTGCAAGGAGCACGGTGGAAAGCATATCGTCGGCAATACCATTTGCCAATTTGCCGAGGATATTCGCAGTCGCCGGTGCAAGCAAGGTGATGTCAGCCCAGTCTGCCAGATCAATATGAGCAATTTTGACAGGATCCTTTTCGTCAAACGTATCAATGTACACGGGGTTCCTGGACAATGCCTGAAATGTAAGGGGGGATACAAATTTCGCAGCATTTTCCGTCATAATTACTTTTACATCAGCGCCCTGCTGGTTCAATTTACTTGTCAGAGCACATGCTTTATATGCAGCGATACCGCCTGAAACCCCCAGCAGTATATTTTTATTTCGGATCATCGTACATCCCCTCGTTCCCTAAAATATGGTTGCCACAATTACTACTTCTAAAACTTAGACCCCCGCAAACAAAAAATAACAGCGAGGGTCATCAGGTTTACTTACTATCTTCTTTTACATACAGCTTTTCAGCCATAATCTCTTCAAGTGCCTGCCCAACATATTTATTCGATTTCGGATCGTCAACAAGTACTTTTTCCGTTTCCTGGATTTGGCGTGCCCGCTTGGCAGCAATTGTTACAAGGGTATATTTGGATTTTATTTTCGTTTGCAAATCGTCAATAGACGGCTCGAGCATCATATTAGTCATCCTCCAATAACTTCTTATATTGTTTAGCAATTCGATCACGCTTGCAGTGCTCACTCTGAATGATCGATTGAATCTTAGTGACGGCAGTATCAACATTATCATTGACGACGACATAATCATAAGCATCCATCATGTCGATCTCTTTCCGAGCTTCTTTCAGCCGCCTGAGAACCAATTCCTGTGATTCTGTTCCCCGCTCAACAATTCGGTTTTTTAATTCTTCCAGACTGGGCGGAAACAAAAAGATAAAAACACCTTCCGGAAAATTCTCCTTCACCTGCATAGCACCCTGTACTTCAATTTCCAGGAACACGTCTTTGCCATCCTGCAGTGTGTCCTCCACATACTTACGCGGTGTCCCGTAATAATTATTGACAAAACGTGCATATTCCAAAAGCTGTCCAGCCTCAATCATCTGTTCAAATTCCTCATTCGTCCTATAAAAATAATCGACGCCTTCCGCTTCACCAGCGCGCATTTCTCTAGTGGTCATGGAAATCGAATACTTAAGCTCATTAGCACGCTTAAAAAGTTCCCGTCTCACAGTTCCTTTCCCTACGCCTGAAGGTCCGGATAAAATGAATAAAATGCCATTTTCATCAATCACAGCGCTTCCTCCTAGTTATTCTCGTCTAAAACTTCCTCATGACTGATTACACGCTGTCCGACCGTTTCCGGCTGTACAGCCGACAATACCACATGGTCACTGTCTGTGATAATAACAGCACGTGTCCGGCGTCCATAAGTTGCATCCACTAACTTATTATTGTCACGCGCTACTGTAATAATTCGCTTAACCGGTGCTGATTCCGGCGAAACAATCGAGATTACCCGATTGGCCGAGACCACATTTCCAAATCCTATGTTAATTAACCGTAAACTCACGTTAGCTCCCCCTTAGATTTCTGTCTGTTTTCATCAAACACTGGCGTCACTCTATCATTATAATAAATCTATTATAGTGTAAATAAAAACGAAAATACAACCATTTACTGTATAAATTAAACTTATTCTTGTATTTCCTCAGTATTGTGTAAAACCATAGAAAGAAATATAACGTGTCTGTATTTCCAAGTTTTCATTATAACAGTGTATCGCGTATTAGAAAAACTCGGCATTCGGCTCGCCTTATAACGAATGCCGAAGCTTTTCTTATAAAGTCACCCATAATTTATACTTTCTGACGTTAAAATAAAAACCCTTCCTGAACAGAAGGGTTTTCAAGTTATCATTTTTTGGTAAAGCCAAACAGAACACTCGGCAGACAACTGAACGCAAGTACCATCACCCAGTCCTTTAGATTCAGCGCTGTTGTATGGAATATCGGCTGTAAAGATGACCAGTAGATGACAACCAGTAACAGCAATACCGATGATAAAACTGCCAAAACAAGATATTTATTTTCAAACGGGTTACGTGCAAAAAACGAATGTTCGCTCCGGCAGTCAAATACATGAATAAGCTGAGCCATAACCAAGGTGGTAAAAGCGACTGTCTGGCTGTAAATCAAGTTATCAGGATTGCCCTGATAGGCGAGCATAAATGCAATTAGGGTAACAAGACCGATCACAATACCGCGGCTGACAATTTTGAATCCAAGCCCCCTGGCAAAAATACCTTCTTTTGGATTCCTTGGCCCGCGTTTCATGACATCATTTTCTGATTGATCCAATCCAAGAGCCATTGCAGGCAGCCCGTCTGTTACAAGATTGACCCACAATATCTGAACCGGTACCAGCGGAAGCGGCATGGCCAGCAGCATGGCAAATAACATAACCAGAATTTCGCCAACATTGGATGCTAATAAGTAACGGATAAACTTGCGTATATTCTCATAGATATTACGGCCTTCGATAATGGCCGATTTTATCGTTGCGAAATTATCATCCATTAAAATGAGCGAAGAGGCTTCCTTGGTCACATCCGTCCCGCTTTCACCCATACTGATTCCAATGTCACTGGCTTTAATTGCCGGGGCATCGTTAACACCGTCTCCTGTCATGGCAACAACATGGCCTTCTTCCTGCAAAGCCTTCACAATTTTTAATTTATGTTCAGGCGTAACTCTGGCAAAAACATAAACCCGGTCAATAATATTCTGCAGCTCTGATACGGACATAGTGTTCAGCTGATAGCCATTGAGAACCACTCCGTCCTCCGGGAGCAGGCTCAGTTCCGAAGCAATGGCCCGGGCTGTTTTTTCATGATCACCGGTGATCATCACAGGTTTAATCCCGGCGTCCCGGCATTCTTCAATTGCTGTTTTCACCCCTTTTCGCGGCGGGTCCATCATCCCATATAAGCCTACGAGCGTCAGGTCCTTTTCCAATACCGCTGAATGAAGGGATTCCTCTTTTGCCAACGGCCTCATAGCAATCGCCAGTGTCCGCAATGCTTTATCTGCCATCTTGTCTACTGCAAGGTTCATTTCCTGTTTGTCTTCAGTTCGCATCAGTTTTCTTCCTTGCTCTCTCATAACGTAATTGGAGCGGGGCAACAATACTTCAGGTGCTCCTTTTGTTATCAGGAAACGCATTTTATTATCATCTTCCACCACTATGCTCATCCGTTTCCGATCTGAGTCAAACGGCAGTTCCTTGACAACACGATAATTATCGTAAAGCTGATGCGACAGCCCCAGCTTCCTTGCTGCAACCAGCAGTGCACCATCTGTTGGGTCACCGTCCACATAATACTTCCCTTTCTTCATCATTAACGATGCATGATTACAAAGCATGCCATACAAAAACATCGATTCCAGATTTGGAAAATTTCTGTCCACCATATCGTTATTAAGAATAACATTTCCTTCTAAATCATAGCCGTCACCTGTTACATTCAACCATTTTCCATTCAGAAACACTTCTTTTACCGTCATTTGGTTTTCAGTCATGGTGCCAGTTTTGTCCGAACAGATGATTGAAGCGCATCCCAGCGTTTCAACGGCCGATAGTTTCCGCACAATGGCTTTTTTCCTAATCATGCGCTGAACACCCAGTGACAGTGCAACCGTAACGATGGCCGGCAAGCCTTCCGGTATGGCAGCCACAGCCAAGGAAACACCGGCCAGGAACATATTATATACCGGGTGACCTTGATAAACCCCAGCGAGCACAACCAGAGCCGTCAGAAGGAGCGCAACCGCAATTAGAATCTTGCCCAACTCAGCAAGTTTATGTTCAAGCGGTGTCGTTGTTTTTTTTGTTTTAACCATAAGTGAGGCAATTTGTCCCATGACCGTATTCATTCCCGTTCCAACGACAATGCCCCTGCCTGATCCCCGTGTCACTAACGTACTCATGAATCCCATATTTACCTGATCCTGCGCATCAAGCTTGTCCCTTGCAATACTGGCGGCGTGCTTCATAACAGGCAGAGATTCACCGGTCAGTGCGGATTCCTCCGTTTCCAGACTGCTGGATTGTGTTATTCGAATATCAGCTGGAATTCTGTCCCCGCTTTTAATTCTTACAACATCGCCAACAACCACGTCCCGCGAAGGAACCTTTTCCCATTTACCATCACGGAGTACGGCTGCAATGGGTGCCGACATTTCTTTTAATTTGGCAAGCGACTTTTCAGCTTTCTGTTCCTGAAAATATCCTAAAAATCCATTAACCAGAACGATGATCATAATAGCTATTGCATCAACATATTCACCAAGCATCCCGGCGATTAAAGTAGCAGCAAGCAATATCAGCACCATAAAATCCTGAAATTGTTTCAGAAAAATAAGCCACTTGGAAACATTTTTCTCGGATGCAAGCTGATTCGGACCGTACTGTTTCTGCCGCTGACCTGCTTGTTTATCTGACAGACCGTGCTTTGTAGTCACATGCAGTTTTTGCTCGACTGTATCGACATCCATCTGATACCATTTCATCCAGCATACCCTCCAGATTCATCTTAGGACACTCATTTTTAAACCTTCCGGCAGCCTTCATTGTTGCAGACTTATTGAGCGTTATTCTGTATACCCATACCTATGCAGACTCGTCCGGAAACATGCTATAATGGATAGAAAAGTAGGAAGAGCCCGTGTGCAGGAAGAGGTGGTTACATGCCATTTGATGGTATTGTTACCCGCGCGGTAACAAACGAAATAAACGAAAAAATCATACCGGGGAAAATTGCAAAAATATATCAGCCGACAGACAATGAACTGGTTTTTACGATAAGAAGCCATGGGCAGAACCATTCACTTCTGTTATCAATTCATCCTGTATATGTCCGGTTGCATTTAACAAAAGATTCATATAAAAATCCAAAGGAACCGCCGATGTTTTGCATGCTGCTCAGAAAGCATCTTTCAGGAGCGGTTATCAACTCTGTCACCCAATACGGAATGGAACGAATTATCACGTTCATGGTACAGTCGCGGAATGAGATCGGAGATATCACAACCAAGAAACTGATCATTGAGTTGATGGGTAAACATAGCAATGTGATGCTGCTTGACGCAGAAAAAGGACACATTTTGGATAGCATGAAGCACATACCCGCTTCACAAAACCGTTATCGTACAATACTGCCGGGTTTTGACTATAAGCTGCCGCCAAACCAAAATAAATTAAATCCTTTGGAGATCGACAGTGATACACTTATCCGTAAACTGGACTTTAATGCAGGAAAAATCGAAAAACAAATCGTCCAGGCTCTGACTGGCATATCTCCATTTATAGCCAATGAAATTATTCATCAGGCTAAGCTTGGCAATATTGAAACCTACAAGGAAAAATTTGAAAACATGCAGGAACTAATCCGAAACAACCGGTTCACACCTGCCATTTACCGCAACGGGAAAGAAGATTTTCATGTACTTCCACTTACGTATCAGAGCGGTAAAATAGAATCGTTTAACGATACGAATGCGATGCTTGATTCCTTTTACTCCGGTAAAGCCGAGCGTGACCGAGTCAAACAGCAAGCAAAAGACTTGTATCAGTTTATAAAAAACGAACGCGACAAAAATACGCGCAAGCTGAAAAAACACGAAAAAACGTTAAAGAAAGCGGAAAACGCAGTAATCTATCAGCGGCTTGGCGAACTGCTGACAGCGAACATGCACCAAGTAAAGTCAGGGGATGCAGAAGTTACCGTTATTGATTATTATGACCCTGACCAGAATAACATGACGATAGAGTTGAATCCGAACAAGACACCGAGTGAAAATGCCCAGAGTTTTTTCAAAACCTATCAGAAGTTGAAAACATCAAAAGAAAAAGTGCAGCAAGAAATTAAAAAAGCTAAGAGCGAGACAATCTATCTAGAACAGCTACTCCAGCAAATTAATGCTGCCCGTGAGGCAGATATTGCGGAAATACGCGATGAACTGCGGGAAGAAGGATACTTGAAGAAACAAAAACAAGGTAAAAATAAAAAGAAAATACCCAAGCCAAGTCCGGAGAAATTCATGGCTTCCGACGGCACTGTCATCTTAGTTGGCAAGAATAATAAACAAAATGACTATTTAACAATGAGATTGGCACACCGCGATGAGACCTGGCTGCATACAAAAGATATTCCCGGATCGCATGTAATTATCCGTTCAAGGGAACCGAGCGACAATACATTGCTTGAAGCGGCGCAGCTTGCCGCCTATTTCAGCAGATCACATCAGTCATCCTCTGTCCCTGTTGACTATACGAAAGTAAGGCATGTGAGAAAACCCAACGGTGCAAAACCCGGTTACGTGACTTACGACAGGCAAAAGACTGTATTTGTCACACCCGAAAAAGATACAGCGGAGAAATTAAAAGACGGATAATCCCTATGAGGAGATATTACCCGTCTTTTATTAGAAAAACTCAGCATTCGCCCCGTCTTATAGCGAATGCCAAAAGCTTTTCTTATAAGGTCATCCATAATTTATACTTTCTGACGTTACTAAATAGACTCTTCTCGTAAATACTGTTGCTTTTCATTCTCCTGGTTGATATAAATCACAACACAACTTTAAATAGAAGTCAGTACGTCTTCAACCGCTCCGGAAATACACTCCGCTAAATTTGGTTCACAGAATCTTTATGAATCAAACTATTTTAAGCCGGATAAAACTGGATTTCTTAAATATCAAGTCTAACAGCTGGAATATGCGAGACCCCAACATAGTGTTGATTGGAGCGGAGGGCAGGAGACTCCTGCGGGAAAAGCAACAGCTGAAGACCCCGCAGGAAGAAGTTTTCTTCCGAGGAGGCTGAAGCGTTGCCCGCGGAAAGCGACTGCCCGAAGCGGAAATCAACCCTGTCACTACGTCGCAGTTTATGGATTTTACGCCAGAATAGTTTGTGGCGAGAAACCTTTAATTCTTTGTCAACTCGGTTTTTCAACTGCTTTAGGATTCAGGGTTACGTCGATATTACCGCGTGTTGCTTTCGAATACGGACAAGCTTGATGTGCATCTTGAGCCAGTTCTTCTGCTTCTTCCGGGTTTACCCCTTCGATTTCGATGTGCAGCGTAGCCGCAATTTTAAAACCACCGTCTACAGGATCCTTCATAAAATCAACTTCGGCAGTCGTTTCTGATTCGATTTTTTTATTTTGATTTGAAGCCACAAGATTAAGTGCACCGTCAAAGCATGCCGAATATGCTGCTGCAAATAATTGCTCCGGGTTTGACCCTTTATTTTCTTTATCAGTTGCAGGATTGACCAAATTCAGATCGATTAACCCATCGGCTGACCGAACATGTCCATCACGTCCATTTTTGGCAGTCGCTTTTGATGTAAAAATAACATCGTTCATTTGTTAAGTCACTCCTTTAACGTATTGTCTATTATCTATTTTCCTTATTCTTCAGCATGTTAAACAATATTTAAAGAGGTTGTTCAAAAAGTCCGGTAAACATGACACTTCGAATTTCTTCGTTGGCTTGTTTCTCCACCGCTCATGTATCTAAAGGCATACATTCCGCTGCTCGAAACTGCGCCGCCTCGAACTTCTTGGTCCTTTTTATCCTCCTTTATGAACACGCACTTAAAGGAATTTTTTATCTAATATTGCTGACAAAAATCGATCAACTTGTGGCAGCTTTCGTACGCCTTCCTGATAGCAAACCCAAGTATCCCGGGTGACAGGCTGGCCATCCAGAATGAGCGGAATGTGCGGGTAATATGCCATCAAGCTGTCCGAAACACTCTTGGGAAGTACCGCCATTCCAAGGCCTTCCTGCATAAACTGCCTGCACGTTTCAATCTGATCGACATGGAGCATTTTTATCGGATTTATCTGATCCTGATGGTGATAGAGCCAATTATCTACCAGCTCATGCATGCTGTCATCGCTCTTGAATGAAATCAGCGGTCGCTTTTTCATTTGACCAGTTGGAAATGGCTCTGTATCGAACATGTAAAGCGGATCTTCGAATAGTAGTTCACTGACGGAGTCTTTTAATTTTTCGCCCCGAATGATACAAACATGGTAGTTTTTGTGTTCACGTTTAATATCTTCACTAATACCTGTGACCAGATCAATCGCTACTTTTGGATACGCATTGGTATAGTCACCAAGAATAGAAGGCAAAAAACGTTGACTGACCAGCGAAGAGCACGCAAGCGACAAGGAACCTTGTACCTCACCGCTGGATTGGGCAAGCATATTTTTAATCGCCTTTTCCCCCTCAACGACTTTGCGGGCATGTTCCATAATCATTTGACCGGCAGGAGTAAGTACGAGACTTTTTGATGTGCGGATAAACACCGGCTCGCCAAAATATTCCTCAATATATTTCAAACGCTGTGTCACAGCAGGCTGAGATATGAGAATCGCTTTTGCCGTACCGCGGATAGTGCCGACTTCTTTTAGCTTCAACAATAGTTCATAGTCATCTATTTTCATAATGCATACCTCATTTGATAAATAATGGTTATACGTTATGATTATAATACAAATGAATACTTATGCATATAGGATGCTGCCTATTCAAAAAAGTTAAACACTGAGACGCCACTGTTCCAATTCGTGTTGTTCAGCCTTGCTGATAATACCATCCAGCGATAATAATTTAAGGATTTCATCATAACTTGTAATGGCCTGACATGTTAATTGTGCGTCAGTAAATTCCTGCTTCGCTTTTTCAAGGCCATACGTGAATATAGCCAGTATCCCGAGTATGTTGGCACCCGCACCTTTCAACACGTTGGCAACTTCAATCGACGAGCCGCCTGTTGATATGAGATCCTCAATAACGACAACTCGCTGCTCTTTTTCAATCTTACCTTCAATTTGGTTTTCATTGCCGTGGTCTTTCGGTTTCGATCTCACATAAACCATAGGAAGATTCAGTTTTTGAGCAACTAAGGCTGCATGTGGAATACCGGCAGTTGCGCAACCAGCGATAACATCCGGTTTCCATTCCATTTGTTCAATTTGTTCAACGAATGCATCTGCAATTTTACTCCGAATGCTCGGGTATGACATCGTCAGTCGATTATCACAATAGATGGGCGATTTAATACCAGAGGTCCAGGTAAAATAATGGTCAGGTCGGATCTGTACAGCGTTTATATGAAGCAATCCCCGTGCTATTTCATAACTTAACCCCATATAACCACTCCTTTTCCACTTTTTCATACGCCGCTTTTGGCTCTTTGGCATTCGTGATGGTCCTTCCGACAACGAGCATATCTGCGCCGCCTTCACGGGCAGCAGCTGGTGTCGCAACCCGTTTTTGATCATCATCCGGAGACTCCGCGAGCCGTATTCCCGGTGTTACGGTCAAAAATGACTTGCCGCACATATCCTTGATCTTCTTGGCTTCATGAGCTGCGCAGACTACACCATCTGCACCGTTTTTAGCAGCCAATTCAGATAAATGCAGGATATTATCTTGCAGATTTCCTTCTATCTTCATTTCACGGTTTAAGATATGATTATCCATAGATGTGAGTATGGTGACGGCGAGTAATTTTGGAATTACGCCGACTGCTACACCTGCCATTAACCCTTCTTTTGCCCGCTTAATCATATCACCTCCTCCAAGTGCATGAACATTCACCATGTCAACACCAAGTCCGGCCAGGTTTTTCATAGCTCTTTCAACAGTTATTGGGATATCATGAAGCTTCAGGTCAAGAAATATGTCATGACCATTTTGCTTCAACAGTTCAATCAATCGGGGGCCTTCACGGTAAAAGAGTTCCATGCCAACCTTGACCGGAACGCCTTGCAGTTCATTCTGGTCGATAAAACTTCTTGCTTCATCCAACGTTGGAAAGTCCAGCGCCAGGAATATTTTGTTCGTCATCTTCTATGCCCCTTTCCAACAGCGTCTGTAACGGATGTGAATCCGTATTGTTGCAATACATATGGCAAGTTTTCAATGATATCGGGGCAAGCATTTGGATTTTGAAAATTTGCTGTACCGACAGCTACAGCGTTCGCTCCTGCGAGTAGAAATTCCAATACATCTTCAGCTGTTGAAATGCCGCCCATACCTATAATTGGAATTGAAACATACTGCCTTGCTTCATATATCATCCGGATGGCGATAGGTTTGAGCGCTCTGCCCGACATGCCTCCCGTTTGATTCGCCAATAATGGTTCCCTGCCAGTCAGATTAATTTGCATGCCCGTTATCGTATTGATCATAGATAGGCCATCCGCCCCTGCTGCTTCAACCGCCTTAGCCATCCCCACAATGTCCGAAATGTTGGGTGAAAGTTTAACATAAACAGGCAAATGACTGACAGCCTTAACCTTTTCAGTTACGTCAGCCGCCATGTCAGGATCTGTTCCAAACTGAATGCCGCCTTCTGTCACATTTGGACAAGAAATATTTAATTCCAGTGCCTTCACTGCCTCAGCATTGTTGAATGCTAAAGCTACCTTCACATATTCATCAGCTGTGCTTCCTGCGACATTGGCAATAACCGGCACATTATACTTGGCAAGGAAAGGGACTTCATTTGCTATAATTTTTTCCGCACCGGGGTTCTGCAATCCGATGGCATTCAACATTCCGGATGGTGTCTCGGCAACCCGTGGTGTTTTATTGCCATAGCGGGCGTCACCAGTTGCGGCTTTCATGATCACCGCGCCAAGTTTTTTCAAATCGTAAAATTCACTATACTCCCGGCCAAATCCAAAACAACCAGAAGCAGGCATCACAGGATTTTTTAAGTTCAAGCCGGGAAGTTCTACACATAATTGCGTCATAACACCACCTCATTTGCTGCAAAAACCGGGCCATCGGAGCAAATTTTCCGATAACCTCCTTCAGTATCTGAGGGTATGACACAGGCAAAACACGCGCCAATCCCACATCCCAATCGTTCTTCAAGCGATATGGTACCTGACTGATCTCCCAATTTATTTATAACTGACTGGAGCATTGGAATCGGACCACAGGAAAAATAATGATCAAATTTTCCACTTTGATCCAATACATCCGTCACCAACCCCTGATAGCCATAACTGCCATCATCGGTCACAATGTATGTTTTCCCAAGCTCCTGAAATTTTTCTTCATAAAAAACCTGGTTTTCTGTCTGGAAACCAAGAATAGCTTTTACGTGAATACCACTGTGCCTGAGTTCTTTACCTAAGCAATATAAAGGGGGGATACCAATGCCGCCGCCAACCAATAACGCCGAGCTCATCGAGGTTTTATATGTGAACCCGTTCCCAGCTGGACCAATGGCACTCACGCTCATACCAGCTTCCAAAGAAGCTAACCGCTTTGTACCATCTCCGATCCGTTTAAACAAAATAGTAATGGTACCTTTATCACGGGCAACCTCCGCTATGGATATAGGCCTTCTTAGTGTATGACCATCCACAAATAAATGCAGAAACTGTCCCGGCACAGCCGCTGTCGCAATATATTCATTCGCCAGCGACATTTCAAATATATCCAAAGCAATTTCACGCACTGATGTCACAATCATTTCTGTACACTTCTTCATATCAAAACCGCCCGTCTATCAATCATCGGCTGCGCGCTGAATGTTGTCGCATCAATGACGTTCAATATGGCCGCTGCAGTATCGAGATTGGTCATACACACGATACCATGTTCCACTGATTCACGCCTGATCATAAACCCGTCAGAACGCGGCTTTTTGCCTGATGTCAGTGTATTAACGACAATCTGTACCTCACCATTTTCAATAACCGAGAGGACATTTTGTTCTGAAGATCCGATTTTTCCAACGTGTGTCACAGGAATGCCCGCTTTATTCATATAAGCCGCTGTACCTTCTGTTGCAAACAACTGGAATCCAAGGTGATGAAATCTTTCCGCGATTTGAAGGCTTTCAGATTTATCCTTATCTGCCACTGTCAGGAGTACAGCGCCTTCCTGAGGAACGGACAATCCGGCTGCGATCAAGCCTTTGTAAAGTGCTTTTTCTAGCGTTTGGTCATGACCGATTGCTTCACCTGTCGATTTCATTTCGGGTCCCAATATAGTATCAACACTGCGTAGCTTTTCAAACGAGAAGACAGGCACTTTGACAGAAATAGTATCCTGTTCGGATAAAATCCCGGAATCATACCCCATGTCGGATAATAGCTCACCTAAAATGCATCGTGTCGCTAGATTAGCCATCGTTACACCGGTAATCTTACTCAGAAACGGAATTGTTCTGCTTGCACGCGGATTCACTTCAAGTACATAAACATCATCTTCGCGTATTATAAATTGAATGTTGATAAGTCCTTTCACACGTAACTCACGGGCTATTTTTTCTGTTGCATCCATACACTTTTGTTTCACAGTCTCACTAAGCCGCTGTGGTGGATAGACGGCAATAGAGTCACCTGAATGGACACCCGCCCGCTCAATATGCTCCATAACACCGGGTACGATAACCGTTTCACCATCACTGATGGCATCAACTTCCACTTCAATTCCTGTAATATATTTATCAATCAGGATAGGATGCGCGTTGTCCGCTCCATTTGATTTAGCCAAATACTGATGAAGCTCATCATCGTCATAAACAATTTCCATACGGCTTCCCCCAATGACATATGAAGGCCGTACCAGTACGGGATAGCCGATATTATGTGCCGCTGCTTCAGCCTGATCGAGTTTTGGCACAGTTTTTCCTTTCGGGCGCAGTAATTTCAAGTCATTCAGGAGCTGTTCGAATTGATCTCTGTCTTCTGCCTTGTCAATTGCCTCCATATCAGTACCTAAGATATTTACACCGCGTCGCTTAAGCCCTTCAGCCAAATTAATCGCTGTCTGACCACCGAACTGAACAATCACCCCTTCAGGTTGTTCAAGATTTATAACATGCATGACATCTTCCAGTGTGAGTGGTTCGAAATACAGCTTATCCGAAATGCTGAAATCAGTTGAAACTGTTTCCGGGTTATTGTTCATAATAATGGCTTCATAACCCATCTCCTTAATCGCAAGGACAGAGTGCACCGTTGCATAATCAAACTCAATCCCCTGACCAATCCGAATTGGACCCGATCCAAGAACAAGTATTTTTTTCCGATCTGATTTCAGTGACTCATTTTCATCTTCATAACTGCTGTAAAAATATGGTGTTTCCGACTCAAATTCCGCAGCACATGTATCGACCATTTTATAGACTGGAGCTATATTATTGTCCATGCGTAAATCATAAATATCATCGACGGTTGCACGCCAGAGTCTCGCTATATGTGTATCCGAGAGCCCTGATTGCTTGGCTTCTATTAAAGCGTCCGGCAGAAACCTTTTCTCACTTACCTTGGTTTCCAAGTTAATCAGTTGCTCAATCTTAGCTAAAAAGAATCGGTCTATTTTCGTCAGCTCCCAGATCTCCTCAACCGTTAATTCCCGCCGGAAAACTTCGGCCAAGACGAACAGCCGCTCATCATCCGCTTTTATTAGACGGTTTTTCAATTCCTCAACGGGGGCATCCGCCAAATTAGGTAGCCATAATTCTTCTGCCCCGACATCAAGCGACCGGACTCCTTTTAGAAGTGATTCCTCAATAGTGCGACCGATTGCCATAATTTCTCCGGTTGCTTTCATTTGTGTGCCAAGGTAACGGTTGCCGGTTACGAATTTATCAAACGGAAAGCGCGGAATTTTTGTAACCACATAATCAAGAGCTGGTTCAAAACAGGCGTACGTTGTCCCGGTAATCGGATTAATGATTTCATCCAATGTAAAGCCTGCTGCAATTTTAGCTGCCATTTTGGCAATCGGATAACCGGTTGCTTTGGAGGCAAGCGCTGAAGATCTGCTCACTCGCGGGTTCACTTCGATTACATAGTAGGTAAAACTGTCGGGATCAAGCGCCAGTTGAACATTGCACCCGCCTTCAATATCCAGTGCTCGGATAATTTTCAATGAGGCGTTCCTCAACAGCTGATTTTCACGATCGCTGAGCGTTTGGGATGGTGCCACAACAACTGAGTCACCAGTATGAATCCCAACCGGATCAACGTTTTCCATATTGCAGACTACAATCGCCTGGTCGTGCTTATCTCGCATGACTTCATATTCAATTTCTTTAAAACCGGCAATATTCTTTTCGATTAAACATTGATGGACAGGAGATAATGCCAGGCCATTGCGTGTAATTTCTTTCAGCTCCCTTTCGTCATAACACATGCCGCCGCCTGTTCCCCCAAGTGTATAGGCAGGACGTACAATCACCGGATAGCCGATATCATGTGCAAAATCATAAGCTTCGGCAACTGAATGAACAATTTGGCTGTCTGGGACGGGCTCATTCAATTCTCCCATTAAAGTCCGGAATTTTTCGCGATCCTCTGCCTGTTCAATGGCATTGAGCGGTGTCCCCAGCAACTCGGTATCATATTCACCCAGAATGCCTGTCTGTTCCAATTCCACAGCCAGATTGAGAGCGGTTTGTCCACCGAGTGTTGGCAGGACCGCATCAGGCTGTTCTTTCCGAATAATTTTAGTCAGAAAGTCAATCGTCAACGGCTCCATATAAATTTGATCTGCTACCGTTACGTCTGTCATGATAGTCGCCGGATTGGAGTTAGCTAGGACAACTGTATACCCTTCCTCTTTTAGTGCTTGACATGCCTGTGAACCGGAATAGTCAAATTCGGCTGCCTGTCCGATTACAATCGGCCCTGAACCGATTACGAGAATTTTTTCAATGGTGGTATTCTTAGGCATATGCATTCTCCTTTTGTTTGGATTCTGAAATCATCTGTATAAAATCATCAAACAAATGCAGTGTATCCTCAGGCCCTGGTGAACCTTCCGGATGGTATTGCACCGAAAAGGCTGGGTATTTTTTATGTCTGATTCCTTCCACCGAATTATCATTCAGTGAAAACTGAGTTAATTCCAACTCTGTTCCCGTTAATGACTCATGTACGATCGCATAACTGTGGTTTTGTGATGTCATAAACGTTTTATTTTTCTCCATATCTTTAACCGGCTGATTAGCACCACGGTGACCCAACGCCATCTTCTCCGTGTCAGCGCCACAGGCAAGTGCAAACAGCTGATGTCCTAGGCAAACTCCAAATAACGGGATTTTCCCCAAAACCGATTTGATCATTGCGACCGGCCCAGTAACATTCTTCGGATTACCCGGTCCATTGGTCAGCATGATACCGTCAGGCTTTAATCGCAGGATATTTTCTGCACTGTAATCATAGGGAACCACGGTTATGTGGCAATTCCGCTTCGTTAATTCACGTAAAATACTATGTTTCATGCCTAAATCCATTAAAACAATCCGCTTGCCTCGACCTGGCACCACATAAGGTTTGACAGTGGATGTGGTTTTGACTTGATCGGTTTGGTCCGGCATGTTTTTCACCATTTCGGTGAGCTTCTCAGTCGGATGAAACGTATCTGTCACCATCGCCTTCATTGTTCCATATTTACGGATGTGTTTCGTCAACTTTCGTGTATCAATTCCTGAAATACCAGGAATATCGTTTGCTTTCAAATAATCATGCAAGGATTCATCACTACGGAAGTTTGACGGATGCTCACTTATTTCTTTAACAACGAGCCCATGAATAAATGGGGTTACTGTTTCAAAATCGTCACGGTTAATACCGCAATTTCCAATGAGCGGATAAGTCATCGTCACAATCTGACCGCAGCCTGAAGGATTCGTCAGAGCCTCTTGGTATCCCGTCATTCCCGTATTAAAAACAACCTCTCCCGTCGAATCAGTGTCAGCTCCAAAACCACTACCTTCGAAAGTTGCTCCATCCTCCAAAACCAGCTGTCGTTTAGTCATCCAATCTCTCCTCATAAACAATTTTCCCTTCTGCAATGGTAGCTAAAGGAATTCCCTGTACTTGCCAGCCATGAAAAGGTGTGTTTTTTCCTCTTGAATAAAATGATTGCTTGTCAACAAACGCACGTTTATTCAAATCTACTATTGTCAAATCAGCCATTGCACCTTCCTGAAGCACGCCATAAGGCAGCTGAAATGTGTTAGCCGGCTTAACAGTTATCCAGTCTATCAATTCGCTCAGGGTCACTATTTTCGTTTTGACTAGGTGTGTATATAACAGTGGAAAAGCCGTTTCCAGACCGACAATACCGAATGGTGCGTGACGAAATCCTGATGCTTTTTCCTTTTCTGCATGGGGTGCATGGTCGGTTGCAATAAAATCGATAGTTTCATCAAGTAAACCGTCGATTAATGCCTGCTGGTCAGCTTTACTGCGCAATGGCGGATTCATTTTAAAATCAGCATTGTCTTCTTTAACCGATTCTTCGTTCAACAACAAATGGTGTGGCGTTACTTCAGCCGTTACTTGAATACCAGCCTTTTTCGCATCACGAATAATGCGTACTGATTCCTTTGTACTCACATGGCAAACGTGATAGTGGCAACCCGTTTCCTCAGCCAACAGCACATCCCGGGCGATCTGGATCGACTCACTCAATGATGAAATGCCAGGCAATCCGAGACGTTTACTTACCTCCCCACTGTGAACGACACCATCATACACAAGTGAATTATCTTCGCAATGCGCAACAACCGGCTTGCCATTGACTGCAGCTTCACGCATCGCCTGTAGCATGAAATCAGCTGTCTGGATACCCACACCATCATCAGTAAATGCAAATGCACCGTTCTCAGCAAGATCTGATATGTCAGTTAATTCCATACCTTCTAAATTTTTCGTAATGGATGCGTAAGGCAGTACACGCACACAGGCATCCGCCTTTATTTTATTCAATAATATCTGGAGCGTATCCGTATTATCTGGTACAGGGTTTGTATTCGGCATCGCACATACCGTTGTAAAGCCACCGCGTGCTGCCGCTTCTGTACCGGTTTTGATTGTCTCCTTATGTTCTCCTCCTGGTTCACGTAAATGTATGTGAACATCGAGAAAACCCGGAAATACCATGTTTTGCTGACAATCGATCCGTTTATCGGCATCTGTATTAATGTCAGGCGCTATTTTTCTAATTTTGTTCTTTTCTATTAAAATATCACATTGTTCTGTGTCATTATCACGTCGCAATTGTCTGGCATTTTTCAGTAAAATTTTCATGATTGCCTCCCCATTGATTCAGCAGGATTGTTATAATGGCCATTCGCGTGTATACACCGTTTTCCATTTGTTTAAAAATTCTTGAACGATCGCACTCAACTAATCTGGTATCCATTTCAACACCGCGATTAACCGGCGCCGGGTGCAGAACAATCGCATGATTCTGCATTCGCCGTTCACGATCAATTGTAAGGCCATAGTCGGTGAGGTATGTTCTAGTTTGGTATGGAACTGATGCATGGCGCTCATGCTGGATTCTAAGCAGCATCACGACATCACAACTGTCACATGCTTCATCTATTGACACGTATGGAATATCCCATGATTCATCTTCAAAGCCGGGTGCTGCTGCAAAGCATACATTTGCCCCCAGGGTCGTCAGTGCATAGGCATTGGAACGTGCCACCCTGCTGTGCTTAATATCACCCGCTATAGCTATATTCAAATTTTCAAATGAGCCGAACTCCTGATAGATTGTCAGCAGATCAAGCATCGATTGAGTCGGATGCTCCCCTTTTCCAGCACCGGCATTGATAATTGGGGTTGATATTCTTCCAACCAGTTGATCATGCCAATGATCACATGCATGCCGGACAACCAAAAGATCAGCTCCGATTGCCTCATATGTGCGTGCCGTATCATAAAGCGATTCTCCTTTCACCACACTGGAACCTTCTAAATGAAAATCCAGTGCGTTTATTCCCAGATTCTGTTCCGCCACCTGAAAACTTGTCTTTGTTCGTGTGCTTGGTTCAAAAAACAAGTTGGCTGCAAACTTCCCGCCTTGTATAAAATTCTGTTTGAACCGCATAGCTTCAGCTGTTTCCAGAATGTTATAAATCGAAGCGGCAGAGAGATCACGTGTTGATATAAAGTCCTGCATGATTCATCATCCTTTCCAAAATTGTTTTTAAATCAGGCAGCGTCATCGCGATTTTGATTATTCTTAATGTCACTGTCATCAAACATTGTTCCATTGCCATATCCACTTTCTTTACCGGGTAAGATAAGGTTCAATAAAACACCCATGATGGCCGACAGTGCCATGCCGGCAATTTGCAGATTATCTGATAATTGAATAAATGCCCCGCCGACACCGATTACGAGAATGACGGATGCAATCACAAGGTTTCGCTTATCACTCAGGTCCACTTGGTTATCAATCAGCATTCGCAAGCCATTTGACGCAATTATTCCGAACAATAGAATCGAAACACCGCCCATGACTGCGGATGGGATTGAACTGATAATGGCCGTTACAACCCCGACAAATCCAAAGCAAATTGCCAAAACAGCAGCTCCACCTATGACGAACACACTGAACACCCTAGTGATTGAGAGAACACCAATATTTTCACCGTACGTTGTATTCGGCGGCCCGCCCAGAAAAGAGGCAATCATAGTTGCCACACCATCACCGAGAATCGAACGGTGAAGACCTGGCTTTTTAAGGAAGTTCCGTCCGACCACTTTTGACAGCACCATCTGATCACCGATGTGTTCAGCTATTGTTACAAGTGCTACAGGCACCATCAGCAATACAATTTCACCGCTGGCAACGTCAAACGGTGCGTAATGCACGAACGGTACAAGAAAGTCAGGTGATTGAAAGATTCCTGTCAAAAGTTCGCCAATTGACCCTGCAGATGTTATAGTTGCCCATTCCGCTGTTATTTCCGCGGTATCAACGACACCCTGGAAGATGGCAAATACATAGCCGGAAACAATCCCAATTAAAATCGGTATCAGCCCAAAGAATCCCCGGAAAAATATTGATGCTGCGATGGTTACAGCGAGCGTGAACAACGCAACACTAAAATGTGTACCACTGTATACATTTTCATCCAGACCCGGTACATACATGGACATATCAATTGCAGTTGAAGCAAGGCCCAGGCCGATTACAATAATAACCGGCCCGACAACAATCGGCGGTAAAATCCGCATCAGCCAATTCAGACCCAAAAATCTGATAAGCACCGCAACAACACCATAGACAACCCCTGCCAAAAAAGTTCCAATCATTGCCCCGGATGGTCCACCTGCAGAGCTGGCACCAATAATCGGTGCAATAAAAGCAAAACTTGAACCAAGATACGCCGGAATTTTTCCTTTCGTGATCAATAAATAAGATAATGTTCCCAGACCACTTGAGATAAGCGCTACTGCCGGTGATAACCCTGTCAGAAACGGAACCAGTATCGTCGATCCAAACATCGCGAATAAATGCTGTAAACTTAGCATCACCCACTTCTGCAATTTTGGCTTTTGCTGAACATCCATTACCATTTCCTTGCTCATTTCAATTTCCTCCCTTAATGTATTGAAGTCCGGATCTTGTCACTTACTTAAGACACATTAGAAAAACTCAGCATTCGCTTCGCCTTATAGTGGATGCCGAAGTTTTCTTATAAGGTCATCCATAATTGATACTTTCTGACGTTATAAATCGAGTAGGTGACTAGCCATTATTTGGCTAGTCGACCTCTCACACCACCGTACGTACGGTTCCGTATACGGCGGTTCAATAGCTTTAGTGCACTTTCTTGAAGAGACGGTTTAAATCTTTTAAACCGACCTTTGGCTAACAGTTCCTACTGCCAAGCCTGTAGTGGACTTTCACCACCAAGTTATAGCCCATACCGGGCGCACTAAAAAAACCTCTTTGCGAAAGGCCGCAAAGAGGTATACGTGTGTTGTGAATACACGTTTCCATAGCGACCTTTTAAATCTCTCTGGATCTAATTAAAGGTCAATCTTTTCATTTTTCGTAAATACTTACTTCTTCCTGCTGATCAATTTCGTTCAAGTGAACTACGATGATTTCATCCTCAGAAGTTGGAATATTTTTGCCAACATAATCTGCCCTTATAGGCAGTTCACGATGTCCACGGTCAACTAGTACTCCCAACTGAACCTGGGATGGACGTTCAATGTCCATAACGGCATCCATTGCCGCCCGGACCGTCCTGCCTGTGTAGAGTACATCATCGATTAAAATGACCTTTTTATTTCTTAGTTCCACTTCAATCTTGGATGCTTTCAACTCAGGATCTTCGTTGGAGCTTATCTTCTCAAGATCATCCCTGTATAATGTAATATCCAATTCACCCATTGGCACTGTTATGCCTTCAATCTGTCTAATCTTTTCCTGAAGCCGCCTTGTCAGAGGAACACCCCTTGTTTGAATCCCTATCAAAACAAGGTTGGCACCGCCTTTGTTCTTTTCGACGATTTCATGTGCAATACGCGTCAAAGCTCTCCCCATTGCAGGCTCATCAAGCAGAACTGTTTTTTTCTGCAAGTCCATCACTCCAGACATAAAAAACCCTTCTCTCCAGTGAGAAAAGGGTTCGGACATACGCAGGCGCACGTAACTATTTCCCGTTACCTTATTAGCCTCACTGGACTATATTAAAGGTTCCTAATTCGTTTGAACTAATTATGTCAGACTTAATGCAGATTGTCAATATATATTTTCAGGTGGGAACTGGGCCAACAGCTCCTGAAAATAGGACGGTGGTTCCACCTCGAAATGCATTAGCTCATCTGTTCTCGGATGATTAAACGACAAATATTTAGCATGCAGCGCCTGGCCGCCGATTACCATTGTTTTTCGTTGTCCGTATTTTGGGTCGCCGACAATCGGGAAACCAATATATTTCATGTGGACACGAATTTGGTGTGTACGTCCTGTCTCCAGCTGACATTCAACATGTGTAAAATCTTTATAACGGTTCATAACCCGAAAATGCGTTATAGCAGACTTCCCGTTTTCGCGGACGCCCATCTTTTTCCGATCATTACGATCTCTGCCAATCGGAGCATCTATCATGCCTGTTTCGTGTTCAATGACACCATGCACTATCGCCTCATACCGCCGGTCAATATCTTTTGCCAAAAGTTGCTCTGCTAGCTTATTGTGGGTGTGATCATTTTTAGCAACAACTAAAAGGCCGCTCGTATCTTTGTCAATCCTATGGACTACACCCGGCCGTTCCTCGCCGTTAACATATGACAACGCGTCACAATGATACAACAGTGCGTTCACAAGCGTTCCATGCTGGTGACCCACTGACGGATGAACAACCATCCCTTTTGGTTTATTGACGACTATAAGATCGGTGTCTTCATATTGCACTGACAGTGGTATATTCTCCGCACTGACTGCCAACGACTCTGACTCAGGGACGGTCCATTCGATCACATCGCCATTCTGGCATTTATGATT
Organism: Lentibacillus kapialis; assembly: GCF_014646635.1. Lineage (GTDB taxonomy): Bacteria > Bacillota > Bacilli > Bacillales > Amphibacillaceae > Lentibacillus > Lentibacillus kapialis. The sequence goes on from NZ_BMNQ01000004.1 coordinate 80,603, forward strand.
AGCCTTCACTTGCCGTCCATTCACATGGACATGCCCATCTGTTATCCATGACTGGATCTCTGATCGGGATACATCCGTAATCATGTCCGAGAGTAATTTATCAATTCGTTTATTCGCTTCAATGTCTGTTACATTATACTTTTGCGTCATATTTACGCTTTTCCTTTCGTTCGTCAATAATGGTAATGATAAGGACTAAGATGACGCCAACTACCAAAGATGAATCCGCTATATTGAATATCGGATAGTCATAGCCAAGAATGTTGAAGTCAAAAAAATCCACCACTTCTTTTCGGAACAGCCGATCAATGAAATTTCCGATTGCACCGCCGAGAATCAAACTTATTGCAATTGCCAGGGGTTTACTCTCTCTAGCATGTTTTTGCATGAAATATATAAGACCGATAACGACAATGACTGTAATCACGTAAAAAAAGCCCATTTTCCCCTGCAGGATTCCCCATGCAGCTCCACTATTACGATGTGATGTTAAATTAAAGAAATTCCCAATAACCGTTATCTGTTCACCAAGTTCCATCATGTTCACTACAATCCACTTGGACAACTGGTCAATTACGACAACAAACAGTGCCAGTATGTAATATATAACCATTCCATTTCCTCCGTTTGTCTTATCTCTTAGCTTTTCGTAAAGTACATTTTGGTCCTTTTCATAAACCTTATTGCTCTCTATTCCTCACAGTCGATATAAACTGCGACATACTATGAAACCATATTTGAGTGCTATAATACCGCTCCGGAAACACACGCCGCTTTCCACGGAGGAGTGTATTTCCTCCCCTAAATGTGACCGAATAATTCTCAGGACCATTGAAATATTTAATTAAAAGACCACCATCAGCGTAGGCAGATTACGAAGACTCCTGTGGGAAAAGCACGTGTCTGAAGACCCCGCAGCGGTGGTTTTCCGCGAGAAGGCTGAAGCCGTGCCCACGGAAAGCGAAGTAATCTGCCGGAGCGCTATCATAGTACTCAACCATTAGCACTTACGTCGCAGTTTATGGATTTTGTGACAACAAGCGCAATTTTTTAGTTAACAGCACATTTTGTTTACATTTTAAGGGGACCATAAGTATTTTACCACAAATAACTCAAAAGCGCCTTATCCTATTAAGGGATAGGCGCTTTTGCTTTTAGGCACTGTAATGCTCTTTAACGATAGCGGCACAGCGTGAACACAAATCCGGATGTTCAAGATCACTGCCAACCGTTTCAGAAGCTGTCCAGCAGCGGGCACACGTTTCACCGGGGTGTTTTTCCACTTTCACAGCAACATAACGATATTCTTTCGCATCTGGAGCATCCTCCGTTATATCCGCTCCCGATACAATGAAAAGCTGATGCACATCGGAAATGCCATTAAGCACTTCTTGTGTTTGGGCATCTTTCGGTACCACCGTAATTTTCGCTTCGAGCGATTTTCCGATAACCTTATCTTCCCTGGCCTCCTCCAGTGCTTTCAGGACATCATCACGGATGTTCATAAAGTGATCCCATTTTTCATAAAGCTGATTAAACCCAACAATTTCTCTTGGATTCGGAATGTCAGTCAATTGGACACTTTCTGCTTCAACTCCCGGGATATACTCCCACATTTCATCTGTTGTATGCGGGATGATTGGTGTCAAGAGTTTCACCAAGGTTGTCACGATCTCGTAGTAAGCTGTCTGGATACTGCGACGGTGATGGTCATTGGCTGCTTCGATATATAAAATATCTTTAGCGAAGTCAAGGTAGAACGAACTCAAATCAACTGCACAGAAATTATGAATATATGAGTAGATCGGTGAGTACTCATAAACGTCATAATTGTCTCTTACATTCTTCACCAAGTTCTGCAAACGGTGCAGCATATAACGGTCAACTTCTTCCATTTCCGCCTCAGGAACAGTGTCTTCCATTGGATCAAAATCAGCCAGATTGCCAAGCATAAACCGTACTGTATTACGGATTTTGCGATAGCTTTCAGAAATTTGCTTAAGAATATCATGCGATATCCGAACATCTGCCTGATAGTCAACTGATGAAACCCATAAACGCAAAATATCAATGCCGAGTTGTTTTTGGATTTTTAAAGGGTCCATAACATTGCCAAGTGATTTACTCATCTTACGGCCATTGCCATCCAACGTGAACCCATGGCTGACAATTGTTTCGTAAGGCGCTTTGCCCGTAACTGCCACTGCTGTCGAGATCGATGAGTTAAACCAGCCACGGTATTGGTCGCTCCCTTCCAGATAGAGATCGGCCGGGCGTTTGTGGTCTTCACGTCCCATCAAAACAGCTTCATGGGAGGAGCCTGAATCAAACCAGACATCCATAATATCCGTTTCTTTTGTGAATTTGCCATTTGGACTATGTTCGGATGTAAATCCTTCAGGCAATAGATCTTCTGCCTCTCGTTCAAACCAGATGTTTGAACCATATTCAGCAAATAACTTGGAGACATGTTCAATTGTTTCGTCAGTAATAATCGGCGTTTGATTCTCGGCATAAAACACCGGCATTGGCACGCCCCATGTCCGTTGCCGGGAAATGCACCAGTCCTCGCGATCGCGCACCATGTTATACAAGCGTGTTTCACCCCATGCCGGGTACCAGTTGATCCGATTGATTTCATCAAGAATATCCTGACGGAAATCTTTTATGGATGCAAACCATTGTGAAGTCGCACGGAAAATTGTCGGCTTTTTTGTGCGCCAGTCATGCGGATATGAGTGTGTAATGAACGTCAGCTTTAGCAGTGCACCGGCTTCATCCAATTTTTCAGTAATCTGTTTATTGGCCTTATCATAAAATTCTCCTTCAAAGCCTGGTGCTTCATCGGTAAAATAACCCTGATGGTCTACCGGTGACAGGGGGTCAATACCATACGACCGTGCCATATAGAAATCATCTTCGCCGTGTCCGGGTGCTGTGTGAACACAACCTGTACCGGCATCTGTAGTCACATGATCACCTAGCATTACAAGTGAGTCACGGTCATAAAACGGATGTTTGGCAATGATTTTATCCGCTTCATACCCCTTAAATGTTTTAATGACTTCCGGGCTTTCCCACTCCAGCTCCTCCGTTATTGTTTCCAGCAATTCATGAGCAATCACAAATTTTTCATCCCCGACAGCAACAACGGCATACTCCAATTCCGGGTGGAGTGCAATGCCTAAGTTTGCCGGAATCGTCCAAGGGGTTGTCGTCCAGATGATGAGTCTTTCATCCCCGTCAAGAATTCCTTTGCCGTCTTTCACATTAAAAGCGACATAAATGGAAGGTGACCGTTTATCATGATATTCAATCTCCGCTTCTGCGAGAGCCGACTCAGAAGATGGTGACCAGTAAACGGGTTTGAGTCCCCGATAAATGTAACCTTTTTTAGCCATGTCACCAAAGACTCTGATTTGTGCTGATTCATAATCTTTGTTCAGTGTAATATAAGGGTTATCCCAATCGCCACGGACGCCAAACTTCTTAAATTGTTCGCGCTGATTGTCAAGCTGCCCAATGGCGTATTCAGCACACTTTTGCCGAAATTCGGCAATACTCATTTTTTTGCGATCAACTTTTTTCTTTTTAGTTAGTGCTGTTTCAACTGGCAGGCCATGTGTATCCCAGCCCGGGATATAAGGTGTATGATAGCCGCTCATTGATCTGTATCGGGTAACAAAATCCTTCAATATTTTGTTTAGTGCATGCCCTATATGCAGATCCCCATTGGCATACGGTGGCCCGTCATGCAGAATGAAGAGTGGGCGGCCCTTTGTCCGTTCCAGATCCTTTTCATAAATCCGGTTTTCTTCCCATTTTTTCTGTCGCTCAGGTTCTTTATTTGGCAAATTGCCGCGCATCGGAAACTTGGTCTTAGGCATCAGTAATGTGTCTTTATAATCCAATCTGATTTCCTCCTATTCATCTCATAAACCTTGAATTGTAGAAAAACGCAACATTCGCCTCATCTTATAGAAGATGTCGACGTTTTTCTTATAAGGTCATATAATTTATACCGTCTGACGTTAAAAAGCCTTCTCAATCCCAAAAAAAGGGACGAGAAGGCTCGCGGTACCACCCTTATAAATTTAAAATCGCAGGTTAATCAATTTAAATTCACTTAAGATCCGTAACGTGAATAAACCGTCCATCCCTACTTGCTTTCAGAATGAATACTCGGGAGTGATATTCAGAATGTAATCCGCACCAGGCTTTCACCGCCCCTGATTCGCTCCAGCAGAGTGACATTCATACTGTCTCCGTCATCATATGTCATATTGATATATGAGCATTATATGTAAAATATATTAGCACGTCAAGGTCTATGCCTTTGATTCAGCATAATCAGGCGCTTTTTCCGTCGCCTCATCAGCTTCATCGGTCTCTTCGTCGAATAAATCTTCCCAGTCATTTGCGTCAATGACATCCAGTTGTGCTTCCACAAGCATTTTCAAACGGGTACGGAAAACTTTAGCCTGCTTTTTCAGCCCCTCAATATCCATTTCAATTCTGCGGGATTTTTCCAACGCCTCATTAACAATCCGGTCGGCATTCTTTTCAGCCTCTTTTATAATCAGCTTTGATTCTTTCTGCGCATTTCCTTTTAATTCCTCAGCCGTCTCTTGCGCAATCAGAATAGAGTTATTAAGCGTTGTTTCAATATTGGTGAAATGTCCCAATTTTTCATTCAGTCCATCGACTTTTTCCTGTAAATCTTTTTTCTCACGAATCGTCATTTCATAGTCTTTGATAACCTGATCTAAAAACTCATTGACTTCATCTTCGTCATATCCGCGAAAACTTCTTGTAAATTCCTTATTATGAATATCCAGTGGTGTTAATGCCACACAGGCCACCTCCTTAAGTGGTTTAACCGATAGATAATTTTATATTATATATTAAGGCTGTTCACCAAGATCTGTAGTTGACAAATCAGATGTCATTTTGTCGTAAGCAGTCGCTTCAGAAAAACACGTCGCTTTCCGTCGCTTGTCCTCAGCCTCCTGAAAAAGAAGATCACTTTTTCTGCGGGGTCTTCACATTGCGCATTCCCACAGGAGTCTCTGTGTTTTTCCTCCGCTAGCTCGTTTTATTACCATATTCATACATTCATTTCAACCATAGATTTTGGTGTTGACTCTATATTAATTCGACAAAAAAGCTAAAAATCCTGCAAATTTATTCCGATTATTTTAATCGTGCCGTTGTTATGCTGATGTTGTCTTTTTTTGTCCGACCATTGGTTGCAACCAACTTGCTTCTACCTTTGCCCCTTAAAGAAAGCATATCCCCGGATTCAAGCATTAATTTGCGGTCATCAGAAACTTTATGGTTCACTTTCACAAGACCTTTGGCAATGAATTCAGCTGCGTCTTTACGGGACAGTTTGTAAATGGCCTTGATAACTGTGTCAAGCCGCAATGAGGACACAATATGGTTGAACTCAACCCAATTGACATCGTGTTCCACAAGGTAAGAAAGCGGTTGTTCTTCCAGGTTGATCCGTGTCCTTTTGATGGCTGTTAAGTTCGCCAGTACAAATGACGCAACTTCTTTGGCCATCACAATTTGAATCAGTCCGTTTTCAGCCATAATGTCGCCTACTTTTTGCCGTTTGATCCCCAACGATAAAAATGCGCCCATGACATCACGGTGCTCAACTGAAACAAATTTGTCATGGTAAGACCCCTGCAGTAACGTGAGCTGAAAAGAGGGTGCTATCACTTCATCGTACATTGGTGCAATAATTATCCGCCGCCGTTCAGCATGATCACTGCCTCCATATTCGTAAACCTTTAGCTCTTCTATGCTTGTCTTGGCAAGTGTCTTAACGATTTGCTGTTCTCGCGGATCAAGGAAGTCCGTTACCTTCATCACGTAAGTGTTTTCCACCCGATCTATCCATGATAGTACCTGATCAATAAATGCATGTTCTTCTTTTCTGTAATGCTGATAAATGTCCAATGTCATTCACCCATCAGAACCAGCTAAACAGAACAGGCAGTCCGAAGGCTCTTGCAAAATACAAAACAAAAATAGCCACGATCGGGGACAAATCGATCATGCCAAGCGGCGGTACAATTCTGCGGAAAGGTTCAAGATATGGTTCGCATATTTTGGCCAAAAAAACGCCAAATGAGGATTCACGTGCTCCCGGAAACCAAGACATAAAAATATAAATAATCAGAGCAAAACTGTAAAGCTCCAATGCCAAATATAAAACATTAAGTAGTGAGTGCATAGTCTGCTACCATCCTTTACTATATTCATCTTCTTCAGCAAGTGATTCAGTAATGGATCCCGATACATCGACATTATCGGCTGTACATAAAAATGTTCCGGCACCAATTTTTTGAATATCACCGCTAATCGCATATACAGTGCCGCTCAAAAAATCGACAATCCGTTTGGCCTGCTGATGATCAACACGCTGAAGATTGATGACGACCGCCCGTTTATTGACAACATTGTCGGCAATTTCCTGTGCTTCGCTGTAATTACGCGGTTCATAAAGCACAACTTTCGATGTCGGCCCCTGCATACTTGTTAAACTGACAACATTCCCGTTGCTGCTTGTCTGATGTGCTGCCGATTCATGATTTGCTTCTTCTTGCTCATCAACATACTCATATTCATCTTCCATTGTGAAAAAGTTTTTAATTCTATTTTTAATGCTCATCAATTCACCCCGTTATTAAGATCCAACCAGATCAGACCCGATTCGGATATGTGTGGCACCCTCTTCAACAGCAATCTGATAATCATTGCTCATGCCCATTGATAAGTATTCACATGGTGCATACGCAATGCGTTCGGCCTGTATGTCTTCTCTAAGCGAAGCCAATTGTCTGAAAATGTTTCGTAATTGTTCCTGGTCATCAATATGCGGCGCCATTGTCATCAACCCCACTATCCGGATGTTGCTGTACACTTCCAGTTCCCTGATAAACGGCAATGTGTCCTCAAGTGAAATCCCATGTTTCGTTTGTTCCCCGCTCACATTCACCTGGATGAAACAATCAACGGGCTTTGCTGTTCTTTTGTTAATTTCTTTGGCAAGCGACTCCCTGTCCAATGAATGGATAGCATCGACCTTGCCGATCACTTCTTTTACTTTTCTGGATTGCAGGGTACCAATGAAGTGCCATGATGCACTGTCTTGTATGTATTCATGTTTCTCCAGAAAACCTTCCAAACGATTTTCGCCAAGGTTCGTAATCCCTGCTTCAATTGCTTCTCTTGCTCGCTCTATTGTAACATATTTCGTCACACCAATTATGGTTATTTCGTCGGGTTTTCGATTACTGTTTTGACAGGCCTGTTCAATCTTTTGCCTAATATGGCTCAGATTTTCTGCTACACCCATTATACCCTTCATCCTCCCCCATTCAATCATTTACCGTAACCAATATAGCCCAGCATCCTACCAGTTTCCCCCTGATCACGCCGATGCGAGAAAAATAGCTGATTATCACGGAATGTACAATAATTTGTTATATCTATATTATGACGCAAAACACCCTGTTGTAAAAGGATTTCTGCATTCAATTGCTTTAAATCAAGCAAAAAACGGTTATTTCCCTGAACAGTGACCGTTTTGTCAAAAAGTGCCTGTGGAATGTGGTTGATAACACGCTCATCCACCTCATATACATCGTGTGATATACTCGGTCCAATTGCGACACATATATCAGCTGTATCAGCACCGGCTGTTTGCATTCGTTCAACCATCTTTTGTGCAATATGATGTACAGTCCCTTGCCAGCCGGCATGAGCAATACCAATATATCCTGTCAATGGATCAAGAAAAAAAATGGGGACACAATCAGCGAAAAAAGCAGTACATAATAGCCCTGTTTGACTCGTGAGCAGGCCGTCAATCTGCCTTAAGGATGTATCGTATGCTGTTGATCCTTTTCCTTTATCACACTCTGCTACGGTGTGAATGTTCGTCCGATGCGTCTGCTCACCGGAAACCCACGACCCCAATGGCATTTGGACGATGTCCGCAAGCTTTCGCCTGTTGGAAATCACATCTGCTGAAAGGTCCGGTACGTGCAAACCGAGGTTGAAAGTATCAAAAGGCGGTGCTGAGAAACCACCATTTCTTGTTGTGAAACCTGCTTTCAGACCCGGAATCATCTGCTGCCATTTTTTTAATTCCAACGTTGACTCCGTCAGTTTCTGAAATGGCTCCATCATTTGTCTTCCTCCTAATTGGCACTATTTGCTTATTCCATTCTATCATATTTATGACATTATTCGAGTAATTCCTGTTCAGAATAAAGGGCTGGTTGTTTAACCTCTTTAACCAATATAACATCCGTACCAATCACCTCAACGTTTTTCCAGGGAATAATAAGTTCATCAGATTTTCCGAATACGCCCGATTTTTTATCCTTTGCGATAAGTACCAATGCCGTAATTCTGCCGTTATTCCCGTCGATTTCCAAATCGGAAAGTTGCCCTAACCGCTTGCCGTCATTCGTTACAATGACTTCCTTAATTTGCAGTTCAGATAACGTTACCACAAGCTTCACCTGCCTCTTACTAGAGATTTATATGCAGGCGAAGGAGTAAATTATTATATTTCCCTCTTTTTTATTTTGTTTGAATTCAATCATGGAAATTGAGTTTAGAAAAACCGGACATTCGCCGGTGAGACGAATGCCTTCGTTGCACTTATGCATTGAGAAAGAATTCAGACCTTCTTAACTGCAAAAAAAAGACCCCAAATTTACTTTGGCGTCAATTATAAGCTAATCCTTATGCAGTTGAGTGTTTATTCGAACATTTCTTTGTTCATTTGGTCGATAGCTGCCTTTTCAAGTCTTGAAACCTGAGCTTGTGATATACCGATTTCATCAGCTACTTCCATTTGGGTTTTTCCCTGAAAAAAACGTTTATTCAAAATGGTTTTCTCACGATCATGCAGTTGATACATTCCCTCCTTCAGCGAAAGTTTATCAACCCACAGTGAGTCTTTGTCTTTATCATCACTCAATTGATCCATAACATATATCGGATCGCCGCCATCGTTATAGATCGGTTCGAATAACGACACCGGATCCTGGATAGCGTCCATTGCAAATACAATCTCGGAATGATCGACATCCATTTCTTCAGCTATTTCCATCGCTGTCGGTTCTTTGGATGTTTTACTGATTAATTTTTCCCTGACTTGAAGGGCTTTATAAGCTGTATCACGCAAAGAACGCGATACTCTGATTGGGTTGTTATCGCGCAGATAGCGTCGTATTTCACCTATAATCATGGGGACGGCATAGGTGGAAAATTTCACATTATGTCCCAGATCAAAATTATCAATTGATTTCATAAGTCCGATGCAGCCAACCTGAAATAAATCATCACCGTATTCACCGCGATTATTGAAGCGCTGAATCACACTTAATACCAGACGTAAATTTCCGTTGACCAGCTCTTCCCTTGCTGTTATATCACCAGCCTGCATTTGCTTAAATAATTCACGCATTTCATTGTTTTTCAGTACAGGTAATTTTGATGTATCAACTCCGCAGATTTCTACTTTATGTTTTGTCATATTCTACCCTCCCGGTTGGAGATGCTGTTCATGAGCAGTATCTCCCCATAGGAGTTTTTTTATGCAATCTGATGATATATATAAACCGGTTCAATATGGCTGTAATTCCCGCAGGAGTAAGTCACACCATTTTATTAAATTCTTTTTGCAGGCGTCTTATAATTTTTTTCTCCAAACGTGAAATATAAGACTGCGATATACCCAGCATATCGGCAACATCTTTTTGCGTTTTCTCTTCCTGACCGACCAGACCGAACCGGAGTTCCATAATTTGTTTTTCGCGAGGGTTCAACTGTGACAACGCACTTTTCAACAAATGTTTATCGACATTCGTTTCAATATCTTTGGTTATCACATCTTCATCTGTTCCCAACACATCTGAAAGTAACAACTCATTCCCGTCCCAATCAATATTTAACGGTTCGTCAAAGGAAATTTCCGATTTGAGCTTATTATTTCGCCTCAGATACATTAATATTTCGTTTTCAATACATCTTGAAGCATATGTAGCAAGTTTAATCTTCTTTTCTGGATTGAAGGTATTAACTGCCTTAATCAGACCGATTGTACCGATACTGATGAGGTCTTCAATATTAATACCAGTGTTTTCAAATTTTCGTGCAATATAGACAACAAGGCGAAGATTGCGTTCAATCAGCATTGCTCTGGCAGACTTGTCACCTTTAGGGAGCAATTCAAGCAGACGGTGCTCTTCTTCTTTGGATAAAGGTGGCGGTAGTGCTTCACTTCCACCGATGTAATAAATCTCATCTGTTTTGAAACCCAATTTAAATAGTAGTTTATACCACCATAATCGTAAACGAAGTCTTAAAAATTTCAAATCAAGTCTCTCCTTTTGGAAGTTTTGTCATTTAAAAGATTACAGGTACGGCAAAAATGGGTACGATATTAAGCCGAAGCGGGTGTGGCCATTTTTATAATTTGCGGATGCAACAAGCAATGATAGGACTGATCTTTTGTTAAGCCGGCAAATTGGATGCCTATCAGTACTTTGCGTGTCACGATTTCTTGTTCATCATAAACAATTGTGACCTTATCAGGTTTAATCGCCAGCATAAACGTACGGATGCCTTCAACACCCTGGAACGGAACAATTTGAATTCTGTTTTGCCACTTCTCAGGGATCTTTTCAAAATCAAGGGTTTCATGAACTTTTTCCAACAATCTCCATTCCTCATCCGAAAACCACTGTTTTAATAAATATTCATCACCAATAATGACCGGTTTTTTCGTTAATGGATCTGTCAGTTGATTACCACTATCGATGTAAGCTGTCGTCGATTGACTTATCTGCCGAATTTGAATCGTAGCCGGACATACTTGATCATAACGGATTTTCTCTGCAGCATGCTTGTCCATACGCGACTTAGTAAAATACCAAATGACAGGGAATCCAATGACAACAAAGAGCCAACTGATCGGGTCACCATAACCGCTATTGAATGTCAGAACCCCGTTTGGGGAAAGACCAACCGGATCTTGGAATAGAAAGTGTACGGCGATCAATCCACCCCCTATAGAAAAAGTTGTGAAGTAAAATAAGAGCAATAATTTAAACATCTGATAAACTGAGTAAATACGAAAACTGCATATAATAATAATAATTGAATACAACAGCTTTCCCATCACGCTTGTAAAAAATGAATCAGGGTAATAAATAGATAGCGGAACCAATAATGAAGCGACAAATGCACCGAAAAGAATTCTCAATCGTTTTGTACTATCCTTTGCCAGAGCTTGTGTGAGCATCAGTAACATCATATCCAAACATAAGTTCAGCAGCCAGACAGCATCCAGATAAATGGTCACACGTTGTTCTTCCTTTCCTGAAAAATCCCTTAACTGAAAGTATAGTGGTATTGAACAGCAAAGTCTGTCAATTCATGAAAAGCAATTGGGGCTAATTTTAACGACTTATCAGCTTATTTGTCATATTGCGTGAACAAAAGACTTTCAACAGTCTAGACTTCGTGAGGCTATAATATTGATTTCAGATTCAGACGCCCTTTTACTTTAATGTAACTGTTAATGAATATGTTCAAAAAACAAAGATTCTTTTCTTTCTAATAGTATGTTGTTTTTAGCACAAAATCCATCAACTGTGGTGTAGCGCTATGTTGTTTTCCGTTCCGGCCAGTCGCGCACCTTAGGGGAACGCTTCAGCCTCCTGCACAGATCTCAGCTGCCAGCAGAAACGATCCAGACTAATTGCCTCCCCTGTAGTTCTGCTGATGTTCCCGCTCTTCTGCTGATGTTTCCGCTCTTCTGCTGATGTTTTCACTCTTCTGCTGATGTTTCCGCTCTTCTGCTGATGTTCCCGCTCTTCTGCTGATGTTTCCGCTCTTCTGCTGATGTTCCCACTCTTCTGCTGATGCTTCCCGCTCTTCTGCTGATGTTTCCGCTCTTCTGCTGATGTTTCCGCTCTTCTGCTGATGTTCCCGCTCTTCTGCTGATGCTTCCGCTCTTCTGCTGATGCTTCCGCTCTTCTGCTGATGCTTCCGCTCTTCTGCTGATGTTTCCGCTCTTCTGCTGATGCTTCCGCTCTTCTGCTGATGTTTCCGCTCTTCTGCTGATGTTTCCGCTCTTCTGCTGATGTTTCCGCTCTTCTGCTGATGTTTCCGCTCTTCTGCTGATGCTTCCGCTCTTCTGCTGATGTTTCCGCTCTTCTGCTGATGCTTCCGCTCTTCTGCTGATGTTTCCGCTCTTCTGCTGATGTTTCTGCTCTTCTGCTGATGTTTCCGCTCTTCTGCTGATGTTTCTGCTCTTCTGCTGATGTTCCCGCTCTTCTGCTGATGTTTCCGCTCTTCTGCTGATGTTTCCGCTCTTCTGCTGATGTTTCCGCTCTTCTGCTGATGTTTCCACTCTCTATACTCTGCTGCGTCGTTAGAGAAGCTCATTAAATCTTTCTTAGGTATCCCTTATACTGTGTCGCAGTTTATATCAACTGCGAGGGATAGAAAAGGAACAAAATAGACGAAAAGAGCTAAAGAACAAAATAGACGAAAAGAGCTAAAAAAAAAGCAACCAGATTCACTCTGATTGCCTCTTCAAAAATTATGATTCTATTAACGGTTGCGATTGCGATTACGCAGAAATGTAGGGATATCCAATTCGTCATCCTGTGTATTTGGACGACTCTGCTGGTTTTGCACTTGTTCACGCTCACGCTCACGCGGCGGTTCTTCCGAAGGTCGTGTCGCTGCTTGCTGATTTTGATTGATCACGGGACGCTGACGCGGCTGATTCTCTTCCTTTCGACTCTCATCAAAGCCAGTTGCAATGACGGTTACAATAATTTCGTCTTTGAGGTTTTCATTAATCACCGAACCAAAGATAACATTCACTTCATCATCGGCAGCCGACGTGACCAAATCGGCCGATTCCTGAACTTCATAAAGACTCAAATTGGAACCGCCCGTGATATTCATTAATATACCATGCGCACCTTCAACAGACGTTTCCAGAAGTGGTGAGGAAATTGCTTTTTTGGCAGCTTCGGTTGCACGATTTTCACCTGTGGCAATACCGATGCCCATCAAGGCAGATCCCTTGTCAAACATAATCGTTTTCACGTCAGCAAAGTCCACGTTGATCAACCCGGGCTTTGCAATCAAGTCAGATATGCCTTGCACACCTTGACGTAAAACATTATCCGCCTCACGAAAAGCTTCAAGCATTGGCGTATTCTTATCGACAATTTCAAGAAGGCGGTCGTTCGGAATAACAATCAGTGTGTCTACACTCGATTTCAGTGAGTCAATACCTGAAGTCGCCTGTGTTGATCTCTTTTTACCCTCAAATGTAAATGGACGTGTTACAACCCCCACTGTCAACGCACCGATCTCCTTGGCTATTTGAGCAATCACCGGCGCTGCACCTGTCCCGGTTCCGCCGCCCATACCGGCTGTCACGAAAATCATGTCCGCACCCTGGAGAGCCTCTTCCAACTGTTCTTTATTTTCTTCGGCTGCTTTTCTGCCAACTTCCGGATTGGCACCGGCCCCTAGTCCGCGTGTCAATTTTCCACCGACTTGCAGCTTGGTCTCCGCTTTAGACAAATCCAAAGCTTGTGAATCTGTGTTGACGGCAATGAATTCAACGCCTTCAACGCCATGCTCGATCATGCGGTTAACGGCATTGCTCCCGCCGCCGCCAACTCCAATAACTTTTATCGTTGCCAGCTGATCCATATTTGTTTCAAACTCTAACATACAATAGTTCCTCCTATTATGCTGAATTACGATGCATTAAATACTGTTCTCTGATGATCGGTCATATTTGAAAAACTTCTCAGTACCTACTCCGATCCCTTTATCCGCTTAATCAAAGAAATACTTGAATAAATTCGCAATCCCTGATTCTTTTTTCTTGGTTTTAACCGCTTCATTGGAATTGCCCGATTTTTTTGTTCGTTTTGGTTTCGCTTCACCTTCATAGTCTCCTACAGAAGTTAAAAGCTCTTTCCCCTGTATTTTCGCATTACGATAGGCGAATTGCAAGATACCTACACCTGCAGTAAACTGAGGTTCTCTTACACCTATGTAGTCAGGAATTGCAACCCGTACATTTGACTGAAATAAATCCTGTGCAAGTTCCATAACGCCCGGCATTTTCATTGTACCACCTGTCAGAACATACCCACCAGGTAATTGCTGGTAACCCATACGACGTATTTCCCGTTCTGCATAAGCATAGATTTCTTCCAGTCTTGCTTCAATCATGTCGGAGATTTGCAGTTGATTATACGTTTCACGATGATTGCTGCCAATAATTGACGCCTCAAATGTTTCATCTTCCCGAGCATCATTATAGAAAGCATGACCATAGTTCTGCTTAATATTCTCTGCTTCTTCAGTTGATGTCTTTAACCCAATGGAGAGGTCTTTTGTGATATTATCGCCACCCAATGGTATAGAACTCGTTCCGGCCAAATGGTCGTTTTCGAAAACCGAAACGGTTGTGGACCCACCGCCAATATCTATTAAAGTAACGCCCAGATTTTTCTCATCGCCGGATAACGCCACTGTTCCGCCAGCAAGAGGCTGCAGGCAAATATCAGAAACTTGCAGATTGGCACGCTCCACACACTTCAGCAAGTTATGTAAAACGGTTTTGGAGCATGTGATGATGGTTCCTTCCATTTCAAGTCTCACACCAATCATGCCACGCGGATCGGTTATTTCATCAAGCCCATCAACAATAAATTGCTTCGGTATGACATCAACGATTTCCCGCTCTGGTGGAATGGAAACAACTTGTGCACCATCAATCACCCGAGTAATATCTTCGTCACCAATTTCCCTATTTTCACTCTGAACAGCTACAACACCGTGACAGGGCTGCAATTGTATTTGATTTCCGTTAACGCCGACGACAACACTGTCAATTTGCATACCGACCATTCGTTCTGCCTGTTCCACCGCATTTCGGATTGAGTGAACAGTTTGATCAATATCAACAACTGCACCTTTTTTCATGCCATTTGAATGTGCAGTACCGACTCCGATAATATTCAAAGAGTCATTTAACACTTCGCCAATAATTACTTTGATTTTTGATGTACCTATATCAAGACTCACTAGTATTTCGCTGTTGTTCAAGGAAAGGCACCTCCTGATTCAGAAGCATCTGATATATTGCCTTTTTATTTAATCAGATGATTTATTCTCTTCCATTCTATTAAAAGCCTATAATCTCTTATTTTAAAGGAATAAGTAAAAAAAGAAAATATATATTAAGTAATTCGCTAAAAAAATCGTGAAATCCTTTTATTTTCGTGATTTTTTTCAAGGAATATTTCTATTCTTCATTTTCGTTACCGGATTCTTCCTCCTCAGAATTTTCTTCTTCCGACGTGGTGAATTTCTCAAAATAGGTTCCGGCACCAATATGTATAATCCCTTTACTTTCCGTATCCAGCTGTGAAACGATTGATGGATACACACTCATATTATCGGCAAAATTCCTGATGGTTCCATCAACTATATAGCCGTCATTCATATACAGCTTAATTTTACGTTCATTGTCATCAGTCGGCTGCCAATGAATTTCCGATATCAGTTTTAAAATACTTTCCGGCAGACGCTTCAGTTCATGCGTCATTTCCGTTAAATAATCTTCATCCGAAAAATCGATCAACAATGGTGCATCACCACTTGCTGTCTGCTGTTCTTTGTCTTTAAGAATTTGACCCGTTCCCAATATGGGATAATAACTCTCATTTTGTACGGCATAGCCAACGTGATTGAATTCGGTAACTGTGATATCAACCTTCCAGGGAAGCCTTGCGTTAACATCAGCTTTATGAATAACCGGGTTTCCTTTGATTGCCCGGCTTGCTTCAGCTTCATTAATAGTCCATATATTCTTACCTTTGGCAATTCCGCTTTGCTCAATAACCTTTTCATCCGATACAAATGAATTTCCGGAAACTGCAATTGTTCTCACATCACTCAGCGGAGACTGCAGATAAACAATGATGGAAATTAATAAGAAAAAAATAGACAAGTAAAATATGAGACGGCGGTTTGCCTTTTTTTTACGTTCCTGTTTCAACGTTGGTATACGATCTTCAATTGAAACTACATTTTTTTTTCCCATCCCTACTTCTTCCCTTATCTTATCGTTATGGTTGTCAAGAAGAAAACGGCACCTTCCAATGCCGCTTCCTAACTGTTATTTGGATTATATCACACAATTCGTATAAACACGTAGTAAACTTGTCCCATATTCGAAAATCTTTGCCCATAGCGAGCTAAATTTTTGAATATCTGCTGATATTCAATAAAATCCCCGCCGAACAAAGCGTTAATGTTAAGGACGAACCACCATAGCTTAAAAATGGCAGTGTTATACCAGTGACCGGGATTAGACCAATTACAACACTGATATTAATCATGACCTGAATGGTCAACATTGATACGATGCCGAGCGCCAAAAAACGTCCATAAGCATCAGGTGCTTCGAGGGCCGTTTTCATTCCACGCCAGAACAGCAGGGCAAACAACCCCATCACAAAAGTGCCACCCAGAAATCCAAGTTCCTCACCTATAATAGCGAAAATAAAATCATTTTGCGGTTCAGGCAAATAAAAATATTTTTGAATGCTTTCTCCTAGTCCAAGCCCCATCAACCCCCCCGGTCCAATAGCATACAATGACTGGATAATCTGGAAGCCATCTCCTAATGGATCCTCCCATGGATTAATAAATGCTGTTATCCGGCTGATTCGATACGGTGCCGACAATATCAGCAGCAGAAGCGCAACAATACCTGCACCCGCCAGCCCAAAAAAATGTAACAGTCTGGCACCGGCAGTATAAACCATGACCATACATGTACCTACCAGCACAATTCCAGTGCCAAGATCAGGCTGCAGCATGATAAGTCCAAATGCCGTAAATACCAAAACAAGAGATGGAAAAAACCCTTTTTTGAAAGACGTGATATTTTTTTGCTGGACAGACAAGTACCCTGCCAGAAAAATGATTAGCCCAAGCTTCATAAACTCGGATGGCTGTACACTGAATGCACCTACGCCAATCCAGCTTTGCGCCCCGCCCCGTACCATACCGACTCCAGGGATGAGCACTGCGAGCAATAACAGAAAACAGACGAGTAAAATGACTTTGCTGTATTGTTTCCACGTGCTGTAGGGGATTGCCATAAAAAATAACATTCCAACTATCCCAATACCACAAAATAAAAGTTGACGCTTGAGATAAAAGAACTGGTCCGCATACTTATAGTCGGCCCAAACATATGACGAACTGTAAACCATAACAGCTCCGATAAGCAGCAGAAACACTATAACGGCCAATAAGGTGTAGTCCGGTGCATAGCGGGTTTTAAACAACTTTCGAAACAAAAAAACACCCCGTTTCCAGATTGGATGGAATAGGGGCTAAATCGTAAATTAATGGTTAGACGACTTCAGCATGGCATACATGATTGCAGTAGACTAGCCCCTACAATAGTGTATGCACAGCTTGTATAAACATGTCACCGCGTTCTTCAAACGTCCGGTATTGGTCCCAGCTAGCACAGGCCGGGGACAAAAGTATAACATCCTTGTGGCCGGACAGTTGAAATGCCTGATTCACAGCATCATCCATATTACCGGCCATTTTTATAGCAGGAACGCCTGCTTCCAGTGCCGTCCGTTTCAGTTTATCCTGTGTTTCACCGATCAGAACAAGGCCTTTCACATTCCTTAAATAAGGTTTCAAATCATCAAACTCATTGCCGCGGTCAAGCCCTCCTGCAATTAGAACGACAGGCTGTTTAAATGAAGAAAGTGCTTTTTGCGCCGCAAGCATGTTAGTTGCTTTGGAGTCGTTATAAACCAATCGATCACGAACGTTGCCAACGAATTGGAGGCGGTGTCTGACACCTGAAAATGTTGTCAGCACGCTATGTATACCTTCATTCGTAGCTCCACTCAATTTTGCAGCGCAAATGGCAGCTAGAATATTTTCCAGATTATGATCGCCTGCCAGTACAATATCCCGTTTTTCAATCACTTTTTCATTCATAAAATAGAGCGCTCTCTCATCCGCCCATGCACCGATTTCCGGCTGCTTCTTCAATGAAAATGGAATTTTAACCGATTTAGCTGGTGTGACAGCTTCTGCAATAATCGGATCATCAGCATTATAAATAAGATAATCATCTTCTGTCTGATTGGCAAATATATGGCATTTAGCATTTTTATAATTTTCAAATGTCTTATGATAATCAAGATGTGCTTCGAAAATATTCAGCAGAACAGCTATTTTCGGCTTAAATGTCTTAACGCCCAGCAATTGAAACGATGATAGCTCCAGAACCATTTTTTCATCTTTATTCAACGATTGAGCAACCTCTGTAGCCACATGCCCAATATTCCCGGCAATACGCGCCTCCTGATCACTCGCCTTAAGTATTTCGGCTGTAAGCATTGTTGTCGTTGTTTTCCCATTTGATCCGGTTATACCTATCATGGCTGTCTCAGAGAGATTTCCGGCTAGTTCTATTTCGGTGATAATGGGAATATTTCGCCGGTTTGCTTCGTGCAGGAGAGGTGTATCATACGGTATCCCCGGATTTTTAACGATGATTTCCATCCCATCCAATACAGATAACGGATGAGAACCAGTGATCACTTCGGCGCCCATTGATTTTAATTTATCCACATCCGCATCATCACTATTGGCATTTTTATCATTCACGCGAACCTGTTTCCCGTTTTGCAGTAACAGCACAGCTGCAGCCGTACCACTTTTTGCCAGACCTAATACGAGTACCTGATCATAAGGAAAATTCGTTAATTCTTTCAAGCTATCCACACCTCGATATACACACCAAGCACCGCACATATCAGTCCTACAAGCCAGAACGTGGTCACAACACGCCACTCAGACCATCCGTGCAGCTCATAATGATGGTGAAGCGGGCTCATTTTAAATATTCTCTTGCCGGTTGTTTTATACGATATAACCTGAATAATAACCGAAAACGTTTCAATGACAAACACACCGCCGATGATAACCAAAATAATCTCCAACTTTGTCAGGATAGCTATAGCGGCAAGACCACCGCCTAAAGCCAATGAACCTGTATCACCCATAAACACCTTAGCCGGGTGGGCATTGAAAACAAGAAATCCCAGCAGTGCACCGACTGTTGCTAATGAAAAGATGGCAATCTCATTCTGCGGAAGCCCATACCAAGCCAGGACCCCAAAAGCACCGAACGCAATGGCAGCAGTACCAGCGAGCAAACCATCCAACCCGTCGGTTAAATTCACAGCATTGGATGCGCCTACCAGCATAAATACAGTCAGTAAAGCATAGCCCCATCCAATTTCCCACTGAATGGATGTACCCGGAATTTGAATATAGGTTGCATAATCGTTATAGTGCAAAATGAAATAAAAAATAAACGCAATGATCAATTGACCTGCCATCTTCTGTTTTGATGTCAGCCCAAGATTCCGCTTCATGGCTACCTTAATAAAGTCATCCATAAAACCCAGCAGTCCGTATCCGGCCATCACAAAAATAAGTAGCCACAACTCATAGCCGAACGAGCCGGCGCTGTATTTGCTGACCATGATCATTGCCGTTGCAACAACGCTGATAACGATCATAATTCCGCCCATCGTTGGTGTTCCCGTCTTTTTAACGTGTGATTTCGGACCTTCCTCCCGGATGCTTTGCCCGAACTTCAGGCGACGTAAAAATGGGATGAATATCGGTGATGAAAGGACGGTAATCAGAAATGCTATTGCGATTGTCATAATTAATACGTACATATTCACTGTTTCTCCTCCTCTTGCAGCAACCGTCCATGTTTATTGCGATGGATCAATAACTTGCTTAACAAATGATTCAAATTGCATGCCTCGCGATGCTTTAAATAAAACCAATGTGTCTTTGGTTATATATGCATTCAGTGCGTCCAAGAGTGTTTCCTTTGATGTAAAATGCCGGCAATCAATTGCAGGAGTCTGTTTAAAAACTGCCGACGATATCTCATCTGCGTCTTTTCCAAAAGTTAATACAGCTGTCATCGATTCATCAATACTGTCCGCAACTGTGCGGTGAAGTTGTTTAGAGTTTTTTCCCAGTTCAAACACATCACCTAAAACAAGAACCTTTTGCCGGAAGCCTTCCAAATGTTTCACAGCATTTATACTTGCCTTCATAGACGTTGGCGAAGCATTATATGCATCATTGATGATAAATGAACCATTTTTGCCATTCATCAGTTCAAACCGCATCGATGTCAATTCCAATTCTGTCAATGCCTGCTTCACAGTCTTTGTTGCTATATTAAGCAGTCCCCCGATTGTGACAGCAAACGATGCATTAAGTGCATGGTGACTTCCAAGCAACGGAATTGTGTAGCTATCGTCATCTGATAATTCAAACTGTGTCGACTGCTGTGAAATAGTTATGTTTGTGATAGCGACGTCATTATGATCTTCAAATCCGCATGTGATAACACCGTCACGTAGATGGATGTGTCTTAATAATGGTTCGTCACCATCAATCAATAAATAACCGTTTTTTGTTATCCCTTCAATAATTTCCAGTTTCGCCTCGGCAATTCCTTCCCTTGATCCCAAATATTCAATGTGAGATTCCCCGATATTTGTAATAACGGCATAATCAGGCCTTGCTATCTTTGTCAATGTTTCAATTTCACCAAAATGATTCATGCCCATTTCTGCGACTAATACTTCTGTATCCGGCGGCATGGATAAAATTGTAAGTGGAACCCCGATTTGATTGTTTAAATTGCCTTGTGTATAGTGTGTTTTAAACGAGGCTCCAACGACTGAAGCCGTGATATCCTTAGTCGTTGTCTTGCCGTTCGAACCTGTTATAGCAATAACAACAGGGTTGACTTTTTCACGGTAAGCCTTTGCTAATTCCTGCATTGCAGCTAACGTATCTTCAACAAAAAACACCGGAAAATCAGCCGGCAAAAAATCCGGCAGCCCCTTCTTTTTATCCCATAGTGCAGCTGAAGCCCCCCGATCAAAGGCATCTTTCATATAATCATGGCCATCAAAGTTCTCACCTTCCAAAGGCACAAACAATGATTCATCCAGTTTTTTGCGGCTATCTGTTGCAACCTCAGCCACCTCAATATTATCCATTGCTTGCCCCCTATAATTTGGAAATAAGGTTGCAAGCCATTTCGTTGTAAACAACATCGTTAATTCTCCTTAGCCTGGATTGCTTGTTTGGCAACTTCCCGGTCGTCAAAATCGTATCTGGTCCGGCCAATATCCTGATATGTCTCATGACCCTTCCCGGCAATCAGCACAATATCACCTTTTTTAGCGAGATTAATGGCATGAAAAATCGCGTCTTTACGGTTTTCAATCACCGTGTAATGTGCTCCGCTCAAGCCATCTGTCATATCATCCAAGATTGCCTGCGGATCCTCTGTCCGGGGATTATCAGAAGTGAAAATGGCTCTATCGGCATATTTGAGTGCGATTGAAGCCATTAGCGGACGTTTTGTCTTGTCACGATCACCGCCGCAGCCAACCACAACATAAACATTGTTCTCAGCGAATCCTTTAATCGTTTGCAGCACGTTTTCCAGAGAATCCGGCGTATGTGCATAGTCAACAACAGCAGCATATTCATGGTTCCCTTCCACTGGCTGAAATCTTCCGCTCACACCGCGCATATTTTCAAGTGCTTCCTTAATGATCTTAAGCGGTATACCAGCACTTATAGCAGCAGCGCTTGCCGCTAGCATATTATAAACGTTGAATTTACCGATAAGGCTGCTGTTTATTTTGACAGATCCCATTGGCGTATGCATCGTAAATGATGTTTTCGTAACGTCGAGATCGATGTCTTCTGCCCTTACCTGTGCACCTTTTTGACATCCGTATGTGACAACATGCTGTGCGGTGCTCTTTTGCAGAAAAGCGCTATTCGGATCATCGTCGTTTATAATCGCAAACTTACTTTGCTCATCGTTATAAGTATTCCCCAACTGTGCAAACAAAAGACTTTTTGCGTGTAGATAATCATTCATATCCGGATGATAGTCTAGATGATCTTGTGATAGATTCGTGAATATCGCAATATCAAAATCACAGCCATGAACACGCCCCATATCCAACGCATGGGAGGATACTTCCATAATAGCTGTATCGACATCTTCTTTCTCCATTTGGTGAAACGTTTTTTGTAAAAAAAGAGCATCGGGTGTTGTGTTATGTACAGAATAAGCGTCCTGCCCTATCTTCATTTGGATTGTACCAATAAGGCCAGTCTTTCGCTTGTATTGCTGGAAAATTGACTCCAGCAGATAAGACACCGTTGTCTTGCCATTTGTTCCGGTGATGCCGATTAACGGAAATCGGCGTGTTGGGTAACCATAATACTTTGACGCAAGCATTGCCATTACTTTTTCTGTATCGTCAACCCGGATGACCGGAATGGACGTGTTCACTTCTTTCTCTGTCAGTACAGCAGATGCCCCGTTGGCTGCAGCCTGTTCGACGAAGTCATGACCATCGACTGTAAAACCGTTGATACAGATAAACAAATTGCCTCTGTCAACGTTTCTGGAATCAGTCTCAATACCGCTCACTTCCATATCGTCCAGTGAAGTTGATGTATTGTAAAATGGTAAAACGGATAATAACTCTGATAATTTCATTTCCAAACATCCTGTTCTGCAATGTAATATTCCTGGCTACGGCTTAGGATCGGTTTCTCTCAGTTTTTTTCCATCTCAAAGACCGGAAATCCGACAGCATATGCCAGTTTACTGGTTTTATATGCACAAAAATGTTTAACTATCAACATTTCAGCAGTTAGCCTTTTATATTATAGCAAAAATCCAGCCTGTTCACGATGAATTTTTATCAGAGAGATAAATTCTTATTTTTTCGCCTTGTTCGACTTTTGTTCCCGGGCTTGGTGCCTGGTCAATAATATACTTGCCGGAGCCGCTTGTTTGAATGGATAAATTCGTCTGGTACTCAGCCAATTCATGTTTATTCAAACCGATTAGATCCGGAACTTCTACCTTTGGTTTATCAGGCCAAGTATATTCTTTTTCCGGTCCGCTTTCTCTCGGTTCAACCCCCATTGCACGCAAACTGTCTCCGATGATGGTTCCGACGATTGGTGCTGCGACAACACCGCCAAACTGAGAAGTGCCTTTCGGATTATCCACTGCAACATATACCACAATTTCCGGATCGTCAGCCGGTGCAAAGCCCATAAATGACACGATATAATTGTTCTTTAAGTAATTGCCATCCGGGCCGACTTTCTGGGCAGTACCCGTTTTACCTCCTACACGATACCCGTCAACATATGCTGAGCGGCCGGTTCCTTTAGCAACAACACTTTCAAGCGCATGCCGAACCTCCTCTGATGTGGAGGCTGAAAGAACTTTTTCCCTCAATTTCGGCTTCACCCTTTCGACTGTCTCACCGGTTTGTGGGTCGATCCATTCCTTTGCAATAAACGGCTGGTACAGCTTCCCGCCATTAATCGCAGCAGATACCGCCATGACCTGTTGAATCGGCGTAACGGATACACCTTGACCAAAGGAAGTTGTCGCCAATTCAACTGGACCTATATTTCCCGGTTCAAACAATATGCCATTCGCTTCTCCACGCAAATCAATGCCTGTTTTTTTCCCAAACCCGAAATCTTTAATGTAGCTGAACAGCTTTTCTTTGCCCAAGTCAGTTCCCATTTGCACAAACCCTGGGTTACAGGAATTTTGTACCACTTCGAGATAAGTCTGCTCGCCATGACCTCCACTTTTCCAACAATGCAGCTCTGTTCCGCCTACGGATATGTCGCCATCATCATAATAAGTGTCTTTTTTAAGGTCTACCATATCCTCTTCAAGAGCAGATGCAAGTGTAATAATTTTAAAGGTTGATCCTGGCTCATAAGTACTCCATATCGGTAAATTACGGTTATATATATCCGGATCCACATTCTGGTAATTCTCCGGTTTAAAATTCGGGCGTGAAGACATTCCCAATACGCCCCCTGTATCAGGATCCACTGCAATGGCCATAGCGCCATCGGGATTATATTGTGATACCGCAAGATCAAGTTCTCTTTCCATAATGGTCTGAACTTTGGAATCAATCGTTGTTTTTAAATTCAGACCATCTGTCGGTGCTTTATAATCATCAGCAATTTGTTCAAGTTTTTTTCCTTTGGCATCGGAATAAAATGACAAGCTCCCCTCTTCACCATTCAATTTATCATTATAAAACAATTCAAGTCCCATTAAACCCTGGTTATCGATACCTGCAAAGCCTAAAACATGCGATAGATCATCCCCAAACGGGTAATGGCGCTTTGAATCTTTAGCCAAATAGATTCCATCCATGTTCAATGTCCGGAATGCCTCTTCCTGTTCCTCACTGATCTTCCTACCTTCCGGATGCACGCGTGTATAAACAGCGTCTTTCGTTACATAATCATACGCCTCTTGCTCAGAGACCTCCAATATGTCGGCTATTTTCCCAGCTGTGTTCTGCGGGTCTTTTATCTGCTTAGGAACAACAATGACAGATGGTGCCGAGACATTTTCTGCCAGCACTTCATCCCGCCTGTCCAATATTCTTCCGCGTTCGGGTTCAAAAGTAATATCCCTGCTCCAAGATTCATCGGCACGCTTCATCAGGTCATCCCCTATTATGAATTGAACAAAACCCAGTCGCGCATCGATTATAGTGAAAAACAATAAACCGATAAGAAAAACAGTGATCATTCGTTTTCGTACGGTTACAGAAGAAATACGCTTCATATTTAATCCCCTTTTCATATTCATAGGTAGGCTTGTATTCACTATATGAATCCTGAAAATGGAATAGAACTTTGCATGTCAAGCCGAAATAGCGAACCACGCCCTGATAAAAATCGGGGCGTGGTATACTCACACTTCAAAAATCATTCACTTGTCTCACTTGACTGATCAGTCTCTTCGTTGTCAGAGTCAGGCTGTTGCAACTCGACACCCAAATAATCGTTCTTTTTAAGAGAGGTACCTTTCTCAATGCTTTGCTTCGTGACATAGCCATGGCCGATCGGTTCAACATCCAGCGACATTAATTCAGCCAACTGCATGACATCTCGTAATGACCAGCCGGTAAGGTCAGGCATTTCCGGTTTATCCGTGATGAGGATAATCCGGTCTCCCGGAAGCAACACTTCGCCTTTAGCAGCACTTGCTTTTTTAATGGTTTTTCCGGAACCGATAACCGACACATCCAAGCCTTGCTGGTTAAGTTTCTCTTTAATTTTAGACGTTTCTTCTCCCGTCATTTTCGGTAGCTTAACTGGCTCAATCTGTTCGCCTTCATCTTTATCAGGTTCGATATTCAAGTAGTGCAGACCGTTCTGCATGACATTTTTGAATATAAATGACACTGGCTCCGAACCATGCTCAGTCGGCTCAATATCGGGCTGTGTAACCGATACATACATCATCAGCTGGGGGTCTTCCTTGGGAGCCATTCCAAGAAATGAATACATATAGTTCCCGTGGCCGGTTAAATAGCTACCGTTTTCTGTCATTTGGGCTGTCCCAGTCTTGCCCGCAACGGAATAGTCTTCAAGTTTATATTCCTGTCCTGTTCCGTTTTCGGATGAAACGACCGAACCCATTAAATCCATCATTTGGTTGGATGTTTCTTTTGAGATTGGTTTACTCGTCACTTCAGGAGATTTTTCTTCGATTGTTTTGCCGGTTGCCGAGTCAACCCTTTTGGATATGACGTAAGGCTTGATCATTTCACCTCCATTAGCTATGGCTGATGCCGCCTTCATTTGCTGGATAGGTGTTACAGTGCTGGCTTGACCAAAAGCTGTCGTGATTTTATCACGCGGATAATTATAAACGAGCTGTCCTGCTTCCTCACCCGGTAAATCGATACCCGTTTTTTCATCAAAGTCGAATGCTTTTAAATATTCCAGGTACTTTTCAGTTCCTAATTTTTCCCAAACCAGTTTAGAGGCAGCAACGTTGGATGAGCGGGCAAACCCTTCATCATACGTAATGGAACCCCAACCTTCTCCGCCGTTATGATCGCGAACGGCACTTACACGATCACTTATTTTATATGTGCCTGACTCGAGCCATCCATCTCCGTTATAAACACCTTCTTCAATCGCAGCGGCCCATGTAAACATCTTCATTGTAGAGCCCGGTTCAACAGGTGTCGCTATCACGTCATTATACCAATTTTCCACATCGGATGGATTATTGGGATTATAGCTCGGACGGTTGCTCATTGCCATAATTTCACCGGTTTTCGGATCCATTACAACAGCCGTCATGCGCTTAGGCTCGTATGTTTCATCCATTTGCGTCATGACATCCTCCAGCAAGGTCTGGATCTTCTGATCGATCGTTAAATAGACATCTCCGCCATCTTCCGGCTGGTTAATTACTTCCTCCGGATCTAACAGCTTATCATTATACTGATCACGCTGATACGAAATAGACCCGTCTTTTCCACTCAGAAACGTATTCATCTGTTTTTCGATTCCGCTAACACCTTTGATTGTTTTATCATCTTTTTGAGCGAAACCAATAATGTGGGATGCAAACATTCCGTTCGGGTAAAAACGGAGTGATTCCTCCTTAAATGTGATGCCCGGAAGTTCGAGTTCTTCAATTTTTTCTTTCGTATCCTGGGAGAGTTCTTTACCGGCGCTCCCAAATTCTACTTGAAACCGATCCTCCTGAATGCCTTCTTCCATTTGTTTCGCTAAATAACTTTTATCAGCTTCTAATAAAGGAGCCAGTTTTTCTGCAGTCTTTTCCGGATTTACGACGTGAAGCGGCTTTTCTTCCTGTTGTGTGTGTGATTCCCCCACAATGGCCTGAATTTTATATGTAGGACGATCATATGCTAATGTCATCCCATTACGGCCATAAATTTTCCCTCGTTCTGCATCAAGTGTATACGATGCAGTCCGCTTTTCTTCAGCCCATTTTTCGAGTGAAATACCCGCAATATCCCCAGTAGCCTGAATGTATAGGAACCTTCCGGAGATAATCAGAAATACGCCGGCAAACAAAACAATCAAAATACCGGACATAATATTTGTCTTTTTGTTTTTTTTCATCATACATCAGCCTTGCTTAGTTGTTGTGATACGCTGTTGCTTGTTTCACCCGTGCATCTTGTATTTTCAAACCATTTTCTTTTGCGATTCTGGTTATGCGCTCAGGTCTGCTTAATTGTTTTTTTTCATAAACAAGCCCCTCATTGGTAACCTTTTGATGCTGAACGGTTTGCTCAAGTGATTGCAATTCCCTGTTCAATGTATCGGTTGAAGAGGCAAATGACACAACGTAAATACTCGCTGCGATCAGCAGGGCTCCTGCTCCGGAATACAAAACCTTCTCACCTTTTGTAATCCAGTTCTTCTTATGTACCTTAACCGTTTGTTTTTCCTGTTTTCCTACACTTGGTGAATATGACTGTTCCCAGCTGCGGGCAAGGTTTTCACTCATGATTTTTTCCACCCTTCTATATATGAAAATTCTTCATTCCACTCTTGTATTTTTTCGCTGATACGCAATTTGGCTGAGTGTGAGCGTCTGTTTTCTCCAAGTTCATTTTCACTTGGCACGATCGGCTTTTTATTAACGAGTTGAAATGGCGCCTGATGGTCTTTCGGTAAAACCGGTAAATTTCTTGGCACAGGTTTTGCGGTACTCCATTTTTTAAATGCCTGTTTGCAAAGCCTGTCTTCCAGTGAGTGAAACGTTATGACAGCAATCCTTCCTCGGATGCCTATCACACGCGCCGCCTGATGAAGCGCATCATTAAAAGCTGACAACTCATCATTTACTGCAATTCGCAAAGCTTGAAAGATCCGTTTTGCCGGATGCCCTCCTTTTCTCCGGGCAGGGGCGGGAATTGCCTCTTTGATGATTTCAACCAATTCAAATGTCGTTTCAATTGGCTTGTCTTGTCTAGCGCTCTCAATTTTTCGCGCAATTTGTTTGGAGAATTTTTCCTCACCATAACTAAAAAAGATTTTCACCAGTTGATTATACGGCCATTCATTAACCACTTCCCTGGCATCCAATCGCTGATACTGATTCATACGCATATCAAGTTTCGCATCATGCTGATAGCTGAAACCTCTTTCACCACGATCAAGCTGCGGCGATGAAACACCAAGATCAAATAAAAAACCATCAACCTGTGTCACTTGGTGGAGACCTAATTGTTCCTCTATTTCTCTGAAGTTGGCATGAATAAAAAGTGCACGATCTTTATATGGCTGCAGTCGTCTTTCGGCTGCCTTTAGCGCATCTGCATCCTGATCAAATGCTATCAGCAATCCGTTTTCATTTAACCGGGAAACTATGCGCTCGGCGTGGCCGCCACCCCCGACGGTACAGTCCACATATGTACCATCTTTTTTGATAGCCATCCCATCCAGCACTTCTTGTTGTAATACACTGTAATGATTAAACATAGACGTCCATCCTGTCTTTACTACGTTTAAATGTCAAAGTCCATTAGATTTTCGGCAATTTCACCGAACGATTCTTCAGAGTCATTGAAATATTCCTCCCAATTTTCATTTGCCCAGAATTCAACCCGATTGGATACACCTATCACGACACATTCCTTGTCGAGTCCGGCATATTGACGCAATGGCTGGGGAATGTTTATTCTTCCCTGCTTATCCACTTCACATTCAATTGCCCCAGAGAAGAAAAATCGTGTAAAAGCTCGGGCATCCTTTTTGGTTAATGGGAGTTTTTTTAGCTTTTCTTCAAGTAATTTCCATTCATCCATGGGGTAAGCAAACAAACATTTATCCAGTCCACGGGTGAGGACAAAATTGTCACCAAGGTCTTCACGGAACTTTGCTGGCACAATAATACGTCCTTTTGTATCGATATTGTGCTGGTATTCACCCATGAACATAGAGTACGCCCCACTTTCTTACACCCCATGTTACCACATTCCCCCACAATCTACCACTTATTTTTAAAAGTTTTTTTCATTAAATTTAAAAATGGGTCTAATGCGCTATAATCCTTGAATGAAAGCTCTATTTTCAATTCCTCATTCAGTGCCAAGACAGCACGGTCCAATCCGTTTGGGGACATTTTTAGTTAGAAAAACTCGGCATTCGCCTCGTCTTATAGCGAATGCCGAAGCTTTTCTTATAAGGTCATCCATCATTTATACTTTCTGACGTTATAAAAAAACCACCTTCCTTCCACTCATTCTAAAAAAGTGGAGGAAGGTGGGTATTATAAAATAAAACGTTATTCAACAAGGACGCTGCTCGTCAGGAAATTTTAAAATGATGACTCATTTAAACGTATCATGCTATAAATAAACAATATGATGCGGGGCCTGAAACGAACATGATTGCTTTGCCATCTTTCCAATAAAATCATCACCATATTCGTTCAGCCAGACAAGCGGATTCCATATTCTTTCCTGCAGTCCATTTTTGGGATGAAGCGTGTTTTGAATCAGATCAAACTCCTTCAGGTATTTGGTATGTCTTTCTTCCATCGCTTTTATAATGCGCTCTTCGAGAAACTTAATATCTTCATTCAAATAGTACAGATTTTTATCAGCTAATTCACCTAAATCAGAACGTATTTCTTTGGCAATATTTCTTAATGGTTTATGCGCTGTATCAACAGCTTGCTTGATTTCAGCTGCAACATGGTGCACTGGCGGTCCTCCTTGATTTGCCAACCATTCGATTTTAAGAGACTCAACGCCGTGATTAATAGCACTCTCCTCATTGATCGCAAACTTTCGCAATGATTTTTCCACAGGAAGATCAATAAATGTAAAGGACAAACGCGGCAACACCGGCGGCATTTCCATATCAGCTGCCTGAAAAGCAGGCTTTAAAGCCGACCAGTAGCCAACTTCTCCCGGGCCGCCGATAAATGCCAGTGTCGGGAATAAACATTCCTGCATAACAGGTCTTGTGACGACATTATTGCTTAACTTTGACGGATTGTGCTTTGCTGTTTCAAGGAGCTCCTCTGTTGTTAAAAGAATTTCCTGCTGTTTACCCGCCCAGTTCCCTTCATCGTCTCTTGTAAGCAGTATCCTGTCATGACCATCATGATAAAAAAGATGGGCATCATCAGGCTCTGTCTCCAACGAAATAGCGTAACCTTTTTGGTTCAGCTGTTGGATTGCCGTATAGACACCTGAACTGATTTTCTTCTGGTTTTTTATCAGCATTGTAAAATGCTCTTGTTCCATTTCCCGCATTAAGGGATCTCCGGAATCGGCAAGGACAACGCCTTCATCATTGAACAATTGATAAATAACCCGGGCGAAAAAGTCCACATACGTAGTTGAATCCCGCAAACAATCCAGTATGGTCCGATATAAATCTTTTGTATGTTCTGTCTCGGACAACTGAGCGAATAGTTGATCAATCCATTCACCGGCCGCGGTTTGATCAATTTTAATATCTGAAACCGGTTGTTTGCCAGATGTCTGCTGCTCCAGTTTGTATTTTTTCATACTGTTATACTCGGGCAAATAAATATGATTAATTTCAGCAAAATCGTGGTCTTCACCGGCTATCCAAAAAACCGGGATAACCGGCAGTTGCAGTGTGGATTCCTGCTGTTTAGCAAACTGGATAATAGATACGATTTTGTTGATGGTATACATCGGTCCTGTCAGAAGACCCGCCTGCTGGCCTCCGATAACAACCACACTGTTATCCTGCTTCAATCGCTCTATATTACGATATGTAGCTCGGGGAGCATCCCAACGTCTGTTCATGGTATTCAATGCTTCTGTCAGGTTTTTGCGATCAATTTGTTTTTTTTGTAACGCTTTTGCCCTCGACTGGTATGTTGATTCCAGATATGGATCATAATCAAAATGCTCCAAAATCCCGGAATGGTGGTTTCGATAATCATCTATCAATGCATTTTGCTTTTGTAGTATAATCGGCGTGATCCGCATCGGTCGCATGCTCCTTTAACAGTAATCATATATGTCCATAACACATTTTACATAAAACAAGGGGTGATTGCATTCAATCTGTTTTAAAAGTTCTTTAAACCACGGCATTTACACGTGAACATCCCTTTCAAAAAATACGAAGAATAATTCCTGTTAGTGTAAGCAGGCAGTACAGCAGAAGAAACAGCAAAAAACAGATACGCCAAAAAACTTTCAGCACCTTTTTGAAGACTATTTCCGTATAGACTTTCCATTGGATAACCACAATAATGGCGAACAGCATCAGCATAATCAATAGAATTATTCCAAAATATGAATTTCCAAAGATTGTTTTAAACATCGCTATAACAGCAATAATATATAAAAGTGTTGTCCAGTTTACTGCAGTATGAACTGCTTTCTGGTTTTGTCTTGACGCTTTCCGGCCAATTACATAAACAATTACTGTCGCAAGTACCGGAAGTGTAATAAAGAAGCCAATAAAGTAAGCAATCAGATTCCATATCATGTCCCGCTATCCGTCCCCTTTTCTATGTTCCAGCGAACCGGTTATTGATATAATGATAACAGAGTGAACAGCTCCTTGCTGCCGGAGATATTTTCTTTCATTCCCTTTCAGGCTTTTTTATATTATAATTAATAATAAAGAATTTCTAAATAATTATGTTCGAAGGGGGAAGGACAAAAATGAAAAATGAAGTCGAAAAACTCTTAATCAATTATAAAACATTGGAGCAATTTAAACGATTTAAAGAATACGGGAACCAGGAGCTCTCCATGATGGAAGATCTTCAAAATAATATCGTTGAAAATAACAGCGAGTCACCATTCTATGGAATTTACGTTGGCCATCATCTGATTGCCAGAATGAGCTTATATAAAGTCAGTGCAAAGTACGATGCCTATTTTAAACCGCCGCAGGATTATCTGGAGCTATGGAAATTGGAGGTTTTACCGGATTATCGTGGTAGACATTACGGCAAAGCGCTGGTTGATTTCGCCAAGAGCTTCCAACTGCCAATCAAGACAAATCCACGGATTAATTCACATGGATTTTGGGAAAAAATGGGATTCCAAAAAGCAAAATACGAAATGGAGAGGGACCTTGGGGAAAATCCACTGATTTGGATGCCAGAGGGAGTCGAGGAAAAAGAGCAGTAAATACTTTCTGATATTAAAATAAAGACATGAATGGCGTATACCAATCATTCATGTCTTTATCATTCATTTCCGCTGTACCCAGGCCCA
Source organism: Lentibacillus kapialis (assembly GCF_014646635.1). Lineage (GTDB taxonomy): Bacteria > Bacillota > Bacilli > Bacillales > Amphibacillaceae > Lentibacillus > Lentibacillus kapialis. The sequence goes on from NZ_BMNQ01000004.1 coordinate 112,933, forward strand.
TAACTTCCCCATTTCTGTCCATGCCTGCTCATAACGATTTAATTGTGCCTTCAATGCTTCATTCTCTTCTATCAGCTGTTGCTGTGCTCCCACGTCTTCACTGCCGTATAATTGTTTATTTCCATTGGAATGATTGCGCATCTTTTCCAGCAAGGATATAGCCGCATCTATCGGATCCGACTCACCGTTAACTGTTGTGTCGTATTGAACCAGCATCTTTTGCCGGTTATTCTGCTTTCGATCTTTTTTGGCGCTTTCAATAGCTTCCTGATATTGTCCGCGGATAGAGGCGTTCCAACGAAAACCGCATGCCGCCGATGTTCTGGAAAGCTGCTTTGCGACATCTTTAAATGCTTCAAGCTGAGTTTTTCCCTCTCTTATATGACGAAGAACTGTCTCTGCCAATAAAATATCTTCATCCTTCGTCCATGCATCCTGTCGTGTTGCATTCATAACATCCCTCCTTATGCGTTTGCTATCAATGTATGCAAAAGGTAGGCGTGGTAGAATCGTTCACGATTAAATTTTACGGAAATTACAATCTGTTCTTCACACCAGGGCTTAATGCATCAATCTCCTGTCCATGTATGTATTATGTAAAGGTGAAGGAAGGCACACTACAGCTTTAGTGCTGAAGCCGGACGTAAGCAATATTTGACAAAGCATCAATAGAGGTAAAATTGTATACCTTGTGATATCAACACAAAAACAGATCACTTCTGCAGTGATCTGTCTGGAATTAACTTACAATATCAATTTAATCATTGGCGACGACTTCTCTGCCATCATAATGCCCGCATGATTTACATACATGATGCGGTTTTGTCAGCTCACCGCAATTCGAGCATTCTACCATGCCTGGTACGTGCAATTTTTTATGCGTGCGACGTTGATTTTTCACCTTTTTAGATGTTCTTCTTTTTGGTACTGCCATGCTTACACCCCCTTCAATCGTGCAAGGAATGGAAGATTCTATTCCTTTTCCTCTTTATCTTCCAGCAAAGATTCCAGTTTCCTCAAACGCGGATCTGGTTCTTGCTCTTTTTGATCCTCTGACATTAATTCCCAGCCTTCCCCTTGAAAAGGAGCCTGGCTTTTGGCATCAGCATTATCCGTGTACACACGGTAAGGAACTTCCAATAAAATATTTTCCTTTATTAATGGTGTTAAGTCAAGTACTTCCCCATCAATAGGATGAATATCATCATCTGAGTCATCTGTTTCGTATGGTGCCTCTGTAAAAACTTCGGTTGTGTTTATTTCAAACGGATAAGGCACGTCCACTAATGTACGGGCACACGGTAAAATCATTGTGCCATCAATAGCAAATGTAAAAAAAATGTCGTCACCCTGATCCGTCGCCGTTCCACTAACGTGTACAGAGCCTATTTGTCGAATATCATTGTTCATCGATTCCAGTTCGGAAACATCAACATGGTCATCAAAAACAAAAGGTTGATGGCTTGCATTTCTTTTAATTTGAGCTACCGAAAATTTCATAGTATCACCTCAAGGCAACAAAAGTTATTTTAAAAGGAAAATAGCATTTTGTCAATATATTTTCTTTACACTGATCTTATAATCAGTATTCCCTTTTCATCAACAACGAACCATGCACTGTGAGACTTTTTTTGATACAATAAAGTGAAACTTCATTCAGTGGAACGTTTTCTCCCTAATTGCTTCATCTGCTAAGCTGCTCACCAGTTATATGCAAGATACAATGAAATGATGTAGAAAGGGTTGGGATACATGCAAGCTTGCGGATTAGTTGTTGAGTATAACCCATTTCATAATGGACATGCCTTTCATATAAAAGCAGCAAGACAGGCTTCTGGAGCCGATTGTTTGATTGCTGTTATGAGCGGATCATTTTTACAGCGCGGTGAACCGGCCATTATGGATAAATTTCACCGTACAAAAGCAGCGTTGTCGTCAGGCGTCGACATCGTACTGGAGCTTCCGTATATATATGCCGTTCAGAACAGCGACTTATTCGCTCAGGGTGCTGTACAGACACTGCATGAAATCGGCGTTTCAAGCTTATGTTTCGGGAGTGAATCCGGGGATATATCCCGGTTCACCAGCAGTTATAATGTGCTTCAGCAGGAGCAGCCAGCCTATCAAACAGTCCTTCAGAAAAACTTGAATCTTGGACTTTCCTTTCCGGAAGCAAGCCGGCACGCCTATCAACAAATAGGCTTAGCCACATCAGAAATGGATTTGACCAAACCGAACAATATTCTCGGCTTCAGTTATGTTAAAGCGATTTTGGACCATAACCTATCCATTAAGCCCTTGACCATCACCCGTATTAAAAGTGCCTACCATGATCAAGCTATTACAGGCTCAATCGCAAGTGCAACAAGCATCCGTAAAGACCTTCTCAGCAAGGGACACATATCCGAAACAGCTGTCGATGCTTTACCTGATGTAACGATCCAGCAGCTGCATACGTATAAAAAACAAGCGGGCATCTGGCATTCATGGGAGGATTATTTTCAGCTTATCCATTACCGTGTCATGACAATGACCAAGGAAGAACTTGCCGCCATACATGGTGTTGATGAAGGGCTGGAGAATCGCATTAAAAAAACTGCTCGGAGTGCCACATCTTTTTATGAATGGATCAATAAAATTAAAACAAAACGCTATACATGGACGAGGCTCCAACGCATATTTGCACATATTTTAACAAGTACTGCCAAAGCGGATCTTCAACCATTCATTAACGCGAAAACCGTCCCGTACGTAAGATTGTTAGGTATGACTAAAACAGGGCAATCCTATTTGAACGATAGAAAAAAAGATATGGATGTGCCGCTCATATCAACGCTGGCCGGGACAAAGAATCCGCTTCTGTCAATTGAAGAAAAAGCGAGCCACGCATATTACAGCATTATTCCCGGTGAAAAAAAACAAACCTTGCACCATCAGGAGCTAAAACCGCCAATCATCATTTAAAATGAGACTTCAGCGTCACCTCATCTCTGTTTCAGGCAGGGTCTAGCTCTTGAAGGTACTGCAAAGCATCATCAAACGATTTAACAGGCACAATCTCCATGTCTGTACCGATTTCTTCAGCTGTTTTTAATGCTTCTTCATAATTCGAATGCTCTGCTTCGTCGTTATTCGCTGCGAAGAAGATATCACAGCCTTCCTGATCTGCTGCAATCACTTTTTTTTCAGCACCGCCAATCCGGAGAACGTCTCCCTGATAGTTTACCTCTCCGGTTCCGGCAATTTGATAACCTTTTGTTAAATCCTCTTCGGTTAACTGATCGTATATTTCCAATGAAAACATAAGACCTGCACTTGGCCCGCCAATATCACCGCTGGAAAAGTTTACTTCCGGATTGACTTCCACACTCCGATCCGTAACAAGCTGAATTCCAATGCCAACTTTACCATCGGCTTCGGGAAATGGTTTGAGTGTGATATCTTTTTCAAATTTTTTTTCATCGCGAACAACGTTAACCGTTATTGTGTCTCCTGCTTGTTTATTTTCCACATATTCAACTAAATCGCTGGATTCATCGATTGAACGACCATCAATTCCGACGATTCGATCACCTGTGTTCAGAACCTCCTCGGCCGGCATTTCTTCCACAACAGAAACGACATATACTCCATTGTAGTCAATTGAAATATCTTCATTGGCTGCTTTATAAGCAACAACGGTTGAAGCTTCCTGGGAGCTTTCCATCATTTGCAGTTGTGCATGAAAGTATTCGTCCTCCGACACGCCTTCCGGTCTTACCTTATTGAGCGGCAAAATGTCTTGATTTGGCAGGATTTTTGCCCATAGATACTGAACCGGGGTTGCCTGTCCCCCGCGTACTGTAACAAGGTGCATGTCACCTTCGCTCTTGTTACCGCCTTCCACTTCTACAATCGGGTTTAGCGCATCTGCACCGCCTGGTTTATATATATAATAGGGGAGTTTATAAGCAGAAACAAAAAATGCTATCCCGATAACTAAAATTAAGGCAATAATATGCTTCTTTGTAAATCTCACTGAAAATCTCCTTTCCACCTTGCCAGCATGCTCACATTTAATGGCATGTCAAAAGTGTATGTCATAAAAACATCATGTATGAGCGTATATTGATATAGACTCGTACAACAATGTCGTATCATTTTATATAAATGAACTAGCATTATTTTACTACTATCGAAAAAAGAAGTACAGGATCAGCCATCCTCAAGGGGGCTTTGAATTGCTACAAAAAATGAAAACGATAGTCTTTGCCGGAATCACTGCTTTTATCGCAGTCTCGCTTATAAAGTATCCGGATCAATCACTGGAGGCAAGCATACGCGGATTGAACATGTGGTGGGAAATTGTATTCCCATCATTATTGCCGTTTTTTATAACAGCTGAACTGCTAATAGGCTTTGGCTTTGTAAAATTTATTGGTGTGCTCTGTGAACCAATTATGCGTCCATTGTTTAACGTGCCCGGTGTTGGCAGTTTTGCATGGGCAATGGGGATGGCAAGCGGCTATCCGACAGGGGCAAAAATTTCAGCACGGTTGCGGGAAGAAAAACAATTGACACAAATCGAAGCTGAACGGCTTGTATCCTTCACCAATGCCTCAAGTCCATTGTTTATTTTCGGTGCTGTTTCAGTCGGATTTTTTTATGATGTCAAGCTTGGCGTCGTTTTAGGTGCTTCTCACTATATCGGTAATGCACTCGTTGGGGTATGCATGCGATTTTACGGACGGAAAACGGAAAAGAAAACCGCTACACCAGCCAAGAAAAAAGTGTCGATAATTAGAGCCTTTCGGGAGATGCATCGAACAAGGATTCATGACCCAAGGCCTTTTGGAAAAGTTGTCGGGGATGCCGTATTAAATTCAATTCAGACTTTGGTTATGGTAGGCGGGTTCATTATCTTCTTCTCCGTCTTTACCAAGCTGTTATATATAGCAGGTGTAACACCGATTATTGCATCGATATTCCAGTATGTTCTGCAACTTCTTACATTGCCAGGTGATCTGGCATTACCTTTATTATCCGGCCTGTTCGAAATAACCCTTGGTGCTAACTTAATTTCTCAGGACGAAACTGCCAATCTACTGGAGAAAATAATTATTGTCAGTTTTATATTGGGATTCAATGGTTTTTCTGTACAAGCACAGGTGGCAAGCATTCTAGCTCCAACAGATATTCGATTTGCGCCATACTTTTTCGCTCGGATATTCCATGGTTTATTTGCTGCTATTTTGACAGCTTTATTTTATACACCTTTATATTTAAACCGGACCTCATTTGACTTTAAAGGTGTCCCAGTATCAGGGGGCGTTAAGGAAGAGACATGGAAGGGGATATTACTTTACATGACTGAAATCGGACCGTTCATAACGTTTGCAGCGTTATTAACAGCCCTCCTAATTATAATCAGCCGCACTAGAAAAATATAAGAAAGTGTATATATGATCTTAAAAAAAGAGGCGGCACTTACTATAAAGTGAGACAAGTGCCGCGTTATTCTAACATAAGCCATTAAAATTTTGAACGTAACGCTTCCGCAACAAGAGGCGGCACCAAATCAGAAACATCCCCTTTATATTTAGCCACTTCCTTAACGATGCTTGAACTAAGGAAAGAGTACTGATTATTGGTCATCATAAAAAATGTTTCGATGTCTTCGTCAAGCTTCCTGTTCATTGAAGTAATCTGCAATTCATATTCAAAATCGCTGACTGCTCTTAATCCGCGCAGTATGGCATCCGCGTTATGTTTTCTCGCATAATCAATGAGCAGTCCTTTACTTGTATCAATCGTCACATTCGGCAAATGTTCAGTGCTTTGCTTCAATAAAGACACTTTTTCTTCGACAGAAAACAAGGGTGATTTAGAATGATTATCAAAAACAGCAACAATCAACTGGTCGAAAATAGTTGCACCGCGCTCGATAATATCAAGATGTCCGTATGTAACGGGATCAAAGCTTCCTGGACAGACAGCTAATCGTGTCATCTGCCATCCCCCCCTTCTATGATTTTTTATAGACGGTAATGCCTATTGTGTCATTATAAGTTTCCTGCTTCATGACATACAAATCGCGGGTTTCCACCGGTAGCTGCTCCGAAGCGTTATGTTCACAATAAATCAGGCCACTTTCCTTCAACAGCTGCATCCTTTCAATCGTCTCCAGCAATGCATTGTAGTTCACTTTTTTATAAGGCGGATCAAGCAATATCAGATCAAAACACAGCTTCCTTTTAGCTGCCGCATTTAGTGCCCGGAAGGCATCAGTACGAAACACTTCAGTGCTTTGTTCCATCTTCAGTCTTCTGATATTTTCGTTAATGGTATGTATCGCTTTTGGATGTTTATCAACAAATATTCCTTGATCCATCCCTCTGCTTAACGCCTCAATTCCCAATGAACCGCTCCCGGCAAACAAATCAAGACACGTACCACCCTGTTCAAAAAAAGGACCGATCACCTGAAAAACGGCTTCTTTCACTTTATCAGATGTAGGTCTGGTTGTCTTTCCCGGCACCGCTTCCAATTGACGTCCTTTATGAAGTCCGGCGATTACACGCATACTACCACCTCATTCAATTATAATAAAGCTATCAAAATGAAATCGCAAGCATCAATGATTAATTGGGATAGTATCGGTCAGAAAAAACTTCTGGATTTTACAAGCAAATGATGTATATAAAAATCTTATCTGTCCATAATAGCATAATGAAACAGCTCAAATTAGCTTGGCTGTTTCAAAACTCGGAGAAGACTTACACTTCCCCATAAGTTCTTCCTCCGGTTTCTCCTCTCCCTTTGCCTTTTTGTTTTCTGGTATGAAAACAAAGGGACCTGCAGAATTATTTCTGCAGGTTTTTGTTTTTTATAACGTCAGAAAATATCAAAGTATATATTAGAAAAACTCGGCATTCACCTCGCCTTAGAGCGAATGCCGAAGCTTTTCTTATAAGGTCATCCATCATTTATACTTTCTGACGTTACAAAAAACCTTTGCGGTCCTTATATGTATTCACCGCAAAGGCTAAATGCCCATCTTATAGTCATATTGCTTCGCTTTATCCGGTTTAGCATTTTCAAAATTGCTGGATACAAAAGGCTTAAATGAGCGATCTACATTTGATACAAACGGTAACTTCAGCAACTTTGATTCTATATTATCCAACGCTTCTTGATCAACATATATAACGGCATATTTAAGTTTTTTGGATGAATAAATTAAGTGACCATACCGTTTAATATGCTTTATGTTTTTCATATGCTGAAACCAGACAATCAGCCCCTGACGTTTCGTTCTCATCAAACATCCCCGCTATCTCTCCATTTACAGCCAGTTTATCAGAATGTGACCGGGACATCAAGAGACATTGCAGCCGCATTTACCGCCATGACCGCATCCTGTATCGGTCAATGCCGCGCCATCCTGAGGTGCCTTAATGTCATCACTCACGCTAAAGGCAATATATTCACTTATTTCGTCAAGCATTTTCTGTAAGTTACGTTCAGCAACCTTAAATGCCGCCACCTTTTCATTCATGTCCATTTCACGTTTTGATGAGCGTACTTTTTTCATAATCTCATTGTAATCAGGGTGATACCTGCCAAAACGTTGTACTTCATCGTATTGTTCTTTTATATCATTAAACGCTTTAATCAGCTGTTGTGCCTTATAATCTTCCTTAAGAGCTTTTCGGGCATTTTCATAGGATTCCATAACGTCAGACTTTAAAACCATCTCACTTACTGCTTCAGAGTGATCCAGAATGTCCGCATATTCGATAGTTCCTATCATAATCTCACCTCCACTATTATCTTATCATGGAACTTAAGGGATTAAAACAGTGAAACCATCTAGTCTTTCATTGTATCGGCAAGATTGATAAGCATATGAACCATTTGTACATGGTTGCCAATTTTACCAACTTGCTGGGAAAATGTCTTGCCATAAAACGCTTTTGACGCTTCTTCCAATTCCTGCAGCTTGTTGGGATCCCGTGTTAAATAACGATACCATTCAGGATTCATCCGAACAAAATGAGCGAATTCAGGATACTGCTGTAAATGTTGATATACTTGCGCCCGCATCGTGTCACCTCTAATCCTTGAACGCACTAAATAAATTATCGTTTCCGGATGGCCGCTGCGACGTTCCTTTGTCAGATTGAAATTGGCCAAGAAGGTCTTGAATGGTTGTTATTGTATTATTCACGTTATCCACTTGCTTTTGTAATTTATCAAAATCAACATTTTGTGACATTTGAATTAGCCGTTCCATAAGCTCCGCTTTCCCTTGCTTAGATCGGTTATCAGATTTAATACGATCACTTGTTTTGTATTGATTCCAAAATTGATCGTCCTCCCCAAGTAAAGCCCATTTTTCATAGTATTCTTGAAAACCTCTGCCATTTTTTCTGATTTCCTCGACCAATTTAGGGTGCTCTTGTAGGAATGCTTTGAATTCCCGAACACTTGGATGGAGATTGTCATCCATAAGGCCTCACCTCAATAACATTATCAGTTACTGATATGTTATGAGTGACCGACAAATACTGTGCGTGAACCTATTCTATTATACCTGAACTTATTGCTTTTGAAGGAAGTTTTGTGTGTAATAAAACTGATACACGCCAACCCCTAAATGTGTAAACTCATCATTAAGCAGCGCTTCACGATGCCCTTCACTATTCAGCCAGCCATGAATAGCTGCCGGCGCATCAGGATACTGTGCGGCTATGTTCTCACCTGCAGACCGGTACAGTACATTTTTAGCAGCGAGTCGCTCTTTTAAGCCGTCACCGTCCTGGCCATAATGTGAAAAATAGTTGTTCTGTGCCATGTCTTCACTGTGAAGAGAAGCAACATTACTGACCGTTTTGTCCCACGCTAATCCCGATTTTCCATACTGGCTGCGAATGGCATTCGATATATGGAAGATTTGCTGTTCTGCTCCCCGTTCAATCTTTGCCCACTTTTCATCCGAAAAATCCGGTTTTTCCGCTAGCTCTCCGCGATACTGAATTTCATATGGTCGATGAAGCAGCAGAATGTCAGCAGATAACATCCTGACAGCTGTTAGTTTATCCGTAAATGTATCAAAATAAAGCTGTAGAAAAATATCGTCCGAAACTTTCACCAAAGGACGTTCCCGCAATTCCTTATCGCTCAGCCGGAAGGTATAAAAAGAAGAATCCTGGCTAAAAGTAACATTTCGGTTAAAAGAAAGATTATCTTCAACAGCACTATAGGTTTGCCCAAGCGCAGCAGATCCAAGTGATAAATCACTGCCAAGCGCATAAATCGATTTAATGTGATTATCTTCAATGCCAAATTGAACATATTGACTCTTGTTGTCTGCATACATCCACCACTCATAGCCGTAAGCACTCGGATCTTTTCGTGACGGATCGCCAAAGGACTCCTTTAATTGATCTGCGGATTTGTTCATCCATTGGAACGTGTCGCCTTCCAGATTAATGGCTGATCTTCTATCCGGTATCTCCTTTGATTCGAGCTTGCTGTCTTTATTTTCCACGTCAACACTGGAGATTTCACCGGAATCATTGTGTATGGGTTCATCTTTTACCAATACATAATACGCACCGAACACAACTGTTAATAACACCGCTATTTGAATTAACCGCATATCTGGTTCCCCTTCTATTAAAACTTTTAAATCTGTTTAAAATATCTATATGTGTTCATAAGACAATGCATGTATATTTCATTTAGAAAAACTCGGTATTCGCCTCGTCTTATAGCGAATGCCGAAGCTTTTCTTATAAGGTCATCCATCATTTATACTTTCTGACGTTATAAAAAACACGGCAGCCAATCGATTACTTTCATTATACTATATAAGGGGAAACGTTGGTCAGCATAACGGGTTTACAGAACCGGAACATTTACGGCCACTTATTCCAAATTTGCAGGAACAAGTGGCCGTTATATGCGATATCAGTGAATTTCAGGTCGCTCTGAAATATCCTCCAGTGCGCTCCCTGCAGCTTCATTTGATTTATCCTCGAGCGAAAGATCTCCCAGGGAAACAATTCCAGTCAGTTTGCCGTTTTCCACAATCGGTAGCCGGCGGATTTGTTTTTGTGCCATCATGTCAGCCGCTTCCTGTACCGATGTATCCTGTGACACATGATAAAGCTGTTCGCTCATAACTTCCTGTATCATGGCTGTATCAGGCTTTTTGTCAGCATACCCTCTCAACACCAAATCACGGTCCGTAATAACACCCATCAATTCTTGGTTTTCGGAACAAACGGGAATCACACCTACATCCCTTTCTTTCATTTTGGACGCCGCATCATGCAGGGTATCCTCCTTCCGGCAAACCGTAATGTCAGTACTCATGACATCTTTTACATTTTTCATCAAGTGAACCTCCTTAGGATAGAATGTCGTACATTTTAATCTTTCCCATATCAGAGAATATCTTTCATGATTATTAATTCCTTTTTGATTGCATGTTAAATATTTTTTTACTATTATATAGATGTTAGGATATTTTTGCGAGGTGGATAAAATGAGACTGGATAATACTGGGATTGAAGAAGCCATAGTAGATATTAAACCGCTGGACCGCCTGATGGGAAATCACGCTTTCATTCGCGGTGGACAATGGGATTATGAGCGTGTGACATATGACTATAAAATCGGATCCAAGGAAAAAAACATTACATATTATATCCGTATACAAGGTTACGCGGTCGAAGGCGATGTGGATTTGGGTAATGCAGTTATCCAGCTGAAGACCCCTCTTCTGGGGAAATATTATTACCCGCATGGTGTCGAATACGGCGAAGATGAAAATTTTCCGGAGAACCTCGTGGACCGCGCTGTAAGCCTAGTATCAAAAGTTAAGGAAGATATTAATAACTATAAAAAATAACGGTACAATAGCCCGTTATGTTTAATGCCTTGGGCAACCTGCCAACTGCTTCATAAACGTAAGCGGTTGGCTTTTTCATCGCAAAATGCCGAGGTGCATTCGTAGATTAACGGTTAAAAATAACAAAGCCGACTAACTGTAGAAAAGAAAATGCTTAAGCAGAATTGTTACACATACCAACCATACATGCTACTATTTTATATATATCTTTCTATTGACGTATAGATGAAAGGAGATTTCCATTTACATTGCCTGGATCAATAACGAAACGCCAATGGACACTTATTTTTTTAGCAGTATTTCTGCTGCTGGTTTTCTTTTTCGTACTACCGATAGCTATACCACTGGTTCTTGCTTTAATCACCGCATTAATGTTGAACCCGCTCATCCGGCTGATCCAAAAAAAATTAAAAACAGGCAGGCAGACAGCTGTCATTATAGTATTTCTTCTCTTTTTAGTTTTCTTAGGAATCAGCGGGTCACTGATTGTAACAAAAGCTGTCACCCAAGTTGTTAATTTTGTTGAGGATATACCTTCATACGTTACCCAATTGAACAATGTTTATGAAAAATGGGAATCCGGATTTGAGCAATATACGAAAAATCTACCGGAGGAATTTTATGATCAGGTGACCAATACCATTGAAGCACAACTCACGTCAATGAGCGGTACACTAAAGGAAACAATTACCATTGACAGAGTGGCGCAGATTGTTGCTGACATTCCGCAATATTTGATCAGTTTTATTGTTTATTTAATAGCTTTATTTCTATTTATGCTCGAATTGCCGGTACTTAAATCAAAATTTTATAACCTTATGACAAAGGAAACCGCCGAAAAAGTTTCATTCATGAACAGGAGACTTTCTGAGGTTATACTTGGTTTTTTCAAGGCCCAATTTCTTGTTAGTATTATCATCTTTGTCGTAACACTCATTGGCTTATTATTGTTTACGCCGGACGTAGCCTTTATTATGTCCCTGTTTATCTGGCTGGTCGATTTCATTCCAATTATTGGTTCGATAGCCGTACTGGGGCCATGGTCCGTATTCGCCTTTATAGCAGGTGATGTAATATTGGGTGTTCAACTTGCTGTCCTCGCTATCATACTGCTTGCTATCCGAAGAACAGTAGAACCTAAGGTCATGGGCCAGCATATTGGTCTTTCCCCTCTCGCAACGCTAATAGCCATGTTTCTTGGAATCAAACTGTTGGGACTCCTCGGGTTTATACTGGGACCACTCTTCCTGATAGCATTCAACTCAGCACGTGAAGCGGGAATTATAAAATGGAATATTAAAATTTAAGATTTCGGAACGTATGAACAAAAGCGTTGGACCCGGATGTGGCAATATTCGACAAGTATCGATAAAGTTAAATAATTTATACTCTCTTATAGAGGTTGTTCAAAAAGTCCGGTAAAAATGACACTTCGTATTTTTTCGTTGGCTTGTTTCTCCGCTCCTTGGAAAAGAAAAACACTTTTCCTGCGTGCGAAGCGGCTTCAGGGCAGCATTACCTGTGCTCATGTATCTAAAGGCATACCCTTTCGCTGCTCGAAACTGCGCCGTCTCGAGGGCGGCTGTTGAGCCTCCTCGTGCTGACGAACTGCGGGGTCTTCACACTGCGCATTCATTTATTGCGGTGTCTGCCAAGACATGGGGGTTTTGAACACGCTCCTATAAGGTCATCCCATAATTTTCTCTTTCTGACGTTAGAATCAAATAAAAATCCAAACTGAATCAAAATTCTTCGGTAGAATTTCGGATCAGTTTGGATTTTTATTTTATCCGCCTAGTATCGCTTTAATCATGCTGGTTGTTTTGCCGCCATCATAAATAATATACAGCAATAGGTAGACAGCAACTCCTGTTACAGCACTAAAAAACCACAAAATACTCGTAATAGGACCAATCTTTCTGTGAATGCGCAGTTTCCGCTTAATTGCAAGCGTAATAGTCACAACACCGAACACCGCGCTTGTTGTTGCCAAAATGATATGGAATACCAGGAAGACTGTGTAATAAATCTTAATGTCCTCAGGTCCGCCAAAACTCGTATTGCCAATAAAAATGGTTCTGGAAACATAAATGATAAAGAATAGCAATGCGCTCACAGCAGCAGATAGCATTGTTCGTTTATGGGCTTTAGCTTTTCCTTTTAAAATAAAGAACCATCCGATTGCAACAAGCACGGCACTTGTCACAATAAAAAATGTACTGATTGTGGGTAAAAATGGCATAAAATTCATATTCCCTCTCTCTAAGCCGGATGCCTACAGCCGCAACCCGTCGTTATCTTTATTACCTGATCATTGTTCGTTTATGCTTGGCTCACTCGTATTCGAAGGTAACGGGTCAACCTGGAGGCTTTCAGTTGTAAACCAGCTGAAGAAAACTCTAGCCAGCATAATCCCATATGTTATCTCCTGCATTATCTTCATGATGATACCGCCTAATTGTTGATCTTCCAATGTTGTCATGGGTGAGAACATTTCAGGACCCGATATAGCTGAACTCAATCCTTGCAAAACACCACTCGGAACACAAAGTGACAGAGCCTGCAACCACGCTCCTTCCTGTGTGTAAGCAGCATAGACCGGTGAGTCAGCGAAAATGATCAGAACACATGCCGGTGTAATCAATACACCGTTGGCAAAAATATAGAAGATTTTTGTTAATGGCTGCATCCGGTCAAATTCCTTTAAAGGACTCAATATCGGCCACCAGACGATAAATGCCGCAATCAAAATAATCACGGAGATGGACGAATGCGCCACTTGAGATGTTTTTGCAAAATCAAATATAACAGGTAAATGATATAATGAAAATAGGGTGTTAAATAATAACAGTGAGATAAGAGGTATAGAAAAAAATTTTAACACCGGTTTGACAACTCGGCGGTTAACGGCTTTTTCCCAAAGCCACGTTGGAATTCCCTTGATGATAAAAATCGGAAATACAATATAATAAAGTGCCATTTGAATCATATGGGCTGTCAGCATGATATGAGATAGCAAATCAACCGGAGCACCTTTAACAGCATACAACAACATCAATCCGCCGTAAAAAAAGAACTGCTGTTTTCCTGACGGCCTTTCCTTTCCACTGCCGCCAAATTTATGACGATATGGCCCGGTGATCAGGTAATACGTCAAGGCCAAACCCAGCACAAAAATTAGATAATAAGGACTCCATAATGCGCGAAAACCAAATATTTGCAGATTGAGCCACATAAAGCATTCACTCCATACACGGTTGTATATTAGATATATTATAACGTATTTTAGCGCATGATCCACAACCATTATGTGACGATTTGCGAACAAATGAAAACTTGTCCCGCTTTCCATAATAGTATCAGCCCGAAAATACATGAAATCAACATAAAAAGACCGGGAATAGTTCCCGATCTTTTAAGACAACTACCACCAGGTAATAACTCCCAGAGCGGCTAATGCAAGAACAGCGGCCCAGACGCCGCCATACATCATGACGGCCGGCATACCATGACCGGCATCCTTCATATGCATAAAATAATACAATTGAAAAGCCACTTGCACAATCGCCAAGATAAGAATGACAGGTATTACAAACATACCGTCCATTACACCGGTAGCAACAACTACAAAAGCGATAATTGTAAACAGGATCATTAATGCAAAGGTAATAAGTTGTTTTTGCATTTCTTCTTTGTTCTTTTGCTTTTGAAATGAATTAACGTCGTTATCATTGGAATTGGAGTTATCCGCCATCGATTAACCCACCTTTCCCATCAGATATACTACTGTGAAAATAAACACCCATATAACATCAATAAAGTGCCAGTATAAGCTGAATACATAAAACTTAGGTGCATTGTATAGATTCAAACCACGCTTAGCGTTTCGGATCATTAACCCGATCAGCCATGCCATACCAAACGTTACGTGCCCTCCGTGGAAACCAACCAATGTATAGAATGCAGAACCAAATGCAGATGAGCGAAATGTGAAATCATAGCCCGTTATATAATGTGTGAACTCATAAATTTCACTTCCCAGAAAAGAAAGACCCAGGATGGCAGTTATCCCAAGCCATAACTGCATTTTCTTAAAGTTATTATTCTTCATGTGATACATAGCATAAACACTTGTCAGAGAACTTGTCAGTAACAGGATTGTCATTATGAAAACAAGTTCCAGTCCAAACAGCTCATCTGCTGTCGGACCGTCGGCTGTCGAATTGCGCAATGCAATATATGTGCCGAATAAGGAGGCGAATAACACTGTTTCCCCTCCAAGGAAGAACCAAAAGCCGATAAATTTATTTTTTCCTTCCTGTGTTGCCTTTTCCGGTTCGTTCGGCATCGATTCCGGAGTAATGGAATGATCATGACTCATATTAGTCAGCCTCACTTTCAAGTTCATCTTTTGGTATATGGTAACCGTGGTCATCTTTCAATGATCTGATTAGCATACAGCCTAACATGATAGCCATGCCGCCGAATAACAGGATATATGCCCAATTATGGTTTACCTGATAGATGAAACCAAACCCGGCGATAAATAACCCGAAAGACATCATAAACGGCAGGAACGAAGAGTTTGGCATATGAATATCACCCAAAGGTTCTGCAGGCGTCGGTCTGCCTTTGCCCTCTGTTTTTTCAATCCACAGCGCATCCAATCCGCGAATTAACGGTGTTTGCTTAAAGTTATAATGCGCCGGCGGAGAGGCAGTGACCCATTCAAGTGTTCTGCCATCCCATGGGTCATCAACAACCTTTTCACCCTTGACCGCTGTGTAAACAATATTAATCAAGAAGACAATAACACCAACAGCCATAAAGAAAGCACCAACTGTACTTATCTGGTTACCTAAATCAAGTCCCTGGTTTTCTAAATAAACCCAATAACGTCGTGGCATTCCCATCAGTCCCAGGAAATGCTGAATAAAGAATGTTAAATGGAACCCGATGAAAAACGTCCAGAAAGTCAGCTTACCCATAGCCTCGTTCAGAATGCGTCCGAACATTTTCGGCCACCAATAATGCAATCCTGCAAAGATACCAAATACGGTACCCCCGACAATAACATAATGAAAGTGTGCTACCACGAAGTATGTGTCGTGATACTGATAGTCAGCAACAACTGATGCAACCATAACACCGGTCATACCACCGATTGTGAATGTCGGAATAAAGCCAAGAGCCCAAAGCATTGCCGAATTAATTGTAATCTGACCGCCCCACATCGTTGCAAGCCAGTTAAATATTTTGATACCAGTCGGGACCGCAATCGCCATCGTGGCAATCGCAAAAATAGAGTTTGCAACTGGACCTAAACCAACTGTGAACATGTGGTGTGCCCATACCATGAAGCCCAAAAAGGCGATCAGCATGGTGGCAAATACCATTGCGGTATAACCAAACAACCGTTTTTTCGAGAATGTTGCGATAACCTCACTGAACACCCCGAACAGTGGCAATATCAAAATGTAAACTTCCGGGTGCCCGAATATCCAGAACAAGTGCTGCCAGATGATGGCATTTCCGCCAAGACCCACATCAAAGAACGCTGAACCGAACATACGGTCAAACATCAACAGAAACAAGCCAACGGTCAATGCCGGAAAGGCGAATAAAATCAGTACGCTTGTTATAAATGTCGTCCATGCGAATAGCGGCATGCGCATATATGTCATACCAGGTGCACGCATGGTAACAATAGTTGCCAGAAAGTTGATGCCCCCTATTAATGTACCGGCACCTGCGATCTGCAGACCTACGACGTAAAAGTCAACACCATGCCCAGGCGACGTGACCGACAGCGGCACATAACCGGTCCAACCTGCATCAGGCGCACCGCCCAGAAACCAACTGCAATTCAGGAGAAGCCCCCCGAACATAAATAGCCAAAATCCCAATGAGTTCAGAAACGGAAACGCAACGTCCCGCGCTCCTATCTGTAATGGCACGACCGCATTCATCAAACCTAATATCAACGGCATGGCTGCCAGAAAAATCATGGTTGTTCCATGCATCGTAAGCAGTTCGTTATAAAAACCTGCGCTTACAAAATCATTTTCAGGTTGAATTAACTGTATACGGATAGCCATCGCTTCGAGTCCACCGAGCAGGAAGAAAAATCCTCCGCCAAATAAATACAAATGTGCAATTTTCTTATGGTCTACAGTTGTCAAATAATCCCACAGAACAGCACCGAAACCTCTATTTTGAGCAGCTACTGTACTCACAGTTTTAACCTCCCTTTAAAATCATTTATCCTTTTATTCTTTACCTGCACTTTCGGGTGTAACATCTGATGGCTGCAATTGCATCAAGTATTCAGCAATTTTGCCTGCTTCATCTTCCGAAACCTCCGGATAATTACCCGTCATTTTATTTCCTGGTTTGATGGATTCCGGATCCATAATCCACTGCTTCAAATTTTCCTTATTCAAATCCTTAACACCGGCCAGTTTGGAACGATCACCAAAATTGGTCAAGTTCGGACCAACTTGTGCAGGTGATGAACCGATGGCGTGACAGGACATACAATTTTTCTCTTGAAATAATCCCTGACCTTCCTGGGCAACAGCTTTCTCCGGCTCCGCTTCAGGGTCAACATTCTGCATATCCTGAACCCATTGATCAAATTCATCCTGACTTACGGCTATAACCTTAAAGTCCATAAGGGAGTGGGATGGTCCACAAAACTCTGCACATTTACCCCAATAAACACCTTCCTCTTTTGCCTCTATATACATCGTATTTTCGTTTTCAGGGTTCACATCCATCTTACCCGATATGGTCGGCACCCAGAACGAATGAATGACATCCGATGATTTCATATTTAAATATACTTTTTCGCCAACCGGAATATAAAGGTCCTGACTTGTTTGAATCTCCTGACCCTCATAATTGAAATGCCACCAGTATTGGTTGCCGGTTACCTGGACATTTAAGCTGTCACTTGCAGCGGAATTATCAGCTAAATTAAATGTAGCTGTAACGGTCGGCACCGCAATGATCAGTAGCAGGATAATTGGAATAACCGTCCAAACTGTTTCCAATGTTTTGTTCCCTTCGACCTGTTTAGGGATATAATTTTCTTGCCCTTTCTTTTTACGGTAACGAATTAACACGATTGTATACACAATCAGTACGGAAACAAGCACAAACAGCATTACGACGGTTGTCAGGATAATCAAATTAAATGACTGCTCCGCTCCATAACCTTTCGGGTCAAGAGCTGTCAAGTTCTCTTTACCACATGCTGAAAGTACGAATGCTGTTAACCCTAATAGACAAAATGCCCGGATTTTTCCCATCCAACCTTTCATGTATTCATACCTCTCTTTCTCCTTTAAATCTGCATATTGTATTAACACGGATAAACAAAACAAGCTAACTGAAGGGGAGTTCTGATGTAACAACAACCATCATCACAAACAGTAGCGTTAAATAGTTCAATGAATAGATAAAAATCATGTTTGCCCATTTCAGGTCATTTTTCATAAAAAACCCGCTGATTCCTATCGCAAGCCATCCTGCATTCAGTAATGTGGCCATCACAATGAATGCGTTCCCTAATGAAGCCATGAAAAATGGCAGTGGCAATAAACATACGATGTAGACGACAATTTGACGTTTTGTAATTTCAAAGCCATATACAGCAGGTAGCATGGGTACACCAGCGTCTTTATATTCTTTGTTTTTTTTTATTGCCAATGCAAGAAAATGCGGCGTTTGCCAGATAAACATGACCAGGAACAACACGAAAGCCACCGTATGAAGACCTGGATCAACAGCTGCCCACCCGATTAATGGTGGTACTGCCCCGGAAAAACTGCCGATTGCTGTATTCAATGTATATTTACGCTTTGACCACATCGTATATAATACAACATAAACAAACCATCCAAAGAAAGCAATCAACGCAGCTTCCATCGTGGTGAACATCAGTAGAATCAACCCCAGGGCAGTTGATGAAACAGCTATTACAAGAACATGGCTCAGCGATACGCTTCCTGTCACGGTCGGACGCCCCTTCGTCCTCGTCATAACCGGATCAATATCAACATCATACCAATTGTTCATCATGCAACCGCCTGCTATCACCAATGCACTGCCAGCCATCGTCAGCAGAAAAACATCCCAATTGGCGATAAAAGAGGCGTTTGTGAAGTAGATAGCCAACCAGAAACCGGCAAATGTTATCATTAAATTTGAATTCACAATCCCCATTTTTGTCAGTGATTTAAAATCTGCCAAGAATGTCACAATTTTTCTCTTTGTGTCAGCAGAATTGTCAATAATCTGTGAAGAGGTCGTCTCCACTTTATCCATATATTCTTATCCCCCCTTTTCGTCCCAACAAAAACACTTAATGAATGACAGGCTTATACTTATCATGGCTAAGATTTTACAAAAGTATCCTTCAAACTAACCCAATTGTACCATGGAAATTGAATACAATCTATTCCTATAATTTTGTGATCTCTTATTCGTAAGTACCATAAATGTGACAAATTTGTGAAAAAGGCTGAAAATAAAACGAAGGCTTAAAAGCCTTTATCAGATAATTTGCAATATGTGTGATTTTCCCATGGCAATAGGGCACGAAGGTACAAAGCCAAACAAATATCCCCTGTATTATTTCTAGCAAAGAACGCTCTACAATGCAAGCGTTTTTTACATTTTCACAGTGAAAACAAAACAAAATGTTATACGATACGACAAATCAATAATTCTGGTCGCTGCCCTACAAACATGATATTATAGAATGCGTGTAGCACAACATGACAAAAAGCGAGGCAATTAACTATGCTTAAAACTTTAAAATTGCTCTCTGTAGTTGCTTCATTGGGGATGATGTTTGTTTTAATCGGTGGTGCGCTTGTCACCAAGACCGGATCAGGACTTGGGTGTGGAGAAAGCTGGCCCCTTTGTGAAGGTCAGCTTTTCCCTTCAGAAGTGACACCTGAGCTCATAATTGAACTCAGCCATCGTCTCATTTCCGGCATTATGGGTTTTGTTGTATTGACTTTATCAATCCTTTCCTGGATAGTTGTCGGGCATATACGTGAAGTGAAATTCCTTTCGTTCATGTCATCGTTTTTTCTGATTTTACAGGCGCTAATCGGGGCAGCAGCAGTCATGTGGAATCAATCCGATTTTATTATGGCAACTCATTTCGGAATTTCGCTCATTTCATTCACAGCGGTATTTCTTTTAATGTTGCTGATTTTCGAGGTTGATACAAAATTCGATGCAAAATCACTGACCATTGAAAAAAAACACCGGACTGAGATTTACGCCATAACCATATACACCGTCATTGTCGTTTATACCGGCGCATTGGTACGGCATGTTGAGGCAAGTATGGTCTGTAGTGGCTGGCCATTTTGCAGTAATAATTCGCCGTTGGCACTCTCGGATTACGGCTTTGACCAATGGGTTCAAATGGGGCACAGATTAGCAGCCGGTCTCTTGTTTATATGGACAGTCATATTAACCATTAAAATGATAAAACGTTACGGCGAACATCGTGTTATGAATTGGGGTTGGATCACGACCGTTTTGCTTATAGCGCTTCAGGCATTTTTCGGTGCGATGATTATCTTCACAATGTTAAATCTGTGGATTGCATTGATGCATGCATTCGTCATTTCATGCTATTTTGCAATGCTCAGTTACTTCGTTTTACTGTCATCGAGAAGTGCCAGACATTAGAAACGCCTGGCATTGTCTTATATCTGACGTTATAAAAAGGGGTAGCGGAAAAATTCCGCTGCCCCTTTTTTTATAACGTCAGAAAGTATAAATTATGGATGACCTTATAAGAAAGACTCGGCATTCGCTATAAGGCGAGGTGAATGCCGAGTTTTTCTAATTACTCAAATTCTATTAAGAGATCATTCACGGCAATTGTGTCACCGTTCTTAACATAAACATCTTTTATGACACCGGAAAATGGAGCCTGAACTGTGGTTTCCATCTTCATCGCCTCATTAATTAAGAGGTGGTCGCCTTTTTGAACCTCGTCACCTTTATCACAAAGCACTTTCACGACTGTCCCTGGCATCGAGGCACCTATTTCTCTATCATTACCCTGATCGATTTTCGGCCTTGTTTTCACTTGCGACTGCACATTTTCATCTTTTACAACAACCTGCCGCTGCTGGCCATTTAATTCAAAATATATAACCCGAGTACCATCAGCTCGCGGCTCGGAGATGGAAACAAGTTTGACAAACAATGTTTTTCCCTGTTCGATTTCAACCTCGATCTCCTCATCCAATTTCATACCATAGAAGAACGTTAGCGTGTCCAGAACGGAAATATCGCCATATGTTTCAT
This sequence comes from Lentibacillus kapialis, assembly GCF_014646635.1. Taxonomy (GTDB): domain Bacteria; phylum Bacillota; class Bacilli; order Bacillales; family Amphibacillaceae; genus Lentibacillus; species Lentibacillus kapialis. Next base: position 134,177 of record NZ_BMNQ01000004.1, read on the forward strand.
AAAATTTATTATAATCCATGAACACTTTAGGATAAAGCGCATATGAGATTAAATCAAACTCCGTAACAGGCCTGTCCAGCGATTTATAAAGCGAATCCCTCATTTTTGTGAAATCAATCGGATCAAGCAATTCACCGGGCCGAACGTTAATAGGCTCCTTCCCTTTCAGGATAATTCGCTGCAGCTCTTTCGGAAAGCCCTGGTAAGGTTGTCCGATATAGCCCTGTGCAAATTCAATGACTGACTCCGGAAAGTCAATCGTTTCGCCACGCTCATATATATCATCTTCATTCAAATTATTCTGTACCATGAACAAAGCCATATCACCGATCACTTTTGAAGATGGTGTTACTTTAACAATGTCACCGAACATTTCATTAACGCGTCTGAACATTGCTTTCACTTCATTCCAGCGATCTTCCAGTCCAACTGCCTTAGCCTGCTGTTGCAGATTACTGTATTGGCCGCCAGGCATTTCATGGAAGTATATTTCAGTATGAGGTGCCTTCAGGCCGCTTTCAAAGTCTCGATAGTAATCGCGGATTCCTTCCCAGTAATGGGATAATTTTTCATAAGAATCAATATTCAAGTCGGGTTGACGGTCTGTTCCTTCCAGTGCATGATACAGTGACTGGGCGCTTGGCTGGGATGTCATGCCGGCCATTGGAGCGTTAGCGACATCAACAGCATCCGCTCCTGCATCAATCGCACGCGAATACATGTGGATCCCATTGCCGCTTGTATCATGTGAATGCAGATGAACTGGAATATCCACAGATTCTTTCAAGGTAGCAATCAACTGATAAGCAGCTTCAGGTTTCAACAGTCCTGCCATATCCTTTATGCCAAGAATATGCGCACCGGATTGCTCAAGATCTACAGCCAAATTCTTGTAATAATCCAAATCATATTTCGTGCGTCCGGCGTCAAGAATATCACCTGTATAACACATGGATGCCTCGGCGATTTTGTCATTTTCACGTACATATTCGATAGCTGGTCTCATACCTTCTATCCAATTAAGGCTGTCGAAAATCCGGAATACGTCAATTCCCGCGGTTGCACTTTTTTCAACAAATTCTTTAATCAGGTTGTCCGGATAGTTCTTATAACCAACCGCATTACTCGCGCGCAATAGCATTTGCAGTAGCACATTAGGCATTTTCTCCCGTAATTTCAAAAGTCGTTGCCATGGATCTTCCTTCAGGAAACGATAAGCAACATCAAACGTTGCACCTCCCCACATCTCCACTGAGAACAACTGTGGCAATAAACGCGCAGTCGGTTCTGCAATATGGGCCAGGTCTTTTGTTCTGATCCGTGTAGCAAGCAGGGATTGATGCGCATCACGGAATGTGGTATCAGTCAGCATAACTCTTTTTTGTTCTTTCAGCCAATCAGCCAAATATTCCGGCCCATGCTCATCCAGAATCTGTTTTGTTCCTGAAGGTATTGTCTCCTGCTGGTTAATCTCAGGTATCGGCGGTGTAACCAGCGAGGGTTTTTCCTTTTTCGTAATGCCTTCAAAACCGTTAACAGTAGTGTTTCCAATGTAGGTCAGCATTTTAGTTCCACGGTCTTTTCGTTTTGGAAAAACAAACAGCTCGGGCGTCTGGTCAATAAACGTAGTGCTGTATTCGCCCGATAAAAATTGCTGATGCGAAATGACATTTTGCAGAAATGGAATATTTGTTTTAATACCGCGAATCCGGAATTCTTTTAAGTTTCTGACCATTTTTTGTGCTGCTTGTTCGAAAGACAGTGCCCATGTTGACACCTTCACCAGCAATGAATCATAATGTGGCGAAATCACCGCACCCTGGAACCCATTGCCGGCATCAAGCCGCACACCAAAGCCTCCGCCTGTACGATATGCCATAATTTTACCGGTGTCCGGCATAAAATTGTTCAAAGGATCTTCGGTGGTGACCCTGGACTGGATCGCATATCCCAATGTCGTAATCTCGTTCTGCTGCGGTATGCCGATTGATGCATTATGCATGTTCTGACCTTCCGCTATTTTTATTTGAGTCTGTACAACATCAACACCTGTAATCATTTCCGTAATGGTATGTTCAACTTGAACACGCGGGTTAACTTCGATGAAGTAAAAAGTGTCATCTGTCACGAGAAATTCAACAGTTCCTGCATTTACATAATCAACATTTTCCATCAAGTCTACTGCCGCATGACAGATTTCATATCTTAACGATTCTGGCAGGGAGACACTTGGCGCAGCCTCCACGACTTTTTGATGACGTCGCTGCACAGAACAATCCCGTTCATATAGGTGAACCCTGTTTCCATGTGTATCCCCTATAATTTGAACTTCAATGTGTTTCGGATTTTCAATCAACTTTTCCACATATACTTCATCACTGCCAAATGATGCCCGCGCTTCTGACTTGGCCCGGTCGTATGCTTCAGGCAATGTCTGTTCATTCCGGACAATGCGCATGCCGCGTCCGCCGCCTCCGAGTGATGCCTTAATAATAATCGGATAGCCATACTGCCGCCCGAACTGTTCCACTTCTTTCAATGAAGAAACGGGGCCCTCAGAGCCGGGGATAACTGGGAGGCCTGCATTAATCGCCTGTGTTCTCGCCTTGACTTTGTCACCAAACATATTTAAATGCTCACTGGTTGGTCCAATGAAAATAAGGCCTTCCTCTTCACAGCGACGGGCAAATTCAATGTTCTCTGAAAGAAAACCGTAACCCGGATGAATGGCATCGACACCTACATTTTTGGCCAGATCAATAATACTTTCAATATCGAGATACGCATCGATCGGTTTCTTACCTTCGCCTATTAAATATGACTCATCAGCTTTGTAGCGATGATATGAACCCGTATCTTCCTTCGAATAGACTGCAACTGTCCGAATATTGAGTTCTGTACATGCACGGAAAACACGAATAGCGATTTCTCCGCGATTTGCCACTAAAACCTTATTGATCTGTTTTCTCTCTCCCATGTTTTTCCTCCTCTATTGCGAACTGTGTTGTTTTCAGTGCCTTGCGTATTAACAGACACCGGCTCCTGCTCTTTCTGCTTGACTGATTTTGCTATATTGTTCATAATCCCCATGGCGATCATCATAACAAGTAATGATGACCCGCCATAACTAACAAACGGTAGCGGAACCCCCGTAATGGGAAGAAGCCCACTGATAGCCCCTAAATTGGTGAATGTCTGGATAGCGATCATTGATGATATACCAACCGCCAGCAAGGCTCCGAAACTATCAGAACATTTTCGGGCAATAAATAGTCCCCGCAATACAATGATAGCCAGCATTCCTATAACGATTGTCACACCAATAAATCCTAATTCTTCGGCAATGACTGCCATAATGAAATCGGTATGCGGCTCCAGTAGAAACCCAAGCTTCTGAACACTATGACCCAGACCTTCTCCGAGCAAACCACCCTCACCAATTGCTAAATAAGATTGGATTAAATGATAACCATCATCCCCCGGATCCTGAAAAGGCTGATAGGCACCGGCAAACCTGCTGATCCGCTCATCTGTCACCATGTTGGGAATAGCAAACGCCACCAATGCCAACCCAACAAATGCAAGTATAAACAAGTGCTTGAAACGAATACCGGAACTAAATATGACGGAACAGGCAATCATAAAAATAATGGCAGCCGTTCCGATATCAGGCTGTTGCACAATCAGTCCCAATACTACTGCAGTCAATATTAACGGCGGTAACACACCCCTATTAAACTCATTAATATATTCCTGTTTTTTGGAATACACAGAAGCAAGATAGATAATCAAGCCCAGTTTTGCAAACTCAGCTGGTTGCAGGCTGAGCGGTCCTAAATCAAACCATGATCTGGCATTATTGATAGTAGTTCCAAAGATAAGCACACCGGCAAGAAGGACAACAATGCACAGCATAATAATCTTGATCAGTTTCTGGTAATATTTGTACGGAAAAATACTTGTCACAGTAAATCCTAGTAGCGCCAGACAAAACCATTGGATTTGTTTTATCAGATAATAAGTGCTTTCGTGCCCTTCCACCACTGATATAACCATACTTGCACTATAGATCATGATAATTCCGAATCCTGTTAAAAATATCGGAGTGATCATAAGCGTGAAATCATAATCATTCAATTTCTTAATCATCATACTTCTCCCCAGAATATGTAATCGTAATCTGAATCATCATTCAGCGTCACATCTTATCCGCTGAATGAAATGCCCATTCACGGGGAACTGGTTCTCCACCTGTCTTTTACATATCAGCACTGCAAATGATGAAAGCGGGAATCCTGCTGCCCGTTGCATGCGGGATAGCAACAGATGAACAGAAGTTTTGCTTAGTATAACACATATGCGCGCTGGCGACACCCATATTTTAGTCCATCTGTCGGAAAACTACCGGCAGCCTTTTAAATAAAAAAACCTTGCCAACAACCAATCAGGCAAAGTTTTTACCGCATTACACCAAAACTGTCACACAGTATTTTGTGCTGTTTCATGTAATCTATTGAGCTGCCTTTCCAGATTTTCGAGAAGCGCCTTGCCTTCATTTTCGCCGATTAAATTCAATCGAACGGCAAAATCAATTTCTCTTGAAAGTCCAAACATTTGTGTATCCAGAACCTCTTCATATAGAGGGCATTGTGGCATTGTTAAATTTTCAATCTGCACTTCTATGAGCTTAAGTATTCTGTCAGCATCAGCCTTAAGAAGGGCATAAGCTTTTTCACGATGTGTTTCCGTCACCTCAGGAATCAATAATATCCCTCCATTAATAAGACTACCTTATAGTTTATACTACCGTTTGTGGCACGAAAATGCAAATAAAATTCAGCTTTTATCCATCTTTTTATAATGAAAAATCATAGCATCTCTGCTATTCTTAACAAGAATACGTCATTATAGGAGTGATTATACATGATTGTTCAAATAACAGGTAATGTTACATATACCATAACATTGGATCCGACGGTATGGATCTTTGACGACCGGAAAATTCGCCTTGAAGAGGCGTTTACAGAGGACGCACAAAACAGGGACGAAAAAGATGAACTGACAAACGCCGCTGATCGCTTCAGCCAGGAGGTTTACCAGCAAAATCTGAAACCGCCTATCAACAAAACCAATAAAGGGATCCCACGAAAAGAACGTGAGAAAATCCTGGAAAATTCTTATGTGATGCCCATAAGAGATTTTCTAAGCTATGCTGAAATTAAGCAAGATGCCAGTAACGTTACACTTGAAACATCAAATGGCGACGATGTCATACCGCTAAATACATTGGCTGAAAGTTTCCTCTTATTTGCCATTGACGGCAAACCACTGAAAGAAGAAGGTCCGGTTCAATTATTTTACCGGGATGGTTCTAATCGAAGTCATCCGATTAAAGGTATTCAAAAAATGATTGTGAATTGATTTTTTAGCTGTTCATACTTCCGGGATGAACAGCTTTTTTCGTATATTTTGATTATGATGCAGCAAACTAGTAAGACAGATATTCCGTGTCTATGATAAAGGAGGAGTTTATATGCTGCTACGCTTAGGAATTCTGTCTTTTTTGAGTTTGATACTGCTGATTGGTTGTCAACAGAACAACGAACAATCATTACCAGAAGAGGACGACCAGGATAACCATTTTTTACAGGTGGAGGATTCGCAACCGATTGAACAGCAGGACTTAAACAATCAAGAGATCGCCTCCCATTTAGCAAATGTTGCAGGTGATGTTCCGGATGTCAAGGATGCGACCTCTGTCGTTGCCGGGCCGTACGCCGTGGTCGGTATTGATGTTGATAAAGATCTGGATCGATCGCGTGTTGGCACCATCAAATATTCAGTGCTTGAAGCAATGCATGAAGACCCATATGGAAAAACTGCTGTGGTGGTAGCTGACGGCGATGTTGTACAACGTCTGCGAACAATGGGTAATAAAATAGCACAAGGGTATCCTGTGCAAGGATTTATAGACGAATTATCAGCCATTGTAGGCCGATACATGCCTGATTTCCCAATCAACGAAGATCGTCCTGATGAAGGAGACCAAAATAAAAAATCAGTACCGAAAGACAAGGAAAAGCAATTGGATGAGATTGAAGAAGACCAATCCAATCAACAAAACCAGGAATAAATAGTTTAGAATAAGGCGACATTTGCCTATACCATAAAAAGGTACTTCCGCGAACTTATATTCCGCGGAAGTACCTTTTGTTTTCAAGCATTCATTTTTTGTAACGTCAGAAAGTATAATTATGGATGACCTTATAAGAAACGAACATGGCTACGCCTTCTCGTAGCCACCATCTACCATGAAAATGAATGTCTGCACCAACTATAGTATAGCTCGTTCATACATGGTGAATGATGTAATTAA
>NZ_BMNQ01000005.1 GCF_014646635.1 Lentibacillus kapialis
AACACTTTAGGAGCGCAAGCGAATCGCTATTGACTTATCGAGGAGTCACGCTACAGCATTAGTGCTAGAGCCGGACGTGGCAATATTCGACGAAGTATCAATAGGGCTAAAAATTATATACTTTCTTATCTTTTTAGAAAAACTCGGCATTCGCCTCGTCTTATAGCGAATGCCGAAGCTTCTTATAAGGTCATCCATCATTTATACTTTCTGACGTTATAAAAAATGGCTATGAAGCACAACAACCTTGAACCTTTTCTCTTTTCATAACTATTATTTCTGGGTATAATGTAGGAAGCGTTTTGCATATAGTAATAAGACCACAGCAGGCACTGTGGTCCATTAAGCTATTCCTTCAGAGGTTTGGCTTTTCACGGATAGACCTCTCTGTTAGTCCGTTGCAGGGTTTAGAGGGGTCTATTTTTTGTTGATGATATCCACGACTAACGCCAGCAATCCAATGAGTAAGGTACCGAAGCCAATCAGTACCATAAAAACTTCAAACATACCCAGAAACCTCACCCCCTTTAACTGCAAAGACGTGTCAGCCGGTTTCCTCTGAGAAACAGCCCTTGTTTGGTAGTATAGCACAAAATCATCTGAATATACGAACAAATGTTTGATACATGTGTTTCATTTGCTGTTTTTGTTGGGTATTTAGAATCATTTTCAGTAAATGGATTTTCTGCGGATACGGCCGCCGGCAAGTATAAAACAGGAGTGAATTGTATACTGGCATGCTTTAATATATGCAGAAAGATAAGGGGCTTGTAATTCATTTGCGGGATAAAATTTGCAAAAACACGAACGCCTTGTGACCGCGTTCAGGAAATGAGAGAGCGGGCATTCATCATGCGAATGCCCGCCCGCTGATCAACAATGCTTGGGTTATGCACCGGTTACAATATGGAATCCGGAATCAACATGAAGCACTTCTCCGGTAACACCCCGCGCCAATTCACTAAGCAAAAACAGTGTTGCATCGCCAACCTGATCCTGATCAACCTGACGACGCAAGGGTGCTTTTTCTTCCACAACCGACATTTTATCGTTAAATCCTGCGACTCCCTTGGCGGATAAGGTCCTAATGGGCCCGGCTGACACTGCATTAACACGAATGCCATCTTTGCCGACATCTTCGGCAAGGTAACGCACGCTCGCTTCAAGAGCAGCCTTGGCAACTCCCATCACATTATAATTCGGAACAACACGTTCAGACCCGATATAAGTCTGGGTAACGATGCCACCGCCTTCAGTCATATACTTACGTGCTTCCCGCGTCACCGCAGCCAGTGAATAGGAGCTGATATTTTGGGCCATCAAATACCCTTCCCGGGATGTATCGGCATAGTCACCTTTCAATTCATCGGTGTTTGCAAATGCAACAGAATGGACAAGTCCGTGGATCGTGCCAGCCTGTTCACCGACTTCCTGAAACGCCTGTACAATGCTGTCATCATCTTCCACGTCACAGGCGACAACCAATTTTGGTTCAATCTCATGTTTACTTAGAAGCTTTTCCAATTTTTGTTTCGAACGTTCCTGGCGATAAGTAAAAATCAGGTTCGCACCGGCATTATGAAGAGATTGTGTAATCCCCCAGGCAATGCTGCGGTTATTTGCCACCCCCATCACAACAATATTTTTATCTTTTAAGAGTGCATTCATATATGTACCTCCGATTTAAGGGATATGTTTTATAATTATAATGTAGCACAATTATGATCAGGAGTTAAAGGTTGGGTTCTTCTAAGTTAATTAAAATACTATACTATGAAGCAAACCATTCACCAATTTTCTGCTTTTTAAATGTCTTCTATCATCCGCCCTACCAGCGATTCCTGATAACCAGCTTTCCCTTTTTCGCGCATAGCATCGGCGACTTCCAACAAATCCGCATGTTCTATTCGGTTAAGCTTTTCGAGGCGTTCCACGGACAACTCTTTCACCGGCTTGCTGTCTGTATAACCGGCAGTGTCCATATGCCATAATGTGATATGATCTTCCGGGAATCTGTTCAAGAGCCTTTGTGCCATCCCAAGGCCTTCAGGGTCAAAGTCACCGGCATAATGAAGGAGACATCCTGACTCGACAAGTTTATCAAGCAGCATCAGTGCAGCCAATGTAAACTGGCCATTCGTGCAGACAATCGGCGCATCCGGTTTATAATCCAACAACGTGCCACAAACACCTGAATTTTCTACAATCCACACATCAGAACCCTGTGATGGGTAGACGCTTGTCAGTTTAATCAATTCACGTATTGGAACGATTTGAACGGTATTTTCCACAACTGCAGAATACCACACAGGATGCTTGCCAACATCCGTTTCGGCATAAAGTCCGGCACAGGTAACGAAATTAAGCAAATCATCCCGGTAAATCTGATAGCTTTGCAATAATTCAATCGTATCTTCAGTTGTTGAAGGAAATGTGACACCGGCCCCGACAGCCAATAAATGAAGCCACAGTTTACCCTGATCTGCATGTAAATCAAACGTATGCGGATCTCCGGTAATCCGTTGACTGAACATCGGCAGCCGCTCCGGAGAATCCGGCAGGTTCCTGTATGCATTATCCAGATTTGCAATCATAGAAGCAAAATCATCGTGTGCCATGTCAACAAGCGTCCATATCCAGCGCGCCTCGCCCCGATTTCGCAACAGATAATCAAACCAGAATTGCAATGCAAGATAATCTGCCCGTAACTCCTCAACATAACGTTGTAACGCGTCTTCCTTCTCTCGTCGCCGCTGCTTTTTGGAAATGATCACTTTACCAAAATACGCATCCAGCAATGACTTCAATCCGATGCCACCAAACCGGGTATCAGCAAGCTGGCGCTCAAATGCGGTAATCGAAATTGAGCCCTTTTCCGTCAATCGTGAAGCCGGTACACCAAAGAAGCCGCCAATCACTTCTAATTCCTCATCCGAAAACCGTTGTACAGAGACAGTTCCTCCGATACGGCCGAGGGATTCATATTTCGTTTTAAACTGCACAAATAACTTCTGGTAGGCCTGCTCACTTTTAAAAAACATGACAGCCTCATTTAATGTTTTATCCATAGCAAATCCACTCCGTTTTACGACTGACTTGCCGCAGCACTTTCCGCTTCACCAAGAGCAAGGTGACGTGAATGGCCGTCCCAATAATAGCGGATGACGCTGACAAAGCCTTCATTTTTGGGTCGGATGAGCTCCGCGATAGCAAGTGATGAGATCGTATCATAATCACCCCAGAGCACTTGCGAGTTCATGATGTAATCAAACCCAAGTTGCTCAACAATCTCAAACATTTCGCGAATGTTGTTTTCATCAACACCGGCAAAAGCTTCATCAAGCGAAATGATATATGGTGCCATATCATCAGCTTCCTGATACCGCGAATAACAGGCAGTAAAAAGCGGGATATACATTGCCATGGCCTTTTCACCGCCGCTGAACTTGTAAAAGGCGTGGTTCGTCAATTCCCGTTTCGGTTCGCCTTCCCGCTGAAAAGAAAGTATGAATGAGAACCAATTCCTGTAATCAAGGACGTCCTTCAGCACCTGCAGCAGTGTATTTCCCTCACCATTGACTTCAACCAATTCCTTGGCGCGCTCGATTTTGGAGCGGAAATGATCAATGACCTGATTGATATCCTCTTCCTTCAGCAAGCGGGCATCACGCTGCAGCAAATCCACCAGTTCTTTTGTGTCCATTTCAGCTTCCGTCTCGGCAGTCCGGGGCTTCCATTTAATTGAAAACGTTAGACCTGATGAGGAATCACTTTTGGCCATCAGTTTATCCATTTTTTCGGTCCAATTCTGCGCACGATTAATCCGGCTCCTGAGTTTTTTGCCGACTGAATCAAACAAGATCTCTTCATATAACTGGCGGTCCTGGTCATCGAGCAGTGACTGCTGTTGCGTGCGATCCCTTTCAACTGTTTCGTTCATGTAATACGGACTGACACGTTTGCCCTGAAAATCAAGCTGTATAAGACGCCGATCTGCTTTTCGCTTCCAATTGTTAATCTGAATACGCTGTTCTTCGCTCCAGTCGCCATGCATCCAATCGGATTCGGAAGCAGGCATTTCGGTATCGGTCATACGGTATTCCATCAAATTTGACTGCTGCTCAAAATAAACACTCGTAAGCTGGCTTTCAATGGTTGACGCATCCTTTTCCTTCAAAAAGTCTTTATATTGCTTGGCAATTGTTTCTGCTTTTTTCTCTAGATCCATTTCCCGATCCGGTATTTCAACAAAACCAAGATTTATCTCATTACAAAAAGATGTCTTCCAGGCTTCAATCATGTTTGTCCAAAATTCGAGTTTTGTTGAAGCTGTCCGCATTTCATTGTTCAGCACCTCTTTATTCGCTTCCTTCTTCGGCAAATCCGTTTTGATTTGATCGAGCTCCTGGTCAGTGGTACTGATCGCCTCCTGGACCTCACGAATTTGCTTGCGTATATCGTCAACACCTGCCGACGCGAGCTGTCTTTCTATCTCGGCGATATTCTGTTCTTTCCGGGTTTTCCTGTCGGCAAGCACGTTTAATTCACCTTGCAAATCATCGACTTCCACTGTCAGCTCTTCCAGCCGTGTCTTAACCTGTTCAAGCTGCAACATCGTATGACGGTATGTTGTATGCTGGTTGATTAAGCTATGCAAATCTTTCTCATACTGCCTCATTATGCGTTTCGCTTCCTGATACGCTTCATACGAAAACGCCAGATCAAGTTCGCGGGTTTCCGCATCAAGTTCACTCTTATTATCACGGTATGACTGATACAACGTGTTCATTTGTCCGTCCATTTCCTGGAGTTTTTTCTCATACTGACTCATGTCAAAACGTTTTTCTTTAATTTGGGAAAAACTTTCCGACAAGTCATCATCAGACGGGAATTCAGCGATTGCATCTTTGGTTTTTTGAATATCGGAACGTAATGATTCGATGTTCTGTTCTACCGTTCGTTTTTCGTCTTCCAGCATGTCAATTTCAACCGACAAATTCTCAATCTGCTCCTGCCTGTAACGTTTCCTGGCATTGCGGCCTATGAACCGCACCCTTTCAACGGGAGTAGCATGCCCATGTATCAGGCCAAGGCGATACGTACCATCACCATTGATCGAAGCACTATCCGCAGAATCATGGTCAACTAAAATACTCTGCAGCACAGCATCGACCTTTTCTTTGCTTACAGACGTTTCGTCGTCCATATCCGGTTGCAGATAATCAGCAAGTGTATGAGCCATCATATTCGGATTTGCCTGCAAAATACGGTCATGCTTAATTGGTATCTCCGCGTTAGTGATCAGGGCATCCAGAAAACCCGCATCAATCAATGCCGCTTCAATGTTACAGCGAACATCATCCGGCACATCCTTTTGAAACTCCACCGCCTCATAAAACGGCGTAAACCGGTGCCCTGATTCAGATAATGTCCGGCGAGCATCGCGCGTCTCTTCTTTCTGGTTTGGCGGCTCCGGATCACGTTTGGTTTTTAATTCATCCAATTCCAGCTGTTTTGTCCGAATATGGTCGTCAAGTTGTGTTATCCGGCTGTCGTCTTGGGCAATCTGTTTGTTGACTTCCAGCTGATGGTCATTCCCGGCCTCGACAAACGGGCTACGAATATTTTCATATGAAATCGGCTCATACAAACGGTACAGATCTCGTGATGTCTGCTGCAATACTTCAGCACTGATCGGTAAATAAGCGCATCGCTCTACCCATGCGTGAATTTCTGACAATTTATCCTGTTTATCTTTTTCAAAAATATCGAACCAATCTTGTTCTTCTTGCTTCAGCCTATCCTTTTCCAGTTTAGCCGTAGCCATCTTTTGATCAAGTTCAGCTATTTGGTCTTTCTTTCGTTCAAACTCACGGAGCTTATCTGTAATGGATTCAAGCGCCTGATAATGTGCTTCAGCTTCCTTTTTCCATACGGTGAAATCATGATCTGTATGTTGATTGCGGCGGAAGTCTTCCTTATTCAGACTATGCTGCAGGAAGGAAACATCACCTGCATCCTGGTCCATGTCGTTGATCTTGTCATCAATTTCCCGAGCACCTTCTGCGAGATTCGCTTCGAACTCATCCAGCCTTTCTTTTGCACGAAGTTCCTGCTGTTTTTTCGCTGTTAACATTTTGTCCTTGTTGGCATGATCATTCCTGATTTCCTGCAATGTTTTTTCTTCATTTTGTTTTTCCGTCTCCAGATTCCATACTTTATGGTTTTGCAGGCGATTCCGTTTTTGTTCAAGTACAGCTGATGTCTGATTGAGTTCATGTTTGCGCTCATTCAATTCCGTAATGCTTGCTTCCAGATCTTGTTTCCTGTCACGTTTTTCGGAAAACGCCTTCTCTTCTTTGTTGAAGCGTTTTTTTGACTCGACAAATTGGTTTGCTTTGTCCGCCAACTTGTATTGATTATACGTATCATACCGCTTCAGCAATTTTTCCAATGCCGTCTGTTCGCGCTCCAGTTGTTCGATTTGCTGTTTCGTCTGATCCATATGTTCAATCGTATCGGAAAGGTGGCGCAAATCTTCGTCGGTCAGCGGCGGCAGGGATGCTTCGAGTATGTCATAAATGGCTGTCGGCCGAAATTCCTTTGATAACTTCGGGCTGCGCAGCTGAATTAGTAATTTAATCAGATCATCATAAGCTTCCATATTGGCAAACCCGAAAATATACTTGTTTACCAGTTTCATGTATTCGCCTTGCGTGCGCACAACCTGTCCGCCGCTGTCGATCCGGTTTTCCAGCTGAACACGCGACAGTGGGATACGCTGTTTCTCACCACCATTATAGGCCATTTCATACAAGGCAAAGTCCTTCCCGACACGGCGGTTATCCGTTATGACAAATCCCCAGAAGTTCATGTTTTTATGCCGGCGCGCCTGAAGACCGATACCTGTTGTGATATACTGATTCGTATCTTCACACTTGTACTCGAGGAATAAATAGCCGGTCCGCTCATCCCGGTCGACCACATCTTTTTCCCCCAGCAAGTAATCTTCCATTTTTCGTGCTCTTGACCCAAATGGATCAAGCCGATCCGGTGACTTTTTTCCGTCAAGCAAAACCGGCAATATACTTTGCATTGTGACAGATTTCCCGGAGCCGTTTGAACCTCGGAGCAACAGCTTTCCATCCGCGAAATCAAAAATTTCATCGTCATAATACCAGAAATTCAACAGGCCTGCCCGATTCATTTGCCATTTATGATGTTTATTCATGTCTCTCATCCTCACTTGTCGAAAAGTTTTTCGGATAGTGCCCGATTGCCCGTCCGAACAACGGCTTAATAATAAGTGCATTTGTCACAGGTTCAATCTCAAGCATTTCCCAGTCCCTCAGTAAATCTATCAGCTCATTCGTAACAGCACGGATAGTAGACTCCCGATAATATTTGCTCCAGCCTTTGCCATAAATACCCCGTACGTCAGCGACAATGTCTTCAAAGGCAATGCGTGATACATGAATCTTCCCGAGTTCATCCGCCTGATGTATATTCTGACTGCGTAAATAACCTGCCACATGAAGGGCCACGTCCATAAGCGCTTTTTGATCCGGAAAAAGTGTCAATTCCTGTTTCCGTTCCTCCGCCACCAATACAGCAGCATTTTTGAATACTTCCAGCCGGAATTGTGTGTGTTCTTCAATATCTTCCCGTAACCGGTTGCGGAAATTACGGATATAGGCAAAGTCGGGATCATCGTCGCCTTCGCGATGCACAACCGGTGAAATGAGTAATTTGCGGTAGACCCGCTTACGCCGCTCGTCTGCTTCATGGCGCTCCCATTCACTTGCCAGAATTTCCGCGGCTGTGCTGTACTCAAATAAATCCTTGGGATAAGAACGCATGAAATAACGCGCATAAACCGTTGTTTCATACAATACTTCCTGTTCAGAATCCATCGCAAACCGGTCAATCTCACCCTCAACTGATTTGAGAATTGAAAGCTTCTCCAGCACTTTAATGACACGCACGAGTGACCGCCTATGATGATAGTTTGTCCAGTCAAGCGGGAAATCACCCGGGTACAGATCTTTGATGTCTTCACAAATATCTGATAATAAAAATTGCTCCTCGACCGACCGATTTTCTGTAAAAGCCAACGCACAGCAAAACATCGCATAATCCCGAGGTTCCTGAAAATCATGAATCCCCATCCAGCTTTTTGGTTCAACCGGAATTTTTTCCAGCTTGATGAAATGCTGGTGGACAATCAGTTCAAAACCAAGCTTGTCATCAACGTATCGTTTTAAAACTTTTTCGCGTTCGCGTATCATTTGGTACAGTTCCGGCTCTTCAAGACGCAACACCCAAAATTTTTCTAGAAGCAGTGCAAGCGCCCGCTCTGCTTTTTCATCAAATTGTTTGGCTTCCATTAACGCTTCACCTCATCCAGAAATTGAAATGTTACATGCGGCATTTCGATATCACCGTCCTGCGCGTGTAATACAATTCGCTTGCCTGGTTCTATGATGACTTTTATCCGGCGGCCATATTCCGTTTTAAAGGTCCGTTCTTTCTGGGCCATTGCCTTGCCAATCCAGCTTAGGAACATTTTTCTGGCAAATGGCTCAACAGACGATAAATTTTCCAGCTCGATCTTATCCCCATTCATATACTGCTTTAACGCTTCTTGTTCACGCTGCTTTTCGCGCAAATGCTCAGCGCGTGCTTCATCCTTTCGCTTTTGCTGACTGATGATGGCACCGGGTTTGGTTTTTTCGCGGTAATTCCGGATGCGTGGCTTTGTTTCATGTTCCATCGGTGCCTCATTCCAAATATCGGTATAGATATCATCTGTCGGTACGTGATCACTGAACAGGTGTCTTGTATGGAAAAGTCCAAATACAACCGACGACAACTCATGAGCTTCTTTGACGTCCTCCATTGAATCAAACCACTCCGCCAAATGCAGATAATCTTTTTTACGGCTTCGGAAATAATGATGACGTTCGCCTAACCGCTGGACAACTCGGGTAATACGCCGAATCTGTTCATTCGTCCTTGTTTGCAGCATTTCCAAATTACTTTCACCGTGTGCATTGCCAAGGAACCAATCACATAAACTGCGCCATTTTTCTTCTTGATCGGTGATTAACTCCTTGCCATCTAAACCGATATCCTCAAACCGCGGAATCTGCTGCTGATGAATAATGACCTGATTAATCAGCGGCTGTAGTTGATAAAGGCTGATTGACTGAAGAAGCTCTTGAATTTTCAAAGCTGTCTGCTGAAGACCAATAATAAAATCGCGTAAATAGGTCGTAAACTGATCCTTATAGGCAAGAAACGCTTCTGTCTGCATCCGTTCTTCAGCCTCTTCACTGTTAATGTGTGCCATGTAATCGGACGTGTTTTGATTGATTGAACGAAAATAGGCGAAAATATCATTCCAAAGCTGTGAACATTCATCAGCAGAAGGCAAACTATCCTTATTTATCATGTCCTCGATTTTCAGTAATTCCTGATAAAGCCGTTCAAATTCTTTTCGCTCAAGCGATCCGCCGAAAACGTTGCCGCCTTTCTCCATTTCCTGGAGCATCCGTTCGAATTCAATCGTATATGGTGTTGATTGATAGCGGTAGCGCTTTTTCTTGAATTCTTCAATCGTACTGGCTCTGCTCATCTCTTGCCGGGCAATCAGGTTATTCCACTTCACAAGTTGATCAAGATCCTGATGCAGCTGATCTTCCGTATAATCCTGAAAACCGTCCATATCTTTCAGATGTGTCAAAATTTCTTCGGGAAAAAGAAATTCACGCATCCGCTCGTGCTGTATATAAAAATAACGCAGGATCGCCCGGTAACTCCATGCTTTGTCCGCAGTCAGATAGGAAGCTTCCTGCACTTTTTTAAAAGGTTGTGTCTGCATCTTTATCACTCGCATTTTTCGACTTTCTTATATTGTACGTCCGTCGTTCTTATCTGTCTATACATTCTGTTGCGGTAATTCGAGTAAATGCTCATACTTCAACGTATCCCTTCATTTCATCCATCGACATTAAGTGGAGTGCTCTATGCCTTCTCAGGAAGGGAGAGGCTTCTGCATGACGTTATATAGATTAGAGAATCGGGAATTGAAGAGGTGGGGTGATGCATTAATGGCTACTAATAGCAAGTTGAATCAGAATACAAATCCCGAGATTGATCTTCATTTCGGAGAGCATGAGATTGTGATCAAAAAACGGTACGAATTCTTCTATAATTTGAATGATATACTCATCGCTATTTGGTTTATTGTTGGCAGTATTTTTTTCTTTTGGACTGTTACCACGGAAGCCGGAACATGGTTGTTTCTTATAGGCAGTATTGAACTGCTTGTTCGCCCATTCATTCGGATTGGCCAAAAGGTCCATTTAGAAAAAGTCAACTCCTAGGAGCCTTGGACAAAAGTCGTTTAGTTAGGCTATTGCACTCAAGTGCTTAGTGCAATAGCCTATACAAATAACTGTACATAGTCAGGTTTTAAAACGCTTTGAGGTACATAAGACCGGGGCAATTCCTGTCTATAAGATGATGAATCTTTTATGATTTTCAGTGCTTGAATGCAGATTCAGCTTGCACAACATCCTCCTGTACTTTCTCTTTACCAAAGACTTGGGCAATTGCGATTCCGGCTATAATCATGGCCGATCCGATCAAAATGCTGTTCGTCAAATCCTCATCCAGCATCCACCAGCCAAAAAACAGACCAAATACCGGGACAAGCAATGTTGATAGAGTAGCAGTTACCATATCAATGATACTCAAAAGAATAAACCAAACGGTAAAACATAAGGCAGAGGCCAATACACCCGTGAACAGTATGTAATAAAGGCTCTCGCCCGTAAGTTTAACAGGCTCACCCCATTCGGCAAACAGCGTGGCAATAACGATACCAATTGTTCCGAATAGCATCTGATAGGCGGAAACTTGGAGCTGTGTCATACCTTTAAGTTTTAACCGGTAATATACGTTGGATCCGGCCCATGCAACCGCTGCAACAATAATCAGCACTTCACCGAAAATGACTCCGGCATCCTGTTCAAAAACTATATCCCATCCCAGTATCGTCATAAGACCTAACATACCAACAGCAAGACCGAATACTTTTCCCGATGTAATTTTTTCGCCCAGGATTTTCACGGCAAATAAACTGCTCCACAGCGGCATTGAATAAAGTAGGACAGAAGACTTGCCGGCATCGACAAACTGCATACCATACATGACAAACGTAAACACAACCGTGGTTTGAAGAAGCCCGACGATGATTAAATGTTTCCACATACTGCGGGGCGGTCTACCCGCCTTTAAGAGCCATACAGCCAGCAACAATGTAATGGCGCCTGTTCCAAACCGGAATGCCGAGAAAGCGAACGGACCCATGAAATTCAATGAAGCTTTCATAAACACCCATGCATAGCCCCAAATGACTGTGATGAGCAGAATCAACCCCCATATGACCCATTTGTTTTTCATTATCATATTAACCATCATCAAAAACCTCTTTTTATGACATAATACTATTAGTGCGAATTCAAAAAGGAGGATAACAAGGATCGAGAAGTTCAAGGCGGCGCAGGCTCGAGCAGCGTAGAAACAAGCCAACGAAGACATTCGAAGTATTCTTGTACCGGACTTTTTGAACAACCCCTATTAGTATAGTAACTTTCGGCAATCATGACAACCTTTGGCGCAATCTCCTACTTTTCAACCAGGTCATTCGACATCACTTGACAGACTTGGGCAATATTTTTAATCATGAAGTTGGATAGACATGTTAACTTTATTAGTTTATGATGAATATAAGTTGAAAGATACCCCCTCTTTCATAACCTTTGGGTGCCCCGCTTTGGTCGGGACACCGTTTTTTTGATTAGAAAAGCTCGGCATTCGCCTCTTGTATAGCGAATGTCGAAGCTTTTTTATAAATGTTTCTTCACTGTAAATGCTTGCAACACGACGAGCACCCAAGTGTTTTTCCGAAGCGACTGCTAAAGTCAAAACGAACCAGTCAAAATGACATCTGATTGGTCAGCCATAGATTTTGGTGAACAGGACTTTTTTATTTTATAAGCATGTCGATAATTTTTACTTTCTGACGTTACATAAAATGGGGTGCTCTGCACTGTTGCGGAGCACCCCATTTATCAGCCATACTATCCTTTGATAGCCCCTTCTGTCATACCTTTTGCAATACGCTGTTGGAAAACAGAATACAAAATAATGACCGGAACAATCGCAAAAACGAGACTGGCAAACAATGTCCCCCATGCATTTGTATACTGCGCTTCACTGCTGATAAAATCAATTGCCAGTGCTAATGTATAATTCTCCTCGCTTTGCAGGAAAATCAACGCCATAAAATATTCGTTCCAAAATTGAATCGCGTTCATGATCGTCACGGTGATAATCCCGGACATGGAGAGCGGTGTGATGATTTTCCATAGTACACCATATGGCGTCATGCCGTCCATAGCCGCGGATTCCTCAAGCGATTTTGGTATCGTACTGATAAAACTGGTGAGCACAAATATTGAAAACGGCAACTGACTGATTGCATACACAATCGCAAGCCCGAAAATATTATCCAACAAATTAAACTGTGCCAACAGAAAAAACAATGGAATCCAGCCAAGCACCATCGGTATCATCATCGCTGAAATATATAATGTGAATAAAAAATTACTTCCTTTAAAGCGGATCCGTTCGAGTGCATAAGCAGTCGGTATAGCCAACACCAATGTCAGTAAAGCGCCCACGACAGTGACAATCAAACTGTTAAACACACTTGTATCGATATTATATTCGGTCCACGCTGTCACAAAGTTTTGGAAGTTCCATGTTTCCGGCAACCCCCAGGGATTGGCATAAATCTCGGCATTTGATTTAAATGAGCCGATAAACATCCAGATAATCGGATAAAGCACAGCAATAGACCATAATATTAACGGTATTCGAATTCCAGTTCTTGATATGATTTCACCTATACTCCGTTTCACACAGGGTCACCTCTTTCATCAATATTCCACCTTATCTCTTCTAAGTAGCAGTTGCAGGATTAACACCGTAATTAATGAAATCATCAGAATCATGACACCTATTGTTGCACCGTACCCGAAGTTATACTGCTTGAATGCCTGCTGATACAGGTACGACCCCATAACGTGTGTTGCATTATTCGGACCGCCTCCGGTCATGACTTGAACAATGATAAAGGATCCATTTAACGTTGTAATAACGATATATAGAATGGAAATTTTAATTTGCGGCCATACAAGCGGTAAGGTTACTTTCCAGA
This sequence comes from Lentibacillus kapialis, assembly GCF_014646635.1. Taxonomy (GTDB): domain Bacteria; phylum Bacillota; class Bacilli; order Bacillales; family Amphibacillaceae; genus Lentibacillus; species Lentibacillus kapialis. The sequence continues at coordinate 13,292 of NZ_BMNQ01000005.1, forward strand.
ATTGCTGCCATTCATTTGCTCCATCAATCCGTGCCGCCTCATAATAACTTTTGGAGATATTGGCAATCCCCCCCATTAACAGCAGCATAAACAGGCCAATACCTGCCCAGATTGACGGCAAGACAAGACTGCTCAGTGCCCAATTTTCATTCCCCAGCCAGGCTCTTGTCCATTCTTCAAGTCCGATAAATTCGAGACCAGAATTAACCAGACCCAGATCCGGATTGTAAATGAATGCCCACAGGATACCAATGACAACGACGGACATAATATTCGGGAAGAAAAAGATGATCCGGTAAAACGGTGCTTCTTTGATTTTCAGCTGTGTCAAGGCCACAGCAATGAACATTGCCATGATCATAATACCGATGACCTTGGTTATAACAAGAAAGTAATCATGCCAGATGGTTGACGGTACGATGTCGTCATTAAATAGTTGTATGTAGTTATCAAATCCCACAAATTCCTTTGCCTGTGACGAGCCCGACATCTCAAAAAAGGAATAATACAATCCGCTGAATAATGGGTAAAGGGTAAAAATGCTGAACATGATAAAGGTCGGAACCAGGCAAAAAGCGAGAAACAGGTATTTTTGCTTTTTCGATTGTACCATCCTATCACCCTTTCTTCTTAGAAAAACTAAGGCCTAGGAGCCCCTGGACAGAATTAAGATATACAATACTAAAGACGAACGATACTTCGTTTTAGCGGAGGAAATATACGTAGACTCCTGAGGGAGGAAAGGCCTCGGTGAGACCCCGCAATGCGTCAACACGAGGAGGCTCAACATCCGCCCTAAGGTGCGCGAATTATATTTCCGGAGCGGTGTATACGCTCTAGTTAGTTCGGTTTTTTCCTTTAGAAAAACTCGGCATTCGCCTCGTCTTATAGCGAATGCCGAAGCTTTTTTTATAAGGTCAATCATAAGTTATTCTTTCTGATGTTATGAAAATAAGGGTATGGAATGCAACAGCAGATTAACAGCTGTTGCATTTCATACACCTCTACTTTTTTGACTGATTCATTGACTGTTTCGGTACTCCTTAGCCGCATTTTCTGCTTCTTTTACAAACTCTTCGGCTGTAATATTCCCCAGCATCAACGAAACGAGTGAATCACTGATCGGTGTTTCCAAATCCGCACTCATCGGATGAGGTTTATGGTAGATTTGAACTTTTTCCGGGTCATTAATCATTTTGTTCGCATCAATCAAGTACTGTGGCACGTTATCATTTGATGCAAGATCAACACCTTGCAAATTCATAATCGCACCCGTGTGTTCAGAGAACAATTTGGCATATTCCTTTGTGAAAACAAATTCAACAAATGCTTTAGCTGCCTCGGGATTTTCTGCCTGTTCAGCAATCGCCAATGGACGCAAATCCGGTACAACCGCCATTGGTTCACCGGAATCATTCATCGGTGATGGAATGAAGCCATACTCTAAATCTTCAGGTTTGTCACCTTCCATTTCGTTTGGAAGCCAGAACCCAACGGGGATATACGCATTATCATGAAGCAGAAAATTCATTTGGGATTGTGTATGGTTAATGGCTGCAAACCCTTCATCTATATAACCCTGCTGCTGCATTTTCTCAACTTTTTTCATCACTTCAAGCACAGCGTCACTGGTCCATGCGCCTTCAGCACCTGTGATAACATCGTTCAACAGTTCATCACCGCCCGCTGCTCCAAATGCCGGATAAAGCATGCCGCGCAAAAAGTAATAAGGATACTGGCCAGTTGTCACAAATGGTGACATACCTTCATCTTTCTTAATCTGTTCCATTGAACTCATAAAACTTTCGAAATCTGATGGCACTTCCCAGCTGTTTTCTTCAAACCATGCTTTGTCGTACCATGTGCCCCACGTATCAAATACGAGCGGAAGACTATAGATACTGCCGTCAAAATCTGAAGGCGGTACGATAAAACTATCCATCAGCGGTTTTCCATCAACCTCGATATCCTTTACCCAATCGGTCAGATCCATCAGCTGCCCATCTTCAACCATTTGTGTTTCACTTGATCCCGCACCATCGATATAAACGACATCAGGCGGATCTCCGGAAACCCAGCGCGACCTCATCTCTTCATTAATATTCGGGCCGGCATGCTCTTTAATTTCCAGATCAGGATGCTCTTCCTGAAAATCCCCGATGACTTCCTTCCACCATGAGTCACCATAACCCCCGACAAAATACTGTATCTCCAATGTTCCGCTTAAACCTTCGCTATCAGCGGCTGCTTCCTTCGAATTGTCACCGCCATCATCCGATGACTCCTCAGAAGCACTGTCGTCCGAACATGCGACGGCAATCATTAATAAAGCAGCCATCAATAAAAGCACGAACGGATTTTTCAATAATCGCTTCAAGATAACCTTCCCCCTTTTTTATTAAAATATATGAAACTCATGAATCGTTCATGTAACGATTCGTGATGTTTCAGGCATTGGAATGTAGAACGAAAGCAATCGCATCACGGACATAACCGTTGCTCTTTTCAATTGCAGCTTCCGCTTCCTGATATGTAACACCTCCTTTAATCATCACAATAGCGGGTTTTACCTGGTTATTCGTTAAGTTGAGTGTGTGATCAGCTTCTTTATAGTCACAACCAGTAATTTCCATAATAATCGTGCGTGCCCGCTCCTTTAATTTGTAATTACTGGCATGAACATCTACCATCAAATTTTCATAGACTTTTCCAAGTTTGATCATCGTCGTTGTACTGATCATGTTCAATATCATTTTATGCGCAGTCGCCGCTTTCATACGGGTTGAGCCTGTCAGCACTTCCGGACCGACAATCACTTCTATTTCGGTATCGGCAAACCGGCTGATTAATGAATGGTTATTGCACGATAATGAAACAGTATAAGCACCGATATTCCGGGCGTACTTTAAAGCGCCAATGGGATACGGTGTTCTGCCGCTGGCCGTGATACCTACCACAACATCTTTGTCTGTAATATCCTTTGCTTTGATATCATCGGCACCCATGGATTCCTCATCCTCAGACCCCTCAACTGCTTTGAAAAAAGCATCATTTCCGCCTGCCATAACGGTTTGCACGGTATCGAGTGATGTCATGAACGTTGGCGGACACTCCGATGCATCTACCACTCCAAGCCTGCCGCTCGTCCCTGCACCGGCATAAAATAAACGGCCTCCCTGTTTTAATGCCGAATATATACGTTCAATCGCATCATTTACCTGAGGCAACACTTTTTCAACGGCCGTTGCAACTTTTTTATCCTCATTATTAATAACCTTTAAAATCTCCATCGCTGACATTTGATCCAATGCCATGCTGGCTGCATTTCGTTGTTCAGTCGTTAATTTTGCTAATTTCATATATCTATGATTCTCCCTGTCAATAATGATAAAGCGTTTTCATATAATTTTTAGAAAACGCGGCATTCACCCCGTATTATAGTCAGTGCCGACGTTTTTCTTATAAGAGGTTGTTCAAAAAGTCCGGTGAAACTGACACTTCGAATTTCTTCGTTGGCTTGTTTCTCCGCTTCTCGGAACTGCGCCGTCTCGAACTTCTTGGTCCTTTTTATCCTCCTTTTTGAACACGCATTATAAGGTCATCTATAAAATAATGCTTGACGTTATCAAAAAATTACTAAACTTCGGATTAGTTTTCAGTATAGGCATTCCGTAATATTTTGTCAATATTATTTTCAATTTTACGTAATATTATTTCAGTCAAGACAGACTTTTAGATTATTTTTGCTTTAGAGATCCTATTGCTTCCCTTGTTTCATCAAGATGTTTAATTACCTCTTCGTATTCATTAGAAGCCAGTATCATCAGAAGGATATCGATCACGTGAAGCTGTGCCATCCTTGATGACGTCGCACCGCTTCTGAATGTTGCTTCCTTTGCTGCGGAAGTATGCAATTGGATATCCGTCATATGACTGACCGGTGACTTTCCGGTTTTTGTAATACTGATGGTTTTCACGCCCTTCTTTTTCGCCAGCTCCAACAAATCAATCACTTGTTTTGTTTCGCCCGAAAAAGAAATGCCAACAACGACATCGTCAGGTCCTTTATTGGCAATAGCTGTTGCGCCCATATGCACATCCGAAAAAGCTTGTACAAATTTATCAATACGTGTAAACTTCTGTTCCGCGTCTTTAGCAGCAATATAGGAAGCACCAAAACCGATGATGACAATTGACTTCGCTTGGAATAATGCATCAGCGGCACCCTCAAGATCAGATGCGCGCATCATATCCACAGTTTCTTTAATTGTCTGGATCGTATTTGACGTCATCTTCTCGATTAAATTTTCGGTTCTATCATTTGGTTCAATATCCCGATAGCCCTGCCCACTCTGCTCCTGCAAATCACCTGCTACACGGATTTTTAATTCCTGGAAACCTTTCAGTCCGATTGATTTACACAGCCGTATGACCGTTGCGCTTGATGTACCGCTCTCCTTACCCAGCAATAAAGACGTCAGCATGATCGACTCTTCCGGGTTTTCCAGAATATATTCGGCCAGCTTCTTCTCTGAAGGCGGAAGCGTGTGAACCATTTCCTTTAACATAGTCAAGCCACCCTTAACTTGTGACAATCCTATCATCTCCTAGTAAGTTGACTTAATATTTCGAATTATATATTCGTCCGGTTTGATATTTCTCGCTAAAAGAGCACCGATAATAGCGCCGCCGGCAGGGGGCATTGCAGGGGTAACGATGGTTAATTGATGATCATCCTGAAATTCTCTTTTCAACAAATCAGGCAGCACTTCTTCATCCTCGAATACACCGCCGCATAAAACGGCTTTGATTTCTTCTTCAGGCTGATAAAGTTTGGCCTTTAACGTCCGAATACTGCACCTCAATTCTTTCACGGTGTTTCCAATGATCGCCCGAGCTGCTGCATCACGCTGCTTATACGCGTTAAATACCAGCTTAGCTGCCGGTGATATCGCACTCTTCGGGGATTTTGAAGCATAAATTTGTTGAATAAGGTCATATAGGTTGCGAGTACGAAAATGAACACGGACCATATCAAGCAACACTGTATTTTTGCCGCGTCCATCATATGCTTTTAAAGCTGCTATTATGCCTGACCTGCCAATATCATAGCCGCTCCCCTCGTCGCCGAATAAATAGCCCCATCCTCCGGCACGATCACGTTTGCCATCAGCCCTAATGCCAAATGTTATCGATCCTGTCCCGGATATCTGTACTATTCCCGGTTCACCGTACGTTCCGGAATATAGGGCGTTAATTGTATCAGGCTCAACCTTGACAGATGTTTTATCAGGCACAAGCCCGTCAAGAATATCCGTTAACATTTGAACTGCCTTGTTATTCCCCGCTCCTGATATCCCTGCGAATAAACCGGTGATTTGTTCAAATGCAGCGTTATTTTGTTTTTTCAAATCCTGCATCAGGTCGGATAAGGTCTGATACAGTTCCTCTTTATTAACGACATTTGGATTAACAGGACCCATCGACGCTTTTGCAACCACCTTTCCATTCAAATCTGTCATTACAGCAACAGTCTTTGTGCCCCCGCCATCAATCCCGGCAACATAGTCCATATTCTCCCCATCCTTCCTGTCCTTTTGTTCATCTTACAAAAAGCACAATATTTAAACAAGTTTTTTTAGACCTACGTTATTTCAAAAAATGGAATAAGGTGACTCGGCATTCGCCTCGCCTTATAGTGAATGCCGAAGCTTTTTCTTATAAGGTCATCCATCATTTATATTTTCTGACGTTATAAATAAATAAAGGCTTGCTGCTAAAGCAGTAAGCCTTCACTATTTTCGGTGTAAATTACCGTCACGCATCATCACTCTTTACCCGGGCTTCCATCATTCGACAAAACGTCTCGGCAAATTTCTGACATCTGATGGCATCGTCATTATCCGGTTCCAAATCTATAATCAATCGTTCCGGGACCAGTCTGGCATGTTTTTTCTCCAAGCGATCTCCCAGTGCATTGGCCGCACCGCCAAACGTCGCATAAAAAGAATCGCCCGAACCGAATACACCAGCGGCCATACCTGTTATATCCACATCATTCAGATCCTCATAAAAGTCTTCCACTTCAAATGGCAATGCTCCGTCATCCTCAGAGTAAGTACCTACAAGCAGACCATCGTAGCGGCAAAGCTCATCCACGTCAATCGGATCCATTTCAAACGTTTTGGTTACAACTTCATAACCATACCTTTCAACCGTTTCTCTGACTATCTCGGCTATTAATTCTGTATTGCCGGTCATGCTCGCATAAAGCAGTAAAACCTTAGCCATTAAAATATCCCTCAAATTCAAGAAGTCTTCATCGCTATTTCAAGAATGTCGACAATGTTTTTTCAATTATCGAGCAGAAACTAAAGATGCTGTTCATGACAGAAATAGGAGCGGTTTAAAATCCGGTTTCACAGCATTATTCACGAATCGATTCTGCTACCTGCTCAAAAAGGCATCATATCGTCTTGCATCATTTCCATCACGTGGCGGATTAATGGTAATTCAGTTTCCACTTCCACATTCAGTTTCACCTCTTTTATAAGCGGTGCCAGTACATGTTCTGTTCGTTCATCTACCTTAATGCTCTCAGGAATGCCTTGCAATGATTCAATCATTTTAACGAATTCAGTTTGAAGAACAACACGGTCTGAGACCTCCGTCAGTAAATTATAGTAAATGGCCATTCCTTTGGTCCGGTCAACCCCCAGTACCAAAAGCGGGAACAGAGGCCGTTCGTTCTGATTATTTTGAACAGGCATATCCATATAATCCATGGAAAATTCAACCGTGTACGGAAGTGAGTTGTTCAGTTTTTCTAACCGTTTCAAATCCACCTCTGAAACTGCCAGCGGCACTTCATCCGGTTCTTCTTCCTCAACATGGCCAAGTTCAAGCACCTGGTTATCAAATATCAATTCACCATTTTGCTCACTTGGGACTTTCATCATCACGTGTTCATCAAACAGCATGTCAGGTAATGCCAGTCCGTTCTTGATTTCATGATAAACATCGATTGTCTGCTCAAGTGCCAGTAGCATCAACCTCGCTTCGTCATCATCCATAAACCATGGATAAAGCCCAGGTTTGTAGCTTCTTAACGACGGCCAGCTTTTCCGTCCGCGAAATTTAACATCATATGATTTGATGAGCTGATAATCACTCTTTTCCAAATCTTCCCGATCTTCATAACTCAACAGCAAACTGCGCTGATTGATCACAAAATCAAAATCAGGTTTTTTCGACGTTAAGGTATCCACTAACGAACGATAGCCCTTATCTCCGACATATACTGCCAAACCAAACATTTCACCGGCACCGCCAAGTACAGAACAATAAAGCCATTCATTTGTCTTCGGGTCTTTCACAGCAAAAATATGCTCATCAAACATGATTTCCCATGGTTTAAGCTTCTGAAATTCTTTTGCCTTCACAAAAACATCATGCCAACTATCCTTTTCGGCAGATGGCTGCTCATATGCAGTCAGTAAATCCTTCAGATAAAAGCGTATATTATCGTTCACATCTTGAACCAGACGTTTGCTGTCTGTAGCCGTAAGATCGATTCCACCCGTCAGCACTTCTTCCCTTGAGTCTTCCTCAGGAGGCAGATTTTTCGCACTTATACAACGCGGATAGCTCACTCCTTTTTCAGGCTTCAATTTTTTGTTGAAAACAATTTCATGATGCCAGTCATCACCGAAATCGTACACATACATCACCTTATCATATGGCTCCTTTAACCAATCACCTACAACTTCATCTTTTTCCTGACGGGTAATCCGGTCGCCAAGTAGATCGACAAAGGCATCATCACCGGTGTCTTCACTCGTAATTTCCATCTGCTCGACTCGTTCGCCATTCGTCCGGTTCACAAAAAAACTATGCAAGTGATAGTCGAACCACTCAAAAGCAACCTGCAGCACCCGGTGCAAATCATAGAATGTTGCATGACCGTCAATCTGAATTTTGCGCCATACCGGGACACCGACATGTTTTAACGACACTTTGAATTCATAAATCATTCCATCACCCCACTTTTTAAATAGTGTAGCATACTTATAGAGATGCAACATTAGTAAAAATGATAGTTGATATATAAACGTAACGTGAGCTTTTTATGACATGGCATTTGCTGATAGATTTTATTTTGCTGCTTATTTTGATGTCTGAAAGTTGAGAGTATATGTTTGTTAATGTCATATGATATTGGATAAAATGGATATAGACTAAAAAGGAAGGCGGTGTTTTCGTATGACTTCAAAAAGACCGAATCATTTAATTCACGAAAAATCACCCTATCTTCAGCAGCATGCTTACAATCCTGTTAACTGGTATGCATGGGGTGATGAAGCGTTTGAAAAAGCAAAGGCTGAAAATAAACCTATATTCCTTTCCATCGGGTACTCCACTTGTCATTGGTGTCATGTCCTCGCACACGAATCATTTGAAGACGAGGAAGTGGCATCGTATCTGAATGACCATTACGTGGCCATTAAAGTTGATCGTGAAGAGCGGCCGGACATTGATTCCGTTTATATGAAAGTTTGTCAGATGATGACCGGACAGGGAGGATGGCCGCTCTCCATCTTTATGACACCAGATAAAGTGCCGTTTTATGCCGGAACCTATTTCCCCCGTGTTAGCAAATACGGTATGCCCGGCTTTATGGATGTTCTCACTCAGCTTCTCGAAAAATATAACGAAGAACCGGACCATATCGCAAAAGTGACCAAGAGTGTGACCGATGCACTCAAAGAAACCGTCACAACCAAAAGTGAGAGCCGCCTTTCCGAAGAGATGACGCACAAAGCTTTTTATGAGCTCAAAAAGCGGTTTGATTCCCAGTATGGGGGATTCGGTTCAGCACCCAAATTCCCCACACCCCAAAATGTTCTCTACCTGCTGAAGTATTACCATTTCACAGGCGAGACTGCTGCACTGAAAATGGCAGAAGACACATTGCAGGCCATGGCAAAGGGCGGCATATATGACCATGTCGGATACGGATTTGCACGCTATTCCACCGATGAGAAATGGCTAGTTCCCCATTTCGAAAAAATGCTTTATGATAATGCGTTGCTGCTCATGGCATATACCGAATGCTACCAAATCACCAAAAAACCATTATACCAAACGATCAGCAAACAGATTATCACATTTGTCAAAAGAGAGATGCAACGTGCTGAAGGAGGGTTTTATTCAGCGATTGATGCTGACTCAGAAGGTACTGAAGGGAAATATTATGTTTGGGGATACGATGAGATATTAAACATCCTCGGCAAAAAGCGGGGAGAATTATATGCATCTGTTTACAACATAACACCGAACGGAAATTTTGAAGGCAAAAACATTCCAAATCTGCTTACTACAAATATGGAGACAATCGCGCAAACCCATCATATGAGCTTATCAGAGCTTAAACAGGAAATGGATGCAGCTCGGGAGCAATTGCTCTTGTCACGCGAGAAACGTGTTTATCCTCACGTGGATGATAAAATTCTGACCTCATGGAATGCCATGATGATAGCTGCACTGGCTAAGGCCGGAAAAGTTTTTGACGAGCCGGACTACATTGATACTGCTGAGAACAACATGACATTTATCCAACAGAACCTTATTCAGGATAAACGGGTTTTGGCCCGTTACCGTGACGGAGAAGTGAAATATAACGGCTACTTGGATGATTACGCTTTTCTGCTGTGGGCTTATGCTGAACTATATGAAGCGACATTTTCGCTCAATTATTTAAAGCAAGCACACGCACTTGCCAATGACATGCTGGCGTTATTCCGGGATAGCGAACAAGGCGGGTTTTTCTTCAATGGCTATGATAGCGAACAATTGCTGTCACGGGAAAAAATGGTCTATGACGGTGCCCTTCCATCCGGTAATGGTGTTGCAGCTGTTATGCTTGCCAAACTGGGATATCTGACCGGCGAAACCGCCTATCTCGATGCACTCGAGGAATTGTACTACACCTTTTACAAGGATATCAGCGACGTTCCTGCTGCAGGCATCCATTTCATTCAAAGTCTGCTTTTGACGGAGAATACGACAAAAGAAGTCGTGGTGCTTGGACCATCGGATTCGTTTACTACTGAACTTCAACAAGCCTTTTTGCCCGATGTGACACTTTTAGCGAGCAACAACGCTGATGAATTGGCTGAAACCGCTCCTTTTGCATCCGAGTATAAGCGGCTGGGTGAAGCGCTGACGATTTACGTTTGCGAAAACTTCGCGTGCCATCAGCCAACAGAAGATAAAGAAAAAGCCTGGGAATTCATACGGCAAAAACGCTAACGTTGTAAAACGTCAGTGTGCAGAACACACACACGAATATGTTAAACTATTGCTACAATCATCATTTGGAAGGAGCTACTCTCATGCAGAAAGTCAAAATGAATGTACAGACCATGTACCACGGCGACCTTTTCCGTGCAGGGAAAATTTATGAAGTGGATGAATCCACCGCTGAACGCTGGATCACAGGAAAAATTGCAGAAAGCGCCGAAGAAGAAAAAAATTGATCCCATAGCATTCTTTCAAAAGAAAGGGTATACTGGAATAGAAAGAGGAGGTGAAAAAGATGACCGAACAACGATTGGAGCGTATCGAAAATATGCTTTCTCAGTTAATTTCAATGGTTGGCACCGTGCATACAGAGCAGACTGAAATGAAAGAAAAAATGAAGGGAATGGAATCTGAACAGACCGCCATGAAAGCGGACCAAGCACTGATGAAGCAAGAACAAACTGCCATGAAAAAAGAACAAGCACTGATGAAGCAAGAACAAACCGCCATGAAAGAAGACCAAGCACTGATGAGACAAGAACAAACTGCCATGAAAAAAGAACAAGCACTGATGAGACAAGAACAAACTGCCATGAAAGAAGACCAAGCACTGATGAGACAAGAACAAACTGCCATGAAAGAAGAAATCTCCACGATAAAAACAGAAGGCGACAGACGCCATCGTGAAATCATGGACGAATTCAAAATCCTGCGTGCGGATCAAGATCACATCTGGAATAAAGCCGTCCAAAACGAACGTGACATTGCCCAATTAAAACATCAATTTTCAAATTAGCACCTCAGCGACTCCATTCACAAAATTATACTGAATCCTAAGGAAAACCCTCGTCCGTGTCTTCTAATCGAACATGTACAAGGGTTTTTTATCTATCATACCCGGTCACCTGTTTACAAAAGTCTTATCCGTTCGATATCAAACATCCTATCTATCACCCTCACGCAAAGCGCTATCGTTTGAAATACAGATGGTAATGCAGCGCACAGTCCGGATTAAAAGCTGCCTGACAAGCGGGGCAGCGGTAACTGCTCCCAAGATATTCGTTTATCGTGAGTTCTGTGTGGCAACTGCCGCACAGAATGGCTTTCTGATCAAACTTTTCTTTTGGCCAAACGCCAGAATCCCCGCATCCATAGCGCTGATGACATCGAAAACACGGGAAATAACCACCACAGCAATAAAATTTGATCGCTACTCTATCATTTTCTGTATGGAAGTGTTCACATCGCGTTTCGTCGTCGATTGCTCCTTTTATCCTCATAGAAACCTCCCGCACCTCTATAAAACACTTTATCATAATGAGGAAATGGCAAACAAAGGATAAAGCGGACATTGACCACTTCACCCTTTCGATTCATGCAAAACAATTAATCATCTGGTTTTTCTTTCAGTTCTTCACCATTCTTCCCTTCATAGCGCAACCCCCAACCGGTCAACGCTGCAACCAGCATGATAATAAACAGGAACCAGCCCTGAAACACGAATGGGAAAACAGCATTCGGTTCAACAATCGGAAGCCAATTATATGATTCCTCTTTCATCGTTTGAATGGTTGACCAGCCTAGTAACACCGGTGCTCCCCACGGGAAAATATAACCTAAAGCCGATGTCACTGCATCAAGCATATTTGCCATCCGATAACGGTGGATCTTGTATTTAGATCCGATTTCTTTTACAAATGGCGCCGCTGCAATTTCAGCTGCTGTGTTGATGGTAATGGAACTATTCAGCAATGCAACAATCGCCCACATGGATACTTCAGCTTTGCGAACGGAGTTTTTGATCCATTTAACCAAACTTTTCGTGATGGCTGCCATTGTTCCACCGAGTCTCATCAAATGGGCTGCCCCTACTATCAACAGAATTAAAATCGCCATATTAAAATAACCTGTTAAACCTGAAACTAAAGCTCCTTCTACGACAGCATCAGAGTCCGGATTGAAGCTTAAAATATCAGCAAACGATCCCAAATCCAATAAAAGAATCAGTGGTATGGCCGATACAATACCCCATGTCAATGATGTCAGCAGATGCTGACCGGTTAAAGCAAGAATAAGAACGATTGCAAAAGGCACAAGCATGATCAGCCCGCTCGCATTGACAGATTCAATCACGGAACTGGCGGAAGTTTGACCGGCTGCAGAATTACCACCTCCGCCGAAAATCGCAAATAAAATCATCGCCGGCACAGCAGCAACGATAGAATATTTGAAACGACTCCGTACAACACCAGGCACATCGGCATCCTGAGTTGTTGCTGATACGATTGTGGTATCGGAAACCGGTGCCAGATTATCACCAAATACTGCTCCAGCTAAAATAGCCGCAAACATAAAAGTCGGATCCGCTCCAACAGCAATACCTGCAGGATACATGAGGGTACAAAATGCAACGGTTGTACCGTAACCTGTACCAACAGCAGTTGAAAAAATTGCTGCCAACAAAAACGTTAGGGCAACAAACATACCGCCTTCAACGCCTGTTATCGAACCAATCCAAACAAGCCCTTCAACGAGCCCGCCAACCTGAAGAACCTGTGCGAACATACCGGCGTAAAACCATGCTACCATCGCAATGACACCGACGGGCTGGGCCAATCCATCAAACAGCCCTTGTGCATAATCTTCCCATTTGCTTTTACATAACATTAATCCCAATGTCAGACCAATAACGGCTCCAAGTACCAATGCAACCTCAGAAGATAGCTGCATGACACTGATTGTGATGGCCCAAACAACAAAAAACAGCAAAGGAACTGCCGCACCGAACGGCCCCAGCCAGAACTCCAATTTCTGGACAGTCTTATTCCCGGTTGCTTTGTCTAACTCCTCGTTATTTGACACTTTGCTCCCTCCCCCTAATTCATCCCAATGATGGCGGATGTTTATCTTCTCATTACAGCTTATCATAAGTTTTTAAAGTTATGAATAAAAAATCTTCCTCTATACTCAAAGCTTTGTAGATCCTAATATGGTGATTCATGTGCAATGAGTGATAATTGCTCTTTTGAATTTGACGCTCGGGAACATGTTTCCGATCTCGCGCCCATGTTTCGGCTCTCGGGAACATGTTTCCATTTTCCCGCCCATGTTTCAGTTTGCCTGCCACTTGTACTTATTCTATCTTGGAAGAATGTTGGAAATAAGGAAAAAGTCGCTCCCTAACGTAAGCGACTTTCTTTCTATCACACTATTCATTTTGCTTTCCCGGGATTAATTGCGGCTCCATGTTCACCGTGATTACGACCAGCGCTGATTGTTTATCACCGATTTCGGCAAATTTATTCTTTTAACTTGGATAAAGCATCTGCCAGTGCATTATTTTTAAACCCGTCATCCTGATTTTTCAAGTATTTATTAACATCTTTCTTGGATACTTTCTCACTTTTCTCCTTTTCTTTGCGCTGATTGAACGTTGACAGTTTTTCAGAGAATCCGCACTGACACGTGAATGTTTTGCCATCGCCCTCACCCCGCAGTACCATCCGTTTGTGACAATTCGGGCATCTGGCATTTGTCCGTTTAAAAATGTTCTTTTTTCCACCGCATGAGCGATCCTGACAAACGAGCATTTTACCTTTCTTATTATCAATTTCCATCATGAGTTTTCCGCAATTTGGGCATTTGCTTCCGGTCAAGTTATCATGTTTAAAATTATCGTCACTTGTCTTGATTTGGTAAACGACTTCTTTTGTGTAGCCTTTAATCTCATTTATAAAATGTTTTTTATTCAAATTCCCTTGAGCAATCTGGCTGAGCTTGGTTTCCCATTCAGCAGTAAGAGCCGGGGATCGCAGCTCTTCCGGGACAAGGTCAAGCAGCTGGCGGCCTTTGGATGTTGTGAAAATATGTTTGCCACGCAGTTCCATGAGTTGGCTGTTGAATAACTTTTCGATGATATCAGCCCGGGTGGCAACAGTACCGATACCTCCTGTTTTACTGATGGTCTTGGCAAGATGCTTTTCATCCTGACTCATATATTGTACTGGATTTTCCATTGCCTGGAGCAGAGCGCCTTCTGTAAAACGTTCAGGTGGCTTGGTTTCACCATTCGTCAGGTTTATTGTGATATCGGACAGTTCCGCGCCCTTTTGCACGTCAGGCAATTGCTGATCATTGTCAGTTCCATGATCGCCGTAAACTTCTTTCCAACCTTGTTTTTTGATATTTTTCCCTCTGGCTGTAAAGCGCTCGCCATCAATGGAAGCCTCGATTGTCAGTTGTTCATACTCATATGGGTCTGACAAAACTGCCAGGAAACGTTTTACGACAAGATCATAAACCTTTCGTTCTTTGTCATTCAGATCTGCTGGTATGACAGTTTCTTCTGTTGGGATAATTGCATGGTGATCGGATACGTTTGCATTATCAACGACCGACTTCGGTAATTTCCATTCCTTTTTCAACAACTTGCCCGCAACATGTGCATATTGATCGACATTAACAGCTTTCACTCGATCTTTCAATGTCGGGACTATATCCGATGAAAGCACTCGTGAATCAGTTCTCGGATACGTGAGAACTTTATGCTGTTCATACAGTTTTTGCATCAAAGACAGGGTTTGCTTACCTGAAAACCCGAACATTCGATTCGCATCGCGCTGCAGCTCAGTGAGATCATACAATTGCGGAGCATGTTTCTTCTTATACGATTTATCGATGTTTGTGATTTGCGCCGGTTTATTTTTCAGGTGATTGAGCAGTTTTTCTGCTTTTTCCTTGGAAAACATTCGGTTATTGTTTTTGCCGTCCCGCCATGTGAGCGTCATTCCGGTACTTGTCTTGGCTTCAATACCATAAAAAGGCTGCGGCTGGAATTCATTAATTTCTTTTTCTCTTGTCCGCACCATCGCTAATGTCGGTGTCTGCACACGCCCGGTCGACAGCTGTGCATTGAATCTCGTCGTAAGTGCGCGAGTGGCATTCAGACCTACATACCAGTCCGCTTCCGAACGTGCGACAGCCGAATCGTAAAGATTTTCATATTGTTTTCCTGGTTTCAGATTTTTAAACCCCTCGCGGATCGCCTTGTCAGTGACCGATGAAATCCATAAACGCTTTACAGGCTTGTTGACGCGCGCCTTTTCAATAATCCAGCGAGCCACAAGTTCCCCTTCTCTCCCCGCATCGGTTGCGATGACAATATCACCTGCATCTTTGCGATTCAATTGTGTTTTAACCGCGTTGAATTGTTTGCCGGATTTTTTGATGACAACCAATTTCAGCTGGCTTGGCAGCATCGGCAAATCGTCCAAACGCCATGTTTTCCATTTTTCTTCATACATTTCAGGGTCAGCGAGCGTTACCAAATGTCCCAGCGCCCACGTTACAATATATTTTGATCCTTCTATAAACCCGTTGCCTTTTTTCGTGCAATTCAATACACGGGCGATATCCCGTCCGACAGAAGGTTTTTCGGCTAATACGACTGTTTTACTCATTTCATAAATCCTCTCTTCTCAAGTCTTCTCTATATTGTCACTGTAACACAATTTGCAGCATTACGCCGTTTTCACACCTCCCGCCGAATTCCATACAATAACCTAGATAAAATGATACGTCATGACTACCCAATATATACGGGGCAAAAGCGGAAAGGAAAATGATAGTGATGCTCTATTATACCGGACTGATTTTTTTGATTATCGGCGTCAGTATTGATGGGTTTGGCGTTGGCATATCATATGGACTGCGGCGTGTCCATGTTTCACTTCCAGCCTTGGGGATCATTATGCTCTGTTCCGGTTTCATAGTCTATATTTCAATGACAATCGGCAATATGATGAAGTCACTTATCACACCGGGACTCACCGATAACATCGGGGGTATTATTCTGCTGTGCATCGGCTTGTACTGTTTGTATAATATAATCCGTTCAAAACAGGAAACACCCTCTAACTCCATTTCAGATGACGAAACATGGGATAATTTCAAATTCGTGATGAAAGAACCGCATCAGGCAGATTTAGACCAATCCGGGAGCATTTCACTGTCAGAGGCTGTGCTTTTGGGTTTTGCACTGGCAATTGAT
Source organism: Lentibacillus kapialis (assembly GCF_014646635.1). GTDB lineage: Bacteria > Bacillota > Bacilli > Bacillales > Amphibacillaceae > Lentibacillus > Lentibacillus kapialis. Next base: position 29,643 of record NZ_BMNQ01000005.1, read on the forward strand.
GCATTTGGTGCAGGTCTGGGTGCTGCAATGCTTGGGTATTCACCCATAATAACAGCAGCTTCTATCGCCTTGATGAGTGGACTATTTGTATTGTGCGGCGTAAAAACGGGGCACCTTTTGTCACAAAAAAAATGGATGCAGCCATTGACGCTGCTACCTCCATTTTCACTCATGCTACTGGGTATCTTGAATATGATGTAACCGGTTGATCCCGGCCATACTAAATGACAGTGGTATGGTACTATAACACCGAAATAATCCAACCGATGACAACAATCGCACCAATCACCATTAAAATTGTCCGAATCATCGTTCTCACCCTTTCAGGTATTACCGTTTAAAAACTAACTTTCCCTGAAAGACTGATTGAAAAACATAGTAGTTGCTATGTTATGACGTTTAGCAACACTGTAACCGTTACAACGCTGATTAGTGTTGTAACAAGTGTGATACTGGAAACAAGATCAGGTTCGGCATCAAACTCAATCGCGTACATGGTTGTCGTCGCAGCACTCGGCATGGCAGCTACAATCAAGAGAATCGACTTGATAACCGGGTCAGCCGGCACAATCCATATAAATAAAAATATGAGCAGTGGTGAAAGTATCATTCGGGTTGTCGCTGTTGATAGAATGACCTGCCAGTTAAATGACAAAGACGTAATCGATGCCAACTGCATCCCTAATATCACCATCATCAGTGGAATAGCTGCATTGCTTAACATGGTCAAGGTCGAATAAACTGATTCGGGAATGCTGATTGGCAAAGCCTGAAACCCAATACCAAGAATAGCTGCATATGTTGCCGGCATTTTCAAAACTGTCTTGCACGCCCGCCAAAAGCCACTCGTACTGCGCGAAGCATAATACACCCCGAATACGTTCATGATCATCGTCTGAAGCACCATCAAAAAAATGGCATATGGCATAGCTTCTTCCCCGATACTGAACAGGATTACCGGTACTCCGTAGTTGCCGCCATTCATAAACGCAGTTGCCAGAATCGCGCCGCTTTCAACTGACGCCCGCCACTTAAATAGTCGCGCGAGCAATTTCACAAAAAAGATCATCGAAAACAATAGGAAGATCGCATAAACGACAATAACCGTATATCCCTGATTAAAATGGGCTTCATATAAATTTGTGAACACCAAAGCAGGCATAAATATGTAAATCGATGCCGCAGCAAGTGATTTTACGTCAAGGGCTCGAATCCGCTGCAATACAAACCCTGCTCCAAACACGACCATAATCGGCAAAATAACCTGTAGAAATATATGCATGACAATATCCCCATTTATAAACAAATCATCAACAAAACACAGTGCACCATTTTCACCGTGTTTTGTACAACACTTTCAAGCAAATCTTTTACCAGTCTACCATTCGTATGGCATGCTTGCCAGTTTTAAAAACATTGATTCTGTTGTGGGGTTTGCCGAAACTGCATAAGTGAACCTGTTCATACTTCCACTTCTTTTCAGGTGTCAGCCTATGATTTGACATTCCATAGATTTTATGGGAGGATTAGATAGCTGAAAGTAAAAATAAGTCGTCATTTCTGGCATTCTGCTAGTTCGTTTTTGAAGATGCTTATTCTCACTGGCGCGGCTTCGGGGTCGCAAGGACGTCAGAGCAGGAAGGGCTGACGTTGCTTAAGTTTATAACGTCAAAAGTATAAATTCTGGATGACCTTATAAAAAAATTTCAGCACTCGCTATAAGTCGAGGCGAATGCCGAGTTTTTCTAAGAAAACACCAGTGGAACACAGACCGCGGTAAGGAATATCTATAACAAAGACAGTTCCACCCGAATCTATTCGGGACAAATATAAAAAATGAAAACTTATATGTTACTTTTCAAATTACAGGGGTACTCTTAATCATAAGGGTACCCCTTTCCAATATTTAGCAGGAAAGAAGGCATATTGCATGAAACTAGGAGCGATTCAGACAATGGCAGTGATTCAAAAGATTGAAGCGGGATACATCCTGCAAAGCGGTGTATTCCTGCCTTCTCAAACAGTTGAATCAGAATTGGCACCGGGCCAAAAAATTGATGTTTTTCTCTATAACGATCAAAAGGGCAATACTCTCGCTACAAAGAAACACCCCTCTGTTCAAGTGGATGAGTTCGACTGGACTGAAGTGATTGCGATTATTTCAGGGCTGGGGGTTTTTGTTGATATTGGCATCGAAAAGGGAATTCTCGTTTCACATGATGATCTTCCGCTATTTGAAAGTGTTTGGCCGGAAAAAGGTGATAAGCTGTTTGTCAAACTGACGACAGACAAAGAGGGACGGCTTCTCGCAGAACCCGCTACCGAACGTTTTTTCTCAGCACATTGGGAAATGGGATCTGAGGAATTGGTTAACCAGCCAATCAGCGGTCGCATATACCATACCGACAGAGAAGGAGCCGCTATGATTTCGGAAGACGGCTATCGTGGATTTATTCATCATACAGAGCGGAAACAGGAACCACGCCTCGGAGAATGGGTGAAAGGACGCGTGATCGCCGTAAAAGAAGACGGAACAGTGAATGTGTCCCTCAGACCTCTCAAGCAGCAAAGCATGACGGAAGATGCAGACGATATTCTTGAACTCCTGAATCAAAATGGCGGCATTATCCATTTTGATGATAAAAGTGATCCTGAAGATATTCGCGGAACATTTGGTATCAGCAAAGCTGCTTTTAAGCGCGCACTTGGCAAATTGATGAAAGAGGAAAAAATTGAACAACGTGATGGCAGGACCTATTTGATTTAGTCCCAGCAGAACACCATAACTGATTAATGGCTGGAAACATGCTCGAAGATGACGTTTCCACTGTCAATCATTTGTCATTTTGTTAAAAATCAGAAATATATCGAGTAAAGTGCAGCCCGATTTTTTCTATTTTCGTCAGAGAAAATATTTGTATTCCTGTCCATATACGTCTTAATAATACACTGGATACAATTTTCCGCTACATTATTTACAGTTAAATCTTATCTCGGGAACATGCTCTGACACTCCCTTTTTTCCGTACCCGCAGGCTCACGATCAGAGAAGCAAATAACGAAAAAAAGGTCCACCTAAACGGAATCAACTATACCTAACCCAACTTTCGGCATTCGCCTCGTCTTATAGCGAATGCCGAAGCTTTTTTTTATAAGGTCATCCATCATTTATACTTTCTGACGTTACAAAAAAATATCCACCTTTTTAACTTAGGCAGATATCTGTTCCAATTTTTCGTTAAGCGTGGCGAAAGGTTTCAACAAGGGAGGTTGCAATAGCTCCAATTGCTGCCGCAAAAAGGCTAGCTCCGCCCCAGCCGCCAAACCCGAGGCCAATCATTTCAATTTTCGCAAATGATGACATTGTCACCATGATGATACCGGCAACAAAAGCAACCGCAGCAGGAATATAAATGCCAAATCCTTCATCAGAAGATGCCAGCGTAATGATGATATTTACAATCATGATGGCCACCAGGATCGAAATACCGATAACCAAGCCCAAATTAAACATAGTCTCACCTCAACAAACTTTATTTTACTACATTACATTTTATCTATACGTTCCAGTAAAGTCAATTTAATCCTGACCACGTGTCAATGGAACCCGAATTTAAACCCGGAAGTCCTATCTTTGACATAAAAAGAGAACAGACTGCCGGCCAGCCCGTTCCCGTGTACAAGTATACTTTTCTCACCGCTTCTGTCACAACAACGCTAAACTGTCACCTGATCATTTGGTATGTGTTTTCCCCACACTTTATTCATGATAAAGGCCAAAATAAACAGGAGGGCAGCCCCGACAATGATAGCCAGTACAGGTGATCCCGTGAGACCCACGGTAAGAAATGCTACGACGCCGCTGATACCCGCGGTGATTGCATATGGAATTTGGGTATTCACGTGGTCAATGTGGTCGCTTCCTGCCCCTGCCGAAGACAATATTGTTGTATCAGATATAGGAGAACAGTGATCCCCAAAGATGCCGCCACTGAACACAGCAGCAATGGCCAAATACATTGAAATATCCATTGAAGCAGCAAGCGGCATCGCAATCGGAATCATAATTGAAAATGTTCCATATGATGTTCCTGTCGTAAACGCAACAATCGCACCAATCAGAAAAAGCAGAATTGGAATAATGGAAGATGATGTTGTCTGCTCAGCAAAATGAACGATATATTCTGCTGTTCCAAGTTCCGTCGTGACACTGCCGATTGACCACGCTAATGTCAAAATGATGTAAACGATCATCATGCTGCGAAACCCGCTGACAATGATGGACATGGAGTCTTTAAATGAATAAAGCTTTTGCTGCATCCCCATCGCAAGTGCTACAATACCAGCTACAAATGCAGCAATTAAAATTGACGTTGCCCCATCAGCTTCTCCAAATGCCGTCACAAAACCTTTTTCAGGGTAGCCCCCGGTCCACAGGAACAACGGCGGAATCATCCCGACCAGTACGATAATCGGCACAATCATGCTACGAATTTTAGGTGTATAACCCTCGGGCATTTCAACATCGGCCATTTGATCATCAGATGGCGGCTCAGTATCATCCCGAATGACTTTACCTGAAGTGCGCGCTCGATATTCCGCTTGCGCCATCGGTCCGAAATCCCACTTCAGGAAAACAATAATTCCAACAAGAATAATAGCTAAAATAGCATAAAAATTAAATGGAATCGTAAATATATAGGTCATGTATTCCGAGTCGGAAATCCCCATCTCGGTATACTGTGCACCAATCAATCCCATGACAAACACGACCCATGTCGATACAGGACCTAGCAGACACATCGGAGCAGACGTGGAATCCACAATATAAGCTAATTTTTCACGGGACACACGCATTTTATCTGTTACCGAACGCATGACACTTCCAACCGTCAATGCATTAAAATAGTCTTCAAAAAATATAATGATGCCAAAAATCATTGTTGAACCTTGAGCGCCCCTTGGCGTTCTCACCTTGTTGGAAATGGCTTGTGCAATAGCTTGTGCTCCGCCTGTCTTTTGCAAAAATGCAATCAATACACCAAACAATCCGCAGTAAATCAAAACGGTTGCATTCCATGGATCTCCAACGCTTGGAATAATAAAGTCGCTGAAACTTGCGTACAGCCCCATGAATGGGTTCCAGCCGTACATCATTGTTGCTCCCAGCCAGACCCCGGCAAATAAGGCAGGGATAACATTTCGGCTGACGAGGGCTAGTACAATCGCTATCACCGGCGGCAAAAGCGAAAGAACTCCAAAATCCATTTCTTTTTTCTCCCTTCATAAATAATGAACTGCTTATCATAAATATATGTTATATCTTCTCATATTATTTTCATAAATAGAAGACAAAATTAATTTTCACTTATATTTCCACTAAACCATAAATTGACACAAAGGTTCTTAATAAGACTTGATCAGCTCTTTATGAAGAACAATTCGTTAACAAATATGTAGGTTTGCAGCAGTCAATACCACTCATCCGAAGTCAAAGAAAAGCCGTTTCAGCTTTCTGAAACGGCTTTTCTCCTATTGCATGTCTGAACAATTATTTTTTGCTTTGAGACATGTCGGATTCGGCTATTTTGATCATACGCTTGACCATTTCGCCTCCCACAGAGCCATTTTCACGTGCAGTTGTATCCGCTCCGGGCTGGACGCCAAATTCATTTGCAATTTCGTTTTTCATGTTTTCCATTGCATCCTCTGCTCCAGACACCAACAAATCATTTTTGTTTTCCGCCACAACTGATCACTCCTTGTGGGAATTCGAACAGATGCGATTCATCTGTTCACGTGTAGTTTTTAGCAAAGACGAGCCGTTTACCCCTGTTAAAAATTGCAATTGTACGATGCCTGTCAATGGTTGAACGTGACTTTTTAGTTGGAATGATAAACTTTAACACAGCATCTGCAAAGCATTCTTCGCAAAAATCACATCACTATGCTAGAATGCTTTTATAATTACATGGACAAGGAGATCAACATGGCATACAAAATTTTATTTCTTGATATTGATGGAACGATTTTAAAACCGGACCATACATTCTCTGACATGACAAAACAGGCGATCTCTTCAGTCAAAAAGCAAGGGGTCGAGGTATTTTTAGCAACAGGCCGGCCGCTTCATGAAATCGAGGAACTGGCAAAAGAATTGGTTGTTGATTCATTTATTGCATACAATGGAGCTTTTGCCAGCTACCAGGGAAAAACAATTGTAAATGAACCGATCCCCTTAAAGAATATGGAGCAATTTATTGATATTGCTGAAGAAAATGGTCACGAACTGGTTATGTACACACGTGACAGGAATTATTTCACAACCCTTGATCAGCCGGTTATCAAACAATTTATCGATATATTTGGTCTGAAAAAGAATGAGGCATTCATTCCTGAAATCACGGACAAGATTCTAGGCGCGACAATTCTGAATGCTTCGCCAGAAAAGATACGGCTGTATGAAATTGAATCCAATGTTCGCCTCTCCCCCGTTCATGTCAATGGAACGGAGGGCACCTATGATATTCTGAGGAAAAATGTCAACAAAGGCCATTCGGTTGAACAGATTCTCAGCCTTCTCGATATCTCCCGAGCTCAGGCCATAGCCTTTGGTGACGGTATGAACGACAAGGAAATGCTTGATGCTGTCGGTGAAGGATTTGCGATGGGTAATTCCCATGAAGATCTTTTTCGTTATGCCAAACACAGGACAGCGACTGTTACCGATGACGGAATCGCTTATGGATTGAAGCAGATTGGCGTGTTATAAAGGAAAGACCGGGCCAATTACAACCCGGTTTTTTTTCTATCATGAGTGCTTTGTGCAGCGGCGTACCACATTTTTTGCCGCCCGATGACTCTCGCTTTTCCCGGTCGAACTTTTGCTTAGTCCGATCGCGCGAGGACGGCATGATTTCGCGCGACTCTCCCCGGATTTCGCGCGAGGACAGCATGATTTCGCGCGACTCTCCCCGGATTTCGCGCGAGGACAGCATGATTTCGCGCGACTCTCTCCGGATTTCGCGCGAGGACAGCATGATTTCGCGCGACTCTCTCCGGATTTCGCGCGAGGACGGCATGTTCGCGCGACCCTCTCCGGATTTCGCGCGAGGATGGCATGATTTCGCGCGACTCTCTCCGGATTTCGCGCGAGGATGGCATGATTTCGCGCGACTCTCCCCGGATTTCGCGCGAGGACAGCATGATTTCGCGCGACTCTCTCTGAATAACAAATAAAACTCCGATTACAATTAACAGGATACGCTCAAAACCTTCCATTTTCTCTACCTTTTTTTAACAAATGCCCTATTAGGTGCATCACTTGCTTAACTTGTTCATAAAGCAAATCTTCAGCCTGTTCCATGCACGCCTCAAGTGACATCGGTTTGTGAACGATAGAAAAATATCCTGAAAATTTTTCTCTTAGCGTATCCAAGTCGCCATCAAGACTGCCCGAAATCAAAACAATTGGAACTTGATGTTTTTGTGCAAGAGATGCCACATAACCTGGTGCTTTACCGTAAAGTGTCTGTTCATCACTCTGGCCTTCCCCTGTCAGAACAAGATCTGCTTCTTGAATTGCTTCCTCAGCATTCATGGCATCCGCTAAAAATTGTGCTCCGGAAACAAGATGACCGCCAACGGCTAATAAGGCAAAACCCAAACCGCCGGCAGCACCCGCACCGGGTATATTTTTGAATGGCTTTTTGAGCACAGACTCGACTGCCTGCCCGTACCGATTTAAAGCAGAATCATAGTGTTCCAATTCTTCTGTCTTCAATCCTTTTTGCGGACCGTAAACATTAGTTGCACCCTTTTCGCCGGATAACGGATTATCAACATCACAGGCAACTTTTATATCTGCTTCAGCAAGTCTGGAATCAATGTCTTTAAAACTGACACCCGTTACGTCCATCAGGTCTTTACCGAACATTCCGATCTCATGATCATTGGCATCCCAAGCTCTCATTCCCAATGCCTTAAGCATGCCGAGACCCCCGTCGTTCGTTGCACTGCCGCCAAGTCCAATCACAAATTTTGTGCAGCCCCGGTCAAGTGCATCCAGTATGGTTTCACCGATTCCGAAAGTGGTGGTTAAAGCCGGATTTCGTTTATCTTCCGGTACCTGAACGAGCCCCGCAATGCTGGCACATTCGATAATCGCCGTATTGGTATCAATGATGGCATATGATGATTCAATATGTTCCCCCAGCGGCCCCGTACACCTTATCGTGATGCGCTGCCCTTTAGCTGAAGCAAGTATGGATTCCAGCGTCCCTTCCCCGCCATCCGCCATAGGCTTCAACATAACTTGAGCATTTTTATCAATTGCATTAACAGCTTTTTTCATAATTTCTGAAGCTTGAATGGCGGTCAAACTTCCTTTAAACGAATCAGGTGCAACAACGATTTTCATAACGTTCTCCTTTTTTAGTATGTGATAGTTAACTCCAATATAATCCAGCATATCACTTGTTTCAATAATATTCTGACGTAACAAACAAATCAAAAAAGGATTCTGACAAGGTCCTTATTCAATCACGTTCACTGTCAAAAATAATCGCATTGTCATGCCGGACTTTTTCCGTAATAGCAAGCACATCAAAACTGATCCGTTTTAGCTGCTCATACGCTCCCATGTCGCGGGATTCAATAATACGGGAAAATTCCCTGACTTCAAAAACCATATTGTTGGGATGGTCATTCGACTGCAGCATTTTTTCTTCTGAAGAATTGTTGTAAACTACTCGGGGCCTGGCCATGATGCCGGCATTTTCAAACACAAGCATCCCTTTTTCGCCGTGAATTTCACATCTGTTGAAAGATTGAGCTATTTTTGAGCAAAGGATGGTACCGGTGAATTCAGGATATGTCAATACGAGCGTCCCGCTACCATCCACACCACTGTCCAGCTGCACTGGAAAATATGAAGCGCCGGCCGGTTTGCCAAATAATCCAACCGCAAGCGACAGCGCGTACACACCAAGATCCACAAGAGCCCCACCCGAAAATTTGGTCGTAAAAATATTCGGCTCTTCACCCGCTAAATAGTTATCATACCGTGATGAATACTGAACATACGGTATAATCATGCTGCGTACATTGCCGATTTCCCTAAGCCCATCCTGCAGACTTTTAAAATTCGGTGAATGCAAATTGCGCATCGCTTCAAACAGAAAAACACCATTATCAGCAGCTGCCTTATGAGCCTCCCTCCATTCACGTAAGTTCGAAAATATCGGTTTTTCACAAATGACATGTTTTTTCTCATTGAGAAAAGTGACGACATGGTCAAAATGCAGCGAATTGGGTGACGCAATATAAACAGCTTCCATGACATCACTGGCCGCCATTTCGTTCAAATCTGTGAAGATAAGTTCGACAGCATGTTTATCCGCAAACGCCCCGGCTTTATCTGCTTTTCTCGAATAAACAGCGGCATGAGTTAAGCCTGACGATTCTTTTGATGCTTCTATAAACGAATCCGTAATCCATCCGGTGCCGACTGTACCAAAATTCATTTTTAAGTCCCCCTAATGGTTATTTTTTGAACACGCAGAAAGTAAGCATATCCAATTCTACGTTGCCGTTTATGGACACTATTAAAACAGATCACTAATCATGCAACACACTCACTCTATCAGAGTAACCAACCATTACTTCGTCAGCCATGCCAGGGAACAGTCCGCTTTCAACTACACCGGTCAACTGCTTCAATTGGTGATGCAATGCCTTTGGTTCCTGAATGCCACCAAAGTCGCAATCCAAGATATAGTTACCGTTATCAGATATAAAAACACCATTATCATCATTTCGACGCAGTTTCGCCAACCCCCCCAGTTCAGCGATCCGTCCGGCGGTCACTTCCCGGCCGAACGGTAAAATCTCAACCGGGAGCATAAAATCTCCAAGCCGGGAAACCAGCTTTGATTCATCAACAATGACGACAAACTTTCGGGCAGTTACCGCAATTATCTTTTCACGCACAAGGGCACCGCCGCCACCTTTTATCAGATTCCACTGCCCGTCAACCTCATCGGCACCATCAATTGCAACATCAACTCTCTGTGTCCTGGAGAAATCCGTTATCGGCACACCATATTCGTTTGCCCATGCCACAGATTGTCCTGAAGATGGAATCCCTTTCACATCAAGACCGGCTTTTACGTGTTCACCGAGTTTCCGGATCATCCAGTAAACAGTCGAACCCGATCCCAGCCCGATTGTCATGCCATTTTCAATGTGTGACAGGGATGCTTCCCCTGCAAGTTTCTTCGCATTATCCTGATTCGTCATGCCTGTTCCTCTCCTTCATCGATTAGTTAAACGGTAGCAGTGTTACTTCCATTCCATCATGTTCACCGGTCTGCGTCACGTGATATGCTCTATCCCCACAATGATTTGTTCTTTTATTCCTGCTTTATTAGGGTCTGAGATCTGCAACTGATGACTTCTACGTCTCTAATATTTCGCTGTTAAGCAAAAAACCCTGCAAAACGGTACTAAGGACTCTTTACAAAAAAAGGAATTTATATTTATCATTTAATTTAACAGTTTTCAATCTGGCTGTAATCAATCCGAAATCAAATTGTAAGATTATTTTCTTTAAAAACGGTAATATACCATTATAGAGAGAGCGTATCCTATGGACAGTAACAAAAACCGTTTACTATATTTTTTTAGGAGTGATTAGCATGAAAGGGATTGTACTTGCAGGAGGAAATGGTACACGGCTCGCTCCCAGCACAAACGGGGTTAATAAGCATTTGCTCAACGTCTATGATAAACCGATGATTTATTATCCGTTATCTGTCCTGATGCTTGGTGGTATCAAAGATATACTGATCATCAGTACTCCGGACGATATGCCGCGTTTCAAGGAAATGCTCGGCGATGGGTCCGCATTCGGCATCAGGTTGCAATATATGGAACAGGTCAATCCGGACGGGATTCCGGAAGCCTTTATCCTGGCAGAAGATTTTATCGGCTATGATGATGTCACCTTGATTCTTGGTGATAATATATTTTACGGTCAGGGATTTACAACGCTCTTCAGGAATGCTCTAAAGAATCATCGAAACGCCACAATTTTCGGAAGCCGTGTCAAAGATCCCGAACGCTTTGGTGTTGTTGAATTTGACGAGAATCAAAAGGTGCTGTCACTTGAGGAAAAGCCGGAAGACCCAAAATCAGATTTTGCAGCGGCAGGATTGTATATTTACGATAACCGTGCGACCCGCATCGCCAAACAACTCCCCTATTCCGAACGCGGTGAAACAGAAATCACCGACTTGAATAAAGAGTATTTAAAAGGAAATCAACTGGAAGTCCAATTACTGGGCAGAGGGTTTGCCTGGATGGATGCCGGAACACATGAATCCTTGTTTGAAGCATCCGAATTCGTCAAAATAACCCAGCAGCGGCAAGGATTCAAAATTGCCTGCCTTGAAGAAATTGCTTATTACATGGGATATATAAGCAAACAAGAGCTGTATAAAAAAGGTGAGCGAATGAAAAAGACGGACTATGGACAATACTTGATGGAGATTGCCAACCGGAAACATTCTGAGCAATACTGGGAAATGATCGACAAAAATCCAATACTGGAGCTGGTGCAGAATGAGTAAATCCCTTCTTGTGACAGGTGGTGCAGGGTTTATTGCATCCAATTTCATTCACTATATGATGCAGCGACACCCTGACTATCAGATTATTAATATTGATAAACTGACATATGCCGGTTCAGAAGCAAATGTTCAAGAAAACACCGCTTCCTCCGGTAACTATCAGTTTATCAAAGGAGATATCGCTGATGAACAGTTGGTAAATAACATTTTCACTGAATACGATATCGACGGCGTCATCCATTTTGCCGCCGAATCGCACGTTGATCGTTCTATCAATGACGCTAAAGCTTTTATTGAATCAAATGTGCTGGGAACCATTGTACTACTGCAGGCAGCGCGTGACACTTGGGAAAAGACGGGTGAGCTATCGACAAGACGTTTTCATCAAATTTCCACCGATGAAGTCTACGGAGCACTGGATTTGGAAACAAACGAAAAATTCAATGAACAGACACCCTATGATCCGCGCAATCCCTACAGTGCGTCAAAAGCCGGTGCTGACATGCTTGTAAAAAGCTTTGGTCAGACATATGGAATGAATGTTGTCACATCCAGCAGCTCGAACAATTATGGACCGCGGCAACATCCAGAAAAACTGATACCAACAATTATTTCCAATGCCTTGCAGGGCAAACCGATTCCGTTGTATGGCGATGGAAAAAATGTACGGGATTGGCTTTATGTTGAGGACCACTGCCGGGCAATCGATCTTATTTTCCATGAAGGCAAGGCTTTGGAAAAATATAATATCGGCGGTGGTAATGAACGGACAAATAATGAACTGACTAGAATAATTTGCGATATTCTTGATCACTTAAAGCCTGAACAGCACAGTCATAAATCACTAATCACATATATCGGAGACCGTAAAGGACATGACCGGCGATATGCGGTCGATGACAGTAAAATCAGAAATACACTGGGCTGGAAACCTTTGACGGTATTCAATAATGGACTGAATAAAACAGTAGAATGGTATGTTGACCAATGGGAAAAAGCACCCCTCTGATTTCTACAGTGATTCCAGTGTATGGCTGTAGGAACTGTTTGAAAACTTTGTCGAGCCGAATCATCAGTACAGTCGAATCGATTCCAGCTGATTTAGAAATTATCCTGATTAATGATGCAAGCCCCGATAATGCGTGGGAAACCATTCAAGAACTGCACAAACAAGACTCCCGAATCAAAGGAATTGACTTTGCCCGCAACTTCGGTCAGCATCATGCTATTACAGCCGGGCTTGATTATGCAGCCGGTGATTGGGTTGTTGTCATGGATTGTGATCTGCAGGATCGCCCGGAGGAAATCGCGACGTTATATGAGAAAGCACAAGAAGGATACGAAGTCGTTTTTGCAAACCGGGTCGAGCGTCAGGATAAATGGCTCAAACGCAAAACATCCCAGTTGTTCTACCGCGTTTACGATTATTTCACCGGAAAAATATCCGATCATACGATAGCCAATTTCAGCATCAGTCAACGAAAAGTTGTCCTTGCATTCAGGCAAATGCGTGAACAGAACCGTTTCTTTCCACTGTTCATCCAGTGGATGGGTTACCAAACGACCAGCGTTCCAGTCGAACACAATGCCAGACAGGATGGCAAAACAACATACAATCTCAAAAAACTGATCACCCTGGCCACAGATGCCATCATATCCCAATCCAATAAACCACTGAGACTGTCCATACAGTTTGGTTTCATATTAGCCCTTGGATCATTGCTGTATGGTCTTTATTTGTTTATACGGTACTTCTTTCTGGCTCAGCCCGTACAAGGATGGACAAGTGTGATGGTTTCCATTTATTTTATCGGTGGGCTGATATTTTTCAACTTTGGTATCCTTGGTATGTATATCGGCAAGATCTTTAATGAGACCAAAAGCAGACCCCTTTATCTGATTCGTGAAACGACTGAAACCAATGACAACGAGAGGTGATTATGTGACCTATTTACGCGAAACGCCATGGGATAAACGGAATTTTAATATCAACACATATGAACTGACAGATACATCCGAAAAAGCGCTTCAGGAAACAAATGAAAACAAAGGGCATTACACATTGAAAGTCAGCCCGCTTGAAAATCCCAAGCCGTTTCTGCAGCACGGTTTTTATTATGTCGATACATTAATTGAGCCGATTTGCAAAAAGGAAAATTTGACCATATTTGATGCAAGTGGAATCAGTATTTCAAAAACCTATGACCGTGATGCCATTTTGGAAATTGCAGCAGAAGCTTTTGTACACGGACGATTTCACCGTGACTTTAATATTCCTGATTCGATGGCTGATAAACGGTACATGAACTGGGTAAACGATTTACTCGATGCCGAGAAGATTATTGCATTGAAATATGGTAACGATACTGCCGGTTTTTACGGGTTTGACAAGGATAAAGTCCTGTTGCTCGGGATACGTGAAGAATACCGCAGCAGAGGGCTTGCCAAGGCTTATACCAGCCTGGCATGCCGTGAACAGCTCAAAGCCGGATATGATGAACTGAGAACATCCATATCGGCTGCCAATGTCGCGTCACTAAACCTGTTTTATAACCTTGGTTTCCGTTTGAAAAATACAATAGATGTCTATCATAAACTCAGGTGGTGAGATATCATGATAGGGTATCTCTATATTTTCGGAACGATCATCTTCACTGTCTTTGGACAGCTTGTTTTAAAATGGCAGGTTGATGAAGCGGGGGCTCTGCCGGATGCATTATGGGATAAATTTCTTTTCCTGTTGCAGCTTTTACTGAATCCGTGGATCATTTCCGGGTTCGCTTCTGCCTTTTTAGCAGCCTTATGCTGGATGGCGGCTATGACTAAGTTTAATATCAGTTATGCTTATCCGTTTATGAGCCTTTCATTTATACTTGTGTTTCTGCTGTCTGCCATTCTGTTTGGCGATCCGGTAACGATACATAAAATTGCAGGTCTTGCATTAATTATTGCCGGAATTATAGTAACAAGTCAATCTTTGTGAGGTGCTTTTTTTAAATGATTCCTTTTAATATACCATGCTATATCGGAGAAGAAGAAGCCGCCATGCATAAAGCCATTATGAATCAAAAACTTTCCGGCAATGGCCCTTTCGATCAAAAATGCACGACCTGGCTGGAAGATTACCTCAGTTGTGAGCGGGCAATCCTGACTCCGTCCTGCACAGCAGCGTTGGAGATGACAGCACTTCTGATTGAAACAGGAGCGGAGGATGAAATCATTATGCCTTCCTATACCTTTGTTTCAACAGCGAATGCATTTGCATTAAGAGGGGCGGCCATTCGGTTTGTCGATGTGGAGCCGGAAACAATGAACATATCACCGGCAGCCATTGAAGCTGCTGTAACTGCAAAGACAAAAGCTATTGTAGTCGTTCACTATGCCGGGGTCAGCTGTGATATGAATACCATTATGGATATTGCCGAACGCCATAATTTATGGGTGATTGAAGATGCTGCTCAGGCGCTGACAAGCACATATCATGAACGAAAACTCGGAACGATTGGCCATTTCAGCACATTCAGCTTTCATGACACAAAAAACGTCATATGCGGTGAAGGCGGCGCTTTGATTGTCAACCACCGAAGCGCCATTGAGCGGGCTGAAATTCTGCAGGAGAAAGGCACAAACCGGCAACAGTTTGTCAAAGGCATGGTTGACAAATATACATGGCGGGATATCGGGTCTTCCTATCTATTAAGTGAGTTGAATGCAGCCTATTTATCTGTCCAGTTAGAACATGCCGGACAAATCATGGCAGACAGACGCCGGACATGGCAAAGATATTATGAAGAGCTTCAGGACATAGAAGCTATTTCTATCCCTTATATCCCGGATAATTGCACACACAATGGTCATCTGTTTTACATCAAAACAGATCATTGTACGGAATTGATGAATTACTTGAGAGAACAGAATATTATGGCCGTTTCCCATTACGTTCCGCTCCATTCTTCAGAAGCCGGGCAAACATTCGGCCAATTTGTTGGGAGTGATGTTTATACGACCACTGAAAGCAAACGACTCATCCGCCTCCCATTGTACTTTGGAATGAAAGAAGAGGATGTGGATCATGTCATCAGTCATATCAAACGTTTTTTCAAACTATAAACATATTCTGATTGCCTGTCTGGTGATTGCAGCTTATCTGTCTCCCTATTATATTCTGGGTGAGGACATGCATATTCGTGTGCATGATAACATGGATTCAAATATCGTTTGGTACAAACTGCTGGCTGAGAGCGGGCAATTTTTTTCGATATCGGAACTCCCTAACATTATCAACGGCCTCCCACGCAGTACACTTGCCACACCATTTGACATCATGGTGTGGTTCTATACGCTGTTTGAGCCGATGACAGCTTATACAATCGGACAAACCATCATGCGGTTCGCCGGATTTTTCGGCATGTATCTGCTGCTGCAAAGACAAATCGGTTCAAAATGGATCATTACAGGTGTGGCCCTGTCCTTTGCCATGCTTCCATTTTGGCCATCGGGGCTATTATCGATTGCCGGTCTGCCGCTTGCACTTTACTTATTTCTGTCCATCCGGGAGAACGGCTGGCAAGCGCCCTGGTATCACTGGCTGACACTTATGCTGATTCCGTTTTTCTCGAACTTCATATTAACGTTTGTGTTTTTCCTTGGGCTGATGGGTCTCTTTTGGTTGTCGGACTGGGTGCGTTTCAGACACAGCAACCAGGCGTTTTTTACAGCCATTGCCGGTATGACAAGTATTTATTTATTCAAGAATTATATGATCATTTATTCCATGTTTATAAACGAAGACTTTACATCACACCGTAATGCGCTTGACCTAGGGCATAATACTTTAGTCGAAACAATCAGCCTGTTTTTCAAAAACTTTCTTACCGGGCACACACATGACATGGCTCTCCATACAAAGATCATCCTGCCTGTTGTTGGGCTGGCTTTTGTCGTGGCCGTATACAAACACTTGCGCCCCATGCTGCTCGCTGGACTGTTGCTGTTCAATGCAGCACTTTCTCTCTGGTATGCATTCTGGTACTGGGAAGGCTGGCGCGTCGTCAAAGATAACGTAATGCTCGCCAATACGTTCAATTTTAGCCGGATTCATTTTCTCGATCCCATGATCTGGTATATCTGTTTCGCCTTGGCATTATGGATCTTTTGGAGACATGTACGATTCGGAAAAGTAGTTGTTGCGCTTCTGATCATCCTGCAATGTATGAATGTGTTTTGGCTGAATGAAGAATTGAAGTACGACCGGCTTGGAATGCCGACATACGCAGAATTTTATTCCGAAGAGCTGTTTGAGTCAATCGAGGATTACATTGGAAAGAATCAGTCAGATTACAGGGTTGTAAGCATTGCCATGCACCCGACCATTGCCCAATTCAACGGGTTTTATACATTGGATACGTATAATAACAGTTTCCCGCTGACGTATAAGCAGCGTTTCAGAAAGATTATCGCGCCGGAATTGGACAAGAATACAGCTTTGAAAAATTATTTTGACACCTGGGGCGGGCGTTTGTACATGTATGTGGCTGAGCTCGGCGAGAATTATATCTTTAGGAAAGACAGTGATAACGTGATTGATAATTTGGAAATCAATACGGACGTACTCCGTGAGATGGGCGGCGACTATGTGCTGTCCGCATTGCCGATTGAAAATCATCAGGAAAACCAGCTGGCGTTTGAGCAGAGTTTTGAAAACGATGAGTCAATTTATAAAATTTATTTGTACCGGATTCAAGACAAATAAATTTATTTCGAAGTCCAAATAGAGCTGGCATAATCGGATTGAATCAAGGTAAAATCCAGGCTGTTCACCAAAATCCAAACTATGATTTGAAATTTTCCAATTGAAGGGTTTCGAATCGGTTTGGATTTTCTTTTTTTATCCACGATTCCATCAAGTTATACGAAAGGTCTTCCAGTCATCATTAACCTTCATCACCCAAAACATTAACTTATCACTTACTATAAGTATTTGATATCACTTTTATAAGTTGTAATTATTTATTTTTATCTCTTTGTATCGTATCATAATAAGTGAAGGGAGGTTGGTAACTTCCTCCCTGATTCCTCATTGTGGCCACTGAGGTTTGACAAACTAAAACGTCATTCAACAGGTGCACTTTCCTGCTGAAGTTAGTTGAACAGGATCGAACCTTTACGGTGTCAGTTGTTCTCTGACATTTTCTACAGGTTTTCAGTATCATCTTCATGCAGAGAATTTATTGCCCGTTAAGGTGGGGCTTCCAACATTTTTGGGGGTGATTCACATGTCAAATGAAAGAACGATGGTCGAACAACTTGCCGATTGGGCGCACAAAGCCGATTGGAATCAGCTGTCCAATGACGCAAAGGAAGCACTGAAAGGCCGAATACTTGATTCAATCGGAACGGCAATCGGTGCGCTCAACGGTGAGCCAGTCAAAAATATTCGACGGATGACAAAAGATCTTGGTGGTGAGTCAATTGTAACACTCATTGGTGGCGGTAAGACCACACCTGATTATGCCGCATTTTACAATGGAGCGGCTGTCCGCTATCTTGACTTTAATGATTCCTATCTTGCAAAAGAGGAAACGGGACACCCGTCGGATAACATCGCACCGGTGCTTGCAGCCGCTGAATATGCTGATACAACCGGACGGGACTTTTTACTCGCACTGGCAGTTGCCTATCAGGTACAATGCCGTCTGTCAGATGTGGCGCCTGTGAGAAAACACGGGTTTGATCATACTGTACAGGGCGCATACGGGGCAGCAGCTGGAGCGGCTCGTGCCATGGGACTCAGCAGCAGCGAAATTGCCAATGCTGTTGCAATTGCCGGGACAGGTTATAACTCGCTTCGGGTGACCAGAACCGGTGAATTGTCTAACTGGAAAGGGCTTGCGTATCCGAACACAGCGATGGGAGCTGTTCATGCAAGCATGCTTGCCAAGTACGGCATTACCGGCCCAAGAGAAGTTTTTGAAGGCAATAAAGGATTGATGGATTCGATCGCAGGCGACTTTGCAATCGACTGGGAAAAAGAAGATCTTGAAAAGGTCACTGATACAATCATCAAACGCTTCAATGCCGAAATCCATTCACAATCAGCCATTGAGGGACTGCTTGAAATTCGGGACCGTGAAAATATTAAGCCGGAAAATATTAAAGAGGTTCGGCTTGCAACATTTGATGTTGCTTATAACATTATCGGTGGTGGCGAAGAAGGCGGCAAAAAACTGATCCGTTACAAAGAAGAAGCGGATCATTCACTGCCTTATATGCTGGCCGCTGCCTATCTTGATGGTCAAGTTATGCCGGAGCAGTATGAACCTGATCGCATTAAGCGTGAGGATATCCAGGAACTGCTACAAAAAGTGACTGTTAAACCTGATGAAAGTTACAGCAGCCGCTTCCCGGATGAAATGGCGTGCCGGATTGAACTTGAAACAAACGGCGGACAGATATTTGATGTTGAAAAGCGCGATTACCAGGGCTTTAAAACGCAGCCCGCGAGCTGGGATGTTCTGATGGAGAAATATAATGGACTGACCCCGGGCATCGATAGTAGTCTTGCCAGTAAGATCGCGGATACGGTTAAAAATCTGGAAAATGTGAACATTAGCGCGTTAACGGAACTGCTTGGTCAAATCAAATTTGGGGAGGATGAATCATATGCGTAACGAAAGAGCTTTCCAAAAAATCAGGATGAACAGCCGTCAGGAAAAACCGCGCAACAAAGGCCTTACTGAAATCAGAGGTCCATACTATGACGTCATGGGGACCCGTTATTTGCGGGATATCATGGAAACAATGGGCGACTATGTGGATATTCTCAAGTTTTCCGGCGGATCATTCACCCTGTATCCGGAAGACAAACTGCGTGAACTGTTGAATTTAGCTCATGAATATAACGTAAAAGTATCAACAGGCGGATTTATGGAAACCGTTCTGACACAGGGACCTGAAGCCGTCGACCATTACCTTGATGAGTGCAAGCGTCTCGGCTTTGATATCATCGAAATTTCAACCGGGTTCATTACCATGCCGACGGATGATATCGTCCGTCTTGTTAAGAAGGTACAGAATAAAGGTCTACTTGCTAAACCGGAAATCGGTGTCCAATTCGGAGCCGGCGGGACAAATACGGTTGAACAAAATGAAGCAGAAGGCATCACGGACCCATCACAAGCCATCGAAGTCGGCAAACGCTGTCTTGAAGCGGGGGCTTATATGCTGATGATTGAATCAGAAGGCATTACTGAAAGCGTCAATGATTGGCGGACAGAAATTGCTACTCAATTTGCCCGCGAACTTGGCACGGAAAATGTTATGTTTGAAGCAGCTGACCCGGATGTATTTGAATGGTATATCAAAAACTATGGTCCTGAAGTCAACGTGTTTGTCGACCACAGCCAGATCGTTCAACTGGAAGTACTGCGCCGTGGCATTTGGGGCACAAAAGATCTCTGGGGACGTGTCATCACGTTTAATGAAAATGAATAAATAATTCGGGAATGCATAACAACCGGGCTAATCACACGCTCGGTTGTTTTTTTACAAAAATGAGGTCAACGCGAAATCCTGTGAGAGTCATGCGAAATTCAGTGGACCTCGCGCGAAATTCAGTGGACCTCGCGCGAAATTTGGTGGAGCTCGCGCGAAATTCGGTGGACCTCGCGCGAAATTCAGTGGAGCTCGCGCGAAATTCGGTGGGCCTCGCGCGAAATTCGGTGGGCCTCGCGCGAAATTCAGTGGGCCTCGCGCGAAATTTGGTGGGTCTCGCGCGAAATTCGGTGGAGCTCGCGCGAAATTCAGTGGACCTCGCGCGAAATTCGGTGGACCTCGCGCGAAATTCGGTGGAGCTCGCGCGAAATTTGCTTTGGGGTGGAGTGATTGGCTTGACCTCCTTCTATTTATAACCCTCTCTTCTATTCTCAAATCCGTCGGCGTCAGTTATAATAGACAGCGTATTATTTTGATTATGATACGGAATTGATAACCGCGAAGGAGGATTGTTTATGAATCAGACGATTCGCGATATATTTATGATTATCATTGGATCATTCATATTTGCCATTGGAGTCAATTATTTTGCCATCCCAAACCGGTTATCGGAAGGTGGGGTTATCGGGATAACCATTGTCACCTATTACTTGTTCGATTGGTCCCCCGGGGTTGTTAACTTCGTGCTGAACACCTCACTGGTTGCATTTGGCTATAGGTTTTTTCAAAAGCGTGTGACCGTTTATACGATTATCGCTATCATCTTTTCATCGCTTTTCTTGCACGTTACCGTTGATTGGGGAGCTGAAGTCAACGACGACATGCTGCTGGCAGCCTTGTTCGCCGGGCTTGGAGTTGGCATAGGTCTTGGCCTGATTTTCCGTGCCGGCGGAACATCAGGCGGATCGGCCATTCTTGCGCGTCTTGCGAATCAGGTATTTGGATGGACAATCGGAAAAGGCATGCTGGTTATCGATATTGCCGTTATTGTCGGTTCAGCATTTATTATCGGGCAAGAGCGCGCCATGTACACCCTTGTTTCGGTTTATGTCGGAGCAAAAATTATTGATATGGTGGTTGAGGGAGCAAATGAACGAACAGCAGTCATTATTATTTCCAGCCACCCTAATGAGGTTCTTGAAGCTGTTACAAATAAAATGGCACGCGGCATAACAGTTCTGGAAGGCCAAGGCGGCTATACCAGGTCGCAGCGGGAAGTGCTCTACCTTGTCATAAGTCGATACGAAATTGTTCCATTCCGAAGAATCATCGATGACATTGACCCGGACGCATACGTTACCGTGCATCCCGTTCAGGAAATTTTTCGGAAGGGGTATAAAGGAAGATAGCTGCCTGACGTTGCTACTCATAGTAGACATGTCAGGCTGGTGTTTCTACTCCCTATGGAACAAGGTGTCTGGACACCTTGTTCCATTTATGCATCAAAATCGTCCGGATTCATACCTGTGCGGTCATCTTCGTTCAAACCACTGATCCGCTTCATTTCATCATCCGTCAATTTAAAATCAAAAATATCCGCATTTTCTTTTATCCGATGTTCATGCGTAGATTTCGGGATAGTAACGACATGATTCTGCACATCCCAACGCAATATGATTTGTGCGGATGTCTTTTCGTATTTCTCAGCAAGTTCCATAATCACCGGATCATTTATCAGTCGTCCTCTTTTTAGTGGAGACCACGCTTCAAGCTGGATATTTTCCTGCTCGCAAAATGCTCTTAATTCTTCCTGTGTCAGGTTCGGATGATACTCCACCTGATTGACAACAGGCTTTACGTTGCTGTCATGCATCAGATCCTTTAGGTGTTGCACATGAAAATTGCTGACACCAATGGCACGGACTTTGCCTTCTGCATACAACTTTTCCATCGCCTTCCATGTTTCTTTGTACTTTCCTTTAACAGGCCAATGAATTAGGTATAAGTCGAGATAATCCAATCCAAGCTTTTCAAGGCTTGCCTCAAACGCTTTGAGAGTGTCCTCATATCCTTGCTGATCATTCCATACTTTTGATGTCACAAAGATCTCATCCCGTGGGACATCGGATTCCTTTATACCTTGCCCGACACCTTTTTCATTTTCATAAAACGACGCGGTATCAATGCTTCGATATCCGTTTTTCAAAGCAGATTTTACCGATGAAACGGTAACATCGCCATCTTCCACTTTGTAAACGCCCAGTCCGAAGCCCGGCATTTTGACACCGTTGTTTAACGTTACCGTATCCTGAAGATGTTCAATCATGTCGTTCCCTCCATTTCTTCATACATGATTCATACTTTTATTATACAATAATATCAAATGACGATACAAAAACCCAAAACCCCAAATAGACAGCATCAATTCTAGTATTCATTCTTCGATTGTTATATAATACAACTAGAGTTCCAAGGATGTGTTTCATTTGCGGGCTCCAGGTAATAAAAATCATATGGAGCAATTGTCATTCGATAGCTTACTGGAGGAAGCGAGCTATTAGGAAACGGCAAACATCAAGATTGATGAAACAACAACCAAAACAAATTGGAAAAATTTTCCTTTGCATTTCGTAACTGATTTTGAACGATTTATGGATTATGTAGTACAACATAACATGAAACTGACTGCTAAAAATGCATATATTTCCAGAAAACATCTTCCAATTATTAATGAGCAAATGTCGGTAAAAGCGAAAAATGCAACAAGTTACTATTCACAACAGCAATACTATCCATATATCCATCTTTTCTTTCATATTGCTCTAAACGGGAAATTGATGATGAAGAGCGGAAAAGGTAAAAAGTTGCATTTAACGGTTACTGAAAGATGGAACACATTTAAGCATTTAACGGATACGGAGAAATATTTCTTCCTGCTGGAAACATTCTGGGTTGATGTGAGTTGGGCAAGGCTTTTAAACCGGCACAATATCAACATACACCATATTTTGCCGGATGTCCTGGAAAAATTAATGGATCACACACGGATTCGCGCTCGATTTACATCATGAAATGTTGATTGCCAACCTTATGTCTGATTGGAATTACTTTTTGTTGTATTTTGAATGGTTCGGTTTCTGGATAACTGAAAGAAGATGTTGAGAAGAAGAATCAACATAACACCCAAAACCGTTATGTCGCAAAAACGATAACATTAACTGATTTCGGCAAAAATATGATTTCCATTTTGATAAATTCCAGAAACCTGCTTAATTGGAATATTCCATTGCGGCAGGAGTATGGGGAGGTCAACCCAATACCGGGCAC
Organism: Lentibacillus kapialis; assembly: GCF_014646635.1. Classification (GTDB taxonomy): domain Bacteria; phylum Bacillota; class Bacilli; order Bacillales; family Amphibacillaceae; genus Lentibacillus; species Lentibacillus kapialis. Next base: position 53,033 of record NZ_BMNQ01000005.1, read on the forward strand.
TGTGCTACCCGAGGATGATAACAATCAAAAAAGGCGGGAAAAATGCCAAAACTCTTTTACCAAGCCTTCACATCTCTGTTTCCAAAAAGAGATTTATACAAGTCATTGCCCAGAACGGAACATGAATTCCAGGAAGGTACACATTTTTTTACTGTTGCCTTTAATCATCAAACATGGCGGAAAGTAGTGCTGTCTGCAACACACACCATGGACGATTTGCATCATATTATTTTAAGATCTTTTGATTTTGATGACGATCACCTCTATTCGTTCTTCATGGATGGTATAAAATGGTCCCATTCATGTATTTCGTCACCGGACGATATTTCAGAAGGTGCAAACGCTGCTGAAACAACAATTGGATCCGTCGGGCTGCATCGGGGACAACGCTTTTTGTACCTGTATGATTATGGTGATGAGTGGCAGTTTACCATCACAGTGGATGATATTCAGAAAGAAGCTGCTTCAACCCTAATTGAACCGTATATTGCGGAAGCAGTTGGCTATGGTCCTGAGCAAAATTTTATTATTGATGATGAATAAAGCCTGCATTCCTTCACGAAGGGTCAGGCTGCTTTTCAAATAAAGGAAATATTCATTATTGATTTGTAAACCGCTCCACTTCACCTTCCACCTGAAAAACACGCTTGTTAAGTGCCCTCATACTATAGCCTACGTCATCCACTTTCTTTTCAAGTCCGTCGAATCTTTGGTCTATTCCAACAAGCCTGTCCGACATCACATGAATTTGTTCATTATTTTTGCCGACCATGTCAATGAGCTGCTGCATCATGTTCTCTTGACGTTCGATTATTTTTCCATGATGTTTAAGTATTTCACCATGACTTTCCAATGTTTGACCCTGTCTCTCGACCAATTTTTCCAAGTTCCCCATTCGTGTATCAAGACTTTTAATCAATTCCTCCACCCAAGTCCCTCCTTTATCGTTTTTATTTAAGTCTATCCCATTTTACCGACGAGCGCAAAAGTCAAAAATTGGTTTAAACCCATGTGAAATTTCATTTTTAAACCGTCATATCTGCAGAAACGAAAAACCAAAAAGAAATGTTAACAATAACAATGATGACCTATATACTTTTTCGTTTTTGTATCTTATTCTATAATTTTCCACTGAAACACCCAATTATGCCATCCTGTTATCAGGATCCTGGTATTTTCTCGCATGCCTGTTGCCCAAATAACGCAGCAAGAAGAATTGAACAAATACCGAAATCTGGCGTTCCAGGGATCGATCATGACATCTTTGATCCATGTAAAGGTCACACCGACCGCAGCGAACGGATTGCCGCTTGTCACAATCAAGCCCCCGACCCAAATACTGATAAACAACGACAGGAGGACGCGTTTTGTTACTATAGCCAGTGCAACAGCAACTATTGGTGGTATAACAGATAGGAAGTCCATATATCCTCCCCCATTTCCATGAACTAAATTTCCGATATTATTTACTATATAATGACGTGTATATGCGTTCAACTCTTTCTTTCAGACCTGCGAGCACTTCATCAACAATGCTGTCCATCCAGGCGGCTATTTCACGAGCTGAAATCACGTCAGATCCCTGCCCTCCCAACAGAACAACTTCATCACCGTCAGCCACATTTGTGATATGGGTAACATCAAGCAATGTTTGATCCAGTGATACTTCACCAATAATCTCAACACGCTTGCCATGCACAAGCATTTGACCATTATTAGAAAGGGCCCGGTGATAGCCATCACCGTGTCCGATCGGTATGACGGCCACTTTCTCATAGCCTTTTGTTACATAACTCCCGCCATACCCAACAGGCGTACCCGGTGGTAGCTCACGGACATGCAGAATCCGGGATTTCAGGGACATGACCGGTTTCAATGCAATCATATTATCCTGACGATATTCGGGCGGATAGCCAAATAAGGCAATACCGGGTCTGACCATATCAAGATGCATATCGTTTCGCTCAATTGCAATCGTTGAGCCCCCAGCATGCCGAATGGGAAAATGATAGCCGTGCTTTTTCAGCCTTGTTATAGTGCCCATAAACAAAGCGAACTGATCCTCCGTTGTCTCCCACTCGCCCTCGTCAGCACTGGAAAAGTGGGTGTAAATCCCTTCCCATTCCAGGCCGGGTAAATCGTAACATGAGCGGCAAAATTCTAAAGCCCGATTTGGTTCAATCCCAAATCGATGAAGCCCGGTATCGATTTTTAGATGGGCTGAAATAGTTTTATTCTGTACCATAGCCTCCTTGCTCAGGGCATTGGCCAGTTCCGGTGAGGATACCGAGGCGGTCAAATCGTATCGAACAGCATCCGCTGCCTGCCAGGTCATGATCGAACTCAAGATCTGAATGGGTACACCAATGCCATTCGAGCGAAGTTGTGCACCTTCTTCAACCATTGTCACACCAAGACGATCAGCCCCCGCCTGAACAGCTGCTTCCCCAACAGGGACAACACCGTGCCCGTAAGCGTTGGTTTTGATTACGGCCATAAACATGCCGCTTTTTGCAATATTTTTTAATGTCCTGACGTTTTCCTGAAACGCACTTAAATCCACTTCAGCTACAGTTGGACCATAAGCTGTTAAGGTTGGCGGATGTGACAAAAGAGACCCCCCCTTTTTTATTAATATGCTCTATATCGCCGGACTGGCAAGTAGGAGTCCAGCTCCTCCCATCATGCTTTGTTCCTCACACCTTTCTCATAAAGTGATCGAAAATGCTGTAAGATTTGTTTTGTTATCTCACCGGGCTTCCCACGGCCGATTGTCTGATCATCAATTTTTAAAATCGGAATAATATCCAACTTTGTAGCGGATATAAACACTTCGTCCGCATGAAGCAAGTCATCGACTGTATACATTTGTTCATGAACGTTTATATTCAGCTCATTATTACATATTTGAATGATTTTCCTTCTGGTGATGCCGTTTAAAATATAATTGTCAGCCGGGTGCGTATACAATTCGCCATCTTTAACTATAAACACGTTCGATGCGCTTGCTTCCGTTACCGTATCACCGCGATGCAAAATGGCTTCAACAGCATTGTTCTCAACTGCTTTCTGCTTAGCCATCACATTGGGAAGCAGGTTCAGCGTCTTAATATCACACCGAAGCCAACGGATATCTTCTGCCAGAATAGCAGTGGCACCTTGATCCTCAACGTCCGACTCACGTTCTTCTTCGCGTGTATAGGCAACCGTTATCGCCGGTGTCTTGGAATCCGGAAATCCGTGTTCACGGGAGGCAATGCCGCGTGATACCTGCATATAAATAATGCCTTCTTTCAACTCATTTACTTCCACCAACTTTTCAAGATTGTTCTTTAAAACCTTGGTTGAAGCCGGCAACGTCAGCCTGATTTCGCGCGCACTCCTTTCGAGCCGCTCCATGTGTTCATCCATCATCAGCGGCTTGCCGTTGTAGACACCCATAACTTCATAAATGCCATCCCCGAACTGATAACCCCGATCTTCAATATCAATAACGTTATCACGTTCCATGATTTGACCATTATATAGCATCTTACTCACATGAAAACCTCCTTTAGTTAGTGGGATTTCACCCGATTTGCCTATTTCGGGATATAATTGTAATATTTTCCCATGACATCCAGCATGGTTGATGTATCAACACTGCCTCCGCTAATGACAATAACTGTCCGGGAACCCAACTGAAAGCGGTTATTTAAAATAGCTCCAATGCCGGAAGCCGCCGCACCTTCTATCATCATTCGATGTGTATCGAGCATAAAGGCCATCCCTTGTGCAATGTGATCATCACCAAGCAGTTGTATATCATCCACATATCGCTGCACCATGTCAAATGTATAGCGGTTGTTTAAACCGATCCCTCCGAGCAGACTATCAGCCAGTGTATCCTGTTCTTCTACTGTAACCGGCTTCCCCTGTTGAATGCTCTCATACATGGCAGGTCCTCTGTCTGTTGAGACACCAAGAACCTGAATAGCCGGGTCAGCAGATTTTAAAGCGGCACCAAGTCCTGAATGAAGACCACCGCCGGATAAACCTGCGATGACTGTATTGACATCCGGCAGATCTTCAAGCAATTCCAGCCCGATTGTGCCCTGACCTGCGATAATATGGGGATCATCAAATGGGTGAACTACCGTGAGACCATGCTCTTTTTCCAGCTGGTAACTGCGTTTCTCGGCTTCATCTTGTGATTCACCATACATTTCTATTTGGGCACCGGAACTTTTTAACGCATCCACTTTCACCTTTGGAACCCGGTGTGAAATGCAAATGATAGCTTGCAAACCAAGCTGTTTAGCGATGTAAGCAACACTCATGCCAAAATTACCTGTTGAAAATGTTGTCACCCCCCGTTCCTGTTCTTCAGGTGACAGGCTGAGTATCTTGTTGGCCGCTCCTCTGATTTTAAATGAATGACTGACATTAAGGTTCTCCAATTTTAAGTGGATTGGAATCCCCGCATATGCCGACAGTTTGTCAGAATAGATTAACGGGGATTTGGATACAATTGTCGAAATGCGCTGTTTTGCTGTCCAGACATCGTGCTGAGTAACGTGTTTTTGTCGCATGCTATCCCCTCCTATTGATCTGAGCAGTATAATCAGGGACTCTTTATTCAAATTATGTTATGGATGCGCGAGTTACCACTGTTGTCGCGCGATATTTGGATGCTGTCGCGCGAATTTCCGGTGACCTCGCGCGATTTTTGGATGCCGTCGCGCGAAATTACGGTGACCTCGCGCGATTTTTGGATGCTGTCGCGCGAAATTACGGTGACCTCGCGCGAATTTCCACTGTCTATTCTTTAACTTCCTTTCCATTCAAAAAACGACGCGCTGTTTCTGCCAAAATTGAAACACCGATAGGCAGAACATTTTCATCAATATCAAAATGTGGTGTATGCAGATCACGTGTTTGCTCGTCGCCTGTAGCACACCCGAGAAAGAACATGGATCCTGTAACCTCCCTGGTCATATGGGCGAAATCTTCGCCTCCCAATCCAAATGGCTGATCCAGAATTTTAAAATCAGGATAAAGATCTTTTATTGTAAACCTGATCGCTTGATTCACCCCTGCATCATTGTGCAGAGCGGGATCTTCAGGTTTTATGGTTAATTGATAATCGCCATCCAAGGGTTTCACTATAGAAAAGGCTTTTTCCATTTCGTTGTGCAGGAGCTCCCGTACGTCCGGGTGATAACTGCGGATGGTTCCTTTAACATGAACTTCAGATGGTATCACATTGCTTGCAGCTCCACTTTGAATGCTTCCTACACTAATGACCGCCGAATCAAGCGGCGACACCCGGCGAGCAACGATTCCATGAAGCACTTGAAGTACCGGACCGAGCATCCAGACTGGATCTTTTCCCAGATGAGGATAGGCACCATGTCCGCCGCTGCCTGTAACCAACGCTTCAAAGACATCGACATTTGCCATGCTATAACCATCATGAACCTTAACGTCACCCACATCGTCTTCAGGGCTCATGTGAAGTGCAAGCACACGATCAGCATCTTCCAAAACACCCGCTTTAATCATATAAGGGGCGCCTGTCGATCCATAACGATCCGCCATTTCCTCAGCGGGCTGGAACAGAAATTTAATTGTTCCTTCCAATTCGCCCGTTTGAAACAGTTCGCCCATTAAGCTGGCAACGCCCAAACCGATTGCCGAATGGGCGTCATGACCGCATGCATGCATCACACCATCATGGACCGACTTATAAGGGCATTCATTTTTTTCTTGAATCGGCAACGCATCCATATCGGCCCGTATCACAACTGTCGAGCCTTCTCCGGATGAAAGCGTCCCCATGACAGCTGTAGTATAACCTATTTCAGTCTGCACCTGCATACCGGGGATTTTTTCCAAAGTTTCAGCGATAAAGCATGATGTTTCCACTTCCTCAAAACTTAACTCCGGGAATTTGTGGAAATGCTGCCTCCACTCTATTAACTGCTCACACATCGTCTGTGCTCTTGTTTGTATATCGTTAAATGTTACAGCCAATTTAATCCCCCCTGCCGCGTCAACGATTAAGCGATTGAATCAGATGAGATGGAATCGGTTATTATACCGATTCCATCTCATCTAATATGTTGTTCTGCAGTCACCTCAATTGACAGAAGTGATGGCAGTCATTTCCACATCCGTTTCAATTAGCCCATGCCAATCGCAACATATTTTGATTCAACGAATTCATCGATACCTTCGTGGCCACCTTCTCTGCCGATACCGCTCTCTTTCATGCCGCCAAAAGGAACTTGCGCAGCAGAAGGTCCGCCTTCGTTCCAGCCGACTATTCCAAAATCGAGCTTTTCAATCAGTTGATAGCCGCGGGCAACATTGCTTGTAAACACATACGCCGCTAAACCATATGGCGTATCGTTTGAAAGTTTGACCGCTTCTTCGTCAGATGAGATTTTCTCGACAGGTGTTACCGGACCGAATGTTTCCTCCTGCATAACAACCATTGATTGATTAACATCTTTCAGAACCGTCGGCTGATAAAATAGACCGCCATTATCCGCAATAGCTTCCCCGCCGGTCGTAATAGCCGCTCCCTTAGAGGCAGCATCCTCAACGTGGCGTTTCACTTTATCCAGACCATCCTGATTAATCAATGGCCCAATATCATTAGATTCATCCGTGCCGTCGCCGACTTTTAATTCCTTAACGGCTTTTGTCAGCTTCTCCACATATTCATCATAAACACCTTCCTGCACATAAATCCGGTTAGCACAAATACACGTTTGACCGGCATTTCTGAACTTGGATGCTACCGTTCCTTTTACAGCCAGGTCAACATCGGCATCATCAAGAACGACCAGCGGCGCATGACCGCCCAGTTCCAGTGACAGCTTTTTGACCTGATCGGCGCTTTGACGAATCAGTGTCTTGCCGACTTCCGTAGATCCGGTGAATGTTACTTTACGGACCTTGCTGTTTCCCATAACGACTTTGGCGATTTTAGAAGAAGACCCTGTCACAAGATTGACGACACCTTTTGGAAAACCGGCTTGCTCACAAAGTTCCATCAGTTTAACAGCTGTCAGTGGACTTTCACTGGATGGTTTCATGATAAATGTACAGCCGGAAGCAAGTGCAGGCCCCATTTTACGCGTCAGCATGGCAGCAGGAAAATTCCATGGTGTAATTGCCGCCGCAACACCAACAGGCTTTTTCCAAACTTGCAGGCGTTTGCCAGTTGCGTGCGTCGGAATGACCCCCCCATCGACACGCTTGCCCTCTTCTGCAAACCACTCGATAAAGGAGGCCGCATATTTCACTTCACCTCTTGATTCGTTTATCGGCTTGCCCATTTCAATAGTCATCATTTGGGCAATTTCTTCCTGATTTTCCAGCATCAGCTGATTTAATTTTTGAAGATAACCTGCACGATCATAAGCCGTCAGGTTGGACCACGACTCGAATGCTTCATATGCCGCATCTACAGCCTGCTCCGCTTCCTTTTCACCGCCGTTTGGTACTGTACCGACCGTTTTGCCGGTTGCCGGATTCACAACATTCAGCGTATCACGTTCACTGCCAACCCATTCACCATTAATGCTCATTAGATAGTTATTCGTTTTTACTGCCATTATGACGTCACTCCCTATTAAAAGATTCTTAAACTTTAGCTCCAACTGTAGCAGCTTCGATAGCCTCTTCAAGAATATCAAGGCCTTCTGCTAGCTGCTCATCTGTAATTACAAGCGGCATCAACAGACGAACCACGTTATCATAGACTCCGGCTTTCAAAGCGATCAACCCGCGCTCACGTGCTTCCTTTAACACCTGAGGAGCCATTTCCTTATCCGGTTCTTTACTGACTCGATCCTTAACAAACTCCAATGCACACATGGCGCCAAGTCCCCGGTAATCACCAATGGCATCAAAACGGTCATACATGTCATTAAATTTAGCCATGACCTTTTCACCAATCTTCACGGCGCGTTCATTCAACTTTTCATTTTCCATTATCTCAAGTACTGCCAAACCGGCACGACAACCCAGTGGACTCCCGCAATATGTGCCGCCTAATTCACCGGCTCCCGCGTCATCCATAATGTCTTTTCGACCGATGACACCACTGATAGGCAAACCGGCAGCCATCGATTTAGAAACTGTAACCAAGTCCGGTTCTACCCCGTAATGTTCCATCGCAAAATATTTACCGGTACGGCCAAAGCCCGTTTGGATTTCGTCTGCGATAAACAAAACGCCATGCTGCTTGCACAACTCATATACCCCTTGAACGAATGTTTTATTCGGAATAATAAAACCGCTTTCGCCCTGAACCGGTTCCATAATAAACGCAGCAACCTGACTTGGGTCCACTTCTGTAATGAAGAAATTTTCAACTTGTTTCAAGAGATAATCTGCATAGTCATCTTCATCCATTGATTCTGGACGACGGTAATTGTAAGGAAATGGTGCATGATAAATTTCAGGGGCAAATGGACCATATTCAAATTTATACGGTTTCACCTTGCCTGTCATCGACATCGTCATCAATGTACGACCGTGGAACCCGCCGGTAAATGAAACGACAGCCTGGCGTTTGGTATATTTACGGGCAATTTTGATGGCGTTTTCATTTGCTTCCGCACCGCTATTCAGAAACATAACTTTCTTATCAAAGCTCCCCGGTGCAAGTTCCGCAAGTTTTTCCGCGAATTCAATATACGGATCATACATCATGACGTTGAATCCAGTATGAATATACTTGGCAACCTGGTCCTGTAGAGCGTTTACAACCGTGTCATGACTGTGCCCTGCATTAATAACGCCAATAGCACCTGCAAAATCAATAAACTGATTTCCGTCAACATCGTTAAGGAGTGCACCTTTTGCTGACTCCACAAACGTGGGAGCACCATAGCTGACGCCGTCCGGAACCACATTGTGCCTACGCTCAAGCAGTTCCTTCGCCTTTGGGCCCGGCAGTTCGGTTTTGACATTGGCAAATTGTCTGCTCATAATAGTGATCCTCCTTACCATTCTTTATATCATATATTTTGCCCAAGCAGTTTTGTCTCGACATATTTAATATGCTCCCTGACTCTTCCATTCACTGTATGCACATCATTCGAGACCAATGCTTCAAGCAATTGTCTGTGTTCCTCATAAAAAGCCTGTGGGCTTGAATAATACCTGTCAAGGTGCATAAGAAATGTCCTGATTTGCACTTGAAGTGAATCATAAATCTTTATTATTCTTGTATTCCCGCAAAGCGTCACAACGTAACTATGAAATTGCATATCAAGATCAAACAGCCCGCTCCAGTCGCTTTTATCCGCTCTTTCTTTCATCTGTCTCACAATTTCATCCAATTTCTGAATGTGTTCATTTTCCAGCCGCGGCATTGCTTGCATAAACGCATGTGATTCAAGCAATGTGCGCAATTCAATCATCTCATCGGCATCCTTATTGGTAAAATCCGCAACATAGGTCCCTTTTCTCGCTTGACTGACAACGAGTGCTTCACTTTCTAACATTTTCAAGGCTTCCCTTATGGTACTGCGGCTGACATCATAATGTTCCGCAAGTTCCGTTTCCAGCAGCCGCTCGCCAAACTGAATGTCTTCATTCCATATTTTCTGTTTCAGCTCATCAGCAATCAGCTCACTTAATGGCTTCTGCATAATGGCGCTATTATTAGGCTGCAAAACCAACTGCTCCTTTCCAAAATTGTCTTACTATTTTATGTCGATTGTCGACAATACGCATCTTGATTTCATCTTAAGATAGACAGATATCATTGTCAACTGAATTTTTCCTTAATTTGAAATTCATTGACTTAAATGGCATTTACGACTATTTTTAAAGAAAGGCCTATATGAATAGAGTGAAATGGAGGTATTAAATTTGAAGAAAAAAATTATTGCTTATAACCGTGTGGAACAACCGGTTTTAGATGATCTAAAAGAAAAATATGATGTCCGTTTTTTTAAAAACATCGATACAAACAACAATCCTGAATTCTTGAACCATTTAAGTGAGGCAGAAGGCATTATTGGTCTCGAAACACCTGTGGATGTTGACATGTTGAACCATGCACCTCATTTGAAAATTGTCAGTAATGTCTCGGTCGGTTACGATAATCTGGCGCTTGAGGAAATGACCGAACGGAACATTATGGCTACCAATACACCGGGTATTCTCACCGATACAGTGGCCGATGCAGTTTTTGGCATTCTGGTTGCCACCGCCAGACGCATTCCGGAATTAGATCATTTTGTCAAAAAAGGGCAATGGCAAGCAGAAGCAATTGGAGAGGAACACTACGGGACCAATATCCATCATAAAACACTGGGGATTATTGGTATGGGACAGATTGGTAATGCCATTGCTAAGAGAGGGCATTTCGGTTTTGACATGGAAATCTTATACCATAGCCGGAGACGCAAACCTGAAGCTGAAAAAACGCTTAATGCTGGATATCGGCAACTTGAGGAGTTACTGGAGGAGTCCGATTTTGTTGTTATGATTACCCCGATGACACCGGAAACTGAAGGCATGATTGGCAAACGCGAATTTCAAATGATGAAGAAGTCAGCTATTTTCATTAATGGTTCGCGCGGCAAAACAATTGTCGAACAGGATCTGATTGAAGCACTTGAGAACGGTTGGATCACCGCTGCCGGACTTGACGTATATGAACAAGAACCAATCAATCTTGATAACCCGCTTTTAAACATGAAACGTGTGGTAACCACCCCACATATCGGCTCATCTACATATGAGACAGAATTGAGCATGTCGCAACTTGCCGGAGAAAATCTTCAAATCGGGCTGACGGGCAAGCGACCGCCGAACCTGGTTAATCCCGGTGCTTTTGATGACAACAATTAATCATTTAAACGGCCGTACCAATGAATCGGTACGGCCGTTAATAGCAATGCTGTATAGGGTGATAGCTGTATTTGGCACTGGACATGATACACTCTCAGGCCAGACGAATATTCGGCTTTACCATCAGTTCGCGCGGAAAATCGGCAAGAACCTCGGCACCTGTTTCAGTTACCCGGAACGATTCACTGATTTCAACACCCATATTATCCAACCAAATTCCAGGGATTAAGTGAAACGTCATATTCGGCTCCAAAACAGTACGATCCTGGGGTCTTAGGCTTGCTGTATGCTCCCCCCAGTCCGGCGGGTAGTTGAGACCAACTGAATATCCCATCCGCGACTCTTTTTTTATGCCGCTTTTTTCAATCACACTACGCCAAACACTTTCAAGTTCTTCACAGGTGATTCCCGGTTTCACCGCATCAAGCGTCGTATTAATCCCTTCAAGAACGACGTCAGACACATTTTGCATCTGCTCTGATGGTTTGCCGATAACAGCTGTTCTTGCCAGCGGTGAATGATAGCGCCTGTAACAGCCCGCCAATTCGATAATGACCGGAGCACCTTGCTGGAATCTGTCATCAGTCCATGTCAAATGTGATGCAGACGTCTTTTCACCTGTCGGAAGTAATGGAACAATTGACGGATAGTCACCGCCAAAATCTTCTGTACCGCTTATTTGTGCGTGTGATATTTCGGCAACGACATCACATTCACGAACGCCTTCTTCTATTGTGTCAAATGCGACCTGCATTGCCTTTTCGGAAATCCTCGCAGCATGTTTAAGATATGAAATTTCCCGATCCGATTTAATAATGCGCACCCAATTAACCATATTCGTTCCATCTTGAAAGGTTGCATTCGGCAGCCCTTTTGTCAATTGCATATAACTTTTTGCCGTGAAATAATAAGCATCCATCTCCACGGCGATTGTTTTATGATCATAGTTCTTTTCTCTCAACAAATCGGCAATGAAGTCCATAGGGTGCCGAATTGATGAGTGAACATAATGATCCCCATAAGAAATGATGTGATCTTCCTCAAGCCATGTGGTATGCAAAGCAGCATTTGCATCCTGAGCACGGCCAATCCAGACCGGCTGATCATCATCAATCATAACAATAAGCATTTGATGAACATAAAATGACCATGCATCATACCCAGTTAAATAATTCATGTTAGCCGGATCCGTTACCATCAGCAAATCGACTCCAGCATCAGCCATCCGCTGCTTTGTTTTATTAAGTCGCTCATGAAACTCTGAAATCGGAAATGTTAACACAGATATTCCCTCCCCCTCTTGCTCGCCCAAAAACATTAGAAAGCGCTTACCTATTTTAGCTAAAAAGGTTTTAATATTGTCTATACTTCTATGATAATACGTCTACAATTGCACCTCTTTGTCGATTGTCGACATTTACTTTCTTACTTACATTATATTCACGAATTTTCATAGTGTCAATTATTATCCAACAATTTAAAATTTTTATTCTTTAGTGATTACTCATTTGATGCTTTCCAGCCAAGCTAATATCTTATCGGTAACATTTTAAAAGTTGACCTGTATCACAGCAAATAAAATAGCCCGGTACTATACTGAAAGCAAGGCTAATCTTTCGGATGTGAAGTCTGAAATAAACCATTGAAGTTGCAACTAAATAAAAGCGTTTTGTGCCTGGAGCGAAGTGAAAGGAATGGTTATATTTATGAAAAAAATCGCATTTATCACGATTATAGTAATGACTGCATTGTTGGCGTATATAATGCAAGTTGATTGGACTTCACAAAAATTCACAGATGCACTGTCGGTTAATCCGGATAATATAGCGAAATTGCAATTGTCCTTACCCGGCGAAAGCAATTACGCTACAACCCGTGACCCGAAAAAAATACAGAAATTCATACAATACTTCAGCAGCAAAAATTATAAACGGATCCGGGGGGATGAACCCACCGAACTGCCCATGAGCGCCAGTATGGTTTATCTGTACGGAAAAGATCAGACGGATTTTTTGGTTGTTTTCGGCGATACGGTTTTAATCAGTCACCAATACTATAACGTGAAAGATGATATAATTGAGATGACATTCCTCAAGGATTTTCATCAAGCAATTAAATGACTCCGGATACGATATCACGACATATTTTTGTAAAAATATCATGTTTTAATTGAAAACAATTTTCATTAAACGCTATAATGGAAAAAGGCCAGTATGTTGAAGGAGATGATTTTTATGTCTAAAGTTCTAGTCTTGTACGCAAGTCTGACAGGAAGCACAGAAATAATGGCAGAATCCATGACTGAACACTTGAAAGAAAGCGGACACGAGGTGGAACATAAATCTTTTGACCTTGATCCAATTGATGTACCGCGTCTGGAAGAGTTCGACAGCATCCTGTTTGGATCATACTCGTGGGATGACGACATCCCGTTTGAGGTGGAGGATTTCTATTTCGACATGGATGATATTGATCTTTCCGGCAAAACCGTTGGTGTATTCGGATCATGTGACACCTATTATGATATATATGGACCGGCGATCGACACCCTTACATCCAAGGCAAAAGAACGCGGAGCAACTGTTTATGAGGAAAAGTTCAAATTTGAACTTGAGCCGGACGACAAAGATATCGAACACGGCAAAGCATTTGCAGATGCCGTTGTGAACCTTGACGTTAAATAAAGTTAGAAGAACCGGGCAAAGTACGGCCCGGTTCTTCTCTTTCTATATTCGTCATATAAAGTCCGATAATTTACATTCCTTTCCTTATATGCCTTCATAATATTCTGGACGCCTCTCTCCCCTACAATGTTCACAGCTGAATTTTGCCGGGAACATATTTTGAATTTCAAACATGTTCCGACGGCCCTCTACCGTAACCGCTCAGACTCACAATCCAAATAGGCAAATAACGGAAGGAGTGAATCTTTAATTGAACTGCAAACCGCTTAATCCATAATAGTGTTACACAACATTAATAGCCATAAAACTCCTCAGCCCGGATATTATCCTCATTCGCACCGGCTTCCACGAGCATATCATACATATCATTGACCATGCCTCCCGGACCGGAAAGGTAATAAATTGGTTCAGTCACATCGGAGACATAACGCTTCAACATATCTTCATCAATATAACCGGTCTCTCCATGCCATTCATTCGAATCGGCTTGCGTCATGACCGGCACAAATGTGAAGTTTGGATTTTGCTCCTCAAACTTTTTGAGATCCGACTGGAACGGCGCATCCTCAGGTTTGCTGTTGGAAAAAAGCAATGTCATATCATGTGATGTCTGTTGTTTTGTCGCCTCAGCAATCATGCTACGTATCGGTGTAATACCAATACCGCCAATAATGAAAACGGCTGGTGTTGATTCGGTTTTATGAAGTGTGAAATTGCCAATTGGACCGTCAAATGTCACTTCGGACCCTTCCGACAATTTTTCCAGTTCCCGTTTATATGCCGAATCCCGCAGACGTGTTGTTGTCACCAGTTCATTCTCAGACGGAGCATATACAAAGGAAAATTCCCTACTGTTCCCCTCCTCATCTGTCTCATTCGGATTCATTAACGTGAAATCACCGAATTGTCCGGCTTTGAATGCAAATCCATCAGGCATCTCCCAGTGAAACGCCATTGTATCGTTTGCGACTTTTTCCTTTCTGATCAGTTTGATTGTTTCTTTTGCCATATTTTTCATCCCCTTCTCAATTCATAATAATATTGATACATTAACTATTTAATTTCTTCCCCAATTATATCTGTTTAAACGGACTAGAGGCAAAAGAGCCAATTCAAATATTATTATTGATGTTAAAATTTCCCGACACAATATGGTCAGAGCTCTGCTTTTCACTTAATTATGTTTAATGTCAATAACTAATCTTGAAGAAAACTCAGGTGTTTCTAATTGGATTTTTTCTTTTTTCAAATTAAAGATGGCAACAAACATTTTTTCTTCCTGTGAATACTCAATCGAGGATAGTACTGAACTATTTGATACTCCAATTGTATCCCCATTTCGATTCAGTTCCCCGCTAATTTCCCCGTAAGGTAATTCAAGTCTAATCTTACTGTCATGTTCAGTTAAATCGTAATGATCGATTGTTTTGTTAAGATCAAATACAACTCTTGTGTAATTGGGATGGACAGCATGACGTATATTTTCTACGTGTGTTGCGGAAATCTCTACTTCTCTGCTGGCCTGGTATCCTTCATATGTTGCCGTTATCCGTCCTTGTCCCTCTTTCTCAGCATAGAACGTTCCATTTTCCACGTAGCCGATATCATCAGAAACTTCCCACTCTATTGAAGCCGGATCAATATCCAGTTTTTCACCATGCTTATTGAAACCATTTACTGTTAAATCAATGTTTTGTCCAGGAGCAGCTGTTAAATCTAACGGTAAAATGCCTAATATGCCCTCCGGCTTATGAGGTGATGAGCCACTAGGATATGGCGGATACATGAGATATTGATTGCGTACATCCTCAACCCATGCATCCAAATCTTTCTGCCACGATCCTATGATTTTGTCTACCGGTTTATCATCCTTAATCAAATCAGGGACTTCAGTGTCTCCTATCAAATTAGCATAACTGGAGGTCATATCAAATTTCTCAGGATTTTGATCGCGCATCGCATCAACAAGATTCAGACCCAAGCTCACAAGATTTATTTGAGAAGGGTCATTCATATGAACCTGAACCCCTCCAACCAGTTCACCGCTGTACTTTCCAAACATCGGCGTGAAATATGCAGATCTGAAGCTCACACCAGCAATATCACGATTATTCATTTCATCAACCAAGGCTGCACCGTCAATCCATGGGGCACCAACCAATTCAAAAGGTTTAGTGGTACCAAGACCAGTTGTCAAAGTCGTGTCATCCAACAGTTCAGTCCCAGCGTATAAATAAGCAGTATTTCGGGTTGGTATGTTAGGCGATGTCATAACCCAAGGAAGCCCCGTGTCCTCATAATGCATGGTCCGTTTCCACCCTTTCATTGGAGCTACCTTTAAATCTACCCCCATACTATATTCATGGTTCCACATAACAGCTAATTCACCGACTGTCATGCCGTGCCTAACCGGCAGCATGAACCTACCCATAAAGCTGACAGCATCTTCAGAACGCACTGGCCCTTCAACCTTCGTCCCGCCAATCGGATTTGGCCTATCCAATACAATCAACTCTTTATCGTATTCCGCTGCTGCTTCCATCGCAAATCCCAGTGTGTAGATGTACGTATAAACGTTCGAACCAATGTCCTGAATATCAAATAAGAGGACATCCACATCATCAAGCATTTCTTCTGTTGGTTTCCATGTTGGCCCATACAAGCTATAAACAGGCAAACCTGTTTTTTCATCAATATAAGATTCTACGTACTCTCCGGCTTCACGATTACCCCGTATACCATGTTCCGGACCGTATAATGCTGTCAAATTCACCTTTGGATTGTTGTACAGCACATCAATACTACTTGTCAAATTACTTGTCACACCAGTCGGATTCGTTATCAAACCAACTCGTTTATTTTTAAGCCAATTCATCTTTTTATTCAAAAGAACTTCAATACCAGGGCTTACTTTTTGATTGCCATCACTATTTTTCTTGTTTTGATTGTCATTAGCATTCGAGCTTATTTGCGAAAATGTTAAAGCGATCACAAAAATTAAAATTGTCATCATTGTTAATTTCAATCTTTTCACAAAAACACTCCTCAAAAGATATTATCGCGTTGTGTATGATCATGATGACTTCCCAGTTCTATATTCCTCGATTAAATGATTCACTTTCTCATTCAGATCCTTCTGATTTCGATAAATTTGTATCATTTCTTCAATCAGACTTTTTTCAGACATGACGGTCATTAAATGGTCTTGAGCGTGAACCAGCAACACCGGCAGTGTTTTTAATCCCTCCTTTGTATCTTCCTGAATAAATTTTGTCTGTAGTTTATGGGCCTCCAATAATTCATCAGAGGCTTGCTTCATCTTTGCCTCAACTTGATCAAATGCTGCATTTCTAGCATTTTGAAGTGCCTCATGCAGATAATTTTTGGCATTTCCTGCATGTAAAATGATATTCATTGAAAAATTTTCAATGTCCATGTCTTAGCCCTCCACAATGGATTAGATGTATGGAATGGTTTTCCCACCATTCTTTTACTTTTATAACGTCAGAAAGTATAAATTATGGATGACCTTATAAGAAAAACTTCGGCACTCGCTATAGGACGAGGCGAATGCCGAGTTTTTCTAATGTCTGTTAACACTTTACGCCTTCATTCTTGTATAATGATAGCTGCTTATACGATTAAACCAGGAATCCATAAATGCAGGGTGACACATAACCTCTGTAACTCCTGATTCTAAATGTGAAAAAATTCTAAGCATATTTTCAATTAAAAACATTATTCCTCATCGGCAGCTGCAGCGGATGCGGATGCGTTTTCTTTCTCTTCCTCCACAAGTTTTTTATCATACAGACGGAAAAATGGGTAGTAGATAAGTATCGCAATGAGTATATTGACCATCATTAATACACCGCCACGCCAATCACCAGTGGTCAACACACCTGAAAATGGCGGGGGAGTGGTCCATGGTACAATCACATAAGGTTTTCCTACAAAACCGAGTGACATAGAAAAGTACGTTATTATCCCAACTGCCAATGGAGCCAGTATAAAAGGTATCACCAATAATGGATTCATCACGATGGGCGAGCCGAATACAACCGGCTCACTGATATTGAAAAAACTGGCCCAAATGGACCCGCGCCCTAACCCTTTTAAATGTTTTGACCGTGCCCGCCAAACAAATAAAATCGTCAACGCAAGTGCCATACCTGATCCGCCTACAGCCCACCAAATTGCCATAAAAGGCTGACCGATAATATGCGGAAGTTCCTCACCGGCTTGCTGTGCAGCCACATTCTGTTCGGTCAGACTATACCATATCGGTGCCATAACACTCGCGACAACAGAAATTCCATGAATGCCAAAAGACCACAACAAATGGATAAGGATGATCGCTATAATAGCACCCCATAAACTTCCACCCATAGCTTCCAATGGTTGACGTAATACAGCACCAACAACCCCATGTAAGGACAAATCAAAGGCATTTTTTAAAATAAGATCGATTCCCCATACAGCAAAAATGATAACAGCACCAGGGATCAAAGCCGTAAACGCACGCCAGACTGATGGCGGCACTCCTTCAGGCATACGAATTACAATATTTCTCTGTTCAAAGAAACGGTAAACTTCAACTGTAAAAATAGCCAAAACAATGGCAATAAACAGACCTTCACTGCCCATTAAATTTAACGGTATATTTCCGTTCTCAGTAAAAGGGGTTGCAACAAAAAACGCAGCAAGACTGAGCACACCGGCTGACAACTCATCCATCTCATAACTTTTAGCAAGGCTATAAGCTATTGAAAATACTGCAACCAGTCCTAACAGACCAAATGTCGCATCCACTGGTATACTGAGGGCCGGCGCATAAGGTTCCATAAATTTCGACCAGGATTCAATTGGTGGAGATGATATTATTAAAAATATACTGCCGATGATTAATAATGGCATCGTCGCCACAATACCATCCCTGATTGCCTTCAAATGACGCTGCTCAGACAGCTTACCGGCAACAGGCATAAAATAACGCTCCATAAATTCATTGAAACGATTCACATTTATCCCCCATTTTAGTTATTTAATCCCAGTGCTTGTTCAAGCACCTTTTCTCCATTCGTAGCACCATACGCTTTCATATCAATAACAGCCATTGGTACCTTGGCTGCTTCCCCCTTTTTAAACAGTTCATTTTTTTTATAACGTATCTGTGGACCCAGCAATATCACATCAGAATTTTTCAGTTGGTTGTCAATATCATCCACAGAATGTGCTTCGATTTCAGCGTTAATCCTTTGGTTATCAGCCGCTTTCTTCATTCTTTCAACTAAAAGACTTGTACTCATGCCTAGCGCGCATAGTAATGTTATTTTCATAGATAGTTATCCCCCTCGTGACTATGTTCGTTGAACTGTGGTAGAAAGTTCGTATTCATTTGCAACATTTCATCTAAAATATTTTTTGCCCGTTCTGCCGTTGGGACAAGTGGATGCAATGTCAATGCTTGGTGTGCGAGCCCCTTGTCACCATAAACAGCCGCATCTACTGTAAGTTCCTCATAGGCTTTCACATTCTGTAATAACCCCCTGATTTGTGGTGATACATCACCAACTTGGAGCGGCGTTATCTGATGACTTTCTACAACACAGTTTACTTCTATACTGACATCATCAGGCAGACATTTTATTGTTCCATTATTTTGAACATTAAGTGTGTGAACATCCCTTGAATTACGGTGTATAGAAAGAATTAAATTAATCGCCGCTTCAGAATAATAAGCCCCGCCTCTCTGTTCCAACGCTTTGGGTTTTTCTTGTAACTCAGGATTTTGGTAAACTTCAAATAATTCCTTTTCAATCTTTTGGACCTTATCAGCACGTGTTTCGTTGTGTTGATACTCTTCAAGCTGCTCATCAAGGATACGATCTGTCTGGTAGTAATACTTGTGGTAACCACACGGAACAGCCCCCAAGGACTGCAAAAATTCTATATCCCAACCAAAATCAGGGATATTTTTTGCTTCGTAACTGTCTGATTGACCCATTAAAATATCGTGAATTTTTGATTGCCCTTTAATGTACAGACCGGTAATCCAAATAAGGTGATTAATACCCGTAAAATGAATACTGACATCATCCACGCCAACATTGTAGGTATTTGCAAATTTTTTATAATAATTGATGGGGTTATTGCAAAGGCCAATGACTTTAACATGACTGTGCTTTAAAATTGCCTCTGTTATAATCCCCGCCGGATTTGTAAAATTTAACAACCATGCATTGGGCGCCAGTTCCTCTATATCCCTACAAATGTCAAGCAGAACCGGGATTGTTCGTAGAGCCTTCATGAACCCTCCTGCCCCAGTTGTTTCCTGGCCTATTACGCCATGTTTAATCGATATATATTCATCATGTCGTCTCATAGTCAGTTGACCAACTCTAATTTGCGTAATAATATAATCAGCATCTTTTATCGCTTCTTTCCTATCAAACGTTTCAAAGACTTTGATGGAATATTTAGCCTTTTTGACCATTCGCTTTGATAGATCCGCAATGATAGATAACTTTTCTTTTCCTTCTTCAACATCCACCAGCCAGATTTCAGATACGTTTAAGACATTCTGATTATTAATAATCCCTTCCAGTAATTCAGGCGTATAGGAAGACCCCCCTCCAACCACAGTTAATTTCAAGCTTCTCATTATGACCATCCTTTCTTCTGTTGACTAACATTCATTTATCTTGTTTCAATTTTATGATGAAAGCGCATTCATGTTTAGTTGATATTTTACCGCTGGCAACGGAAAAAATATTCACTTAAAAAAATGGCTGTTGACCCGAAAAAGTGACGGAATCAAATGAAATGCCTTTGCTCTCTGTATGTTTAGACAGATTTTATGACATCTATAAGTTGTGTAAACGACTCACATTCCAGAAGTTGAAAAACCGCCTGCTTATTATCGATTAATCTGACAAGTGCGTTAAACATCGGCTTTAAGTCATCCTTTTTTGTTTTATCTACATTGAGTAAAATAACCAACTGAACATGCTTGTCACCCCACTGTATGGGTTTTCTTAACGTGACAATGGATAAAAAAGTAGCGTTGGTTGCGGGCTCCAGAGGATGCGGTAGTGCCACAAGATTACCGAAACTGGTGGGGGCATAACGCTCTCTTTCCAATACAGAATTTGTATAACCTTTTTCTGCTTCCTCATCTTTTATCAATACTTCAGTCAAAAACTGAATAACCGCATCAGGAGTTGCAAAATCGCGATTCAAAAAAGTATAATCAGAAAATATACTTTTTTCCAAAGTGGAACCGGAGTCCCCTAGAACGTGTTCAATCTTGGAAATGTCATTACCACCAAGTATGGTGCTGACGTAAATTATCGGTATAGTCATTTTTTGATCTATTGGAATTGTGCTTATGATAAAGTCAATGCTTTCCAATGCCTCGTTATTTAAATTATAATACTCTGATGTTCCAATTATATCGAGTTTTTCATAGAATTTATTTTTCAATTTATATAACAGTAACTGTGCACTCCCAAACCCGGAAGAACATACGATTAAACACCGCTTCCGTCGGGTTCCAAAACTTTTAAGCTTTTCTTGAGCGGTTTCAATATGCAGTGCTATATAACCCATTTCATCTTCATTGACATGTATGCCTAATTGTTCACTTAAAACATCAGCGCCAACTAATGCTGCTTCAAATGAGAGTGGATATTTCATCTTAATTTCATTCAACATTGGATTACGGATATTCATTTGATGACGGTATCGATTGATGGCGGGTTTTAAATGCAGGCTTAAATTTAGCAGAAGTTCTTTATCATCAGATAGCTTCAGAGCATATTTGTTATCAATTCGCTTCACAATTTCCTCAGAAAGAATATCTATTTCAGTATCTAAAACTTTCCCATCACTCTTTTTGTTCATTGAAGACGTTAATTTGGTTCCTTTTAAATGTATAGATAAATAGGTTATTTCGTTTTCAGGGAAGCAAATATCCAGACCTTTCTCGACATCCCTCAAAATTTCCTGTGCAACCAAATATTCCTTTTCCTTACTTTCTTGAGGAAGTTCTTTGTTCACGATTTGTACAGATTTATCTTCACATATTCGCTTATATGCTATGGCAAGGTGAGTTAATAAATTTTGCAGACTAACATCCGAAATTATAATTTGGTGCTTCCTCAAGTTACTGAGAATACTCTCTCGAATAACTTCTAAGTCTGCTTCGGATAATAACCTCATCCAATTCGTTTCAAGTGACAATGGCTCTTGGTTAAAAATATACTCAGAAATACAGAAGCGGATCATGGCTTCTTTCCCACTCACTTTAATACCATAATTTGGCTTATGATTAATTATCAGCTCATAATCGCTTAGGATATCGCGAACAATTTTCAAATCACTTTGTAATGTCGACCTGCTGACAAATAATTCCTCGGTTATATCTTCCATTTTTATATAGCCAGAATTAAACAACAATTTTTCCATTAAATAATTCACCCGTTTTTCAGGTTCTGCCGGAATTAATGAATGTTGATTTTTTTCATATTCTTGAAGAAATCTGTTGATTATCGTGTTATCATTTGGCTTTAAAAGATAACCTTTTCCCCGGACTGAATAAATTTTGATGTTATATCTTTGTAAAAGTGAATTTATTTCTTTGATATCATTTCGGATTGTTTTTGGACTCACGTTAATCGCAGTAGATAATTGAGCACTTGTTAATGGTTCATTACCCACGTTATTAAATTCTTCTATAATAGCTTGTTGCCGCCCATTCATCATTTCACCCCTTTTTTCCGAATATTATGTTATCTACATTCATAATATAGCACGTTTTTATTATTTTCGCGAACAGATGAATATGATCGACAACCGAAATGATTAAAGCGTATAAAAATATGATAAAATCAACTAACACCATCTTAGAAAAACTCGACATTCGCCTTGTCTTATAGCGAATGCCGCAGCTTTTCTGACGTTATAACAAAAGGAGTGACTGAATATGACCGATTTTCCAATATTCGATGGACATAACGATACACTGCTCAGGCTGCATATGTCCGATGATCCGCCCTCGTTTTTCACGGAAAGTTCAGCGGGACATCTTGATTTGCCCCGAGCTAAAAAAGGTGGATTTGCCGGCGGTTTTTTTGCAGTTTATACACCAAATATGAATTATGAAGCTGAGCCTGAAGATCACATGACTGAAAATGGTTATGATGTCCCACTTCCGCCAAAGGTCAGCCTTGAACAAGCCTTAACATTCACACACGCGCTTGCAGCGAAATTATTCAAGCTTGAATCAGAAGCTGATGGTCAGCTAAAAGTTGTCCGAAACGCAGATGATTTAAGATACTGCCTGAAAAATGACATTTTGGCTGCGATTTTTCATATAGAAGGGGCTGAGGCGATCGATACTAACTTTGATGCACTCCACGTTCTCTATCAAGCAGGGCTGCGCTCGCTCGGTCCCGTTTGGAGCCGTCCAAATGTTTACGGTGAAGGCGTGCCGTTTCGTTATCCTTCATCACCCGACACCGGCGATGGACTAACAGATAACGGCAAGGCGCTTGTACATGAATGCAATAAACTCGGTATTATGCTTGATAACACACACCTTAACGAAAAAGGATTCTGGGATGTTGCAGATCTCACCGACGCTCCGCTTGTGGCAACCCATTCCAATGCCCATGCTCTCAGTCCGATCGCGCGAAATTTGACCGATAAGCAGCTGACCGCTATCGCTGAATCGAATGGCGTTGTCGGCATCAACTACGCGGTCAACATGCTGCGGGAAGACGGCGGACTCGGAACAGATATTTCACTGGATGAAATTGTCCGTCACGTGGCATACATTGCCGAAAAATTCGGTATTGAGCATGTTGCCCTGGGATCCGACTTTGACGGAACGACTGTACCCGATTCATTGAAAGATGTAAGAGGTCTGCCAAAACTAATCGAGCGTCTTAAAGCACATGGTTTCCATGATGGCGAACTGCAGAAAATCACGCATGGGAATTGGGTGCGAGTGCTGGAGGATACATGGAAATAAACATAAACAATAGCAGCCTATATCTTTTAACAGATATAGGCTTTTTTTGTAACGTCAGAAAGTATAAATGATGGATGACCTTATAAGAAAACTTCGGCATTCGCTATAAGACGAGGCGAATGCCGAGTTTTTCTAATGGGTATAGAGTGTCTGATACTACTTCCTAATCTACCCGCGCCCATTTTTTATTTTTATTTGGTTTCCTATTGGAAAATGAATCAAATCATGGTAAAATGCTTAAAACCCATATTTCCTATAAAATTAGTATGGATTAAAATCAACAGGAGTGAAGCCCATGTACCTGGACATCAATAACATCTCGAAATCATTCCAGCGCAAAGATGAAGAGCCGCTTCAGGCGTTAGAAAATATTAATATGGAAATCAATGAAGGCGAATTCATCTCATTGCTGGGACCATCCGGTTGCGGCAAATCAACCCTGTTATCCATGATTGCCGGTTTATCAAAGCCTTCTTCCGGTTCAGTCTATCTCGAAAATGAGAAAGTTACTAAACCGGGCCCGGATAAAAGCATGGTATTTCAGGAACCGGCATTATTCCCATGGATGCCGGTCAAAGAAAATGTTACTTTCCCATTACGCAAAAAAATGGGCAAACAGAAACAGGATCAAGCAGCAGCGGATTATTTGAAAATGGTGCACCTCAGCCAGTTTGCCGAAAACTATCCGCATGAGCTTTCCGGCGGGATGCAGCAGCGTGTCGCTATCGCCAGGGCTCTGGCGATGGATTCCGGACTGCTTTTGATGGATGAACCATTCGGCGCACTGGATGAACAAACACGCCAGGTACTCCAGGATGAAGTCGAAAACATTTGGATGAACACTCAAAAGACAATCGTATTTGTCACACACAGTATCCGGGAAGCTATTAAATTGTCAGATCGCGTTATCATCATGAGCGCACGGCCGGGTACCATCATTTCGGATTTCAAAGTTGATCTTGAACGACCACGACAGAAGCAAGGTATGGCTGCGCTGGAAGAGAATGTCATGGCCATTTTGAAGACTGAGATTGAAAATGTCATGGAAGAGGAGCTTCAGTATGCCCGTAGTCATTAAACGCATTATATTTTTTGCTGTCCTTCTTTTAATCTGGCACAGCATATATCTTCTCGGTATCTGGCCGGAGTCTATGATTCCAAGCCCGTTTACAGTTACAAAAACAATCTATGCCGGTTTTGCTGACATGACGTTGGTTTACGATATTATCGCCAGTTTCCGCCATCTATTTATAGGGCTTGCTACTTCACTTGTCATAGGAACGCTTCTTGGCGTTCTGCTCGCCAAAGTTAGGACAGCGGACGAAACACTTGGGACCATGATTTTAGCATTGCAAAGTGTTCCCAGCATTGTCTGGGTGCCGCTTGCCATCATCTGGTTCGGCTTTACTGAAGCATCGATCATTTTTGTTGTTATAATCGGCGGAATCTTCGTCATGACCATGAATATGCGCATAGGAATCAAAAATGTCGCACCCATATATCTGAAAGCGGCACGCACGATGGGATCAACGGGAATGGATTTGTTTTACAAAGTCGTGATACCTGCAGCCATTCCGCACGCAGTAACCGGCGCTCGTCTGGCATGGGCATTTAGCTGGCGTGCGTTGATGGCAGGCGAAATGCTGAGCACAGGTCCCGGGCTTGGCTACACGCTCAGCTATGCATCTGATTTTAACAACATGAGTCTGGTGATTGGGATCATCGTTATTATTGGCGTGATTGGTTCGGTTGTCGACCAGCTTGTATTCCAGCGGATTGAAAAGAAAGTGCTCAAACGCTGGGGCATGGAAGAAGCAGCGTAATAATCAGCAGTTTTCAACCGATTGAATATGTCATTTACAACAGAAAGGGGATTTTCAAGTTGAGAAAATTTCTGGGTTTATTGGTAATCAGCACATTTCTGGTTCTCGCAGCATGCGGGGGCAGTGGTGATGCTTCAGGCAATAAAGAAAGAGAAACAGTAACAATTGGCTATTTTCCTAACCTAAATCACGCACCGGCCATGGTTGCAAAACAAAAGGAAATGTATCAGGATCACCTTGGGGAAAATGTCACTGTCGAATACCAGACATTTCCTGACGGCTCTACGTTTATGAAAGCCCTCGCAGCCGGTGAAATTCAAGGGGGACTCGTCGGACCGGGGCCGGCCATAAACAGTTTCATCTCCGGTGTCGACGTACAGATCATCGGGGCATCATCAACTGGAGGCACGGTTATCGTATCCCGTGACGGAAGCGGCATTAAATCATGGGAAGATGTTGAAGGAAAAACGTTCATCTCACCGCGTGTCGGATGCACACACGATGTTCAGTTCGAAACATATATGAAAGAAAAAGGCATCACTTCTGAACGAATCGGTGGGTCGATGAAGCACGTAACCGGTGAACCTGCACGATACCAGTCCTTATTTGAAAAAGGTGATGTGGATGTCGCCACAGCACCAGAACCATGGGCATCTGTCATGGAAGCAAAAGTGGACGCCAACGTCGTCATCCCAACCAGTGACGTTTCATTTGGAGAAACGCTGCCTGCAGCAGTCATGGTCACATCGGATGTCATGATTGAGAATAACAGTGAACAGGTGCAAAAGTTAGTTGATGCCCATAAGAAAGCCGTTCAATATATTAACGATAACCCTAACGAAGCCATCGATATTACCATCGAAGGTATCGCTGATATTACGGATCAGCAGCTGAAGAAAAGCGTTATGGAAAATGCCTGGGAGCGTACCAACTTCACGTATGAAGTTGATGCAGACGTCATACAGGAATTCGGCAATTCATCTCATGATCTCCAATTCCTGAAAGAGAAGCCTGATTTTGAAGGGTTTGTGAATAAAAGTTTTATTCAATAGGATAGAGATTAAGCTTTCGAAATGTTACCCCAAAACACGGTGTTCCTGAAAATGGACACCGTGTTTTTTTTACCTGCCTGCGAATCCGGAGGCCTCCTTTTTCAAATACTCCAGTGTTTAACCGCTAGCGCAGATGCCTAACGAATCTGACCTCACCGATAGATAAGATCAGCATCGTTTACATACTAATCCTTCAGGGTTTTTCTCAATTTTGCGATTTGAACAGGATCTAACTCTGTCAACTTCGCAATCTGCTCATCGGCATAGTTTTCACGTATTAATTTCCGAACAAATTGTTTTAGCGCATCTTTTCTGCCTTCCTTCTTCCCTTCTTCCCTGCCCTCTTGCCGCAATTCAGCAAAAATCTCTTCCAATGTTTGCGATGAATTCGTTCTCTCCGTCTGCATTCTTTGGACAACCTCCTTTCCCATATATGGAATAATATCGTTTTTCAATTGCTCGGTTAAATTTTTCGGAACTTGGAGTAAATAATCAATGAAGTAAAATAGAGCTGATAGATAGGTGCGGGTATCTTCTTGTTGATTGGAGAACTTTTGTAATAATTGAATCATAAGTTTTCGCTTAAAAACATAGCGTGCAACTGAATCATTTTTGGTGTTGCTGGCATAAATACCTGCAATAACAGCATGTGCGAAAGGATTGGATGCCTGTTCCAGTTTAGTTATACTCTGATCTTTAAAACGATATACTTTGTATGTGTAATCAACCTTGGTATCATGTTTTTCCAGAGGGCATCATAATCCGGGATCTTTAAATTGTAATCAGTCGGCTTTTCAAGCATGATTTCATTTGCCACCATTTTACCACATCCTTTACATTAACTCCATAATCCAAGTATAAACGAACTCACATTCGAAATCAACTAAGATGTAAAACTTATCAAATACACAAAAATGAGCGGCGGTTTAAAAATCATAGCTTATTTTATTTAAGGCCTCTAGTGTCCAGACTGCTGTCACTGTCTTAGGTGAAAGGTAGTTCAGCATCCAGTACAATTTTAGCAACTATCCGATTCAAGTGTATTTGTCCTTTGTGAACAACAGATGCCCGCTTGTAAATGCGTGTACCTAATGAAATAATATAACACTCAAAACACGGTGATCACAAAAGTAAGCACCGTGTTTTTAATGAATAGTTTCAATGTAGAATTAGCTCATCTATTTTTCTTTGCGCTATTACCTGCTAACATCCGTTCCATGGTTTTGCAGAAACTGCTCAACTTCCACTGCTGTAAATTGATTATGATCTCCGTATACCATATGCTTGAGAACCCCTGAAGCCGTACCGAATTCAACAGTCTCTGCGGGATCCATTTCTGTCAGCATACCATGCAGAACACCTGCCGCGAATGCATCTCCGCCGCCTATACGGTCTAGTATTTCAAACGAGTAATTCCCCGAAGAGACTAACTGGCTATTTTGGTACACAAAACCTTGAAGCTTATTTTGTGTCGCCGAAATGGCCTGGCGGTCTGTCGATGCAAATACAGATATACCATATTTATCGGCATAGTTTTCATAAAAAGCCGCCAATCTTTGGTCACTGAATGTTTGAGGTCCTTCTTCCCCAAGAAGGTAAACGAAATCTTTATACCCGGCAAAACAAATGTCAACATATGGTAAAATATTCAGAATTGTCCTTTTAGCTTCCTCAATACTCAAAAGTTTACTGCGGAAATTAAAATCAAAGCTTACTTTGACACCGGATTCTTTTGCGGCTTTTACAGCCTCCAGCGTCAAATTTTTGAGTTCGTTGCTAAGGGCCGGTGTTATACCGGTAATATGCAGCAAATCTATATCCTGATAAATGGATTTCCAGTCAAGTCCAATACCCGGAAGATGATGGATAGCTGAGTGATCCCTGTCATAAATCACTTTCGCCTGTTTTAGCGAATAACCTTCCTCGTAATAATATGTTCCGAGTCGCCCGCCTTGTCGAAAAATCCAAGCAGTATCTACACCGCAGCCTGCAAGATGAGAAGCCGCAGCATCTCCAATATCATTTGAAGGGAAAGCAGACAGAAAGCTGGCATGATGTCCGAACTTGCTCAGTGACATGGCCACATTTGCCTCAGCTCCCCCGTAATAAGCTTTAAATTCAGTGGCTTGGTTCAGACGTCCATTGTTTTTTGGAGTAAGGCGCAGCATCAGCTCACCTATTGTCACAACTTTTCCCATGCCATCATCCCTTTGCCGCCAGATTCTGAAAACTCTCTGCCAATGTCGTAACCTCACCATAATTGCCTGTTTTAGCTGGTTTGGTTATTTCGCCGCCAACTCCCAACATAACTGCTCCTGCCTCCAGCCAATCATTAGCATTCCCAAGCGTGATGCCGCCAGTTGGCATAATGTTAATATGCGGCAGCGGTCCTTTGACGTTTTTGATAAACGAAGGATCAAAATTGCTCCCCGGAAATAGCTTAACTACAGAAGTACCAAATTCAGCTGCATGAAGCATTTCATTTACTGTCATGCAACCCGGCAAATATGGTATGCCATAGCGATTGCACAGTTTTGCTGTTTCTTCACTAAAACCTGGGCTAACAATGAAACGAGCACCGGAAAGAATAGCAATACGTGCCGTTTCACTGTCCAAGACTGTTCCGGCACCGATTGTGGCATCCTCATATGTTTCAGCCAGCGATGCCAATAAGCCTCGAGCACCGGGGACTGTGAACGTAACTTCCAGTGTTTTTACGCCGCCGTCAACACATGCTTTAGCGGTCTTCTCAGCCATGGCGCTACTTTCTCCCCGAATGACAACAGCCAATTTATGCTCGATCATCGTGCTTAAAATTTTATAAACCTGCATTTAAACCCCTCCTATACACCTGAATATGATGAGAATCCGCCATCAACCGGCACAACGATACCATTTACAAAGCTTGAAGACTTGTGATCCACAAGCCACAGCAATGTTCCGACCAGTTCTTCCGGCTCACCGAACCTTTCCATCGGTGTCTGTGAAAGGATTTTATTTGCCCGTTCGCTTAATTCGCCGTCTTCTCTGATCATCAAATCCCTGTTCTGTTCAGTCAAGAAAAAACCGGGAGCCATCGCATTGACACGGATGCCCGCTTTGGAAAAATGAACGGCCAACCACTGTGTGAAATTACTGATGGCTGCTTTTGCCCCGCTGTAAGCAGGAATCTTGGTCAGCGGTGTGTAGGCATTCATTGATGAAATATTGATGATTGTGCTTTCATTCTGATGTGTCATATCCCGGGCAAAAACCTGAGTCGGGAGCAATGTCCCCAGAAAATTCAAATTAAATAGGTCACTCACCCCATCCTGTTCCAAATCAAAAAATGACTGCAATGACGCATCATTTACATCTGATACATCAAAGTATTCTTTGGATGTCGTTGCTTTGGGATTATTTCCACCTGCCCCGTTAATTAAGATGGAACAGCGTCCAAAATTTTTCTTTACATCCGCATGAACATCCTCCAGAGCTTTTTTATCGAGAACATCCACACTGTATCCAATCGCCTCGCCGCCATCTGATTTTATATCCTGGATAACAGCGTCGATTTTATCTTTGGTTCGTGCCAGTACGGCCACTTTTGCACCCGCTTTTGCCAGTGCTGCCGCGAAAACAGATCCCAGTACACCGCTACCTCCTGTCACAACAGCTACTTTATCGTTTAAATCAATTTGAAACGGTAATTCCATATCAATTCTCCTAACGATTATTTAAAGTATCCAGTACACCATTTAAATACATTGCACCCAGCGCACGGTCATATAAACCGTATCCCGGTCTGCCTTCTTCGCCCCAGATCATACGGCCATGATCAGGTCTCACTGGTCCGGCAAAACCGGATTCATGCAATTTTTTCAAAACAGCAGATAAATTTAGTGAACCATCTCCTGCAAGATGTGATGTTTCTTGGAACGAATGCTTTCCAAACCACTTAACATTCCGGGCATGTACAAAATGGATGCGACCTTTTGCGGCCTCAATAATCCCCGGCAGATCATTTTCTGGATCAGACCCGAATGAACCGGTACAGAATGTAAGTCCATTATTAAGGCTGTCGACTTTCCGGAGAATATATGAGACATTCTCTTTATTCGTTACAACTCGTGGAAGCCCAAAGATTGACCACGGCGGATCATCCGGATGAACAGCCATCAATATACCTTCTTCTTCAGCCACTGGAATAATCTCTTCCAGAAAATAAATCAGGTTATTCATCAAAGTTTCTTCGGTTATTGACTGATAGCGATCAATAATCCGGCGCAAATCATCAGTCTGATAGGACAGATCCCATCCGGGAAGCGTCAGTTCGCCACTTAACGGATCAATATCTTTAATTCTTTCATCATCGTATGTCAGTGAATGGGACCCGTCCGGCAATGCCGCATCAAGTTCAGATCTGGTCCAGTCAAAAACCGGCATAAAATTATAACACACTGTCTTTACACCGGCTTTTGAAAGATTCCTTAATGTCTCTTTATAATTGGCAATCCACTTATTTTTGGACTCAAGCCCCATTTTAATATCTTCGTGTACCGGCACACTTTCAATAACATTCAATTTCAGCCCATGATGCTCGATAGCTTGTTTCAGTTCCATGATTTTATCGTAAGGCCAAACTTCGCCGGCCGGAATATCATAAATTGCTGAAACGATACCGGTCATACCCGGAATTTGCTGAATATGCTCCAATGTTACAGGATCATCATGACCATACCAGCGAAAACTCATTTCCATTTATAATCCTCCCTGCATCTATAGATTAAAATACCGTTTTGCATTGTTATAGCAAATGTCTTGTACATATTGATCAAGCAATTTCATATCGTTTGGCGCCTTTCCTTCTTCAACCCATTTTCCAAGCAGATTACACAGGATTCTCCGGAAATATTCATGACGCGGAAATGAAAGAAAACTTCTTGAATCAGTCAGCATTCCGATAAAATTACTGATCAGACCAACATTTGCCAGTACACTCATCTGGTGTTCCATACCTTCTATCTGATCATTAAACCACCAAGCTGTTCCGAATTGAATTTTACCCGGTATTTCGTCATTCTGGAAATTCCCGGCCATCGATGCAAGCACATAGTAATCTTTCTGATTCAAACTGTATAATACTGTTTTCGGAAGCTTTTCTTTCTGTTCCAAGGCATCCAGGAAGTGGCCAAGCGGTACAGCAAGCTCACGATCCCCTATTGAATCAAAGCCGCTGTCAGGACCGAGCTTATTGAACATCCTTGTATTATTGTTTCTTAGCGGCCCCATATGAAGCTGCATAACCCACTCCTTATCCGCATACATTTCGCCAAGCGACATCAACGTGTACGTTTTAAATTTATCGATTTCTTTTTGGGTTAATTCCCTATCTTGCAGGCGTTTCTCAAAAACATCACAGACCTCCTCAAATGAAGCAGATTCATAGAACATAACATTAATGCCGTGATCTGAGCTACGACAGCCATGCTTATCAAAATAAGCGACCCGCTTTTCCAGTACCGTAAGAAAATCATCATAATGTTCAATTGATACATCGGCAGCCTGTTCCAACTTTTTCAGCCATACATTGAAATCGTTATTTTCTAATTGAAGGGCCTTGTCAGGACGGAATGAAGGGGAAACTTGCACACCAAAGTCTTCTTTCTGAAGTGCAGCATGTGTTTCAAGACTATCGGTCGGATCATCCGTTGTCCCAACAAATTCAACATTTTTCTGTTTCAGCAATGATCGGGCTGACATTTCCGGTGTATTCAGCTGCCGATTCACATCTTCCCAAATCATCGGAGCTGTCTCTTCATTCAATAGTGTGTCAATATCGAAATAACGTTTAAGTTCCATATGTGTCCAATGATATAGCGGATTACCAATCATTTTCGGAACTGTTTCAGCCCACGCCAGAAACTTTTCATAATCAGATTTATCTCCCGTTATATACTCTTCACTAATGGCATTAGCACGCATCGCCCGCCATTTGTAATGGTCACCGGAAAGCCAAACCTTTGAAATATTTTCAAACGTCTTGTCCTCTGCGATTTCCTCCGGCACTAGATGATTGTGGTAATCAATAATCGGCATGTGCTTTGCTGTATTATGGTAAAGCTGCTGTGCCGTTTCGTTAAAAAGTAAAAAGTTACTATCAATTAATGGTTTCATAGATGGATCAAACCTTTCATGAATAATGTTAACAAATTAATTTGTCCCCTAAACAAACTATCTAATTCTATCATATATGTAAGCGCTTTGCATTTCAAGGTGATTTTTAAAAAAATAGAGATGTTCTAAATTTAAAACCATTTCTGGTTGCACCTTACACAAGATTGTAGGATACTGCAGATAAGAGAATTTCTTTAGGGAGGCAACAAATTGGTTATAGGCGACGGTGCATACATCAAAAAAATCAATAGAAGTCTGATTCTGCAAAAAATCATTGAACATCAACAAATCTCACGCGCAAACTTATCAAAGATCACAGGGTTAAACAAAGCGACTATCTCAGTTCAAGTATCGGATTTGCTGGATGAAGATCTGATTTATGAGACACGACCAGAACACAATTCGGTCGGCAGGCGACCAATCCTGCTCTCCATCAATCAAACTGCCGGCTATCTGCTTGGCGTTGACTTTGATTACAAAAATATTCAATTTACCGTGGCGGATTTAATCGGTAACTTTGTAGAGAACAATACCATAAATTTTGATACAGAAGATTACAATGAAGCCACATCATTATTAAAGGAACAAATACAAAGTTATCAAACAAAGTACGCATTTTCTCGCTATGGTCTTATCAGCTGTGTTATCGGCATACACGGAACAGTTGGCAAAGATGAAGAAATTAACTTCATTCCAAAATACCAGTGGAGCAAAGTGAATCTTAAAAAAGATCTTCAAAATGAACTTGATATCCATTTAATTATCGAAAATAACGCAAACCTTTCTGCGTTTGCAGAGAAAGTCTTTCACCACCCCCATAACCACAACCAAAGTTCACATCTATTGTCTATTATGCTATCTTCAGGAATAGGTGCTGGCAGAATGATCGATTGGGACATGGACAAAGGGTGTCACGGCTATACTGGAGAAATGGGGCATATGATTATTTCGCCATTCGGACCAAGATGTAAATGCGGCAATAATGGCTGTTGGGAACTTTATGCGTCAGAACCGATTCTATTTAATAAGCTATCTGAACAACTTAATAAACCGCACATAACACACAGGGATATAAAACAGCTGATTAACAAAAAAGATCCCGTTACTCATGAATTGTTTCATGAATATATTTTCTATGTAGCAATCGGATTAAATAATGTCATTAATCTCTATAACCCCGGTACGGTTGTGCTGAATAGCCGAGTTTTAAAGGCGTATCCAAATGCGATTCAAAAAATCAAAGAAAACATGACATCAAATGTAAGCCAATACGACAACATTGTATTATCAGAATTAGGCAGAAAAGCCTGTGTGATTGGTGCATGTGCACTTGGAATTCAACATTTCCTTGGTGTATCAGAGCTATTTTTGTCGCATCATAAATGATCCTGGTATGAATATCCCGAAGTTTTTCCATCGTTGTATGGAAAATAACACTTGGTTTATAAAATGACTATAGGATAATCTCAATACATGCATTGTAGCAGCCTTGTTTTACAAGGCTGCTACTTTTTCTTTATTTACCCTTTATAATTAAAATCAGATATTTCATTCCAGCGATCGCGCATTAGATGTGCAGCAGATTTTGGCTTACGATCACGGGTAAAGAGACCTTTCTTATTTCCTTGAACCCGCATAGTACCCTGACTCGTGTTGAAATCAGCAAAATTCCAAATATGCTCTCCAACAAAATTTTCAAATTCATCAAACACCTCATGATTTGCCTTTAAATATTCGGACTGATATTCTTCTGTAAACATAACAGGCTCTATATCATGCAGACCAGCGACAGTATCAGCACCATACTCAGTCATAATAACTGGTTTATCAGGACAACGTTCTTTCCATCCTTCAAGTTCTTCGCGCAGTTTCACTTTTGCAACATCAAGATCACCACCATGTACATACCAGCCATAATAGCGATTCAGAGCAAGCACATCAACGAAGTCTCCAACCTGGCAATTTTCAGGCGTAGACCACATATGCGTAACAATAGTAACCGGCCGGTTTTGTGGATCGCACTCTTTAGTCATCTCAACCAACGGCTTAAAGTATTTAGTAGCACCCTCTTCTTCAGCTGCTGGCTCGTTAGCTACTGACCACATCACAACAGATGGGTGATTCTTATCACGTGCAACTAGTTCTTTCATAACATCCCGATGATGTTCATACGTCTGAATGTGCTCCCAGGTATTACGGAATGCTCTAGGTCCAAATAAAGTGGCAGCAAAATTCAGATGCACCCCCACCGCTGGTGACTCATCAATGACAACGATCCCTTCTTTGTCGGCAAGGCGCATAATTTCTTCTGAGTATGGATAATGCGCCGTACGGAACGAATTTGCACCAATCCATTTCATCAGGTTAAAGTCAGTAATATTAAGTGTTTCATCAAAGCCTCGTCCATGAATTGGGGAGTCTTCATGCTTACCAAACCCTTTAAAATAGAACGGTTCTCCATTGATTAAAAACTTACCATTTTCTACACAGACAGTCCGTACGCCAAATGGTTGCTCATAAACATCAACAAACTTATCACCATCATACAGTTCAACTTTCAAGGAATACAGATAAGCATTCATAGGTTGCCAAAGCTTAACATCTGGAATGGTCACACTCGATTCAGCCCCTTTAGCCTCAGCAACTTGTTTACCTGCTTCATCGATAACTGTAGCTTTAACCGTCATGCCGTCACCTTCCACATCAGTCTTATAATAGACATTTCCGGTTGAACCATCATAATCGGTCAGTACCGTTATATCTGAAACATAGCGGTGTGGTGTTGTATAAATTTTCACCGGACGATGCAATCCAGCATAATTGAAAAAGTCAAAATTCGGAGTGTTTTTCACGCATTTCCCAAGCCCATCAATTTCTTCCTCCACATAGTTTCCAACAGGCAGCGTCGTTTCATCAACAATGTTATTAACAGCAACAGTCACCCTATTTTTTCCTTCGGCTAGCTTACTGTTAATTTCTGCTTCGAACGGAGTAAAACCGCCTTTATGTTCAACTACCAGTTCACCATTCACATATACCTTGGCATAATGGGTGGCAGAACCGAATCGTAGCACAATCCGTTCATTCCTTAAATAGGCAGGCAACGAAAATTCGCGTTCATACCATACCCACCCGACATGATCGCGGATTTCTGATAATACTCCAGCATCATTATATGAAGCCGGAACAGCCATGCTCATTGTATCCGTCAATTTTGATGCATACCATTCTTCATCAAATCCATTACCATTATCCAGTTTAAAATTCCAGATTCCGTTTAAATCTAATACTCCTCTAGTATCAGTTGTTATTGGGTAAAGCATGTTATCATCTCCTGTAAATTTTTTT
This sequence comes from Lentibacillus kapialis, assembly GCF_014646635.1. Lineage (GTDB taxonomy): Bacteria > Bacillota > Bacilli > Bacillales > Amphibacillaceae > Lentibacillus > Lentibacillus kapialis. Next base: position 88,995 of record NZ_BMNQ01000005.1, read on the forward strand.
ATTTAATTTCCATTACCTACTTTATCGTTGGATGAATTTTCATCTTTAACACTTTTCATGCTATATATATTTTCTTGAACTTCATTCATTTTGGTACTATGAAGCTCGTAAAATTTCATTGCTATGAGTGAAATGACCCAACCAATTATCGGGATACCGAACATCAGGAATAATGTCACCATCAATAGTGGTGTTGTCAACGGATCCCCTAATTGGGGAAACTCATTTTCATAACCAATCATTGCTACGACCAGCCCTACAATTAACGGTGCAGCAGATGACATGACTTTATCAATAAAGGAAAAGATAGTACCGATCATTCCCGGAACATACCTTCCAGTTTCACTTGTCTCATAATCTGCAACATCGGCAACCATTGGAACCACAATTGATGGTGTCAACTGTTCAATACCTCTTAGTAAAAAGTACCCAATCAAAAAGATCACTGTTGTCAATCCCATATTTTCAAGGGATATCGTTTTGGCATCAATTATTAGAAAATAGACAAACAGAAAGGCTGCCGAACTCACCCCTATCCAGGTCGCTTTAACTAAAGCATTTTTCAATCCATTTTTAGTCGCAATTCTGACTCCTAGAAAAGTAATAATAACACTCGGTATAATGGTGATTAGCGAAACCGTACCACTAAGTTCATAGTTACCCATCATAATACCAAAAAACATAATATAAACAGCTGGCTGTCTCAATACCATCGTAGCAATTTTATCTGTGGATGCTGCAATTACCAACATCTGCAATGGCCTGTTTCCTTTTAAGATTGGCCAATAATCACGAAATCTTGTATTAACAGTTGCATTGGCCAATCCAAAATATTCTTTCCGGTCCTTTTCCCAGATTGCAATTACAGCCAAAATTGTAAAAATACCTGATAAAACAATTGCATACGTATTTAATTCAGTGAACAGCGACATTGTGAAATCACCATGTTTCTCAACAAGGTATGAAGCTACAATAACTTGTCCGCCAGTAAAGATGCCAATATTATAAAGCGTATCAAAAATACTGTACAGTGGGCGCTGTTTCGGGTTATTGGTTAGGACAGTCTGCGCAGCTTTTGTACAGGCAGTTTGAAAGGTGTAACCAATAATATAAACTACATACATTAATATAAAAAACGGGAGCTGTAGACTTTGAGGCAATAAATGTGTAAAGTTATACATAATTAACACAGATCCTGCCAAAATGATATTACCCAGAACCATCAAGGGTCTGAACTTTCCGAACTTGGACTCCGTTTTATCAATAACAAATCCGATAATCGGATCGGTGATCGCATCAAATACGCGGCTGCCGCCAATTACAAAACTGGCTGCAACAACAGCTACTCCTGCGACACCTGTGACATAATAAGAAACAAACCCTATAATAAACAAATACAAATTGGTTGCGCTATTATTTAGGGTAAATAACCCTACTTGCCATAATCTGGCCGAATTATAATCAAGTTCACCTGCCATCGTCTTATCTCGCATCCTTTCTCCCTCCCCAATCGACTCCTATTTCGCATGAAAGCGATTTAGTAAATAACAATTAAGTTAAATTGGTTTGGCATACAAACCAATTACATTCTTAACTATGTCATCGTTTCATATTTTCCATGCCACAGCGATCAATTTATTCACTTCTTCTTTCGAATACTTATAGTGATCACCATAAACTAAAAATTCTGAGCCATGCCAAATTGAAATATGTTATTTGCAGCACTATTGGCTAATGTTCCATTAAGTATATGCCTGTTGCAAATGTATCGACGCTACCGAAGTGTTAATATTTCAAATAAAGAACCTTTATTCCACTGTACTGCTGGCTTCCTTAAATAATAATGTGAAATCCTTGTATTCGACAAAACAGATATCAACGAAAGAATCTCCAAGAAAAGTTCTTTTGTTACATCTGGAGACTAGGGCTTACTCCGAAAGTCACAATAAAACCGATAGTCATTCCAAGCTGTTTGCTTGTTTCACCGCTCAACGTAAACGTTTTCAATTTGTGAACATTATCATGTATAATGTAATAGCTAATCTTACGATTTCTGTCAAATAGAACCTTGCTTCAATAGGGATATCGTTATACGTTTTATGATATTATTCTCCTTATTCAAAACGATTAGACTAGAAAATAAAGAAGTCATCTACCTAATAATTTAAATTCTTTAAAAATCCCTCCTTTAATATTATTTTGTTTGGCAAACAAACTAAATAACCAATCTAGATACTAGTATAATTGTAAGCGTTTAATCATTCAAGTGTTTTTATAAAGAATTTAAAAGTTTCCAGTTTCTTTATACAAAATGCTATAACATACGTATCTCTATTGATCAATAATTCTTCAAACACTAAAGTATGACACTATTTCCTTTTTCGACAGCTATGATAATTCCGACACTTATTCGCGCCGCGGCAAACATGCAAAAAACCATACCACTAGCGACCCTCGTTTCCCTGGTGATTACTGATTAGTCTGCAAACTGACCTCACCGAACTGAAGTTGACTATGTCTATTATGATAACAATGCCAATAGTTCTGCGATTTCCCAAAATATATTAAAAAACAAGCGGCAGTCTAAAACAACTGCCGCTTGTTTTTTTATTGTAGTCGTTATTACCACGATTCCGTAACCGTTTTTGGCGCAAGGAAATTCAACAGATAATCCGGTCCGCCCGCTTTGGCGTCTGTTCCGGACATCTTGAATCCGCCGAATGGCTGGTAACCGACAATTGAGCCTGTGCATCCGCGATTGAAGTATAGATTGCCAACTTCAAATTCATGGCGGGCACGGTTCAAATGATCACGGTTCTTAGAAATGACCGCACCAGTCAATGCATAGTCTGTGTTGTTGGCGATATCCAATAACTCATCGAAATCTTTTGCTTTGGAAAAGCCGACAACAGGGCCGAAGATTTCTTCCTGCATAATACGTCCTTCAGGATCCATGTCCTTAAAGATAGTCGGATGGATATGATAACCTTTGGAATCATCAGCTTCTCCGCCGTAAGCAAGTTCGCCTTCTTTTTTGCCGATTTCAATATAATCTTTAATTTTATCAAATTGTTTCTGGTTGACAACGCCGCCCATTGGTACATCTTCTTCACCGGGGTTGCCGACCGTATAAGCTTTTGCTTTTTCCACGGCTTTTTCAAGCACTTCATCATAGACGTCCTGATGTACAATGGCGCGTGAACATGCGGAACATTTTTGTCCCTGGAAGCCGAATGCTGAGTCAACAATCGATTTGGCAGCAAGATCAAGATCTGCTTCATTGTCGACAATGATCGTATCTTTACCGCCCATTTCAGCAACAACACGTTTCAAGTGCGTTTGCCCTTCCTGTACAACAGACGCACGGTTGTAAATGCGTTTACCCGTTCCAACTGAACCGGTGAAATTAATGAAATGTGTGTCTTTATGATCGACCAGATAGTCACCAATTTCTGCAGGATCCCCCGGAAGGAAGTTGACAACACCTTTTGGCAGGCCGGCTTCTTCCAGGATTTCAACCATTTTATATGCAATAACCGGTGTGTTTTCAGATGGCTTCATCAATACGGGATTACCCGCTACAATAGGGCCCACAGTAGTACCGGTGACAATGGCAAACGCAAAGTTCCATGGCGGAATCGCTACACCGGGACCGAGCGGCTGGTAGAAAAACGTGTTATTCTCACCTGGACGGTCGTTGATTTCCCGGCCTTGTCCAAGACGGATCATTTGACGGCCGTAGTATTCCATAAAGTCAATGCCTTCTGCTGTATCTGCGTCAGATTGTCCCCATGGCTTGTTCGCTTCATAGGACATCCATGCAGAAATCTCATGCTTGCGGCGGCGTGCGATAGCTGCTGCTTTGAACAGTACTTCGGCCCGCTCTTCAGGGGTCCATTTTTTCCATACTTTAAAAGCTTCTTTTGCCGCTTTCATGGCTTGTTCAACATGTTCTTTAGTCGCCATTGAAGCATTTCCGATTACTTGTTCTTTATTGGCCGGATTGACTGAGACAAGCTTATCGTCGGTATACACTTTTTCTCCGCCAATAACCAGCGGATAATCCTGGCCAAGCTCACTCTCCACTTTTCTGAGAGCGGCTTCATAATCAGCACGATTTTGTTTATCAGTAAAATCAGTGAATGGTTCGTGTTTATACGGTAATACCACGTTACAACCTCCTTAAAATGAACTAGTAAATCCATATTCAAGTTTACTATAAAAGGATACACAAACGCAATTAGACGAATTCTATCACCTGTGGCACTTGATAGTATAACGATCTATAACAAACTAAAGGCGTTATTTGCTTTAGAGAATAACGGGAAATATCGACAATTTGAAAATATCCCAGCAGAAAAACGGATAATTTGATAAAATGAAAGAGGATACAACATCAAATCATATCAAAAAGGAGAATCCCAATATTCATGGGCTGGTTTTTTAAAAAAAAGCAAAAAGATCCTGACCCTATTTTTCAGGAAGTAGGCCAGATAAAACAACAGTCAGCAGTAACGGAAAAAAAGCTTGAAAACATTGAGCAACAACTGCAAAAATTAACCAGACTTCAATACAAAACAGGGAAAACCACAGAAGACAAACTTGATAGCGTGACCACAATACTCGATAAACAGCGAACCAGTATGGCAGACAATTCTTCTGAAAAACACGTAATCGAAAACGTAATCAGCCAAATCGATGATATGGACATTGTGTATAACCGCCTATCCAATGATTCACAATGGTCCGGGCTACTGGGACAGTGGATTGGGGCATTAATACAGACACTTGAGGTTATTGGCATACATGAAATTATCCATGAAGGCGAAATCTTTGACCCGACACGTGCTGAAGCCGTTGAATCAGTCCCGATGGAAAACCATCAGCTTCAGCCATATGAAATCACCATGGTACATAAACGCGGGTTTGCCTGGAAAAGTGGCCGTATCATCCGCAAAGCACATGTAACAACAGTAAAGGAGGATAAACAATGACAAAAACATCTGATCAATCTTTTCGTCCCATTATCGGTATTGACCTGGGTACGACCAACTCGGCCGCTGCTTATATTTACAAACAGAAACCAACGATTATTCCGATGAAAAACGAACGGGCGATGATCCCATCTGTTGTTTTGCGTGACCCGGATGGGAATGTCACTGTCGGGGAAGATGCCAGAAGTGCCCTGGTCGCTATGCCTGATTATACGAAAGCAGCTGTAAAGCGGGATATGGGAGAAGACAAAACCATTTCACTCGGAGATAAATCCTATACACCCGAAGAGATTTCCGCCATGATTGTGAAAGAAATAAAACACAAAGCTGACCAGCAACTCGGTGAAGGTGAAAAAGAAGCGGTCATTACCGTTCCTGCATATTTCACCAACCAACAGCGCCAAGCAACGAAACAAGCAGGAGAACTGGCCGGCTTTACCGTCGAGCGGATTATCAACGAACCTACAGCTGCCGCACTCGCATATGGCATGCACCACATGAAGAATAATAGTCATATTCTCGTGTATGATCTTGGCGGCGGTACATTTGACGTATCTGTCGTTGAACTCATGGATGGAATTCTTGAGGTAAAAGCATCTGCCGGCAATCACCAGTTAGGCGGTGAAGACTTTGATTGGCGGCTTGTCGACTGGTTTGCAGAGAAAATTATGGATGAACATCAAATAGACCCACGGGATGACATTCGGGCAAGAGCGCGCTTAAAAGAAGAGGCCGAAAAGGTCAAAAAACAGTTATCGTTCAAGGAAACGGTTGATGTTTCCATCCCTGTTGCCACTGTTAGCGGCAATAAGCCAATCGGCCTTGATGTTACGCTCACACGTGATCAATTTGTAAGTTTGATAGAGCCTTTATTGCTCGAGACAAAGGATAAACTCAAACAGGTTCTTAACGATGCAGATCTAAAAAATGAAGCTATTGATGACGTCATTTTAGTTGGCGGGTCCACCAGAATCCCACATATTCATCAGCTCGTAACGGACTTTTTCGGAAAAGCACCACACGCTGACGTGAATCCGGACGAAGCTGTCGCATTGGGGGCCTCTGTGCAAGCCGGTATTAAATCCGGGGCACTTGCAAACAGTAACCTGATTATCACCGATGTAGCACCTTTTTCCATGGGTATTGCTGTGCTGGATTCGACTCGGAGCGCCATGAAACCAGGAAAGTTTCACACGATTATCCCGCGTAACACCACGATTCCTGTTACGCGCACCGAAACTTACGTGACATCATTCAACAATCAGACGGCTGTCAATATTGAAATCTACCAGGGTGAAAATGATTGGGTTAAAGATAACTATTTTCTGAATGAATTTTTACTCGAAGGACTCCCGCCTAAACCTGCAGGGAATGAAGCCGTTGATGTCACATTCCGTTATAACCTGAATGGCATTCTCGAGGTTACCGCCAAGAATACATCATCCGGAAATGAAATGACTGTAACCATTGAGGATGCCATTGACCGGAGCTCCGATGATGCATTTCAGGACAGCCTTGCCAAAATCGAAGCAGCTTATGAACCGGATGAAGAAGAAATGGATCAGCAACTTGACTTATTTGGATGGAATGAAAATGATGTTGCGGCAGAAAACGAATCGCATGATGATTTGCTGCAGGAAGCGGGCGATTGGAAAGAACGTTTTCAGGAGGCGCTCAATGAAAATGGCGATAATGTTACATTAAAAGATGCTATAGAAAATTTGCAAGCTGCCATACAGTCAAATGATCCTAAAACGTTAAACGAAACAGTTGAGCATGCGATTGACCTGGCGATTGAATTAGAGCTTTAAGGAGGGAAAAGTCACATGTCCAGTGATGAACAAAGCTATTATAAAATTCTGGGGACCACGGCTAACATCAGTCAGCGGCGCGTTAAGGAAAAATATGTTGAAGCTGTCAAGAAACATCCTCCCGAAACAGACCCCGAACAGTTTGAAAAAATCCGGCAAGCATATGAGACACTTAAGGATCCCGTTAAACGTAAACAATATGACATATCGCGAAAATATGGCGGAAAAATCGAAAAAATGTTGGATCAAGCATCCAGCTATGTCTTTAAGGAAAACTATAAAAAGGCTGCACAAATTTATGATGATGTTTTACAACTAAATCCGGATAACTTTGCGGCACAGACCGGTCTAATGTTCACTTCGATTTCTCTTAATAACCTTGATAAAGCTTATCAAATGCTGGAAGATTCTCTGGCATCGTCTGTTTTTGAAGAAGAAGAGATGTTCACACCTTCAATGGTTTATGCAACATTCGGCAGAATGCTCATTGAACAGGACTATCTAAATGAAGCTGTTGAGTTCCTTGAACAAGGACTTGACCGTTTTTCCGATGACGTGCAAAAGCTAACAGAGGCGTTAGTTGTTGCCTATATGTTAACGGAAGATGATGAACGGGCTGTTCAAACTGCTGAACAAAACCTGCCGACGGAGAATGATCAGTCTATTGACGATCTGGATTCTTATATTGTATGGATTTTTATCATCTTACAAACGGATAGCTGGTCAAAACTGTCAAAAGTACAATCCCGCTTCCGCAAATATTTGAAAAACCTGCAGGACGAGGAAGAACGAGAAGAAGCGTTTTATGTACTCACAGCCGAGTATGAGGAAATGTATGACCAGAGGCGATACCGTCATGCAGACGTTTTCCTTGACTTTGCAAAACTGGTCACGCCGGAATTTGAAGACATCAAAGATGAATTGAAAGAAATTAAACGGTTAGCCCGTGTGGAGAAAGAATTCCAGCGATTACTAAAGGACGATTCAATCTTCCCAATGGTCCTTTATTATACCGTTCATTTGTATTTTGATGACAAAAGTCACCCATTTGTTATGGAAATAGAGGAACAGTTCACAAAAGATATCATAGATGAGTTTGAAGAAGAAACGGAATATTTCGCGGCAGGTATTTTAAAATTACAGAAAAGTTACCCGGCTATATATGCTCAGTTCAAGCCTGAATGGGATGACATGTATAGGGATTTAACGAAGGATTTCAACCGTGACATGAAACGGGGACTAAAGAAACTGATGTGATGTGCCTGTATGAACATAAGCGAAAATGCCAGCAATAGGCGCATTCTATGATTTACCATTTTTTCACCCAAGGAAACCAGTCAGCAGCCGGTTTCCTTTGTTTTTATTAATTGTAGAACAAAGGTTCTTGAAACGCAAGAGCTAATTGATGAAGAGTGAGAAAATTTTATACTTTTCTATCATCTTAGAAAAACTCGGCATTCGCCTCGTCTTATAGCGAATGCCGAAGTTTTCATGATAGATGGTGGCTACGAGAGGCGTAGCGATGTTCGTTTCTTATGGGGGCTTCCATAATCTGTCCTTTCTGACGTTATAAAAAACCGGTCACGTCACCTAAGTGAAATGACCGGTTCCCCGTATAGCAGCTATTCCGTCACCATCTGCAATTCAACCGGAATAAACTCATCGACAGATTCACCACTGACAACCGAACCTGCTGCATCGATGGCTTTTTCACCGATTAATGTCGGCTGTTGAGCAATTGTGGCATCCAATGTTCCCTCTTCAACAGCTGCAACAGCATCATCTGTTGCATCAAATCCGACTACTGTAACGTTTTCCAGCATGCCATTGGATTGAAGTGCCTCCACTGCCCCAAGTGCCATTTCGTCATTGTGGGCGAATACGGCATCAATCTGGTCAGTACTTTGAATAATGTTTTCCATAACGTTCAAACCCTCTGAGCGGTTAAAGTTCGCCGATTGCTGAGCAATAACTTCAAGACCGTCGATTTCATCAACAATATTATGGAAACCTTTTCCTCTTTCTCTGGTAGCAGAAGCCCCGGGAACACCCTGCAATTCAACTAACTTTCCACTTTCATTTAGTTGCTCTGCAATAAATTCACCAGCCATCTCACCGCCTATCACGTTATCAGAGGCGATGTGACTTACAACATCGCCGCCTTCCGCACTGCGGTCAACTGTAATGACAGGAACATCCTGAGAGTTGGCAGATTCAATTGCAGTGACGACAGCTTCGGAGTCAACAGGATTCACCAATAAAACATCAATATCTTGCTGCAATAAATCTTCAATATCACTTAATTGTGTTGATGCATCATCCTGAGCGTCGGTTACAACAATTTCATAACCGGCTTCTTCTGCTGCAGCTTCAGCACCGTCACGCAATGTCACAAAGAACGGATTATTTAATGTAGAGACGGACAAACCAATTTTCACTGAATCATCTGAAGACCCTTCAGAACTTTCCCCGCCTTCATCAGATGAACCGGGACTTTCGGTTGAACAAGCACTTACAACTAAAAGTAATACTGCCAAAACCCCTAACCTTTTCAACCACTTAGCCATGTGAAACTCCTCCTTGAATTTATTTATTGGATTTTCTATCTAGTAAGACCGCGAGCAGAATGACGCCGCCTTTAACAATCTGTTGATAAAACGATGACACATTCATGAGATTCAAACCATTGTCGATAACCCCGATTATCAGAGCCCCGATCAATGTTCCGGTAATCCGGCCGCGTCCTCCCATAAGGCTGGTACCGCCGATAACAACCGCCGCAATGGCATCCAGTTCAAACATTTCACCGGCAGTCGGCTGTGCTGAATTTAACCGGCTGGTAAGGATCATGCCAGCCAGAACCGATAGCATACCGGTCAGGGAATACACCCATATTTTGACACGGTCTGCCTTGATTCCCGACAAAACCGACACTTCCTCATTACCGCCAACAGCATAAACCTGACGGCCGAATACTGTCTTATTGAGAACAAAAAATAGAATCAGAAATACAACCAGCATCAAAATCGCTGGAAAAGGAACACCAAAAACATAACCTCCGCCAATCATCTCGAATGCGAAACTATCAGACAGCCCTGTGATAGGCATACCATCTGTATAAACCAGTGTCGCCCCACGATAAATCGTCATCGTTGCAAGTGTTGCAATAAATGGCGCCACTTTCCCTTTTGTAATAATCAGACCGTTTATAGCACCAAGACCAAACCCAATTAACAGCCCAAGCAGTACAGCTAGCAGCGGATCCATTTCACTTGTTAACAATCCTGCTGTAAGGGCACTTCCCAAGGCGAGCAAAGATCCGACTGACAAATCAATGCCCGCTGTCAAAATAACAAACGTCATCCCGAATGCAATCAGAGCGTTAACGGAAATCTGACGGAGCAGATTAAAAATATTATCAAGTGTAAAAAAGGCATCACTCATAAAACCGAGAAAAATAACCATAATAATAAGTCCGATCAGCGGGCCCAGTTTAGAAAAATCTTTAAATAAGCTTTCCTTCCAACTCAATCTATTCACCTCCTGCAGCTGCTGTCATAATTTTTTCCTGGTCGGCTTCATCCTGGTCAAGTATGTTCGCTATTCTTCCTTCATGAATAACCATAATCCGGTCACTTACGCCCAAAACTTCCGGCAATTCCGAGGAAACCATGACGATAGCAACGCCATTTTTGGTTAATTCATTCATGATATTATAAATTTCTTTCTTGGCGCCGACATCAACACCTCTTGTGGGCTCATCCAAAATAAGCAATTTCGGCTCAATCCCGAGCCATTTGGCAATCACCACTTTTTGCTGATTACCGCCGCTTAAGGATTTTGTTTCCTGATTTGCACCAGTTGCTTTAACTGTCAGCCGGTCCATTAATTCAGCAATTAATCGATGTTCTTTGTTAGCCAAGATAATCCCGTTGCTGGAAATCGACCCCATATTCGTCAGCGCAATGTTGTCGCCAATAGAAAAATCAGTGAGCAATCCTTTTGATTTCCGGTCTTCCGTAATAAAACCGATGCCAGCTTTAATCGCATCTGACGGATGTTTAATAGCTAATTCCTTTCCATTTAAACGGATATTGCCGTGTTGTTTTGTGGCATAACCGAAAATCGTTTCCATAATTTCTGAACGTCCGGCTCCCATTAACCCAGCTACGCCGAGAATCTCACCTTCTTTCACTGAAAAGCTGACATCCTCAAACAGCCCTTTTCCGGCCAGGTTCTCCACCTCAAAAATGACATCGCCACCTGAGTGATCGCGTTCTGGAAAGCGTCCGCCCAGTTCACGGCCGACCATCATTCTGACTATGGCATCGAAGTCAACGTCCGTAACGTTTTCTGTTCCGATATACTGACCGTCCCGCAATACGGTAATACGGTCACAAATCCGAAATATTTCTTCCATCCGATGTGAAATATAAATAACCGCAACATTTTGTTTTTTCAGTGATTCCACTACCTCAAAGAGGCTTTCGATTTCACGGTCGGTCAGGGCGGCAGTCGGCTCATCCATCACAATCAACTCAGCATTTGTTGATACCGCTCTGGCAATTTCAATCATCTGTTGCTTGCCGACGGACAATTCTCCGGCAATATCGTCGGGGGAAATATTGGATACGCCCAGCATTTCCAGATTTATTTTGCACTGTCTTCTCATTTTTCCCGTATTCAAAATACCGGTTTTGCCATAAGTGATATTATTGCCGAGAAACATATTTTCCGTAACCGTCAGATGCGGAATGATATTCAATTCCTGGTGAATAACCATAATGCCCTGTTGCTCAGCATCTTTGGGATGCGTGAAATGGACTTCTTTTCCATTTATTTTGACAGTGCCGTCATCTCGTTTATGGATTCCGGTCAGGACTTTAATTAACGTCGATTTTCCGGCACCGTTTTCCCCGACGAGGGCGTGAACCTCGCCCTTGTTGATCGAAAAATTCACATTTTTCAGCACCTGGTTACCTGAAAAGGATTTACTGATACCCTCCATTTCCGCAAATGGTATTTGTGTCATGATTTCACCTCCCCTTATGCTAGAAAAAAACACCTGATTTTAAAATGACATTAGCAAATGGTGTTGCTTCTCCGGTGCGGATAACGGCCTTTGCATTACTGATATCATGTTTTACGCTTTCATGTGTCAAATATGTTGTCGGTATCCCGTCATAATCAGTTATCAGCTGATTATATAAAGTCAGATTCGATGTTTTTATTTCCTCTGCCAATATCATTTCTTCAACCGCCATATGATTCGTAACAGCTTTAAGTACGGAGAGAAAATCCGGTGTGCCAACCGTCAGCGCCAAATCAATCGTCATAGTTCCATCCGGAATGGGAAGCCCGCAATCTGCAATTACCAGCGTATCGGTATGCCCCATTCTTGCAAGTACAGAGGCGATGTCACGATTAAGGATTCCTGTTTTCTTCATTCAATCATTTTCCTTCCTGCAAAAATCGCTGAACGTCCTGTTTAGATGGCATCCCGGACTGTGCACCAAGCTTTGACACCGACAAAGCAGCGGCTGCATTTGCCATAGTGACCGCGTCCGGCAGGTTCGTACCGCCGGCAAGTTCTCCAGCCAACGCGCCGTTAAACGTATCACCGGCACCTGTTGTATCGGTTACCTGTACACAATGCCCGCCAATAACATTTTCTGCCCCATTCTCAACAAACGTCACGCCTTTACCACCGCGTGTCACAATCATTTTTTGACGGATAGACTCATACATTGGATATTCTTTCATAGATGCCAGTTCAATTTCATTAGGTGTCATGTAGGCCGTTTTTTTCAGGACACTTTCCGGCAGTGGTTGAAATGGCGCAGGATTAAGTATAACTTGCACATCGCTTGCTTCAGCGATTTTCACAGTGCTCACAATCGTCTCCATCGGTACTTCGAGCTGCATCAGAATAATGTCACTTTCTTCTATTAACTCACGTTGTTTCGCCACAAGTTCGGGCGTCACATGATTATTGGCACCAGGTGCAACAATAATACGATTATCATTTTCGGACAGGATAATGGTTGCTGTCCCGGTTGAAACATCAGCGATTGTTTCAATGGATTCCGTCCGAATACCTTCATTGGCAAGATTTTGACGCAGTTTTTGTCCAAAAGCATCCTCACCGACAGCCCCGATGACGTTCACATCAGCTCCCATGCGGGCTGCCGCAACTGCCTGGTTCGCTCCCTTGCCGCCGGGATTAGTGAAAAACTTATCGCCGAGGACTGTCTCACCTTGCATCGGCATTTTATTGGTTGTTACATTCAAGTCCATATTAATGCTCCCGATAATACAGACTTTCGGTTTAGCGCTCATAAGGTCCTCCATTCTTAAAGTTGATTCCCGCTCGATTAGCCGAACGTTAAACTCCTCTCTCATCACAGACTGATACCGTGTGCTGATATGTTCAATCAAAATTTCGGCAGCTTTTGTTCCAATGTCGTAAATAGGCTGAGCCATCGTTGTCAACGCGGGGGTGACTGTTTCACTCATGGAAATCCCATCAAAGCCAATTACCGCAAGATCTTCCGGGACGTTTATGTCCAGTGAAGCTGCAGCATTCAGAACGCCAGCTCCCATCAAATCATTGCCGGCAAAAATACCATCAATTTTAGGATTCTTAGTTAATAGATTCACAGCGGCTTCACGAGCTTTTTCAAAATTATAGGCCCCTGATAACACATAACTGCTGTCAAACCATTTTTCATGTTTTATTTCATCCAAAAAGCCTCGCATGCGGTATACAGCGTTATCGACATGTTCCGGTCCGGCAATATGGGCAATTCGGCTGCAACCAACTGACTTCAAATATTTTACTGCTTTTCTGGCGCCATCCCGATTATTGACCGTCACGGAGGAAACCTCGGGACTGATAATTCGATCAAGTGCGACAATCGGTGTTTGAATATTTTTTAGATAGTCTTCCGTAAGTGAACTTGAAACAATAATAAAGCCATCAACAGACTTTTGCTGCAATGCACTCAAGTATCCCATTTTTTTATCGATATCGTTATCCGTATTACAGAGAACAAAGGTATATCCATGCTGATTTGTCACATCTTCTATAGCACGGGCAAGCTCAGGAAAAAAAGGGTTCGTAATATCCGGCACAAGCAGCGCAATCATTTTCGAACGACCTTTAAATAAACTGCGTGCCACATCATTCGGAAAATAATTCAATTGTTCAATCGCTTCATTGACACGCCATTTAGTTTCTTCATTCACATAGCCGTTGCTGTTAATGACCCGGGAAACCGTTGCCGTTGAAACTTTCGCGAATTCAGCCACATCACGAATAGTCGCCATATATTAAACCCTTTCTAACGTATGATTTTTTGTTGTGTAACGGGTTACATACCAAATAAAGATAAAAGCAATTTCTGTGTAACCCGTTACACACTATCATAAAGCGGTTACAAACTAATGTCAATAGGCCATATAAAAATCCATTCGAGAGCAAAGGCGCAAGCGAAATGAGAATCCGCCGAAGATGAAATACCCAAACCGAACGGATCCTCCCTTCCGCTAAATGGACACAAATCACCCTATTTAATGTTGTGATGAATCCTTATTCCGCTATTTGGACAAAAACGGAGTGCAACTGAGGCTAAGAAGGCAAATAGCGGAATCCAGATCCGCTAACGTGTTGGAAAGGCTTTAATGGACGCAAATGACGGAATGAGGATCCGCCCAAGCTGGATGATTCCCCATTCAAAATTACAATGCCTTAACCATCCCGCCATCCACCAGAAGTGATTGACCGGTAATGTATGTATTGGCTTGTGAGCAAAGAAACACAGCAGTCCGGGCAAATTCTTCCGGTTCTCCGTAACGGCCGATCGGGATTTTGCGTTTGGCCTTCTCCTTGACCGCCTCAACCGGAATATCAAGTTTTTCGGACTGGACCGAGTCAAGATGATCAACACGGTCAGTGCCTATCCTCCCTGGGCCGATTGTGTTGATTAGAATATTATCGCCCGCAAGTTCCTGTGACATACTTTTAGCAAAACCGGTAATACCAGCTCTGAACGTGTTCGACAAAATCAGGCCATCAATTGGCTGCTTAATGGATGAAGAAGCGAAATTTAAAATGTGTCCCCCGCCTTGCTCTCTCATATAAGGCAGGACTTCCCGGGTCGCACGGATGAAACTTAGCAGATTCAGCTCAAAGGCATGCTGCCAGGCATCATCATCAACATCGTCGAACGAGCCTGCCGGGGGACCGCCGGCATTATTCACTAACACATCAATTGTTCCGTGTTCACTGACCACTTTAGCAATAAGTTGTTTGATCGAATCATAGTTTTTAATATCACCAACACTGTATGCGACATTAGAGTTACCTGTCGTTTGCCGTATTTCTGCTGCTGTTTTTTTCAGTGTGTCTTCATCGCGGCTGGCCAAAAACACCCGTGCCCCTTCCGCAGCAAATTGGCTGGCGGTTGCTTTTCCCAGCCCTTTGCTGGAAGCCAATACAATAACAGATTTATCTTTCAAACCAAGATCCATTCGGATACCTCCTTATTATGCCTGTTCAGAATTATAGATTACCAGGAATACTCTCCGACGTAACATATTAATATAAATCCTGATCACTTTTACAAATAATACCAATAACAACCATCACCGAGCTCTCGTTTACACTCTCCCTTGTATCGCAAATATTCAAGGTGAGCAAGCGTTTCACCGACCGCAAAGCGCATCTCATGAACCGTAAGCTCTTTTTGAAATAACTTTTTGCAAACGTCATAGACAGAGTTACCTTGGCCAATCGATGCCATTGTCTGCTCCAACCGCTTGTCATGGTGCCATTCTATTTCCGCAATTCGGTCATTCGCCCCGTGAAACGGATCACCATGTGAAGGAACTACGAAATCCGCATCAAGTCTTTTTATGTGATCCAATGATTCCAAATACCGTGCCAATGGATTGGGGTCACCATGAAACCAATATGAAATATTCGGTGTTATCTTAGGCAAAATATGATCTGTTGAAAGCAAGATATTTGTCTCTCTGTTGTAAAATGTGACTAGTCCATCCGAATGGCCCGGTGTTGCAAACACCTCATAGTCATACTTGCCAATCGGAATGATGTCGCCATCCTCTAAAAAATAATCCACTTTCGGATATGGCGTTACAATCGGAACAAATTCCTTCGTATTATTCAGCATTTTTTCAGCCTGCAATTCCGGAATACCTGCCAGCAAATAGTTATGTGAAAGGTCGTCCAAAAACTGCTGATCCCAAGCGTTTAAAGCAGCGTTATAATCTTTTCCAGACATGTAAACGCGCGCATTGTGTTCTACCTGTAGCCCGCCGGCATAACCAAAATGGTCCGGATGATAATGCGTGACAATAATATCGGTAACGTTCTTTTCATATAATTCGGTTTCCCACCGCTTGACTGTCTGGTCGTTATGTAAGCCGGCGTCTATCACAGTCCAGCCATTCTCACCCTCTGCCAAAAAGCAATTCACATGATCAAGCCGGAATGGAAGATCAAGCGTCACACGTTTCAAGCCGTATTCTTCCAGCATCCCTCCATCACCTCTCTATTTAAATTCAATCCATTCTATCTCTGATAAATGTCACACACTTCTCTGCAATCAGTTCTTTGTCATTGTCCAGTGTTGCGACATGATAACTGTTTTCCAGCACCACAAATTCCCGGTCCTCAGATGAAACGGATTCATAAATTTCACGTGAGTTTTCAGGGGGCACAACATGATCTTCAGCAGAAGACAAAATCATGGCAGACGCCGTTATCCCGGGAAGTCTTTGTTTCACTAACTCACTTAATTGAATCAATTCTTTCATCGACTTGACCGGTGTCTGCTTATAAGCCAACTCTTCTGCACCTTTCTGTTTGATATCCGATCCGATGCCCGGCACAAACCTATTCCCACTATCTTTAAGAGATTCGTAGTTTTCAATTAAGTCAGGCATGTGCGTTGCAGCATTAATCGGCATAATGCCTTTTATCTCCGGATGGTTTTCTGCCAGATAGAGTGTCAACGTACCCCCCATCGACAATCCGGCTACAAAAATCTCTTCACATGTCGCCTGCAGCTTGTCCAATCCGCTTTCCGCCGTTTCAATCCAATCGTGGTATGTACATTGCTCCATGTCTTCAGGATCAGTTCCATGACCGGGTAACCGTGGTCCTAGTACAGTGAACCCTTCTTGTGCAAATTGTTTACCAAGATAATGCATGCTCTGAGTTGTGCCGGTAAAACCATGAATCACAAGGACGCCCGTTCTGTTTCCGGGATAATAAAACTCTTCCGCTTCTTCCATAACGGGATAAGTATTTGCCATCATCTAACCCTCCATTATTAGTGTTAAGCGGACATATTCAAATAGGGAATTTGCTGTCCACTAATTCGGGATAAAACTATTTTATCATACTTTTGAACAAGTTGTTCGAAAATTCCAATCGAAACATCCTTATGTTAAAAAATTCTCGGCCATGCTATAAAGCATTAACATCCCGGTTATTCCGACATAATATTACCCGGGCAATACATTTTTTTACAAAAAATAAAAAATGTTGTCTTTTACCACTTGAAATTCAGCACAAAAATGCTATAATGATTTTTGGATTCAACGAACGGGGCATTAGCTCAGTTGGGAGAGCGCATCGCTGGCAGTGATGAGGTCATCGGTTCGAGCCCGATATGCTCCATATATTTATCTCCCGGATATGAAACAGATCGGCAGAAGCTGATCTGTTTTGCTTTCTATAGAAGCGTAATTGCCTTATAAGCTAATCATCTGAATCAGGTTTATACGTTTGAGGATTTTCCTGCGACATTCCCACATTTCCATATATTTTAATACCGTTATAATCAATATGCTGTGCCAGCTTTACCAGAGAACAAATCCTATTCAGCAGGTTGGTGTCATAGCTTTATATCTGATATTATAGTCCATTTTCCAGACAACATACTACACACCAAAACCTGCACACGCATGTGCAGGTTTTGGTGTCATATCATATCTACGCCGATTGATGAAGTTTTTTTGCAAGCTGCTGAATCATCGGCAATGTGCTGATATCCATATTGCCGCCACTGACAATCGTTCCACAGTGACGTGAATCTATGTCACGCGAAAACAATGCAGCCAGAGCAGCAGCACCGGCACCTTCTAGCAACGTTTTATTGCGTTCAAGCATATAAACGATTGCAGATGCAATCTCTTCATCGGTGACAGTTACCATATCATCAACATACTGGTTGATGACTTCAAGTGTTCGTTCGCCAGGTTGTTTAACGGCAATTCCATCTGCAATCGTTGATACACGATCAAGACGCTTCAACCGATTATGATAGTAGCTTTGATACATGGCAGACGCACCAGCTGATTGAACACCGATCACCTTGATATGCGGATTCACGTGCTTGGCAGCAGTAGCAATGCCACTAATCAGACCACCGCCCCCAACAGGTACCAGAATCGTATCAATTCTATCTTCCTGCTGCAACATTTCCATTGCGATCGTGCCCTGACCGGCCATAATATCATAGTCATCAAACGGGTGGATGTACTCCGCCCCTGTCTGCATTTGCCGTTTCATCGAGGCATCATACGCTTCTTGAAACGATTCACCAGTCAGAACAACCTCTGCTCCATAAGCACGTGTAGCATTAACCTTGGCCATCGGCGTTTTTTCCGGCATAAAAATGGTCGCCCGGGCATTCAATTTCGCAGCAGCATTTGCTACGCCTTGCGCATGGTTGCCGGCAGATGCGGCAATCACGCCTTTTTGCAGCTGTTCATCTGAGAGCTGCATCAGTTTAAAACTGGCACCTCTGAACTTGAATGATCCCGTTTTCTGCTGATTTTCCATTTTAAAATAAACACGCTTATCAACTAGCGCATCTGTCGTCGCTGATTTCATTATAGGTGTCCGGTGAGCGACCGTTGCCAAGCGATTTCTGGCTTCAGCAACGAGGTCACCAGTTAAGCAATTCCCAATTTCTTCACGCTCCTTCGTTATAATAACTATTGATTTATATGGTTTCTTATGCTTGCTTCAAATTTTCAAACGTCGTGATTTTATCTTCGTGCTGCAATGTGATGGCAATGTCATCTAATCCGTGAAGCAGGTTTTCTTTGTGATATGCCGGGATATCAAAATGGACTTGCTGCTTTTCGTCGTAAATGACCTGCTCTTCCAAATTTACATTTAATACTAATTCCTTTGCTTCTGCCTGTTTTATCCATTGATGGACTTGTTCTTCATCCATTTGAATTGGCAAAATACCATTTTTTAATGCATTATTGTAAAATATATCCGCAAAACTCGGCGCAATAATGACACGAAAACCATAGTCCAGAAGCGACCATGGAGCATGCTCTCTCGAAGAACCGCAGCCGAAATTTTCACCCGCCAGGAGAATCGACCCCTCCTTATATTCCGGCTGATTCAGTACAAAATCGCTGCGTTGATTCCCGTCGTCATCAAATCGCCAGTTGTAAAAAAGAAACTGACCAAACCCGGTCCGTTCAATCCGTTTCAAAAACTGCTTTGGGATAATCTGATCCGTATCGACATTCGCCCGGTCTAACGGAACAGCCAAACCTTCATGGACTCGAATCGCTTCCATACTCAACACCTCCTGAGGATAAAGAAAACGTCATTGAAGTGGAATGGTAATCGCTTTTTAGGCCGGATAAACATTTGCGGCAAACTGGCGGACATCAACGAAATGACCTTTAATAGCCGCCGCTGCCGCCATTTCCGGACTGACCAGGTGTGTGCGGGCACCATTACCCTGCCTGCCTTCAAAATTCCGGTTGGACGTCGAAGCACAGCGACCGCCAGGAGGCACCACATCATCATTCATTGCCAGACACATGCTACACCCGGCTTCCCGCCATTCGAAACCGGCCGCTTTAAAAATGTCATCAAGCCCTTCTTTTTCAGCTTGAAGTTTTGTTCCAAACGATCCGGGAACTACAATAGCTCTGACATTGCCATTAACCTGATGCCCTTCGACAATTTTAGCCGCTTTGCGCAAATCTGTAATACGTGAGTTCGTGCAAGAGCCGATGAACACATGATCAATGTTAATTGACTCAATTGATTGATTTTCTTCAAGTCCCATATATTCAAGAGCGCGCGCTATATCATCATGGTTCTCGGATGTGTCCACTTGTGGAGTGCTTCCGCTGACCGGCACGCACATGCCGGGATTGGTCCCCCATGATACTTGTGGTTCAATTTCCTCTGCTTTAATAATAACCGTCTCATCATACCGGGCACCTTCGTCCGTTGCCAGTGCCAACCATTCATCGGCTTTTTCATCGAACGCATCACCTTGTGGCACATTCGGTTTATCCCGTAAAAATTCTATTGTAGTCTCATCCGGACTGATCAATCCTGCACGTGCACCGGCTTCGATTGACATGTTGCAGACAGTCATCCGTCCTTCCATCGATAAATTCCGGATTGCTTCACCCGTATATTCCATCACATAGCCCGATCCGAAGCGTACACCGAATTTGGAGATGATAGCCAGAATCAAATCCTTGGCTGTCACACCTGTTCCAAGCTCGCCTTCCACATGAACATTCAATGTTTTCGGCGGTTTTTGCCATAGTGTCTGTGTGGCCAGAACGTGTTCCACTTCACTCGTTCCAATCCCAAATGCCAGCGCACCAAAAGCCCCATGCGTCGACGTATGACTATCACCGCACACGATCGTTTTCCCCGGCTGTGTCAACCCTAGCTGCGGGCCGATCACGTGAACAATACCCTGGTCGGGGTGAAACATATCAGCCAGTGTAATACCAAAGTCTTGACAGTTCTTCCTCAACGTTTCCATTTGCTTTTTGGAAATTTGATCTTCAATGACATCCCGATTTTTCGTCGGCACATTATGATCCATGGTGGCAAACGTCAAATCCGGACGCCTGACCTTGCGATTATTCAAGCGAAGTCCTTCAAACGCCTGAGGTGACGTCACTTCATGCACCAGATGCAAATCAATATACATTAAATCCGGTTTATCCGGCTCTTTATGAACCATATGGTTTTTCCAAATTTTTTCGACAATCGTTTCCGGTTTTTCCATACTGTCACCTCCATTTTACTTGAATATCTTCTATCAGACATACATGCTACAGATACTGTCAGAAACAGCTTTAACCGTCAGATTATCCAAAACAGCCTCAGTCATTTGTCCTGTACTGACAAGTTGGCCATTCGTAATATTCAAATCGGCTGTATGGAATCCTTGCTCCAGACATTCGCGTACCGCTCGTTCAACAGCGGCAGCTTCTTCCTCCATCTGGAATGAGTGACGCAGCATCAATGCCACTGATAGGATAGTGCCTAACGGGTTGGCAATTCCCTGCCCGGCAATATCGGGTGCTGAGCCATGTACCGGTTCATACAAGCCAACCCCATCAGAACGGACACTCGCAGAAGGCAACATGCCCAGTGATCCTGTCAAAACTGACGCCTCGTCGCTTAAAATATCACCGAACATATTCTCCGTGACCATGACATCAAATTGACTTGGCTGAGTGATCAGTTTCATGGCTGCCGCATCGACCAGTTCATGTTCAACTGCAACTTCGGGATATTCCTCACTCTTTTCATTGACGATGTCACGCCACATCCGACTTGATTCCAAAACATTGGCTTTGTCGACGGATGTCAGATGATTATGCCGCAAGCGGGCACTCTGGAATGCTTTATCAATAATCCGCTCCATTTCACTCCGGCGATAATAAAGGGTATCAACAACCGCCTCGCCGTTATCCTGCCGTTCACTTGGCCTGCCAAAGTAAAGCCCGCCGGTCAGCTCCCGGATAATCAAAATATCACTGCCATCAATGATATGCTCTTTCAGTGGGGAAGCATGCAGCAATGATGGAAATCCTTTAATAGGGCGCAAGTTAGCAAATAGCCCAAGTTCTTTGCGGATCCCCAGCAAGCCTTTTTCCGGTCGCATATCAGCAGGCAATGCGTCCCATTTTTCACCGCCGACAGCTCCGAGTAAAATGGCATCAGCCTTCTGGCACGCTTGAACAGTTATATCCGGCAACGGGCTGCCATATTGATCGATGGCCGCACCACCGATTTCCTGCTGCTGAATTGTAAAACTATGGCCGAACTCGCTGGCGACTGCTCCCAAAATTTGTTTGGCTGAATCCGTAATCTCTTTTCCAATCCCATCTCCCGGAAGCAAAACAATGTGTTTATCCACTTACACTTCCCCTCCTTTATTTTGATGACTCTATCCGGAATTGATTAAAAACAACCGACTCTATTTATTCACGACAGGTTCTTCCTTCATCGAATTTTGATGGATGATATAGCGGTTGACGGCATTCAGAAATGCATTGGCTGAGGCTTGCAGAACATCCTGCGCTGTGCCTCTTCCGTTCATCGTATCGCCATTGACAATCAATTGAACATGTGACTCAGCAAGTGCATCCTTGCCGCGGCCAACAGAATTCAACTGATAATCGGTCAGTTGCAGTTCTTCCTTAATCAATGCATCGATTGTGTTGTATAACGCTTCGACACTCCCCTGTCCCGTCTGGGCTGTTTGAACAGTCTTTCCATCCGGTGCTGTCAGGGAAACGGTCGCTGTCGGGATATTAGACGTCCCATACTGCACCTGGAACATTTCCAACTGATACTTATTGATTGCTGAGGTATCAGTTTGAATTTCCATCAGAATGGTATACAAATCATCGTCGGTGACCTCTCGTTTACGATCGGTCAGCTGCTTGAACATGTTGAATGCTTCTGTCAGTTTCTCTTCAGACAGTTGAACCCCAAGCTCATTGACTCTGTCTTTGAATGCATGGCGTCCGGAATGCTTTCCCAAAAACAGTGTGTCAGCTTTAACCCCGACCATTTCAGGCGTCATGATTTCATACGTTTCTTTGTTCTTTAAGACACCATCCTGGTGAATGCCTGCTTCATGCTGAAAGGCATTGCGCCCAACAATCGCCTTGTTTGCCTGTACGTACATGCCGGACAGTTTGGCAATCAGATCACTCGTGCGCTTTGTTTCATCAAGTTTAAGTCCGGTGGCATAAGGATAATAGTCAGCGCGTACGCGCAATGCAACAGCCACTTCTTCGAGAGAAGCGTTTCCGGCCCGCTCCCCGATGCCGTTAATGGTTCCTTCCACTTGTGTGACGCCATTTTCAACCGCTGCAATTGAGTTGGCAACAGCCAGGCCCAAATCGTTATGGCAATGGCATGACAGTTCTACTTTATCAATATTCGGAACATTTTCCCTGATATAGCGGAACATAGCACCATATTCTGATGGTGTCGTGTAACCGACTGTGTCCGGAAGGTTAATGACAGTTGCGCCGGCATCAATCACTTTTTCGATTATTTGAGCCAAAAAGGTCAAATCCGATCTGGATGCGTCTTCTGCTGACCATTCCACTTGCGGAAACTTCTCCCGTGCATAGCTGACCATGCTGACGGCGTTTTCCATCACCTGCTCCGGTGACTTTTTCAGTTTATAAGTCATGTGAATCGGTGAGGTTGCAACAAACAAGTGAAGACGCGGCTCCTCGGCATACTTAAGAGCTTCCCATGCTGTGTCGATATCTGATTTGACTGTCCGGGCCAGCCCTGTGACCGATGTGTTTTTAATCATTTTGGCAATTTCTTTCACGGCTTCAAAATCACCTTTGGAGGAAGCAGGAAAGCCTGCCTCCATCCGGTCAACCCCCATTTTTTCCAACTGCTTGGCGATTTCCAGTTTTTCCGGTTTATTCAGATTGACACCGGGTGATTGCTCACCATCCCGCAATGTCGTATCAAATATTTTAATTTGTGGCATGAGCTTTCACATCCTTTTGTTTTTCTTTTTGTTTAGCTTGCAGCGGCTGCTTGACAAAAGGCATTAACTCGCGGAGCTCCCTTCCGACATGTTCGATCTGGTGATTATTTTCGCGTGCATTAATCGCATTGAATTGCGGCCGGTTTGCCTGATTTTCAAGAATCCACTCTTTAGCGAATGCGCCTGATTGCACATCATTCAAAATTTCCTGCATCCGCTCTTTTGTTTCATCGTTGATGACGCGTTTGCCGGAAACGAAATCACCCCACTGGGCTGTATCCGAAATCGAATAGCGTACATTTTCGATGCCGCCTTCATACATCAAATCAACGATCAGTTTCATTTCATGCAAACATTCAAAGTAAGCAACTTCCGGCTGATATCCGGCATTTGTCAATGTCTCGAATCCGGCTTTCACAAGACTGGTCAGTCCGCCGCATAATACGGCCTGCTCACCGAATAAGTCGGTTTCCGTTTCTTCTTGGAAGCTCGTTTCCAAAACACCGGCACGTGCTGAACCGATGCCTTGGGAATAGGCAAGAGCCACTTCTTTAGCATTACCGGTAACATCCTGATAAACCGCGTATAAGGACGGAACACCGCCGCCTTCTTCGTATGTGCGGCGCACCAGATGTCCAGGCCCTTTTGGCGCAACCATGAAAACATCGACATCGCTCGGCGGGACAACCTGGGAAAAGTGAACGTTAAAGCCGTGTGCGAACGCAATCGCATTGCCTGCTTCCAGGTTCGGTTTAATGCTTTCTTCATAAACCGTTGGCTGATGCTCATCCGGAAGTAATACCATAACAACTTCTGACTGCTTGACGGCTTCATCAACCGGCAAAACATTAAATCCGTCGTCTTCCGCTTTTTGCTGGGATTTGCCTGGTCTCAGACCGACGACAACATCATAGCCGCTTTCCCGCAAATTGAGTGCGTGGGCATGGCCTTGTGAGCCATAACCGACTACCGCTATTTTTTTCGCCTGCAATACCTCTTTCTGAATATCCTTTTCGTAAAGTACTTTTGACATCTTCATCGTCCTCCCTAATTGTTTGTTTTAAACTAAGTGTGAATTGATCTCGGTAACTTCCTGTGGCTGATAACCTCTCAGAAATGCTGTCATTCCCGTTCGTGCCATCTCCTTGATACCGTATGGCCGTAACAAGGCAATCAGTGCTTCGATTTTATCCGGCTTGCCCGTCACTTGAATGGTCAGGCTATCCCTGCTGACATCAATGACAGATGCCCGGAACGGATTGATAACTCCCTGGATTTCGGCTCGCTGCTGGCCGCTTCCGCCAACTTTAATCAACGCAAGTTCACGTGCCACAATCGCATTATCCGTTATGTCTTTCACTTTCAAAATATCGATTTGTTTGTTCAGTTGTTTCGTCAGCTGCTCAAGTTTCTGGTCATCGCTGATTTCGACAACAAATGTCATTTTCGAAACGCCTGCTCGCTCTGATTTGCCGACTGTAATGCTTTCAATATTGAACTGCCGTTTTTGCAGCATGCCGGTAATTCGGTTGAGAACCCCGCTTTGATTCTGAACATCCGCTGTGATAATCCGTCTCATCGTGTCACCCCAATCATTTCATTTATTCCTTTTCCAGGTGCGATCATAGGGTAAACACATTCTTCCTGAACAACATGACAATCAATAACAACAGGACCATCATAGTTAAAGGCTTCAGTCAGAACACCCGGCAATTCCGATTCGTTTTCAGCCTTCATGCCCCGGATGCCATAACATTCCGCCAATTTAACAAAGTCCGGGTTTTCCGGGAAAATGGATTCGGAATAACGCTTATCGAAAAACTTTTCCTGCCACTGCCGTACCATACCGAGTGACTGGTTATTCACGACCACAACTTTGACCGGCAGTTGCCTTTCTTTGATGACTGACAGTTCCTGCGCTGTCATCTGAAAACCGCCATCACCAACGACTGCTACAACCAATTCATCGGGTGCGCCAAGCTGGGCACCAACTGCTGCAGGGAATCCGAATCCCATGGTTCCGAGACCTCCTGATGTGACCCACTTGTTTGGCTTGGTAAATGGATAATACTGTGCGGCCCACATCTGGTGCTGCCCGACGTCTGTTGTGACAATCGCCTCACCATCCGATACCTCGTAAATCTGCTCGGTCAGCCATTGCGGTGAAATATGAGCTTCCGACCGATCGTACCAGTAAGGATAATCTGTCTGATTTTGACGAAGTACATCAAGCCACTCATCATGCTTACTGGCGGTTAATTCCGCTTTTAACAGTGCCTCTAAAGCTTCTTTCGCGTCTGCAACAACCGGGATTTCCGTTTCAACGTTTTTGCCAATTTCCGCCGGATCAATGTCCACGTGCGCCACTTTCGCATTTGGGGCGAAGTGCTTCAGATTTCCTGTCAGGCGATCGTCAAATCGTGCTCCAATGTTGATAAGCAGATCACATTCATAAATCCCTTGATTGGCTGCATAGCCACCATGCATGCCGCCCATTCCCAGCGACAATTCATGAGTGCCCGGGAAGCCCCCCAGCCCAAGCAGTGTGTTGACAACAGGGAGTTTGTGTTTTTCCGCAAAGGACTTCAGTTCATCTGAAGCTTCCGCACTTACAACGCCTGCACCTGCCAAAATCAGTGGCTTTTTGGCCCGGCTGATTGCTTCGGACAGTTTAACGATCTGCAGCGGATTCGGCTTTTTGTTCGGCTGGTAGCCCGGCAGATAGCAGTTATTGCCAGGTTCAACGCTGATATCTGATACCCCGGATGAAATATCTTTGGGAATATCAACTACAACCGGTCCCGGCCGTCCTGTCGAAGCTATATGAAATGCCTCTTTGACAACCCGCGGGAGTTCCTTTAAGTCCCGGATCTGATAGTTGTATTTCGTGACAGGTGTTGTAATCCCCATCACATCGGATTCCTGAAAGGCATCAGTTCCAATGACATTGCTGGCAACCTGGCCGGTAAACACAACCATCGGCAAAGAGTCCATCATAGCATCGGTGATCCCGGTAATCAGGTTGGTTGCCCCGGGTCCGGATGTTGCCAGGACCACACCGGGTTTCCCGGTAACCCGTGCATAGCCCTCTGCTGCGTGAACTCCGCCTTGCTCATGACGGGTCAGCACATGCTTGAACGGCTCATCACTGCGGTAGAGAGCATCATAAATCGGCAGTACCGCTCCGCCCGGATAACCGAATACAGTGTCAACACCGACCGCTGTCAATGTCTGAATCAATAAATCGGCTCCGGTCACCTTTTTTTCTACTTGTTTCATTTCCTGCTCAGCTTTAACATTCACTGCTGCTCGCCTCCTTTAGTTTGTGTTTTTTAAAAACTTGGATTTCCCCCTGTTCCAAGGGGTTGCCAAAGTTTTGCTTAATAAATTAAAAAAGACCCTTTTCTTCCCACACAAAACTGTATTGTTACAGATTTATTGGGGAGAAAAGAGTCGATCATCTTTCCACGGTACCACCCATTTTCATAGCATCTTCACAAATGCTATCTTGCCAGCTGATTACGGATCAGCTGATTTGATAACAGGTACATGAGCCTGCACCTGGCCAAGTCTAATGGGTTTCCCTTTCAACAAGGCACTCAGAGAAGATGTCGGAACAATATGCACTTTCGGGCTTCCAGCACCCCCGAATCTCTGTGAATGCATGCGCCATGTTCCTTTTTTCCCGTCATCGCGTTTCGTTTATAAATGATATTGAATAATTTTTCATGAATTTGAAAAGTTAAAATTGATATTGCCGATAATCATATACCGATTTTTCGAATTGGTCAACAGCTTTTGCAAAACTTTTTTGACGCTTTTGATAAGTTCGAATAATTGTATACGCTTACAACGACGGCGTGTCAGAGAAGATGTTGAAATATTTCAATTTTGTTACAAGATAAATTTGGGCTATTAAAACAGCGATATTCATCTTACTTAGGGTTCCTAAGTAAGATGATCAACCGTGGTTTGAACTCCGAAGTTGGATTATCCGGACACAACGGATTCTCGTTCCGCTAAATGGACACAAATCAATCTATTCAGTATTGTAATGAATCCTCATTCCGCTATTCGGGTGAAAACAGGGCAAAACTAGGGCGAAAAAAGGAAATAACGGAATGAGAATCCGCTAACGTATTGAAAAAGCCTTAATTGACGCAAATAGCGGAATCAGGATCCGCCGAAGTTGGATTATCCGGACATAACGGATCCTGATTCCGCTAAATGGACACAAATCAATCTATTCAGTATTGAACTGAATCCTCCCTATAGCGGAATGAAGATCTTAATTGAACTGCCCGCCACTTAGCTGACGCTTGAAACGGGTATTCCTTCCCTGCAGGTCGTTTCCCTTTTCTGTTTTCCCACAATATATGTTTCGCATAGGTTTTCCCGTTTTTAAGGCGGGTCAGCCAACATCGCCGCCACCTTTGGTTCACATATTGTTGCGGGCTGTGCTTGCAGGCCTTCAAATTCCTCTTCGCAGAGGACATCCTGTTAATCCCCGCCTCTTTAGGGCGAGGACCTTACTCGACTACGACACTTAGAAGAGAAAGCCGGATATAGCAATATCTAAACAAAGCATCGATATAACTAAAAATTATAGACTTTCTGATATTAATCGAGTAGGAGACTAATCATTAGTTGATTAGTCGTCCTCTCACACCACCGTACGTACGGTTCCGTATACGGCGGTTCAATAGTTTGAGTACGCACGCCTATATAGTTGATTCAGGTCTTTTA
>NZ_BMNQ01000006.1 GCF_014646635.1 Lentibacillus kapialis
CTTTAGGAGCGCAAGCGAATCGCTATTGACTTATCGAGGAGTCACGCTACAGCATTAGTGCTAGAGCCGGACGTGGCAATATTCGACGAAGTATCAATAGGGCTAAAAATTATATACTTTCTGATCCTTTAAAAAACGGTGCGCCTAATCTGTTTCGTATAATAATACCTGACAATTCCAAAATAAATAATTTGAATCAATGCAAATATACCAAGGACCGAAGCTGCTTCACCCGTAAGGTTATAGTCAAATAAATGTGACAAAGCAGTCAGGGCAACAGCACCGTGAACCAAGGCAACAACAATCGGTGCGAAAAACAACAGGGCTGTCTGACGGTTAATTACCTTTTTCAGCTCTTTATCAGTCAAAACCATCTTGGCAATCGACTTGAACTTATCTTTATCATGGTCAAGGTCTGAGTACAACCGGAAATACAGAAAACTGCCGGCCGAAACAAAAAACACAATCCCGATAAAGAGCCCAATGAAGAGAACAGGTCCATAACTTTTATTGGTGGTATATAAGGTATAATCAATCGCCTGGAATCGACCTGGCTGAAATTTTTTCTGCAATATGCCCCCAGCATCGATGATGGATTCCTGCGAACCTTGTGCTGCCTGCCAAATTGTATAAGACCTTGAATTGACAGCGTTCGGCAACGCTTTAAATGTAGCATCATCAACAATATAGTAAGAATACATTTCCGGCATCACAACAGTTGATAACAAACGGTTCGGTGTTATATTTCCGCCATTCTCCAATTCAATAGGCACGTCCATCAACCGATCCTTTTTTGAATCGTCTATTATAACCCTCGAACTATCTGTAACCACAATCGCTTCCTGTTTATCCACATCTACTTTTTCCTTGCCAATAAGTGCAGCAAACCGGTTATATTCTGATTCTTTAGCAATCAAGACCTCTGACTGTTCGCTGTTTTCCACGTCAAAATAATCCAAATCCACTGACGCCTTTTCAGCTTGAATATCATATTTGTCCAACGTTTCATCAACCATCTTATTTTGTTTCTGCGTCAAAGGTTTCTCTCCTTCAAAGGATGAGTAGATATACGTATAGGGATTCATTTCTTTCATGTTTTTGGTCAAATAAGATTGAAATCCATATAACGAACCAATCGCACTAAATGCCACGGTGGAAATGATCGCTACCATAAAAAAAGTTCGTGCATTGTCCTTCATCCGAAATGATAAATCCGAAAAAAGCACCATATTCGTTTTGTGCCAAAAAATACCCCTATTGCGCTTGAGACGACGGATCACATAGACACTCAACTGAGTGAACAGCAAATATGTCCCGATTGTTACAACAATGATGACTGGCAGCATGGCCATGACTACTTGTTGACCTTTTACATACAGCGCTGTCCCATAGCCCGCAGCCAAAAGCAACGCCGCGATAACTGACAACATAATTGAAGCTTTGGGCTCGCCTTTAGACTGTTTATCACCCTTAATTAAATCAACGAGCTTTCGGGTCCGGAGAATAAACGACACGAACAATGATATAATCAAAAACAGTACAACAAACGACACAAACGTTACGAGAATAGCCCACAACGGAAAGTAAAAATGAAGTGCTTCATCAATTACCAGAACATTTTCCGCAAGCAGGAGAATCGCTTTGGCAAACACAAGACCCAGCATAATTCCACTCAGAGTTGCAAAAAAACCGATAAACATATTTTCCATAAAAACCATCAGCCGGATTTGCCTGGTGGACATCCCTTGCATCATTAGAAGACCAAATTCCTTCTTGCGTGATTGCAAAAACGAACTCATCGAATACAGCACAAAGAAAAAAGAAAATACATATATAATTCCCCCGGCAACAGCCATACCGTACAACACTTCAACTTTTATACCGCCGTCAAAGAAGGCAGGATGAAAAGCAAAGATGGCAAACGTGAAAAACACCATTACCGTAAACATACTGCTCAAAAAATAAGCAGCATATAAACGCTTGTTACGGATGACATTATTAATCGCGAACTGACGAAAAGTCACTGTCATCCCCTCCCATCAAGGAAAGCGTATCAATGATGCTTTGAAAAAATGTCTGTCGGCTTGTGCCGCGATGGATTTCGGAATAAAACTTACCGTCGCGAATAAAAATCACTCGGTCAGAATAGCTTGCTGCTTGTGGATCATGCGTAACAAGCATCATCGTTGTGCTTTCGTTTTGATTAAGCGATTCAAGCATGGCCATGACATCTTTGGATGATTTAGAATCGAGGTTTCCCGTCGGTTCGTCAGCCAGAAGCAATTTTGGTTGATGGATCATTGCTCTGGCAATCGCTGCCCGCTGCGCCTGTCCGCCGGAAATCTCATGGACTCGCTTGCTCATAATATCTGAAATACCTAATTTTTCAGCGATAGCATCTGCTTTTTGTTTCATCTCATTCACACGTTTACCGTCCAAAGTCAGCGGTAAAACCATATTTTCTTCCACCGTCAACGTATGCAGCAAATTAAATTCCTGAAAAACAAACCCCAACTCCCGGCGGCGGAATTTAGCCAGATCATTCCTGCCCAAGACATGCGGATTTTTTTCTTCAATCAACACTTCACCGGTTGTCGGCTCGTCGATGGTGGCGACCATATTCAAAAGCGTCGTTTTTCCGCTGCCCGACGGCCCCATAATGGCCACAAATTCTCCCTTTGCAATGTTTAAATCGATGTTTGATAAGGCACGATAAGCCACTTTACCTTCATACACTTTACTTACATTTTTTGCTTTTAGCATGTCTCTACTCCTTTCAAATGACAAAAAGAAATTCTTCTCGTAGTATACCGCCCCTTGGCCTGACAAACGATCGATTAGTCTTTCAGTTTCCTTACATTTGTGTAATGTTTTGGGCAGATGAAAACAGAATACGGAATGTTGTTCCCATATCCACGGTGCTTTCCATTTCAATTCTATGCCCCAAATAGCCGGTCACTTCTTTCACGAGATAAAGCCCCATACCAGTTGACTCCCTGTATGTACGTCCATTTTTCCCGGTATAAAAGGCATTGAAAATCCGATCGCGATCTTCTTTAGGAATGCCGACACCATAATCCGTCACTTCAAAAATGGCTGAACCATTATGCTCATACAATGAAATGATTACCCTGCCACTTATCCCGGTCGAATATTTCACTGCATTCTGGATAAGTTGGGTCATGATGAATATTAGCCATTTCTCATCAGATTCAACGGTCATTCCGGTCCGTTCATTTTCAAATTTGGGATAGACTTCGTTACGAATGAAGAAACGCCTGTTTTCCCGATTGACCTCCTGAACAAGATCTTCCAATACGACCGGCTTAATTCTGAAATCCTCCTCGATAGTTCGAAGGCGCGCCATGTATAACACGGTGTTCAGCCCTGTTTTAATTCGCTCGGTTTCTTCACGAATGTTTGACGATTCCGGCTCGTCCAGATCCTGAGCCATCAAATCGATCACCGATAGCGGCGTTTTCATTTGATGAACCCAGCGATCAATGAACGTCATATGTTCCTCTTTTTGTTGCTCCGCCGCTTCAATCCGATATTCATACAATCTGTATTGCGATTTAAGCAATTCATCAAGTGCCTCGGCAATCGGTACCGGATCCGTTCTCTGCAATGATTCATCAAGTGATTCCATGGGTTTCTCAAGCCGTTTGTAATACGTTCGTCGCGTCACATAACAATATACGAGGTAGCAGGTGAATAAAAAGAATGCCAGAAAAGTTGCATAGAGCAGTGTCCGTGCGTCCCGATAACCATCCAGCCAAAAAATAAGACAAACCAGACCAAACTGTACAATCTGAAATACGATCAATAATTGATGTTCCTTAATGAACAGCTTCATAACTCCTCTGCCCCATTCCAAGTTACCTGCAGCCGGTACCCCGCGCCTCGAACAGTTTCAACTGCTCCTTTAATGCCAATTTCCCGGAACTTTTTTCGGACCCGTGTCATATTGACGTTTAACGTGTTTTCATCCACGTACTCTTGATCATCCCACAGTTTTTCCAGCAAATCTTCCCGGCCGGCAACACGGGGATACCTGTCCATCAAACATTCGATAATATCAGCTTCTTTTTTGGTGAGGTCTGCCACATTGGGGCCAAACCTCAGTTCAAACCGCTCCGGCAATAGTTTCATTCCTTCCGTCTGCAGAATCCTTTCTTGATGTTCTGCCGCATACTCACCATAGGCACGACGTAATTGACTGCGGATTTTGGCCATGACTACATCAGGATGAAATGGTTTGGTGATAAAATCATCGCCGCCGTTTTCCAGAGCCATCACCAAATCCATTTCCCCAGTACGGGCGGATATGAATAGGACAGGGCAAATTGATTCCAGACGAATTTGCCGGCACCAATAGAACCCATCAAAACGCGGTAAATTAATATCCAACAACACTAGATGTGGCCGAAACCACCGAAACGACTCCATCAGGTTTTCAAAGTCATCAACAGCCAATACCTCATACCCATATTTTTCTATAAATGCGTGTAAGTAATCGGCTATTTTGGGATCATCTTCCACAATCATAATTCTTCCCACGTTCAACCCTCATTTCTTACAACATTCCAGTATGATTATAACATTGAAAAGAGAATATTTTTTGTCACAAAATATTTAGTATTGGCGTATTTATTAAAACAGTTTTCTTTTATACTATATGAAAGAAAATGTAGGCAGGAGGCGTTTCATGATGCCTAATATTTGGACACACATGCTGTTTTGCGAAAATGTATTGGACTCGATAGAAAATCCAAATTCATTTTTGCATAATGAAGCATATATGAAATTAGGTGCGCAGGGACCGGATCCTCTTTTCTATCATAATTTTTGGTCATGGTCTAAAAAGAATCCCGTCAATAAATTAGGGTTGAGAATGCATCAGGAGAAGTGCGGCGAATTCTTGTACGACTTGATTGATCAGGCGAAAAATTCAAATGGTCAGACGCAGGCATATGTATTCGGATTTGTGACACATCATATACTGGATCGCAACGCACATCCATATATACACTATCGTTCGGGTTATGAAGGGAATAAACATCAAAAACTGGAAGTGCTGATTGACACGCTGATGATGAAGAAGTATCATCATTTAAAAACCTGGAAAGCTAATGTTTCGAATGAAATCAATGTAGGATCCAAACTTGATAATCGTATAGTGGGGGGACTGCACAAAGCCATTAACGTCCATTATCCTGAATGGAATGTGACGTCTGATGATTATATTCAAAAAGCATACCGGGACATGAAATTAGCATTGAAATTGCTGGCTGATCCATATGGCTGGAAACATGCATTAATGAAGCCACTTGTTTCACCCTATTCACACCAGCCAATTAAAGATAGTGTTGATTATTTAAATTTGGAGAATAGAACCTGGTACCACCCAGCGACAAATGAGCCTTCTACCAAAAGCTTTGTCGACCTTTACAATCAAGCCTGGACGGAGGGGATCGAAATCATGTCCGAAGTGATCACATACTGGAACACACGGGATAACACTAGTCAGACGCGTCTCCGGAAACTGATTGGGAACATCTCGTATGACACCGGAAAACCTATAGCATTAAATCTGAGCAATAAATACAGTGAGCCAATTGTTTAAAGTATCTGTTTGATAGTTTACTGCTTTTTGACACATAATCCATAAACTGCGACGTAGTGACAGGGTTGATTTCTGCTTCGGGCAGTCGCTTTCCGCGGGCAACGCTTCACCCTCCTCGGAAGAAAACCGCTTCCTGCGGGGTCTTCAGCTGTTACTTTTCCCGCAAGAGTCTCCTGCCCTCCGCTCCAATCAACACCATGTTGGGGTCTCGCATATTCCAGCTGTTAGACTTGATGTTTAAAAAATCCGTCATCCGGTATAGCGCCTCGCCTGCTCAACACCTTTTTCGATATGAACAAATTTTAATAGAATAATACCAATTATAAAAAATATGAGCAGTGAGATAATCCCAAGTCTGCTGGATCCTGTTATCTGGCCAACAAAGCCAAATAATAACGGCCCAAAAATAGCTGCAAATTTTGAGGA
This sequence comes from Lentibacillus kapialis, assembly GCF_014646635.1. Classification (GTDB taxonomy): domain Bacteria; phylum Bacillota; class Bacilli; order Bacillales; family Amphibacillaceae; genus Lentibacillus; species Lentibacillus kapialis. Next base: position 6,053 of record NZ_BMNQ01000006.1, read on the forward strand.
AATGCCATAAAATCCAAAGAATTCCGCTTGTTTATCAGCAGGGACCATCCGTCCATAAATAGACCTGCTCAAAGACTGCGCTCCGCCCTGGACCATACCGACACATATGGCCAGCAAGTAAAAATGCAGAGCTGATGCCATAAAATAGCCCAGAATGACAATGCCGACATAAGTATATAGCGTCATATAAAGCGCCCGTTTTGCCGTTATTTTGGTTGCCAACCAGCCAAATAGAAATGTGAAGGGAATACCGACAAATTGTGTTATCAGCAGTGCAATAATCAATGAATTTGAACCAATCCCAATCCCCCGGCCATAGATCGTTGCCATCCTGATAATCGTTGAGATGCCATCATTATACATCCAAAAAGCGATAAGAAAAATCAGCAGGTACTTAAATTGTCTGATTTCTTTAAAGGTGTGAACCACCCGTAAAAATCCGATCGCCACATATGACTTATCTCGTCTTAACAGTGCTTGTTTCTCCTCCTGAATATTTTTAAACAGCGGTATGGAAAAGATGAACCACCATATCCCAACAGAAGCAAATGCGAGCTGGCTGGCAGTTGTAGCATCCGGTATACCCATTACTGTATAATTGGTTATCATGACAATGTTGATGGCAAGCAATATACCGCCACCTATGTAGCCAAATGCAAAACCACCTGCTGATAATTTATCCATTTCATCCTCGTTTTTGGCAATATCCGGCAAAAAGGCATCATAAAACACGTTCGCACCTGAAAAGCCAATATTTCCGATGATCAATAAAACAGATGCAAATATATACTCTCCCTCGCCGACAAATGCAAGCAGAATACTGGCAACCATACCCATATAAGCGAAGAAGCGCAAAAATTTCTTTTTGGCTGCAGAATAGTCACTGATAGCCCCCAGTATCGGCGCTAAAACAGCTACGATTAAAACCGCAATGGACTGGGAGTAACCCCAATAACTTTCAGCCAAATTTTCTTCCAGCCCAACAGCAGCGACATCATAATAAAAAACCGGCAGAACTGCTGCCATTATGGTTGTAGCAAACGCAGAATTCCCGAAGTCATATAACATCCAGCTTATCGTTGTTTTGCGTTTCATGACATCCCCCTCCCCTCTCAGCATATCAGATTAGCCCGACGACAGAATAAAAAAATCGGGAGCTTATAAGGCGGCAGCCTTCTCTGTAGCGGGTAGTTCCCGCCATTAAGATTAGAAAAACTCGGCATTCGCCTCGTCTTATAGCGAATGCCGAAGCTTTTTCTTATAAGGTCATCCATCATTTATACTTTCTGACGTTATTAAAAAAGCCCCGCCCGACACAGGCAAGGCATGGTTTTTGCTCGGTTTATTCCCAAATATAATGTCTGTATTCTTTTGATAACTGAATAAATTTTCTTCTATCGCCTGTATCAATGGCATGGTTGATAGCCGACTCCAGTTTCTGTTTATTCCAGCTAAAGCACACCTCATCCAGCACTAATTGCGCGGATAGCTTCAATTCAAACGGAACATCCCGTTTCGCCTTCATTGCTTTTCCAGCATAACGATAAAGTTGATAAGTCATTTTTTGCTTCTTCATGGAACATACCCCCTTGTTCCTTTTTTCCATTATCCTAAATAATAAGCATATTTGCAAGCAAAAGTTTCGAATAGTTAAAATTTTTGATGGAAGGTCTCTTTAAGGCTTGATATTCCGATATCCCAAAAACCCTGCAATTAAAGCAAAAACAGCCAAAAGACTCGCAATCCAGCTGATATCCCCCTTCATCATGAGTGCAATCACCGGTGGTCCTGCTGCAACACCAACAAAACGCATGGCAGTATATATCGAGGTGATCACCCCGCGCACACTTTTTTCCAAACTTTCCGTAATCAAAGCATCCAGACATGGGAGCGCCATGCCAATCCCGGTACCGCAAACAAGGAAAATCGACAGGAGGTAAAAAGGCCGGTCCGTAAATGGAATTACAGCAACCGAAGCACCGGTGAGAACGATTCCAATGAAAGTAACCCATTTCATGACGTTTAAATTATCTTTTATTTTTCGCCCGGTTATAAACGAAGCGACTGATAATGCCAATAACGGCACAGCGAGCAGTATCCCTTTCCATACGCCTTCGTACCCATACTTTTCTTCAAGGATACTGGACAAATAAAACAGGAAGCCAAATAAAATGAACATTAATATAGCACCAATCACAAATACGGCAAACAGCCATCTGCCGTGTTCCCGCAGAATATCTTTTGCAAATCCGAGATATTCTTTAAACGTTGTCTGTTTATTTTCGTCTCCGCCTTTATTCTTGATCATAAAGGCAACCATCAAAACCGATGCAGCACAGAACAAAGGAATTGAATAAAAAGGAATGTACCAGATGAAAGCAGCAAGCAACGCTCCCAATATCGGGCTCAACACTTTCCCAACCGTATTGGACGTTTCAATGATGCCCAGTGTGGTGCTTGCCTCCTTATCATCCTTAAACATGTCCCCAACAAGTGGCAGCACAATAGGAAATGCCCCGGAAGAACCAATCCCCTGCAATATTCTCCCGGCCAAAATAATTAAAAAAGGATCATCCATCATCTGTGATGCTATTCCGGCAACTAACCCGCCGGCGCCGGTAATGATCAATGCCGGAATAATAACTTTTTTTCTCCCGAACCGATCTGATAAAAACCCGGCAACAGGGATTAGAAAAATGGCCACAACCGAATATGACGTAATGATATAACTCGATTGCAGTTTTGAAATACCCAACTCCTGCTCCATAACCGGCAAGATTGGAATGAGCATTGAATTGCCCAGTGTCATAATCAGAGGAATCGATGCCAACGATATAACTGCCCAGCGTTTTTCCTGTTCTGTAAGTTGCTGCTTCATACTATTTCTCCTTCTTATTTATAATCACACTAAATTTACTATTTACATGCAGACAGGATTTATTCTTTATGATACTTTGACCCGTTGAAACATACTTCCACAACAGCAAAACATATAGTCCCCGCCTCTAAAGTTTCTCTGGACTTACCAATTAGAACTTTGTTAGACTATTATAGCTATAAAGAGATACGACAGTTAGTTCAGACGATAATGGAGGTATTTCCATGGATGAGGCGGATAATTTGAAGAAAGGCGAAAAAGGGGCCTGGATCAGCATTTTTGCATATGTAATCTTAGCGGTAGCCAAATTGACCGTTGCATCCATTTGGAATTCCGAAGCGTTGCATGCAGATGGATTAAACAATACGACAGACGTTGTTGCTTCATTTGCTGTTTTGATTGGGCTCAAAATTTCAAGGAAACCACCTGATGCAGACCATCACTATGGTCATTACAGGGCAGAAACTGTTGCTTCAATGTTTGCCGCTTTTGTCATTGTAACAGTTGGCATCCAAGTTATGATTGATACATTTGGCCAGCTGTTCGCAGGTGAAACGGACCGGCCCGGCATGCTCACAGCGTGGACTGCCCTTGGAGGAGCGGTCGTTATGTTTATCGTATATGGTTACAATATATCTTTAGCAAAAAAAATAGGCAGCCGTTCTCTTAATGCCGCCGCTCTGGATAATCGTTCAGATGCTTTTGTCAGTATAGGAGCTTTTGTGGGCATTGTTGGTTCACAATTCGGCCTTTATTGGCTCGATCCGTTGGCTGGTCTAGTCGTAGGAGCCATCATCTGTAAAACAGCATGGGACATTTTCAGCGATGCAACACATACACTCACGGACGGATTTGATGAAAAACAAATCAAGAAAATAAAGATGAGCATTGCAAAGGTTCCTGAAGTTAAAAAAGTGGTGGATGTGAAAGGAAGGATTCATGGCAACCAGACATTTATCGAGGTTACCATTCTTGTTAACCCTGATTTAAATGTAAAAGAAAGCCATGATATAACAGAAAAGATTGAGACATTTCTCCAGGAAAAACATAATATAACGTATACCCACATTCATATAGAACCCTACGAGTAAAACCCGGGAACTGCACATCTTGCCGGGCTGTCATAAACTGCCTTAACATGACCGGTGATTCAATGACCTGCAAATATTTTAAGCCTGTACCCAGACATTTTATAATCACCAATCTGACGGGATTAAAAAGCTGGCACAAAAATATCTTCAAAAAAATTAAGGAAATTGTGATCCAAAAGCTCATTTATCACGTTAGCTTTATAGAAAGCGAGGTGATTACGATGACTGATGTAACTCAAATCCTGAGCGATATCCTTAATGGCAGTGCCAACGATTCTGCCAACCTCGATGTGGATGTCAGCGACTTGCTGTAAAACGCTAATCTGAAAACAACACATTTGTTAACAATCAATTAAATGAAGAAGGAGGGTAACATAATGGTAGACGTAACCCAAATTCTAAGCGACGTCCTTAACGATACAGGTAATCAGACTGGCAACGTTGACTTTGACATAAATGACTTATTGTAAAAAAAGAAAACGAGTTTGCATAACGTAACATCAAATTAGGAGGCGAAAAATATGGATATCACACAAATTCTAAGCGACATTCTGAATGAAAGTGGAAACGGGTCAGGTAATGTCGATCTTGATATCAGCGACCTGCTGTAAACATTTTCTATCAATAACCGTTTCCATAATCGGACAAGCTGCCGGGGTGATGTATTCAACCCCGGCTGTTTCTTGTTTCAGAGGTTGCTCAGGTTGCAATCAGCATACATATCAGACGATTCACAGGTAAGGGTGATGTTTTATGTTCAGACTGTTCCGGATTTTAAAATCCTATCGCAAAACGATTGCTGCCATGATGGTGCTTCTATTGTTCCAGTCCTTATCCCAATTATTACTCCCGGTACTGATGGCAAACCTTGTGGATACCGGAGTGGTTAACTCTGATATTTCCTATATTGTACGTGTTGGTGCTGTTATGCTTTTCGTTGCGGCAATGGGCGTGGTTTTTTCAATTTGGGGTAGTTATTATGCCGCAAAAATTGCATCGGGTTTTGGCAGGGATGTGCGTCAAAGAGTTTTTTCCCGTGCTGCACATTTTTCGCTTCAGGAATTTGACAGTCTTGGCACTTCTTCCCTCATTACGCGAACGACTAATGATGTCATGCATGTCCAACAGGTGTTGACCATGATATTCCGGACTCTGATCATGGCGCCGATGTTGTTCATTGGTGCCTTTATCATTGCATTGTGGATAAACCCCGGCCTCTCTATGGTTATTTTCGCGCCGCTCCCAATTATTGCTGCTGCCATTCTGCTTATAGCCCAAAGAGGCATGCCGCTTTTTGAATCATTAAGGAAAAAAACCGACCGCATGAATCTTGTATTGCGTGAAGGGCTGACAGGTATCCGCGTCATTCGGTCATTTAACCGGTCAGAGCATGAGAAGAATCGGTTTGAAAAAGCAAATCATGATTATTCTGAAACGGCAATCAAGGTTAATAGGCTGATGGTTATCTTGACGCCGCTCATGATGGTTGTCCTTAACTTCTCAATCATTGCCCTGGTTTGGCTCGGCGCTTTCCGGATTGAAACAGGATCCCTGCAGGTCGGTGATTTAATGGCATTCATTCAATATGCGATGCAAATCATGTTTTCTTTCATACTGGCCTCTGTGATGTTTGTTGCCATTCCAAGGGCTTCCGTTTCTGCACGACGAATCAATGAAATCATAGATTCCGTACCTGCTGTGGAAAAGGCTGAACAATCTGTTGAAACAGGCGGAATAAAGGGTGAAATCGAGTTCAGAAATGTCACATTCAGCTATCAAGAATCTGAGATACCAGTGCTGTCCAATATTTCCTTTAAAGCGAAACCCGGGGAGCTTACAGCCATAATCGGCGGAACCGGATCGGGAAAATCAACACTGGTCGGTCTGCTCCCGCGTTTTCATGACGTTCGCGAAGGCCGTATTCTGGTGCATGGTACAGATATCAGGGATATTTCCCATACGAAGCTGCGCCAGAATATTGGATATATCCCACAGCAGCCCCATTTGTTCAAGGGAACGATAGCGGATAATATTCGCTATGGAAGCAGCACAGCAACAGACGAAGAGGTAAAACATGCCGCCGATACGGCTCAAGCCGGGTTTATTTCTGGTTTGGAGGGTGGTTTTGAAGCAGCAGTTGCTAAACACGGTGCCAATTTTTCCGGGGGACAGCAGCAGCGGATTGCTATAGCCCGTGCATGTGTCCGAAAGCCAGCTATTTATATCTTTGATGACAGTTTTTCCGCAATTGATTTAAAAACGGCTTCCAGTCTGCGCTCTGCTCTCCAATCGGAAACGGCCGGTTCGACAGTATTTATGGTCACTCAACGAGCGGAAATTGCAGAAGAGGCCGATCAGATCATTGTTCTGGATAAAGGGCAAATTGCCGGAATCGGTAAACACCGAAAATTAATGAGAACATGTAACATTTACCAGGAAATTGTGTCTGCACAGTATGCAGAGGAGGACATATCATGAGCCTCAAAGTCACCAAAAAGCTTCTTGCCAAATACCAAAAAGAAAACAGCACCCGCAGTCATTCAACGATGGGTTCACAAGCTTTCGGGCAGACGTTAAAACGACTGGCAGGCTATCTGGGTCCCTATAAAACAGGTTTGGTTATTGTAGTGGTTACGGCTGCTGCCAGTACACTGTTTGCTATTCTTGCCCCGGCAATCCTTGGGCGTGCCATCACAGAATTGTTCCAGGGTGTCAATGGGGAAACGATTGACTTTTCCAAGATATTGAAAATCCTTATCCTGCTTGGTGTATTATATCTGTTAAGCGGTTTTTTCACTTACATACAGGAGTATATTATGACAGGGATTTCACAGAAAGTTGTTTATGTGCTGCGCAAGGCAATCAACGACAAATTGGCGCGGCTGCCGATTTGCTATTTTGATGACATGAACCATGGTGATATACTCAGCAGGGCTGTCAATGATCTTGAAAAGGTGAGTAATACACTCCGCCAGAGCCTTACACAATTCATCACCTCTTCTATTACAATGATCGGCGTTTCAATCATGATGATCGCAATCAGTCCATTGCTGACAATCGCTGCCTTCGTTATACTGCCGCTCAGTATCCTGATTAGCAAGATGGTTATTGCCAAATCACAAATCTACTTTAAAGGGCAGCAAAAATCACTTGGGGAATTAAACGGCTATGTAGAAGAAATGTATGACGGCCATGAAATCGTAAAAGCGTTTGGACAGGAACAGCAAACCATCAGCCACTTTGAAAAGTTAAACAACAAACTGTATAGACACGGCTGGCGTGCGCAATTTATCTCAAGTATTATTATGCCTGTCATCAGGTTCATCAACAATATCGTCTATGTACTTATATCTGTGCTGGGGAGTATCTTCGTTATTCAGCGCATATTGAACATTGGTGAGGTGCAGGCTTTTGTGATGTATATCAGACTGTTTTCGCAGCCGATCACGCGAGCAGCGAACATATCAAATATTATTCAATCAACTGCTGCAGCAGCCGCGCGCGTATTTGAGATCCTGGATGAGCAAGAGGAAACACCATCGATAATCAATCAGGAATTACAGAACCCTGATGGCCATGTCAGCTTTGAACATGTTATGTTCGGTTATGATCAAGGGCACCCTATTATGGAAGACGTCAGTTTTGATATCAAACCAGGGCAGACTGCTGCCATTGTAGGTTCTACCGGTGCAGGCAAAACAACATTGCTGCATTTATTGCTACGTTTTTATGAAGCGAACAGCGGCCGGATTACGATTGACGGGCTGCCTGTTGATGATTTTAACCGTAATGAACTGCGCCGTATGTTTGGTCTGGTACTTCAGGACACATGGCTCTTTCATGGCACCATTCGGGAAAACATTGCTTACGGAAGGGAACACGTAACAGAAGAGGAAATCGTATACGCTGCCAAAGCTGCTAATTGCGATCACTTCATCCGAACTTTATCGGATGGCTATGACACCATGTTAAACGAATCAGTATCCAACATTTCACAGGGACAGAAACAGCTTCTAACCATTGCCCGCGCCATTATTTGCAATCCCTCAATCCTTGTTCTGGATGAAGCAACGAGCAATGTCGATGTGCGGACGGAACATTCTATCCAGCATGCCTTAAAGAGGCTGATGAGGGGCAGGACAAGCTTCATCATTGCCCACAGGCTGTCAACGATCCGTAATGCCGACACGATTCTCGTCATGGATCAGGGTGAAGTGGTTGAACAGGGAAGTCATGAAACCCTGCTGGAAAGAGGCGGTTTTTATGCTGAATTATATGCTAGCCAGTCCTCAGACGGTGCAATACACCATAAGAATGCTGGAGGCGCTTTGTCGTAGCACCGCCGGGTAAGGACGCCATCCGGTTAGTTTACTGAACATAAATTGCGTAATAATTCCCCTTTTTGGTTCTTATTCAAATGATTTTTTGTTAATGGAATCGTTCATCGAGTATCTTCCGTATCACATTGTCATTAAGAACACTGTCAAAATCGCTCCTATGACAACTAAAATGACATTCAATCCGAGATACGCCAAAGCCACAGCAACGATTCCGCCAATGACTCCAACCAGCGGCTGATCAGGTATGATACTTAGAATGCCGGGAAAAATAAGCGCCCCAAGCGCTGCAAACGGAATAGCATTCAGCCAGCGGTTTATCCAGTCACGGAATTGCAGCTTATCCACGATGAATGCCGGCACAACCCTAGGAATCATGGTTACAAGCGCCATACCTATAATAATAATTAAAATCATGACGCATCCTCCTTCAACAAAAACACGCCGCTTAATCCTCCCAGAACTGTCCCAAAAACGATTGCCCAGCCTTCACTCATAAATTGACTGCAAATAACGTTAATCAGCATGGCGATAACTGCTATAAATCCCGCGCGCCATTCCTTTTTCACTGAAGGGATAAGCAACCCGATAAACATAGCATATAAAGCAATACCCATGCTCTGGCTCAGCTGTTCAGGAATAATTTCGCCTAAAATGCCTCCTAAAAAAGATCCCATAATCCATGATAAATATGCTGTTAAAATCAGGGCAGCATAAAAATAAGCGCCTTTTTCTTTTTTCGCTTCGTTTATATGTAAAGACGACATAGCAAATGTCTCATCCGTCAACCCAAGTGATAAAGGCGCTTTCCACTTCAAGCTAAGATTTCTCAGACGGTTCATGAATGATAGACTCATCACAAACTGACGGAAATTAAGAACAAACGTTGCAACGATAATTTCCAACGCCCCGGAACCGACCACAATCATATTCGCCCCCATAAACTGGCTGGCGCCTGCAAAAACCATAACACTCATTAAGGTTAATTCAGTCAAAGTCATCCCGGCCTGTTTTGCCAGCACACCATACGTAATGGCTATCGGCAAATAACCGATCATGATCGGGAAACCTACTGTTATACCTTTCCGGATCATATATATTGCCGGGGATCCTTTTTGTTTATTTAACACGTCTGTATCCACACTCGTCCCCCCTAGTTAGAAAAACTTGGCATTCGCCTCGTCTTATAGCGAATGCCGAAGCTTTTCTTATAAGGTCAACCATTTTATACTTTCTGACGTTACAATGAAAATTAGACATATTATAACGCATAACATTACAAAGAAAAAGTAATTCATTTCACATTGACAAATGATCAGCATACCTTGTATAGTCAATAGTAATATTTTAATTGTATAAATAAATCCGTGAATGCGAAGCAGAATCTTTCTGGGCAGCAACCAGAGACGGGGAGTCCGGTGAAATCCCCGGCAGGAAAAATTCAAATTACACATTCAGACTTAACGGATATTTCTTTGAGTGGATGAGTTTCCGGAATGAAGACAACTGTACCGAATTGTAAAAGTTGCCGACAGTTATTTTCATACCACGATTCATCAATCAGGGTGGTAACGCGGAGAATAAGCTTCGTCCCTATTTGAGGATGAGGCTTTTTTATAACGTCAGAAAGTATAAATTATGGATGACCTTATAAGCTTCGGCATTCGCTATAAGACGAGGCGAATGCCGAGTTTTTCTAATGTTGATTAAAAAAGGAGGCGTTCGAGATGTTTACAGTGCAGCCAAAGTACTATCCGTCACTTAGTGAATCGATTTTATTTTTCATATTAACCATTGCCCTCATCAGCTATTTTCTGATTGGACTTGGTACGGACCCACATATTCCTATTCTGATTGCGGTACTTCTTACCGTGATGTATGGTCTTATTCGCAAGATATCGTTCAAAGATATTGAAGCGGGAATGATTGACGGTGCCAAATCAGGTATGGCAGCCATTTTCCTGTTCTTATTAATAGGGGTGTTAATCAGCAGCTGGATGATCAGCGGGACAATCCCCATCCTAATCAGTACCGGCTTTACATTTATTGGTGGAGTATGGTTCTATGCGATAGTTTTTGCTGTTACCGCTATTATTGGTGTATCGCTTGGGAGTTCATTGACAACCACGGCAACAATCGGGGTGGCTTTTATTGGTATGGGGAGTGCCATGGACGCATCGATGGCAATTACGGCAGGAGCAATCGTTTCCGGGGCGTTTTTCGGTGATAAAATGTCGCCGCTGTCAGATACAACCAATCTGGCTTCCACCATTGTAAAAGTGGATTTATTTGACCATATCAAACATATGAGTCTGACGACAATCCCGGCATTTCTGACCTCATTCATACTATTTGCGATCCTGTCACCTAACGAAGCCGTTAGCGTCGGGAACCTTGAATCATACTTAACAAGCCTTGAAGATACTGGTCTGATGTTCTGGACCTCGTGGATACCACTCATTATTCTTGTATTGGCAACACTCTTTAGGATTCCGGCTTTCATTTCACTGGCTGTAAGCAGTGTGGTTGCGACACTGCTTGCCCGGATAACAAGCGGCCTGTCATGGTCCGACATATGGGGAATTTGGTTCAATGGTTACACAGCATCGACCGGTTTTGATCCTGTTGATAATTTGTTAACAAAAGGCGGCATTAACAGCATGTTATTTACCATTTCGCTTGTTATCCTGGCACTCGGATTCGGCGGGTTGCTATTTGTCACTGGAATCATTCCGGCCATTTTATCATCATTTCAGGAAAAACTGCGAAAAGTGCGTGTCATTATCGCGTCAACGGCCGCGACAGCACTTGGTGTGAATGTGCTGATTGGTGAACAGTACCTGTCTGTTATGTTAACAGGCGAAACGTTCAAAGGTGTCTATCAGCAGGCAGGGCTTCCCAACAAAGTTCTTTCCCGAACTCTGGAAGACGCCGGCACCGTCGTTAATCCACTCGTACCCTGGAGTGTCTGTGGTGTTTTCATCGCTGATGTTCTCGGTGTACCTGTACTGACTTATTTGCCATTTGCCTTCTTCTGTTTACTGAGTCCGGTCATAACCATCATTTTTAGCGGCCGCACATTGAAAAGATACACCTGATCTTCTGGGATTAAAGGATCTATTAGAAAAACTCGGCATTCGCCTCGTCTTATAGCGAATGCCGAAGCTTTTCTTATAAGGTCATACATAATTTATACTTTCTGACGTTATTAGAGAAACCGGGCAAAGTACGACCCGGTCCTTTTCCTTCTTTTCGTCAGAGAAAATCCGATAGAGCGTCCGCCTATACTGGGGTATCCATACCTAACGGATCCTCCTTCCGTTAATTGGGCAAAATTCACCCCATTTTAGTGGTATCATGAATCCTCATTCCGTTATTTAAGTAAACAAAGGGGAAAACTAAGGAAAAAAGAGGAAATAACGGAATGAGTATCCGCTAGCGCGCTGGAAAAGCCTTAATTGACGCAAATAGCGGAATGAGGAACCGCCCAGGTTGGATTTTCCGGACAGAACAAATCCTCCTTCCGCTATTTGAGCAAAACTATAGCGAAAAAAGAGGAAATAACGGTGGTATGGATTCGGATGATGACTCCCTTCATTCCAGCACAGCTGTTAACTTGCGCAGTCCTTCGAGGAGTCTTGGAGAGGGCCGGCAAAAAAGGGATTCTTCTAAAACGTGAATGTTATTTTCGCGTATAGCTTTCATCTGAACCCAGCCAGGTCGTCTACGAACAAGTTCAGGACGCATTTTGGACTCCTTAATGCCTACCCACACCATGCAAATGTGGTCAGGATCGCGTTCTTTCACATCATCCCAGTCTGTCTGAACACTCGCCTTTTCATGGCTGTCAAAAATATTTTGGGCTCCTGCCAGATAGCTGAGTTCCGTCAGCCAGTTGACACTTCCAGGTGTGAAGACAGGCTTTGGCCACCATTCCCAGTATAAGGTGGGGCGGTATGTCTTTTTTGCGGCCTGATCACGGAATTGCTCAATCTCTGCACGGAAGACAGCCGCTTTGTCGGCACCAAGCTGTTTTTCACCTAAAGCCTCACCGACCGTCTCGATATCGTCTGCAATTTCTTCCAATGAGTTTGGATTCAAAATAATATAAGGCAGCTTTCGTTTATCAAGCGCCTCAATATTTTTTTCCATACCGGGAACACTCAGCGAAGCCAGCACTAAATCAGGGTTCAATGCTTCCACTTTATCCATATCAACCGACAGGTCCGGACCGACACGCGGCAACTGAGTCACTTCCGGCGGCCAATCGGAATAGTTATCAACACCAGCAAGCAAGTCAGTCCTGCCGAGATAGGCCACAATTTCCGTATTACTGGGACAAATCGAAACAATCCGCATTAGCTTGCACCCCTTTGCAATATGCACGTAACATGAACAGCAACATCTAAAATATTACGTATCCTGATCAGTTATCAGCATCGGGCCATCCTTTGTAATAACAACCGTGTGTTCGAACTGTGCCGAACGTCCCTGGTCCACTGTGCGCGCCGTCCAATTATTGGAATCCATTTTACTTTGCCAGCTGCCTTCATTGATCATTGGTTCAATCGTAATGACCATGCCTTCTTTCAATCGTGTTCCTTTATTCGGCAGACCAAAATGTGGGATATGGGGCTCTTCATGCAAAGTCGGACCAATACCGTGACCGGTAAAGTCACGCACAACCGAAAACCCTTCTCCTTCAGCATACGTTTGAATCGCATGTCCGATATCACCGATCCTGTTGCCAGGACGCGCCTGTTCAATTCCTTTGTAAAGTGACGTTTTCGTAACGTCCAGAAGTTTTTGACCTTTGTCATCCAATGTGCCAACTTGATAAGTCCACGCGGAATCTGCCAGGCCGCCATTTAAGTTAACGACCATATCAATCGTGACAATATCCCCCTCGATGAGCTGTTCATCACGTGGGAAGCCATGGCATATTTCATCGTTAACCGAGGCACACGTCGCATAGGGGTAACCGCTGAATCCCTTTTGTTCAGGCGTTGCTCCATGTTTAGCCAGGAACTTTTCTGTAAATGCATCGATCTCCATTGTTGTAATGCCCGGTTCAATCATTTTCGCAATCTCTTTGTGGCATTTAACAAGTACATCACCTGCTGCCTGCATTTTTTCAATTTCGCGTTTGCTTTTACGAGTTATCACTATCGTTCGTCCTTTCCTGCAAAATCTTCTGTAACATGAATATGCAATATTGCACGCACTCATCCTATCACTTTAATAATTGTATCATAAACTGTACTTCTCAGCTGGATAAATTGCATCAATTTAAAACATCTAAAGCATCAGAAAATGCAGGGAAATAGTGATCCCTGCATTCTGAATTTACTGTGATTTCATCTCCCGGTTTCGCACTTCATATTGCTGTATTAGAGGTAGTCGGTTACAGAATATATTTTTCCGTTCACAATGCTGGTTTCATCCGTCAAAATATCAACCAGAATGCCGCCAACTGTATCTGTATCTTTCAATTGATTAGTCTGTTTATATCTGCGAAATTCGTCAACTTCAATAAATGCGTCTTTATCACTCTGCCGAATTTTCTCTTGCATATCTGTATCCATGATTCCCGGACTAAATGCAATCACTTTATTTTGCGTTTTTAATTGATCCTGTTCCAGTGCAGCTGTTCGTGTAAACATATTAATACTTGCTTTCGAAGAGCAGTAAGCACTCCAACCATAAACCGGTCGTTCGGCAGCTCCTGAGGTAATGGTAGTGCTGATAAATCGAACATCCCGCTCACGAGCCCTTTTCAGGAATAAGTTTGTCAATACTATTGGAACGATTGTATTCACCTGGATGTGATGGGAAACATCAGCACCTTTTGTATTCATGGATTGGTCAATCGGCTCCAGCACACCTGCATTATTGATTAAATAAACTGTATCAGGCTCCTGGGAAAAAATATCTTCACTGATTTGCCGAAAAGTTGTTTCTGTTGAATTCATGTCACCTAAATCACATGTGAAATGCTGATAAGTCACCCTGTTTTCTGACGCTACCTCATTAAGTTTATCATTCCCGCTCCGGGATACGCCTGTCACATGAATGCCTGATTCCAATAATAACTTGACAATTGACTCTCCCAATCCTTTTGATACACCTGTAACGACTGCATGCCGCATAAAATCCCCCCTCATTTCATTTTTATATGCTGTTATATTACCCGCATTTGGACAATCGGAAACTATTTTATTCTGTGATGACAATCGCCTGGCTACCCATTTGTTCCCAGGCTGCTTCAAAATCTTCCTTTTCCACTTTCTGATTCTTCTGCCCATAAGGATTATTAAGATAAACATAGTTCTTGTCAAAACCAGTGACAACAACACTGTGTACACTGTATGTCACATCCAATTTTCCCGATGGGGTGTCCCACGTTTTGAAATCATTCACTGGAACAAAATTAACCGTCGTAATCACCCATACCGGTAGTCCCTGTGCAACAAACTGATATAATGTGTCAATAGGCTTTCCGGTTAAATCAATAGCATTATCCCCGGCATATTCCTTGGCAACTTCATGCAAAGGCCCATGATAAACACTAAGTCCCGGTCCATTTTCCATATCTCCGACAAATCCTTTATTCGGATTCCCTTTTTGACCATTGTCATAAGTTAGCGGGACTCTAGGCAATTTGTCACCCACTTCATGCTTTGTTGTGTCATATCCATGATAGTTCAGCATCATAGCTAAGCTGGAAACCTCACAACCATTGTACAGCCTTGGGTGATCCATTTGATTAATTAGCGGAACATCCAGCGGCTTTTGCTGTGTCGGTGTGTTATCAGCAAATGGCTGCAGCGAGGACGTATCTGCCATCAGCAGCGGGTTTGACTTTGCGAACTTTGGCATTTCTTTCCCCCTCAAGTCCATCTGTTTACTACCATGCGCATTGGAGTGCGATGTTTCCTCTCCGCACGCCACCAATATAACCAACAAAATAACTAACCAGATGACATTTTTCTGTTTTAACATTTATTTCATTTCTCTCCCTGTAAGTTCTGGTCAATTGAAATCATCATTTCGGTTACTCGTCAAAACACGCCTGTTTTTTTATTTAACGTTTTCCCAGTAATGAACCAATGTTTCCATTCCTTTATCGAAACTGTCCAATGGGAAGCTTTCATTTGGTGAATGCAGGCGATCATCCGGTGTGCCAAACCCAAGCAATATGATTGGCATATTATAAATATCCTCAATCCACTCAACAACCGGGATTGAACCGCCCATCCGAACATAAACTGTTTCTTTGCCAAAGGCTTTTGTGTAACTTTCAGCAGCTTTTTTAATAAGCGAATGATTAGGTTCAACCTTGTAAGCTTTAGCCGACAGCTTCTCTTTCTTCACATCAACCGTTACGCCGGATGGTGCTGCTTGATAAACATGATCTTCCAATAGTTCCTGAATGTGTTGTGGCTCCTGACCGGGTACAAGACGGCATGTAATTTTGGCTGTCGCCGTTGATGGAATGATTGTTTTTGTCCCTTCACCTTGATACCCTCCGTACATGCCGTTTATTTCAAATGTTGGCCGTGCCATGGTATGTTCCTTAGCGCTATATCCTTTCTCAGATACCGTTTGTCTAACACCTGTAGATTCTTCGTAATTTTCACCTTGCACATTTTTAATTAATTCCCTCTCGTTTTCGGAGAGTGGCTCAACACTGTCATAGAACCCTTGCACCGTTACAACTTCGTCCTCATTTTTCATGGATGCCAGTATATGATTTAACGCCATAATCGGGTTCCGGACTGCTCCACCGTACATCCCTGAATGGAGGTCATGATCAGGGCCAGTTACATTGATTTCGATGCCCGTGAATCCTTTCAGGCCATATAAAATGGTCGGTTGATTTTCAGCAACCATTCCCGAGTCTGAAATAACAGCAAAATCAGCATCAAATTGTTCTTTTTTGTCATGCAACACTTTATAAAGGTTTTCGCTTCCGATTTCCTCTTCGCCTTCAATGCACACTTTAACATTTATCGGCAATTTCCCTTCCGTTTTCATATACGCTTCAAAAACAGCCAAGTGCATGAATACCTGTCCTTTGTCATCACTCGAACCGCGCGCATATAAACGTCCATTCCTGTTCTCGGGTTTAAATGGATCGCTCTTCCATTGTTCAATCGGATCAACCGGCTGTACATCGTAATGCCCGTAAAACAAAACAGTCGGCGCATCAGGTCCCGCCTGGTTATATTCAGCATAGACCAACGGATGGCCGCCAGTATCCTGCTGTTCTGACCGGTCGAAGCCAATTTCATTCAAATAAGATTCAAGGTAATCAGCAGCTGCTTTAATATCTTTTTTATGTACACTATCCGTGCTGACACTCGGAATTGATAAAAATGTGTGTAACCTATCCAACAGATGCTCCCGGTTTTCAGATAAATATTGCAATGCCTGCTTACTCATTGCACTCATTCCTCCAATCGTTTTGCTTCATTTTATCATATATTGCAACAAAAAAACGATTCAGACATTCAGCACAGTACATCACCTGCCGAGCATTCTTGCTTTCTGCCGATGTTTCCGCTCTTTTTCATAATTTCTCCAATTAGAAAAACTCGGCATTCGCCTCGTCTTATGGCGAATGCCGAAGCTTATAAGGTCATCCATCATTTATACTTTCTGACGTTACAAAAAAAGACAGCCCTTCAAAAGACTGCCCTGCAAAGATCGTTAAACTATTTCATCATTTCTTACTGCGCAAAAACCTGATCCCATTCATCCTTTTTTGCCAGCATATCTTCAGCGATCGTCTTTGCACCTTCAAGACTATGGTTGGCTGCCCAGCCGCATTGGACTTCATTGCACGCTGGTACCTTATCAGCTGCGAGAACGTCTTTGAAGGTTTTTTCAAGTGCCTCAACGACATCCTCATAATTATCATTATTCAGGATTTGCAAATAAAAACCTGTCTGACACCCCATTGGCCCAATATCCAAAACATTTTCCATATGATTGCGGATATTTTCTGCCATTAGATGCTCAATTGAGTGCAGCCCCGGCATATCCATATGCTCCTTGTTCGGCTGTTTAAACCGAATATCATATTTATATACTTTATCACCATTAATGCCTGTTGTGACACCGGTCAAACGAACATAAGGTGCTGCAACTTTGGTATGATCCAGGTTGAAACTTTCCACATTCATTTTCTCTGCCATGACTATCGCTCCTTTGTCATTTTCAACTTTTAACGTAACATTAAAACCATCAACTGTAAAAAGATCTGTACACAGAGCGGTTGTTCATAGCAGAGAAAGAAAATGGGCGGACACATCATCTGTACCGCCCATTTATCTCCACTGTATATTTAGTCATTCTTCTGCTGTGGGAAAACCCGTTCGATCATATTACCCATCTGATCGAATAGCCCTTCAACAGGGTCACCATTGTCGGCATCATCGGCGTAATTACCGGCCAAATCAAAGAAGTCAGGATTTGTTGATACATAAACATTGTCAACATCCGGGTCAACTGTTCTGACGATACCGGATATCTCTTCTTTTACGGCATCTGTAATCTCATCGCCTTTGTTATTATTATTGTTGTTGGTTGCACCGTTATTATTTGCCTTGTTATTTCCGTTATTATTGTTCATATTGTTATTCATGTTGTTGTTGCCATTATTGTTATCCCTATCCAATTCTGCAGCCACATAGGCATTATTGTCTGTTTTAATAACGTAAGCATTATCGATACTATCGACCTTGTCGGCTATTCGCTCGGCAGCTTCATCTGCCAATTCATACTGATTTTCATTATTTCCGTTATTGCCATCGTTATTTCGTGTCCGATTGCCATTATTGTTCATATTATCCGCATCGTTGTCACCTTCGAAACGCGTCTGTTCGACATTGTCATTATTCTTCTGACCATCATCAGCTCCGTTATTTCCACCGTTATCATTGTTTCCATTACATGCAGCGAGTACAAATATTACTGCCAGCATGATGCTTAAAAGTTTCCATTTCATTGTATTCAAAACCCTCCTTATTGTTTTGAATTTAGTATGTAACAGTAAAAGAAAGTTATGCATTCACTTAGAAAAACTCGGGGATTTCGTTCTATAAATGGGGCGAAGCTGTTCATATAACATCAGTCAAAAATTTGACGTTACAAAAAATGGCAGGCACACCATTTTTGTTTGCGACAATATATATAATATTTGGGGACACTATAACTGATCCTTTCCAACATGAAGGAGGGCAAAAAATGGAAATTCCGGATTACGACAAAGCGTTGTATTACACGCTATGGGGACAGTGGGACGAATTGCTTGTGCTTATGGTTCGCACGAATGATGATATGCTGTCCAAAAAGATCCAGCTCTTCCTGCATGCTTACCATTACTCACCTGAGCAGGCTAAAATCATCGATTCACATGATGAGTTGCTTTATTATATTGATCACGCCATGAAATACACGCCTCCTATAGCTATGGAAGTATAAAGTAAAATGAGAGTACGCTTTATCAAAAAATACACCGGACACAACTGTGCCCGGTGTATTTTTTGTAAATAACACCAGAAAGTTAAATAATGGATGACCTTATCGGAAAAACTTCGGCACTCGCTATAAGACGAGGCGAATACTGTGTTTTTCTAGATTTTTGTTTATCTTAACTTAAAGCATTATCCGATTATTGCTTATCAGCAGTTCCGGAATGATTATTCATATGATTATAAAGTGTATGTAAAATTTCTCTTTCAGTATCTTTCACGGAAGGCTTTTCAGTTTCATTGTTCTTGTCGGATTTATGGGATAAATGCGGTTCTACAAGACTGACTGCCATTAATTGATTCATGGATTCTTCTCTTTTCTGAGCTTGTTCACGAATCTCTTTTGGAATTTTCATTGTCACTATTTCCCATTCCTGGTCATGTACCATAAAATAGTCTTCAATCTCGTTAATAACCGATACCTGATGTTTATCAGTCATATAACTTACACCGGCCAACATCTTTTTTCCATTCTGCAGCAAGTCCGCCTTTTCACTTTCAGACATAATTGCCTGGATAACGTCTGTCAGATGCCTGCCTTTATATGTTTGAAGCTGCTGTTCAAACAACACGGCATCCTTATTCAAAAAATTAATGGATGTTACCTTCAAATGATCATCTATTTTCAGTTCTATGTTCGGATTTATGGAAATATTAACCCAAGCGTATGTTTTGTCGTTACCCATCACAAAATAACCGGGTATTATGAACAGAACTATAAACGCAATGGCCATTAATTGAAACGGATTGGATTTGTAATGAAGCACCGGATGGCGTTTGCCGGCAAACGGCTGGTAACTGACTTCCATACCGACAACAGCATTTTTCTGCAGCCGCGCCTTCTGGAAGGCTCCATCTTTGCACATGACAATCAGGTAATCACGGTGCATTTCCATTACAATACCTTTCTGCATTACCCCACCCCCTTCAGATACTCCTTAAGATATGTGTAATCCCCTTCTATAATAATGAAGATGGCCAGGATGAACTTACGGTTCCGCTCCAAGGTTTTCTTACTGACATTTACCATTTTCGCCAAATCCTTAAGCGGAAGTTTCTTCTTTTTTCGAACATAGTTTCTTAAATCGGGGTTATTAAATAATGTCCGCGCCACAGCAATTGCTGTTTCCCGGGCATCCTTATGTTTTGGCGAGACGTCTGTCAGCTGAACCAACGACAATTTGTAAGTTTTGAGCTTTTCTTTGAAGTCGTTAATTTCTTCCCTGAGAAACCTGGCACTCTGCTCTTTTCGGTACGATTCTTTAACTGCAAGAATCTCTATCGGATTCTCCATTTGTTCCTCATCATGACTTTCGTCCAGCGACATGGCCATGGGTGTCTTTTGCACGTAACGAATATAATCAATAACTTTCCGCTTCACCACCAGTCTGGAGAATGTTAGAAACGAACTGCCTTTTTCCTCTGAGTAAGACATAATGGCCTCATTAAAGGCATTTAACCCAATACTAAATTCATCATCTATCTGTGGATCAATATAGCGTTTGCATACTTCAGAAACACATCTGGCAATAAATGGCTGGTAATTTTTCAAGAGATAATTCTGTATCATATGATCCCCTTGCTGTGCCAGAATGATCATATCTTCAAGGGGGGTTTCTTTTAATGATTGGTTGCCTAACAACGTGCAGCCCCCTCACGCATTATAATATTCGTTATAAAAGGATACTTTTTGGGTGTGATTTTCAGTGAATCATGTTCAATTATCACGCTGTCATGTATATCACTAACGTTCATGATTATTACACCATCTTTTAAAATATTTCCAGTCAACTTTTATCATAACGCACCAGATATACTGATTCGACAACAGGTGTTTTACATTTATTTTAAAAATCGGTTACTCGCCATTATGGCAATAACTACTAGCCCTTTCATGCCAGCAGATCATGTCGTAAGAGCGATTACTGGATTCCATCAAAATGAAAAAGATGCCTTGTATAAGACATCCTGCATTTTCCTCAGTTTAAGATAATTCACGCATAATCGCTTCTTTTGATCCGTAGCTTGCTTGACTTTTAACCACATCGAGATCCATGTCAATGTATATATCACCCTCAATCCAATCAGCGGATTGGATATCGTCAGGCTTAATCAGATAAAAAGGATTATCCTCAGTGATATCTTCACTCTTAACAGCAAGATAATGAATCTTCCAATACGCATCATCTATGATAAGGTCAGCCAACTCCCCAACCTTTCCGTCATTCGCATGAACTCTGTAACCAGCTGCTTCCTGAACGCTGCGCAGGTTATGCTCCCATTCGTTCGGTGATTGTGCCTCACTTGCTGTACGATCCTCAAAATGGGCAAGCGGTGTATCTTCAATTCCCCATAGCATACCACCAAGCCAATACCTGCTCCAACCATAATAACCTGTCAGCGCCATCTCCATTTCCTTGGACAGTGTTGCGTCTGCCGGAATCGACGGACTGTCCCGAACAGTCTCTTTATCATGGTGAACATCGACACGTTCGTTTTCATTATCTACTGCCCTGAAAGCTGCCGGTGACAGTAAAATGCGCCTTGACGGCAGCCACTTTCTTGCATCCAATACCGCATAACGAACGACCCATTTTTTGTCATCAAAATACAAATCCTGAATTTTTCCCATTGTTCCATCAGATGCTTCAATATGATAGGTGTTAAAATCTGTTGTGAAATAATACTGCACGAAGCCACCTCCTATTTTAATGGCGGATAAATATTTCTTATGATACTTTTCCCCTAGATAGTATGGCTTAAACAGTGATCTCAGTCCTGCCGGTTATGGTAATACTCAATCGGTATAAATAAACCGACACGACCGTGTGTTTCGTGATGCAGTGTGGCAAATACAACACCGATCACCTTTCCATCCTGGTTAATCACCGGACTGCCACTGTTCCCTCGGTAAACCGGAGCTTCCATCATGACGACCGGTTTATCCCAGCCGCTTAATTCAATGGTGTCGAGGACTCTCCCTTTATTGGCTATACCGCTGAACCTGATCGGATTCCCAATGAAAAAAACCTGCTCATCCCCCGGGTCAAACATGGCTGCATCCGCCAGTTCAAGATAAGGCAACTTTTCTCCGCTAACATCCAACACAGCCAAATCCACTGAAGGGTATGAAGCCACGACCTTTCCGGAAAACAGTCCTTCCGCGGGGTAAGCCACTGTTACCGATTCTTCGTCTTCAATCACATGATGATTCGTTATAATCGTCCCATCAGACGAAATTGAAAAGCCGGTCCCGCGTGAACCATCTGCTTCGATAACAACCACCGACTCTTTATATGTTTGAATATCCTCCTGTGCAGACAATTGAGCTGATGAGACCAAAAAGTTGATTGCCGGAATCGAAAATGTCCGCGGGATAAGCGAGACAACATTCAACACCATGACCGCAGCGATCAGCCAGAACACCCACTTTGGAAAACGATGCCGCGATGCGTGTTTTTTATTTTCTCGTGTACGTGCCAATGCCTTTTCCCGTTCCTGCTCTACAAGATCGTACAATTCGTCTTCGTCAAGCTCTTCATACAGATCATCATCAACAACGTCACGGTTTCGTTTATTGTTATCCATATAACACCACCCAGAAACCTTGATTAACACACGAATTATTTTAAGTTAACACCAAAATCTATGGTTGAATTGAATGAATAAGTCAAGAAATTTTTCTACCCATCTATTGTACCATTCTCAAACGTCAAGTTTGAATCTTTAACTAGCGGACAGCGAAGCCATTTGTCCATTAATTCGTCACATTTATATGTGATATTCATCACATTTTTAAATTATTGTAATGAAAAAACATATAAAAATGATATAATTTTTAAAGAAATTTTAATATGGGCGTGTGTGTTTATGTTTCTAAAAGGTCATTACAATAAAATTGAACCCGCTTCAGGAGCTATCATCATGGCATGCGGCATTTTTCTGATTGGGGCTGTGGAAGCATTCCCAACCCTTGATAGTGAATACGGAAGGTATCTTGCCTTTTTTCTGCTTGTCGCATGGGTAATCATTTATAAAGATTTATCAATACAGTTCTTTCACCGAGACTTTCTTATTCCGTTCATTCAAAATCCGGTAAACTCATTTGTCATCGGAACATGGATTGCGGGTGTATCCGTTCTATGCAACGTATTCCTGAGATATTTTCCGGAAATTTTATTATTAACGCAGACCATGGCTATTTTCAATACATTGTTATGGCTTTTCTTCTTAGTTAATTGCTTTTATAATTTTAAGCAATTATTATTTGATTACAGGGATTTTCCGGTTCACGGTGCTATACTGCTCTCAACAGTCGGTACACAATCAATCATTATTTTATTGAATAATGTCTTTTTCCAGTTTCCCGTTTACTTTTCTGAGGCCATCATCATACTTGGCATTGTTTTTTATCTGTCCGGCATTTTACTGCTATTCAATAGATATATCAGACACCATAACTGGACGCTCGCAGATGATTGGGCCAACACGAATTGCATTATCCATGGCGCCCTGTCCATTACCGGACTGGCCATTGTCACAACAAGCACATTCACACCTGGATTTGTCACTTATTTTTGGTATTTGGTATTTGCCTTACTGGTTATGGTTGAAATAGTAGAAGTGATGCGCGGCGTAAAACGGGTCAAACAATATGGCTGGAATAAGGCTATTTTTACATATCATGTTACTCAGTGGTCCCGAAATTTTACATTTGGCATGTTTTACACTTTCACATTAGTTATGCAACAAAATACATTTTATCCGGTTTCTGAACCACTTTATCATTTTCAGCGGACATTTATGGACTATTGGGCATGGGTAGTGCTTTTGGCAATAATTTGGGAAATTGCTATATTTATCAAGGCCAGAGTGATACAATTATACAATGAAAAGCTAATTCTCAAATAACACACCTCAAAAGAAAGGATGACCGTAATTGCTTCTCGATGAAATGCTTGAATACAATCTGGAATTCGTGAACCAAAAGAAATATGAACCACTAAAGACTGATAATATACCCAATAAACGAACCGTCATCTTCACGTGTATGGATACACGATTAGTTGAACTGCTTCCAAAAGCGTTAAATATCAAAAATGGCGATGTTAAAATGGTTAAAAATGCCGGTGCGATTCTTCGTAACCCTTTTGACAGCATTATGAAAGGAATTCTTGTTGCCATATACGAATTAAAAGCAGAACGGGTTATGGTAATCGGCCATCATGATTGTGGTATGTCTCATGCAGATCCGGCGGCACTTAGGCAAAGTCTGCTTGAAAATGGTATCACTGAAGAAACACTCAATACATTAAATCATAGTGGTATTGATTTGGAAAGTGAATTTAAGGGGTTTAATTCCGTTGAGGATTCTGTCAAAGAGAGTGCTTCTGTTATCCGCAGCCATCCTTTATTGCCGTCATATGTGAATGTTCACGGTCTGGTCATTGATCCTGCGACAGGCAAACTTGATTTAGTTACGAAAGGATAAAACAAAAGCCTAAGGAGATAGGCGCTCGCGCTGAAAATCGTCTCGATCAGGCATTGGCAAAGCTTCATTATATATTTTTTATCGTTAGAAAAAGCCGGTGGACATCACTGGCTTTTTCTTATAATATCAGAAAGTATGAATTATAGATAAGCCTATAAAAAAACTTCGGCACACGCTATAAGGCAAGGCGAATGCCGAGTTTTTCTAATATCACATATGGTATTCTACACTTTCTTCAACATCTTTTGCTGCCAATCCGGACAGTACGTGAACTCGCAGTATGAATCCGATTAATTTACTCTCTTCATTGACTACGGCCAACGGAAAACTTGATTCAAGCGTTTTGGGAATCAAATCACTGACAAATTCATCACGGCCTACAATGGTAATATCTGTACGCATCATGTCTTCGAGCGATTGTTTGTCCTTTAGGCCTTCTACAACATCATCAATCGTGACAATCCCTTTGACATGCCGGCTACGATCAACCACAAACACACTAGAAATACCGTTTTCTTCCATTTCCTTCCGAGCAACATTTAAGCCATCTTTCACAGAAACAAGTGCGTTTGGCCTAATCATAATATTTTCAGCCTGAAACACTTTTGATCGGTCAATATCTTTGATGAAATCAGAAATATAATCATTGGCCGGGCTTTCAATAATTTCCTCGGGAGTACCGATTTGGTTGACTTTTCCATCCTTCATAACAGCAACCCGGTCCCCCAGCTTAAACGCTTCATTGACATCATGGGTAATGAAAATAATCGTTTTCTGCAGGCGTTCCTGGATATCCAGCAGTTCAAGCTGCATTTCACGGCGTATAAGCGGATCAAGGGCACTAAACGGTTCGTCCATCAACAAGACATCCGGGTCATTGGCAAGTGCCCGCGCAAGACCGACACGCTGCTGCATGCCACCGGAAAGTTCATCCGGATACTTATCCTCATACCCTTTTAATCCGACAATATCGATGTTTTTTTGCGCAATTTCCCTGCGCTCTTCCTTAGATACATTCCGCACTTCCAGTCCATATTCAACGTTCGCCATGATGGTCCGGTGGTTGAATAGCCCAAAATGCTGAAATACCATGGCCACTTTTTCCTGACGAACTTTTTTAAGCTGCGTCTTATTATAATGAACGATATCTTCACCATCTATGAAAATAGCACCATCGGTAGGTTTATTCAACAAATTAAAGCAACGAATCAAGGTGGACTTCCCACTGCCGGAAAGCCCCATGATCACAAATGTCTCACCTTGTTTTATCTCCATCGATGCGTCATACACACCAACTGTATGGCCTGTTTCCGCCAATATTTCGTCCTTACTCATGCCACTTTTTATTTTGGGGATAACTGACTTGGGTTTGGGTCCGAAAATTTTCGAGACATGATCAATTTTTATTTTTGTATCCATTAGCTTATCCTCCTATGCTTCTGGAATTTGTCCGCCACACCGCCAGTTATGCGATCAATAATTATGGCAAGGAATACGATACTGATCCCTGCTTCAAACCCTAAAGCAACGTCAATTTGGTTAATTGATACAAGCACTTGCTCTCCAAGACCTTGAGCACCAACCATCGATGCAATAACAACCATTGCCAGCGCCATCATGGTTGTCTGGTTTACACCAGCCATAATGGTTGGAAGTGCTTGCGGTAATTGGATTTTGAAAAGCATTTGCATATTGGATGAGCCAAAGGACTGAGCCGATTCAATCACTTCGTTATCCACGCCGCGTATAGCCAGTTCTGTAAGCCTGATAACCGGAGGAATTGCATAAATGAGCGTTGCAAAAATGGCCGAAACGTTACCTAGACCAAAGAAGAAAATAGCCGGTATTAGATATACGAAACTCGGCATGGTCTGCATTGCATCAAGTATTGGCCGCATAACTGCTGAAAAGCCTCTGCTGAAGGCCATCCAAACACCGAGGGGTATGCCAAGTGCAAGCGAAATAATGACAGCCGTCATCACAATGGCAATAGTTGTCATCAAATCTTCCCACAGACCAAAAGTTCCGACCAGAAATATGAAAATACCATAAAGTATACCTGCTGTTATGGATTTAAAATACCACCCCAGCAGGACAATAATCAAAATAAAGAGCCACCACGGCAGAAACAGCAAAAGTCCTTCTATTCCATTGATAATCTCAGAAGAAAATAAATAGATGAAGTTAAAAAAACCTTCCAGTGTTCGATCCAGGAAATTTATAAACGTTTCAACATAATCACCGAGTTCAAATGTTATATCCGGAAATACGTCCATAGGCAAAACACCTCTCTTTTAAAATAGCAAAGCAGCCAACCAGGAGGGCCGGCTGCTTTTCATCGATTATTCCATTGAGTTTTTGACTTTCTTGGCCACTTTTTCAGGAACCCAACTGGTCCATACATCCTCATTTTCGTTCATCCACCATTCAGCTGCCTCTTCAGCAGATGCATCCTCATTTTCGTTCATATAGTTCAATGCTTGTTCTGTTAAAGCACTGGTCGTTTCATAATTGCTCAGAAAATCCACAACTTTCGGTGCAGCATCAGGTATATCCTTATGAACACCTACCACGACATCATTTGGAGGAAATGCGGTGCCTTTGGTTTCTTCATAGACTTCCGGATCATATTTCGGCTCCTCCAACAGTGTTAAATCATATTTAGCCGTCACTGCAGTCGGTGACCAGTAGTAACCGACCCAAGCCTCTCCTGCATCATACGCGTCAGCTAAAGACGCCACAATGGCAGCATCTGATCCCGGCTTGAAATTGATAAATGTATCATTCAACCCATATGTTTCCATTTTCTGTGTGATAGCTTTTTCTACAGACCACCCACTTGGAGCGTTAATCAATCGGCCTTTCCCTGGTTCAGCCGGATCCTCAAACAGTTCCGGATAGTTTTTCAAGTCCTCAACCGTCTTTAAATCGGGAGCCATTGGCTCAATTCCGCGCTCTTCATCACCTTCAATCACATATGTGGGAACATAAATACCTTGTTCATTGTCATCGAAGTTGGTTGAAACTTTCTCAAAATCTCCCACTTCAATTGCTTCATCATAGACGTCTTTGATATTATCCGTCCAAAGTTCCATATAGATATCAATATCGCCTTCCCGCAAACCTTGTACAGTTGCAGCTGTCGATCCCGGTGTCACTTCCGTACTAATGCCATATCCTTCTTCTATAATTTTCCTGGCAATAGAATTGTGGACCCGTATACTGTTCCACCCGGCATCAGCAAAAACTAATTTATCAACCGACGCCTCTGCATCTGTTTCATTGGCATCTGAACCGGATTCTCCGCAGGCTGCAATCACTGATAAAAGCAATACAGATACTAAGATTAATAGTTTTTTCATTTGATTTCTCCTTTTTCATGTTGTTTTAAAGACTTTTAAATGATGTTCATACTTGAATATTGCAAAGAAAAAGATAAACTGAAGGGTTGACCGGAATGGTAACAAAAGAAGCAATCGTGCGGCTTTTTTCGATTGCAAACACCTTTTTATCATAATGAATATGCGTCTTTTTATCAAATGGCATATAAACGGATAAAAACCCATATAACATAAATATCCAATGATAATGTGCTGTTAGTGAACATATATGCCAGAATACGATCTTTATCGACATCATTAAGTACTATGAAATGAATGAGTGAATATGGTAGTAAAACTAGCTAGCGGAGAAAAAACACGGAGACTCCTGTGGGAATGCGCAGTGTGAAGCCCCCGCAGAAAAGCGACCTTCTTTTTCGAGAAAGCTGAGGACAAGCCCACGGAAAGCGTCGTGTTTTTCCGAAGCGACTGCTTACGTCAAAATGACTTCTGATTTGTCAACCATAGATTTTGGTGAACAGCCATTAAAAAAGAAAACTACCTCAACTGGTGGCAGTTTTCTCCTTAAAGTTCATTCCATTTATTCAGCTGCTTTTCCGCCGGTGGTCTTAATTATTTCAATCACCCGGTCGCGCGCCTTGTCACTCTTATAGTTTTTCATATGGTCAATCATGACAGGTGCCTGCTTTTTCAGTTTAAACAGTTCCTCAATCAATGACTCCTCCGTCAGGTCCTCTTCTTCCATTACACGTGCATAACCTTTTTCTTTGAAAGAATGAGCATTTATGATCTGATCACCCCTACTCGCCGACCTTGATAATGGAACCAGCAACATTGGTTTATTAAGTGCCAGAAATTCAAAAATAGCATTTGCCCCGGCCCGTGAGAGCACAAAATCGGCCGCAGCAAACAGGTCCTTTAACGCGTCATGAACATATTCAAACTGTGCATACCCATCACGGTCGGCCGAGGGATCCGTTTTACCCTGACCGCATATGTGGGCAACCTGAAATTCCGATAAAAGCTGGTCAAGACTCGAGCGCACCGCTCGGTTGATTTTCTCAGCCCCACCGCTTCCGCCCATAATGAGCAAAACCGGTTTTTCTCTGGTAAACCCACATAATTCCAATCCTTTTTCCTTATCGCCCTCGAACAGTTCATCACGAATGACTGCTCCAACATATTCAGATTTTTTTGCAGGGAGATAGTCAATGGTTTCAGGAAAGGTTGCCAATACTTTTTTGGCAAACGGCATCGCAATTTTGTTGGCAAGTCCCGGTGTGAAATCGGACTCATGAATGACTGCCGGTACACCGCGCAGTTTTGCCGCCATTATAACCGGAACTGAAACGAAACCGCCCTTGGAGAATACAACCGCAGGTTTTTGTTTGCCAATAATACGCCATGCCTGCATAATTCCTTTTAACACTTTAAATGGGTCTTTAATATTTTCTTTTGATATGTACCGGCGCAGCTTACCGGTTGAAACCGGATGATATGTGACATTCTCGAGTGATTCAATCAGTCTGCCTTCAATTCCATCTTTTGAACCAATATAATCAATTTTCCAGTCCGCTTTCTGAAAAACAGGTATAAGGGCCAGATTCACAATTACATGACCGGCAGTGCCGCCGCCTGTAAATAAAATTCTCTCTGCACTCATAAACGAAGCACCCCTTCTCAATACGAAGCAAGAGTTTTCATCTTTCTTGCATTTGATAACTTCTTCCATACTAAGGGAAAAAAACTTAAAAAGGAAGACCAATGTGTATGGAGCATTCCCCTTTAACGCTAAATGCAGGCGTTTTATAAAGGGCTATAGAAACAAACCTGCAATAGTAGCGGACAGGATAGACGCAAATGTGGCGCCAATAAGCAATTTCATGCCAAATCCGGATACTTGTACAGCTTTTTTACTGTCAATCCCTTGTACAGTTCCAGCGATTATTCCAATCGATGAAAAATTAGCAAAGCTTGTCAGGAACACCGATACAATACCAATTGTCTTTTCCGACAATCCACCCATCTTTTGTTCAAATTCAAGCATGGCAACAAATTCGTTTGTTACGATTTTCGTCCCCATAACACCGCCTGCTTCGATGACTTCGCCCGGTGAAATACCCATTAAAATGCCGATCGGAGCGATGATATACCCGAGAATATCCTGCAATGTTAAACCTGCAAAGACCAATTGAATCAGCCAATTGACCAATTCCAATGAGGCGATGAATGCAATCAGCATCGCGGCCACAATCAAAGCAATTTTTCCGCCATCAAGTGCCCCATTGCTCATCGCTTCAAAAATACTCTTATCATGCGATACCTCCTGCACATCCACCTGGTCTTCTTCTTTCGGAATATTTACAGGTGCAATAATCGAAGCAAGTATTAACGCACTGAACATATTAAGCGGCAATGCTGCGAGCACATACTCAGGGGGAAGGATTTGCAGATAGGCTCCGACTATTGACGCCGATACAGATCCCATCGCCGATGCACTCACGATATACAGTCGATTGTTATCTAAATGATGGAATTGAGTCTTAATCGCCAGCAATGCCTCGGATTGGCCGAAGAAAATACTGTTAACCGCATTAAACGACTCTACTCGTGGCAAGCCGGTAACCTTAGATAATAATCCACCCAAGTATTTAATAATCGGCGGCAGAATTCGCAGGTATGTCAGAACAGAGAGTAGTGTGGCAAAAAAGATAATCAGAAGAAGAACATTAAAGAAAAAGACACTCCCACCTTCTGCAATCTGAATACCGCCGACAACAAAATTGATTCCTTCCTTGCCAAATTCAATTAATTTATTAAACCCGGCCGAAATTCCTTTGATAACGGCACTGCCTATTTGTGTATTAAACATGAACCAGGTAATGACAAGCTGGGCAAGCAGCATGACTATAATCCCTCGGTAGTTTATATTTTTCTTATCATTGGACATCAAATAAGCAAGCCCCAAAACAACAGCAATTGCTATAATACCGAACAGTATATCCACTGTTGAACCTCCCTGTGATTATTTAAAACGAACATGTGCAAATATTGAAACTGCTTATAACAGCGCTTTTTTCAACCTTGATTTTATCAGGTTGTCAGACGTCTGGCAATATAAAATTTAAACATACAGCTATATTAGTTATTCCCGGAAAAGCCGGACTTTAACATGGCTGTGTCCCACCCTTTCTTGGGGCCGTATGAACATTTTCCCTGATAAGGTCATCCATAATTTATACTTTTTGACGTTGTAAGAAAGCAGTGACAAGCTGGACTACCTCCCAAAATCACACCAATTAAGCAATTCTCAATAACTATCCATATTAAAAACCCCCGCCATGACTGCCCATCAAAGCGAGGGTTTTACTTATCTCAATTAGCCTTCCAGCAGTAAATCATAAGGATCTTCCAGTAATTCTTTTATACGTACAAGAAATTGTACTGCTTCCTTCCCATCAACAATCCGATGATCATATGATACCGCAAGATACATCATCGGGCGGACTTCAATTGAATCGTCCGGCATAACCACAGGGCGTTTTTGGATATTATGCATACCAAGTATACCAACCTGTGGTGAATTTAAAATAGGCGTTGACAGCATCGAACCAAAGGTTCCGCCATTTGTAATGGTAAAGGTTCCGCCTTGTAGTTCGTCCAGAGACAATTCCTTATTAATTGCTTTTTCACCTAAATTACCAATCTCTTTTTCAACACCGGCAAAGTCCATTTTATCTGCATCACGTACAACCGGTACAACAAGTCCATCCTCCGTGGAAACAGCAATACCGATATCATAGAACTTTTTCTTAACAATTTCTTTACCCTGAATTTCCGCATTCAGCAGCGGAAATTCTTTTAGCGCACCGATAACCGCTTTAGTAAAGAAGGACATGAAGCCTAGTTTTACACCATGCTTTTCTTTGAAGACCTCTTTCCGCTCATTACGCAGCTTCATGATAGCTGACATATCAACTTCATTAAATGTTGTCAGCATAGCCGCTTCCTGCTGCACCTCAACAAGACGGTTGGCAATGGTCTGACGGCGGCGGGACATCTTAACCCTTTCAACTGGCTTATCAAACTCCGCCTTCTCTGATGTTTTTGGCTCCTCTTTCTTAGCTGGCTTGGAGCCCTTTTGATCGTTTCCACCTTTTGCCGCAGAATCAACATCTTCCGGGCGGATACGACCTAATGGATCACGAGCGTCTACATCATTTAAGTCAATACCAAGTTCACGGGCACGTTTTCTCGCAGCAGGTGACGCAATGACATCCTGGCTGCTATCGGAGGAATCATCCTGTTTGTCCTCTTTTTCTGCTTTAACCGGCTCTGGCGATGTCTGTACGTCATCCTCAGATTTTTCGGATTCAGCAGGTGCCTGTTTTTCCCCTCCATCTGAATCACTTCCGCCGGCCTTACCATTCTCATCCAATGTGGCGATTACATCACCGACTTCCACATCATCGCCTTCCTGGGCAACAATTTCAGTTATAACACCTGCATAATCGGTGTTGACTTCAACGTTGACTTTATCCGTTTCCAGTTCTACAACCGCATCGCCTTTTTCAACTTTGTCACCTTTTTTAACGAGCCATTCGGATATCGTTCCTTCTGTAATCGACTCGGCAAGTTCCGGAACTTTAATTTCACTCACTGGAATCTCCTCCTTCTGACAGGTTAATTGCTTGTTCAATGATTTGCCGCTGCTCTGCCTTATCGACGTTTGGTTCACCTACTGCAGGTGATGCACGGTGCGGCCGGCCGATATATCTTAGTGTCTGATCCCCGGTTAGTAATTCTCTCAAATAATCATCAACAAAATCCCAGCTGCCCATGTTCTGGGGTTCTTCTTGCACCCAAACGATTTCCTTCAAATTTGGCAGTTCTTTTAATTCCTTCTCCAGCTGTTTTTTAGGAAAAGGATAGATTTGTTCGAGTCTGAGTGCACGCAGCCATTCAAATGTTTCGCCCGAATTTTCAATGGCATCTTCAATATCTACCATGACTTTGCCGCTGCCAATCAGGAGTCTGCTTGCGTTTTTCTTGCTTACTTTCAGGTTCGGCTGTTGCTTTAATGGCTCGAATCTGCCTTCTGAAAATTCCTCAGGACTTGAGGCAACCCGTTGATTGCGCAACAGACTTTTAGGCGACATCAAAATTAACGGACGTGCTTCTTCCTTACCGCGCATTGCTGCCTGCCGGCGAATAAGATGAAAATATTGTGCCGATGACGTGACATTGGCAACAATCCAGTTATTTTCAGCTGCCAGCTGCAGAAAACGTTCCAGCCGTGCACTGGAATGTTCAGGTCCTTGCCCTTCATATCCATGCGGCAGCAACATAACCATATTGGACTTATCGCCCCATTTTGCCCGCGCCGCTGAAATAAACTGGTCAAAAATGACTTGAGCAGCATTGGAGAAATCACCAAACTGTGCTTCCCAAATAACCAGTGTGTTCGGTGCCTGAACACTGTAACCATATTCAAACCCTAAAACACCGACTTCTGATAATGGACTGTTGCGAATGTCAAATGATACATCCACACCTTCAAGTCCATGCATTGGGCAGTAAGTTTCACCAGTTTCAGCATCATGCAAAACCAAATGCCTGTGGGCGAATGTTCCGCGTTCGGTATCTTGCCCGGTTAATCGGATTGGAATGCCATCGTTCAAAATTGACGCATAGGTCAATGCTTCGCCTGCACCCCAATCTGCTTTATTTCCTTCTTCCAAAACATGATCTCGCCGGCTTAGGATCCGCTTTAATTTACGGAAAACAGTGAACCCTTCCGGACGGGATTGCAGGTTTTTGTTCAATTTTTTCAAGGTTTCCAGCGGAACAGTCGTATCAAAACGGTCAAGACCATTTGTTAAAGCATGCGGCATACTTTTAATTTCCGCTTCAGCTGTGTCATCTTCCTTCATATTTTCATAAATTTCTCGCAAATTCGTCTCGATTCGGCTTTTCATGTTTTTTAACACATCTTCTTCAGCAAGCCCCTCGTTTTGCAATCTTTCAGCAAAAACAGCTGCTGATGTAGGATGATTGTCAATATCATGATACAAAGACGGCTGGGTGGATCGTGGTTCATCCATTTCATTATGACCATAACGGCGATAACCGACTAAATCAATTAGGAAATCTTTATGGAATTTTTGACGATACTCATACGCCATTTTCATAGCTGCAACACACGCAACCGGATCATCAGCATTCACATGAACAATCGGGATTTCAAATCCTTTGGCCAAATCACTTGCATAGTGTGTTGATCGGCCATCCTTCTGGTTTGTTGTATAGCCAAGAAGATTATTTGCAATAATATGGAGGGTTCCACCTGTCTGATAGCCCGCCAATCCCTTAAAATTAAGCGTTTCTGCTACGACACCTTCACCAATGAACGATGCATCACCATGAATCAATAAAGGCAATGCTTTATTGAAATTCTGCTCTGGATAACCTTTTTGGAAACGGCTGTCCTGACCGGCACGTGCGAAACCCTCAGCAACCGGATTTACAAACTCCAGATGTGATGGGTTATTGGCAAGCGTAATGCGTGTCGAGGTACCATCGTCTTCTTGAACATCCTTTGTTGCGCCAAAATGATATTTAACATCACCTGTCCATCCGGAATTAATACCGGATGAACCTTCGGAAGGTATCAATTCTTTATCAGGCGAATGGTGAAACTCGGAAAAGATTTTGTCAAACGGCTTCCCAAGAACATGTGCCAATACACTCAGCCGACCACGGTGCGCCATTCCCATCATAATGTGTTCAATCTTGTCTTCGATTGAATTATTAACCACACGATCAAGCATCGGGATCATCGACTCAAGACCTTCAATGGAAAATCGTTTTTGTCCGACAAATGTCTTTTGCAGGAATTCTTCAAATCCTTCCACTTGAGCCAGCCGCTCTAGCAGATGTTTTTTGGTTTCCACTGTTCCGGTTGTATGGTATTTACCCGACTCGATATAATTAAGCAACCAAGCACGCTCATCATCACTATTTACATGATCATATTCAAATGTAATCGACCCGGAATACAATTTCTTCAGTTCCCTGATCACTTCGAATCCGTCATTCACACTGTCAGGAGCATTTTCCCACAATAAGGTGGCCGGTATATTCCGCAAATCTTCCTCAGATAATCCATATGTGTCCGGATCGGCCATATCTGTACTGCGCTTATCGCGCCCAACTGGGTAAATATCCGCCTCGAGGTGTCCAAAACGACGAATAGCCTCAACAAGTCTCATTGCTGAGGTCAGTTTTTTAATATCGGTAGTGGACGATACCGGATCAGATACTGTTCCCGGACTCGAGCTTTTTGCAGATTTTGTCCACTCAGGGGCACCATGCTTATCAAAAAGTTCTATTAAAGATGGATCAACTGCGTTCCGGTCTTCTTTGTATAACTCATATTGCTCCTCAATATAACCCATGTTTGGCCCATGAAAACTATCCCAGAATCCCTCATGGGTTTCTTCATTCTGTGCCACATCCATACCCCCATTAGAAGTTAACTTTATCCCGTAGCTAAACGGCTTTTTACACTCTGTTGCTATTATAGAACTTTAGCGTCAGTTTCATCAACTAATATACCCTATTTTCGACAACGAAACAACAAAGAATCCGGCATCCAAATAATGAAATGATTCGAACATACTGAACCATTGCCATACCGGTATTTATACCATAAAATGAAATGAAATGAACTGAACAACATCATTTCAATTGATTCCCTGTACCCAATTTAATTAAACAACGGAAATGAATAAAGGATGTTCGATGGCGGCAGAATGAGCTCACGGTTCACATCAGAGGTATTATCCTATATAATAAGGACATGTTATAATTAAATGGGTGGAGTACATATGAGATACAAGGAGGCATTATCATGAAGCTAGCACTGATATTGGCTGTGACTGTAACCTTTTTGGTTTCCTGTTTTACAGCGGGCTATGACGCCAAACCCGGAGTGCCCAAGAACGACCAATAGAATAAATCCTTTTCAAGTGAAAAGCTTTTCCCACTAAACGTCAGCCAGGAAAAATCTGACTTGGTTTTCTGTTTCTTGTAACGTCAGAAAGTATAAATGATGGATGACCTTATAAGAAAAGCTTCGGCATTCGCTATAAGGCGAGGCGAATGCCGAGTTTTTCTAAGAAGTATAATAAAGCATCGGCAGCCAACCGATGCTTTTATTGATTATAAACATTATGCCATTCCCGGAAATCCTTGCTGTCTTAAAGCTTCATACACAATAATCGCCGCCGTATTTGCCAAATTAAGTGAACGAACGCTATCTCCCATTTGAACTCTCAAGCACCGGTCCTCCTTCCCTTTCAAAAATGCCTCCGGAAAACCACTGCCTTCCCGCCCAAACACAAAAAACAAGTCCCGATCGGTATCGGCTAAATCGCAGTCATTGTAATAGTTAGACCCAACATTTTCAATGTAATAATAATTCCCATCCGGATAAGCCTCATATAAATCTTCAATAGCATCATATTCCCGAACATCGACATATGGCCAGTAATCCAGCCCTGCACGGCGAACCATTTTATCATCAGTGGAAAACCCAAGCGGGCGAATTAAGTGCAATGTTGCGTTCGCTGACAGACACGTTCTTGCAATATTACCTGTATTGGCAGGAATTTCCGGCTGATATAAGACGACATGCAAACTCACTGTTCCATTCTCCTCATCTAAATTAACTTTTGCTGTTTACAATTCCACTATTATATCACTACTCGCCAATCCGGAAAAACTTATATTGAATATCCGGTGTCCATGCGGTGGAATCCTCATATGACCAATAGCGATTACGGCTGTTATCAGTATGAGCATTAACCAGCGGCATATCATTGGCATCTTTTGCCACGACGATTGTGTTATGATTCCAGTTACCGTCCCCTTCAAAATCATAACAAATAATGTCACCTGGAATCAGATCCCGGGCTAGTTCCATCTCCTTCCCCTTTAATCCCGACATTGATCCGCTTAAATACCAGCGTAATGAATGGGCGACCGCCCAACTGAAACTCCAGTTGTCATTTTGATACCACCAGCCGCTTGCCCTGTCAGGCGCTCCCCGCATTGGGGCGCCGCCGGCATACATACATTGCGAAACATAATTCGTGCAATCGACATTAAACCGTCGATATGCCGGGTTGTAACTGTTCCACCATCTTTCAGCATATTGAACGGCCGCACGTCGGTCATAAGAAAATCGTTCGCCTGAAAGTTCCCTGAATGACTCTGATTCGATGGAGATTTCATTCTCCATTTCAAATGGGGGTGTCACTGATTGGTGTTCCATAATTTCCCCATTTTCCCACCTGAATTGGAACGGAATCACTTGTTCTTCCCTAAAAAAATGACTATGTTGTTTAACCAGGAATGATAAGTGCAGCAAATAACGATACATCACTTGACCGGAATGCCTGAGCTCCTCATAGATATCTCCCTGGCCGCTTATCTTGACGATTTCAGCCTCACGCTCATAATATAAATCCTTCTTCCGCTGCCACCAATTATTCTCCAGTTGACCGGACCTAAAAAAATCAAACCAGCTGTCTTGTAATTTTTTCATTAAAAAATCCCCTCCATCATCAATATATGGAGAGAATGTTTGTCCAAACCACCTTATTCAGACTCATGTATCAGAAGGAATTCTTTTTTGTCCAATCCACCTCCGTAACCTACCAATTTGCCATTGGCCCCCAGGACACGGTGACAGGGAACTACAATTGAGAATGGATTCTTATTGACTGCTCCGCCGACTGCACGAACAGCTTTCGGGTTATGGATAGCTTGTGCAATATCTTTATAGGTCTTTGTATCACCGTATGGAATGTCATTCAACGCCTGCCAAACCTTCTGCTGAAAAGGGGTACCATAAAATGCGTAATCAAATGTGAAGTTCTGTCGTCCCTCCTGAAAATAGTCACATAATTCTTCTGTAGCTTGAGAAACTTTTTCAGGTTTTTGAATGAATACGGCCTCTTCAAAATAGCGCTTGCTCCATCTTTGCAGTTTGGCTTCAATTTCAACAAACGATCCAAAATCAATTCTGACAATTTTTAAGCCATCGCTGACAATCGTCATTGTTCCTAAAGGAGACTCCATTTCACCATAATACAACCCCATCATCAACGCCTCTTTTCAAGTGGTTTTCATTCAGGTTCCGGATACTTCCGATTTAAACGCCAGTCCTTTTTCCATTTCAGCCAAAACTTGTTCGTCGCTTTCTTTTCCCATTGCTGTTTCAATCGCCGAAAATGCTTCAGGTGAACTGATCTTACCTAGCGACCACGCTGCCGTACCCCGAATAACCGGCCGCGGGTCATGATTCATAACATCAATGATGTCTTCAACCGCCGTTTTATCCTTATAGTGACCCAGAGCGATCAAGGCATTGCGCTGTAGTGGTTTCTTCCCGCGCCACGAACCTGCAATATGTCCGAACGTATTTCTGAATTCGCGGTTTGAGACCTTGAGAAGTGGTTTCAGTTTTGGCTTGGCGACATCAGGTTCCGGTTCAAATTCCGGATGATTATGAAAGTCAATTTTTTTGTTATACGGACAGACAACCTGACATGTATCAAATCCATAAATGAAATTACCGATTTTCGAACGGAATTCATCAGGCATGAAGTCTTTCGTTTGGGTTAAAAATGCCAGGCATCGCTGAGCATTGAGCTGCCCACCCTGAACAAGCGCACCGGTTGGGCAGGCATCAAGACATTTTGTACATGACCCGCAGCCATCCTCCAGCGGGGTGTCCGGAATAAATGGAAGATTTGTGATCATCTCCCCCAGATAAACGTACGACCCGAATTCAGGTGTAATCATCGCGGTGTTTTTGCCGCTGAAGCCGATTCCTGCCCGTTCAGCAACCGCTCGGTCGGACAGTTCCCCTGTATCAACCATTTCTTTCGTCGACGCCTCAGGTGCTCTTTCCCGGATAAAGGCCGAAAGTTTACTGAGCTTTTCCCGTAAAACATCGTGGTAATCCACGCCCCACGAAGCCCT
Source organism: Lentibacillus kapialis (assembly GCF_014646635.1). Taxonomy (GTDB): domain Bacteria; phylum Bacillota; class Bacilli; order Bacillales; family Amphibacillaceae; genus Lentibacillus; species Lentibacillus kapialis. Next base: position 44,781 of record NZ_BMNQ01000006.1, read on the forward strand.
GCAAAAGACACCCCGCCGTTCCTCTTTCGTGCTTTTCGGTCCATCTTTGATACGGGATGGGTACGCCAAAGCGATTGATATAATCGATTGAGCTTCCGGGAGAAGCCTGTCAGGTTCAGTGCGCTCCTCAATCGATCCTTTTTCAAAACCTGACTGGTAACCGAGTTCCTGTTGGCGCTTCAGCCGTTCTTTCAGTCCTTCAAATACATCAGCAGAAGCAAACCCGATTTTATCGATGTCGATTTCCTTGCTGTATGCAATGATTTCCTGTTTGAGCTGCTCTGCCTTCATTCGGGCTGCCCCCTTTTTCCTTTCGTCTTACTTAACCTTTGCTGTACGCATCCTATTTAATACAGCAGCAATCTCATAACGTCTCGGACGCGCAATATCACCCGGGTGCTGGTCTTTAAATGTTGTAAACGAAGCGAGACCTTTTTGATTCATTTGCTGTTCAATGTCGTTGAGCAGTTCATTCAGTGTTCTGTTCCCAAGTGCATTGGTACGGTCCAAATATTGTATAATTTCGGCAATCATCCGTGTCTGAGACGGATCGACAAGCTGCTCAGTCGCTGCAAACGTAATATCCGTTTGCCCCATTAAAATTTTTGTTAATCCTTTCGCCTGCGTTTTTGATTTTTTACCTTTATGCGTTTGCAGTGATTGTTGTTGAAAATACCGCGCACTAATACTACCAAACCCATTTTCTTGTTCTGATAATCGGCCAACCGGATTTTCCGATATAATTGCTCTTGCCTCACCTGTGACATTGTAGGGCACATAAGCTTCCATCATAATGACCGAGTCGGCAACGTCAAAATAATCACCGGAACCGCCCATCACCAATAACGTTGATACGTCCAGCTGATCACGCATCTGCCTAATTTTGTCTATAAACGGTGTGATCGGTTCTTTATCCTTATGAACCAGCTGCTGCATACGCTGGTCACGAATCATAAAATTAGTGGCACTTGTGTCCTCATCAATCAGCAGAGTATCTGCTCCGGCTTCCAGTGCCTCCATTACATTGGCTGCCTGTGACGTACTGCCACTAGCATTTTCTGTAGAGAAAAATGTCGTATCCTGTTTATGCGGCAAATTATTGATGAACGGTGAAATGTTCACGCCTGTAACTTGCCGGCCATCTTCAGCACGGATTTTTACAGCATCGGGATCTGTGAGGACATATTCACGTCCATCGCCTTTAGTATGACAATAAATCCCGCGTTCAATCGCTTCAAGTATGGTGCTTTTACCATGGTAACCTCCGCCGACAATCAAGGTTATGCCTTTTTCGATGACCATGCCTTTAATCGGCTCAGTCTGATGTGGAATCTCGATAGATACTTCATTTTCTATCGGGCTTTGAAACGGAACTGCGCCTTTCAGCGGCCTGTTGCTGACACCGCTCCCACGGGGGAGAACAGATCCGTTGGCAACGAACGAAATCCAATTATTTTTGTGCATTTCCGCTCTGATCGCTTCCTGCTGATCAGCCAGCTTTATCGTCCCTTCAATTTCTTCGTCGCTTATTGAAAACACCGAGTTTCTTAAGATGGTAGGTATGGCATCAGCAAACAACTTTTCTGCCTCCCTGCCATTAATTTTCCGTCCGTTCGCCGGCAAGCCGACTGAAATACAAATCGTGATGGATTTGGAGTCTGCTTGCACAGCACTGCGTTCAAGCACTTCCTGACCCGGGCGGTCAAATTGGATGCTGCCGCTTTTTCCGGATCCTTTAATGGAAAAATCACCTTTCCCAATAGCATTGCCAACCTTGCGTGCAATGACATCTTCGGTAGCAACTCTTCGTCTATACGACTCAAGCCAGCTGGCTTCCAATGCACGTTTATTTGCCGGGATAACCGCCCGGATTTTGGAAGGGGTCGCAAAAGGATCACCCTGAACATAATCGATATATAAATCAAAATCGGAGAACCGATAGTGACCTTGCACACTTTTATATGCCTTGTAGCCTTTTCCATCAATCTGTTTCAATGTTTGCAAAAGTTGTTTCATAACGTATCCCTCAATTTATTTTGAATTTATCCAGACTTATCGGTAAACTTACATTCAACCATGAATAAGCCGCTCAGTTTTTATGAATAGAATACATGGTGAACATAACAACATTCAAGTAAAGCGGAAAGCCAGGAAACTATGAAAAAACGCAATGCCTCGTTGGATAGCGAAACACTGCGTTGTGACTTACATATGTATGGAGCGGGTGATGGGAATCGAACCCACGACATCAGCTTGGAAGGCTGAGGTTTTACCACTAAACTACACCCGCACATCTTATCCCTGCAGAAATAGTAACGTTTTTGTCGAACATTGTTTATTATAGCAATCTTATTGAATCGAATCAACCATTTTTCATAAAATAATGATGGTTTTAAGTGAACGGGCGACGCTATTTGATCAAAAATGTCTTATACCCTTTTTTATACAAGTCTGCTACAAACTGCAATTTTCAACACTGCATTGGTCACACGCAAGCAATTTCTTAAAATAATTCATATCTTTAATCAAAAAAAACTTATTCTCATTGTCAATGATACCCTGCGATTTCCATTTATTCACGATTCGGCTTACAGTTTCTCTGGAAATGGCGATGTGCTTGCTGATATCCTGGATCATGACCGGTTCGGTAATCCGAACGCCATTGGGGGTCACGACACCGTGCATATTGGAGTACCTGACAAATACAGAAGCGACTGCTCCCTCTGAACCGAACGCAATGTAATCACGGATTTTTGCTTTGCTTGATTCCAGTGACTCAGCCATCCAGCGTGTAAATTGAAGGCTTAACCGGCCATTCTGTGATAAAATGTCTTCTATTGTTTTACGTTCAATTGCATAAATGACACTATCCTGCAGCGCTTTTGCAGAATTCGAGTAGTTAACACCGCCAAAAACGCCTATTTCACCAATCCCATCATGCACACCACGTGTGAATATGGTCAGTTCTTTATTAGATTGAATCTTTTTATAAACATGGACTTTTCCTTGGCTCAGAAAATATATATGATCAGCAGGAGTCCCTTCTTTAAAGACAAACGAGTTTTTTGGTATATGTAACTCATTTGAAGCGGCTATCAGCATATCACAATCCTGTGCGCTCAACCGTTCCAAAATTGGCTCCATTTATCGTTTCTCCTTTGCTAATTATATTTACTTACCATAGTATAAGGAAATTCAAAGCATTGTTCTGTGATTTTTGTCACACTTTACAGAATGAGTGCAAGATTATAAAATGAAATTATTTTAAGGAGGCGAATGAATTGTCTGTTTATCCTATTATACTATCTCAATCAGCTCTCGCCAATCGTGACAGTCTGACATACCCATTTGAAGAAAGAGGACTGCAATTCGGCGATGGTGTGTATGAAGTGATACGTATATACCAGGGCTCTTACTATCTGATTTCTGAACATGTCAATCGATTATTCCGGTCTGCAGAAGCAATCAGGATCGAGCTGCCATTTTCAAAACAAGAAATAACCAACCTGCTGCACGATCTGCTAATACAGAATGAAATGACGTCTGACGGGATTGTGTACCTGCAGGCGACACGGGGGTCCGCACCACGCTCGCATGCATTCCCGGCAGATACCCCAGCAAATGTTTACGCCTATATTCGCGATATGCCGCGTAAAACGGAATATCTCGCAAACGGTGCGTCTACCATAACACTGCCTGATACGCGCTGGATGAATTGTTATATTAAAAGTTTAAATTTGCTTCCTAACGTGCTTGCGAAACAGGAAGCACAGGAAAACGAGGCCTATGAGGCTATTCTGGAGCACGAGGGCAAGGTAACGGAAGGCAGTTCATCGAATGTTTTTCTTGTCAAAGGCGGCAAAATATACACGCACCCAGCAACAAACAGTATTCTGCACGGTTGCGTGCGTATGCGTATTGAACAATTCGCTTCGGATTTGGATATCGCATTTATCGAACAGCCTTTTTCAGCTGCAGATATTGCAGACGCTGATGAACTATTCCTGTCAAGCAGTACATCAGAAGTCATGCCAATCATTGAGGTAGACGGCAAAGAAGTTGCTGATGGTCTTCCGGGAAAAATAACTCAAAAACTGCAAACGGCTTATGAAGTGGATGCAGGTCTTGTTAAACAGCGTGTCTAACGATCGTCACACGCATAAAAAGTTTTTTAGGGGTGCTAACCCAAGCATATGAGCCGAAACATATGCGCAAATATCCCTGCGCAACTGAAAAAAACGGACGCTTCCTTCAATAAGGACGTCCGTTTTTTTATAATCATTACCAGTCTGTGTGTTTATCCAAAAACGCATTAACTTGAGTAATATATTTTTCCTTCGCCACGATATAAGGTTCACCATGACCGGCGTCATCGACTGTCATCATTTCAGCTTCACTTTTCGTATTTTCATATAATGTTTGTGACATTCTAGCCGGTACAAACGTATCGGCATTACCGCGAATGTACAAAATGGGAATTTCCGCTTTTTTAACTTGATCAAGTGCTGATGCTTCTTTCAACGAATAACCCGCCCGGATATTCGTCACGGCACTGGTCGTTGGCAGAATCGGAAATGATGGCAAACGGAACATCCGATTCATCTGGTATGAAAATAAATCATACACACTTGTGTATGGGCTGTCAGCTATAACGGCCTTTACATTATCAGGCAACTCTTCACCTGCTGTCATCAGAACTGTTGCGGCTCCCATTGATACACCATGTAAAATGATTTCCGTATCATCGCCGTATTTTTCAATAATCCGATCTATCCACTCCACATAATCCTTGCGGTCAGGCCAGCCAAAACCGATATAATCGCCACCGCTAGCACCATGACCACGTGCATCAGCCGTAAATATGTTATAACCTCTCTGTTCATAATAATATTGCCCGAACAATCCCATATCCATAGCATTGCCGAGGTAGCCATGGGCCATCACAACGACCTTGTCGGATGACTCTTTTGCTTCAAGAAAATAACCCTTCAATTCCAATCCATCTTCCGAGGTCATTGACCATTCGTCAAAATCCTGCTCGTCAACCCATCTACGCCAATCACCATCAAGCAGCACTTCTTTCGTTTCCGCAGACACTTCCAAGTCTTCATTCCCCTGAAGAAAGTCCTTTTCACCGCGGTCAATCGCTAAATTGTAGAAATAAAAAGCTGCGATAATATCTATGATTAACAGGACACTTAGAATCCCAACACCGATTTTCAGCCATGTCTTGCGTTTCACGTAATGTCCCCTCTCCAAACTTATTTCTCTAGTTTCATTATACAAAAAATCATGAACAAACGGGCCTTTTATTGAATGGTAACTCTTAGAAATTTACGAACATCTCGGCATTATAAACAGAAAGCGGACAGCAAAAGCTGCCCACTTAACTTCACCACTTCTATTATTAACCTAAACCATTAGTGGAACAGACCAGCCTCCTTAGATTTTTTCATAAGCTTATCTGTATGTTTGTTCACTGCATTCTTAAATAGGACACCGAACAACAGAAAGCCGAAACCAAATAAGCCCAGAATGGCCATATCGTGTATTGCTGATTTCCATATGATGCCCCCGACTGCCTCACGCATTAAATCAATAGCATATGTGAATGGAAGAAACGGGTTGATTGCCTGGAAAAATTCAGGAAGCAAAACGGTCGGATAAGTCCCCCCTGAACCGGCAATTTGCAGCACAAGCAAAACAATAACCGCTGCTTTTCCGACATCGCCAAATAATGAAACAAGTGTAAAAATAATTAGCATAAATATTAAACTGATCAACAAGCCGAATGTCACGAACCATCCAGGATGTGCCATATAAGAACCAACAATAAATTTATCACCTAGCGTCACAATGAGTGTCTGGAGTAGTCCAATCGTCATGAACGTAAACAACTTGCCTAAATAACGCTCCCGGCCGGTTAATTCTTCCCCATAATGCACATCCGCGGCCAATAGGGAAATCAGCAACAGACCGCCGACCCATATCGCCAGTACAGTATAGAATGGAGTCATGCCGGAACCATAGTTCGGAATTGGAAAAATTTCATTTTTACTCAGCTTAACCGGTTCTTGAAAAAAGCTCCTTTCTGACTCCGGATCGTTCCTTAATAATTCAATGATTTCATTGATGTCTGTTTCACCCTGGATTTTGCGGATCTTATCAGCGAGTTCATTGACTTTATCATTTACGTAAGGATATTCACTAAGTATTGTATTCAGTGTATCCTGTCCCTCGCCGATATCACCTTCAGTACTTGATAAGACCTGTTTCACCTCTGGGATGGTCGACTTAATTTCTGATAAAATCCCTTTGGCATCAGATAAAGTCTGCTGAGTATTGTTGATTTTCTGTTTGACTGTTGGTTCAATATTTTCTTTATAATCTTTCAGGAAATCGCCTATTCGGTTAGCTGTATTGCCGGATAACTCTTCCAAATCAGTGATGACAGAATCGACTTCCTGCTTTTTGTCCTCAATGAACGTTGTGATATTTTGGCCATTCTGCTGCGCTTCCTCAAGAGCTCCACGCAACGTGTTTAATCGCTCTATGGCATCATCAATTATCTTATCTTGATTACCGCTGTTATTCTGATCATTGTTTTCCTGTGCGGACGAACCATCTTCATTCCCTTGATTACTCCCTTGATCGCTTCCACCGGTATTCTGTTCTTGGCTCATCTCTTGCAGCTGTTTTAGTTTCGTCTCTATTTCACTGATACGGCTGGTAGCATCATTCAGTGAGCTGTCAATGCTTTGCTGCAGTTCTTTACCCTTGCTGAAATCAATATTTACATTCTGAGCATCTTTAAGCAATTGATTTATGTCCTGGGCAGTGCCCTGTGCCTTTTTCAAATCTTCCTCAATTTTTGGGGCCATTTCATTTAAACGATCTTCAGCTTTTGACATTAAATCAGCTGTTTCATTAATCGTTTGAAGGCCGTTATTGGTTGTCTGCTCAGCTTTTGGAAGCATGTTTTGCGCTTTATTGATGATTGACTGTGCATCTTTTGTATCCTGCAAGCCATTTGAAACCAAATCATGAACCTCTGGCAGTTTTTCCTCCATCGTAAAAATATAGTCCTCAAACTTTTTAATATCAGGCAGATTTTTATTAAGTTCCACACCAATTTTATCGAACATATCAAATATAACGCCGTTCACTGCAGATATGAAATTGCTGCTGATCTGCTCTACAATTGTACTGGCGCCCTTATCGGTTATTTTCGGTGCTATAGCATTGATCTTTTCATTAACATAGTATTCCATGTTACTTTTTGTCGGATTATCTGTCATAACCGTAGACAAATTAGCAGAGAAATCGTCCGGGATCACAATCACAGCAAAATAATCGCCATATTTCAATTTCTTCATAGCCTTTTCATGGTTGGTGAAATGCCACTCCATTGAACCATTGTCTTTAAGCGTTTCAACAAGGTCATTACCAACATTGATTTTTTCGTCTCTGATCTCAGCCCCCGTATCCTCATTCACAACACCGATTGGAATTTGATCAGTCTGACCATAAGGATCCCATGACGCCTTTATATTGAACCAGGCATATAATGATGGCAGTATAATCAGACCTCCGATCAAAATAGCTGCGACCCAATTACGTGTTATATTCCTCATGTCATTCGAGTAAATTTTCCAGCCGTTCTTCATGTCAAAAACCTCTTTGTGTCTATAGTTATTAGTCTGAAAGTGTGGGATTATGAATCCATATTTAAACATTTTAGCACTAAACATACTTAAAGCAACTATAACATCTAATATAACTTTGACCCGTCCTCATTACTTAGGCACCATTCAACTAATAGTGCAATTTTAACGTAAGTCTGAACAGGACAAAAACTGACATATCACTTTTTTGTAAGCCTCAGCCAAAATGATGAGAATATTTTACTATTTTTTGAAAATGGCAAGCTTTTCCATATTGTTTATAGTATAATGGAGAGGACAGCTTATTGAGAGAATGCTTTTGAAAGAGAGCAGTGAAGAAAAGGGTTTCTTTAACTGGCGGCTTCATATCCCTTATGCGAAAGGGGCTGAATTAAGTGATCCCAATTGACAAGACTCTCGAGTTGATGTTGATGTTTGGGACGCTCGTATTGTTAATTGCCGGTTCAAATGAAAAAAAGTAATACACCGCCGATTTTTTCGTAATTTCGGGGGCATTACTTTTAAAGAACTCTGATCAAGGCCGCAATTCTCAACAGATAACTGTCGCGAGTCGCAAGTTGCAGCTTGCGGCTCGTTTACGGTCTTGATAAAACAGCCAATTCTATTCTATTTACAATTAACAACAGTTATTCATTATAATATAGAATCTCATTCTCCCACTGAAATGCTAATCAAGCCTCTACTCGTAAATAATCAAGTAAGAATACTTTCATCCGTTATAATCTCTTACATTAGCCACTTTTTGGCACTTTAATTCGTTAACATAGACTCAAATCATACTTTAGTCTTAATCATATTGTATCATGTTCAACCCCTAAAATCCATTAAAGAGGTTGTTCAAAAAGTCCGGTAAACATGACACTTCGAATTTCTTCGTTGGCTTGTTTCTCCGCTCCTTGGAAAAGAACACCACTTTTCCTACGTGCGATGCAGATTCATGGAAGCATTACTTATGCTCATGTATTTAAAAGCATACATTCCGCTGCTCGAAACTGCGCCGCCTCGAACTTCTTGGTCCTTTTTATCCTCCTTTTTGAACACGCACTTTAATAAAGGCTATTTTGTCTTCATATTGCGAATTGGGGTCTTCACTGAATAAACCATAAATTATGCGCCAAAAATGATTGCGCGGATTCCCGTAATATTCATGTTTATCCAATGAAACGCCACTGGGCATTGATCCGAGAATAAGCACTCTTGGTGTTTCCGGTAGAATGGGTTCAAATGAAATTAACTGCTCTGTCATAACCAATTCCCCACTTTCTATATTACCGTTTAAAACCAATTTCAACCTGATTCATGTTAAATGTTACCAAAATGTAAAGTGGAAAATATATGAAGTATCTTATGAAGAGCAAGTGCTATATGGGAGGGCTTCCTTATCATTTAGGCTCATGTTCATCCAGTTCACGCAAATCCTCATCTCCCAACCGATCTGTCCTTAATTGGCCGATAAACAATGCCATTATCCTTTTGTTTATCCAATTCGTTCCCCACACATCATCATGGGTTATCATCATCCCCATCAGCCATATCCGCCTTGCCGTAATAAAAAGCGGAAGACTGCGAATGTCGTCTTCTGACAAATTCCGTTCGCTCAAATATCCTTTAAGGAAGGCTTCCCAGCATTCTTGTTCCAGATTTTTATAATTGTTTTTCAAATCCCACCATGAAACGGCAATATCATAAGCACGATATCCGATAGCACAATCATCAAAATCAAACACATCAATTTCACCATTATAGACATGCATATTATGGCTATAGAAATTTCCGTGACATAATCCTGTTTCCAGATTATATTCTGCCAAGTCAGCTTTTGTATTTTCCACCACGGTCTGTAAAATCGTCATAGCTTGGCTGCCGAGATATTTCTCGACTATCGGCGAAATAACCGCCTCCGGTTCATCGAGCAGACGGTTTGTATCCAATTCAAAACCGCGTTTATGACTTGAAGAGAACCCGGATGTCAGGGCGTGCATACGACCAAGTGTTTTACCAATGACCTCTGAATTTTCCACATTGATTTCCGGCCGTTCCCCTTCTGAGTAAGTGAATAGCACACCATATCGTAACCCCTCCGGAGCGATCACTTCAGTCAAATAATCTCCATTGGATTTTTTTATCGGATATGATGCGCGAAAACCCTGCTCATGTAAATGATTGAGTGCATCCATTTCAAACAAAATTGCGTTTTTATGACGGTACCCGGCCCGGTAAAGTCTGAAAACGTATTTTTCGCCATTCTGGTTCATTATGAAGTATGTATCATTTTTTCCACGGGACAGCAAATCACATTGAACACCTTCTGCCCTATCATCAGCTCCTGAAAGCTGTATAATCGTTTCCGTATCAATTAATGAATGTTTAACGTCAATTTGCAACAAACGAATCCTCCATTATGCACCCGTCCGTAATCCAGCTCTTGCGCCCATAATTTGGCGGGCGCTCTGCTATTACTTTTCATAGGGACCATAGTCATCTCCATAATACCGATTATAGCGTGCCTTGTACTTTTGAAACAAGAAAACCACAATGACTTTCATAATCGCATAGCCCGGGATACCGAGAATAACACCAACAACACCGAATAGATTTCCGGCGACCAATAATACGATAATAATGGTAAGCGGATGCACCTGCATTGTCTTTCCCATGACATTCGGCGAGACAAAATTCCCTTCCAAAAACTGTACGGCGGCCCAGACAATCCCCAATTTCAACAGCATGATCGGTGAATGAACAATGGCGATAATAATAGCCGGTGTTATCGCAATGATCGGTCCCAGATATGGCACAACGCTAGTAACAGCAGCGATAATGGCAAGTGTGATTGCATAGTCAAGTCCAATAATCAAATATCCGATGTATAATAGAATACCTATACAGGTAGCAACAATAATCTGCCCCTGAATATAAGAGCCTACCTGAACATCCATATTGTGCAAAATCTGATTAGCTTCATCTCTGAATTTTGGTGGCAGTAATTTCAGGCAAAATCGTTTAAAACGGTCGCCATCTTTAAGCAAAAAGAATAATATAAATGGAAAAGTAATAATCGCTACCACGATACTGGTGATAGTGCTGGCAACGTTTTGCACCCCTTGAACCGCCCCGCCGAGGTGCTCAGTGATCCTGCTCGTTACATCACTTAAATTGGATGTGAACCAGATATAACCTTGTTCATAATATGGCGCCAGGAAAGAATTTTGAATCCAGGTATCAATCCCTTCGCCCATTTGCTGCAGGTAAGTCGGAAATTGGGATGCCAAATCCTTTACCTGCGTCTCAATGGCGGGCGCCATAAGCAAAATCAAACCGGTCAGCAAACCACTGATGCCAAGGATAATGATAATAATGCCCCATATACGATTAATATGTACACGTTCCAACAGGTCAACAATCGGGTTCAATAAATAATAAGCAATGAAAGCCAGGATAATCGGTGGCAATACCGTTGATAGTATGATCACAATCGGGTCAAAAATGAACGATACCTTTGTATAGATAAGAATGGTGATTCCAACCAAAATTAACAGGATAAGACCGAAAAGCAAATCCCGCCCGCCAATAAATCTCATAAACCGGCTTGTTTTCATAGCGCAGCGCCACCTCCTTGATATACAAATTATAGATGATATTGCGAAAAAATTCCATAACATCGTGGTAAATAAAGCAGTGGCTAATAATCTGTTTTTTCCCCGTAAAACGTTGTATATTGTATAACACATCACACACAGATTAATCTTGTCTTGGGAATTTATTTGGTTTAAAGTGAATACCGAGGCTTCCTATAAGGTCATCCAAAATGAATACTTTCTGACATTACAAAAAGGCTGTTCACCAAAATCTATGGTTGACAAATCAGATATCATTTTGACGTAAGCAGTCGCTTTGGAAAAACACTTAGGTGCTCGTCGTGTTGCAAGTGATTCAGTGGTGTGGCACTCCTCGCAACTCGCAGCAAATTCGGTGGAGTGTTGGCTCGTCGCTTTCCGTGGGCTTGTCTTCAGCCTCCTCGAAAAAGAAGGTCGCTTTTTCTGCGGGGTCTTCACACTGCGCATTCCCACAGGAGTCTGCGTGTTTTTCCTCCGCTAGCTAGTTTTACTACTATATTCATTCAATTCAACCATAGATTTTGGTGTTGACGTTACAAAAAAAGCCGGATTCCTATTGGAAACCGACTTGTTACGTTAATGGTTTGCAGCCACAATTGCCGTATTTTTTTAAATAAAAAGTTTTAAAACCACCACTTCACCAAGTGGGTGTTTGCAGGAACCTTCCTGTCTTCCACGCAATGGAGGCACGACATTTGAGTCCCGATATAAAACTCCCTATTCATCTGTTAGAGGTTAAAACTTATTTAAATACGAACATTGCAGCCTGTATTTATATATTAACCCTTAGAACGGTTAAAATCAATGGCAAATTTCACCTGAATGTTGATGCAGGTATCAGCTAATCGTCAAAAAGGCAGTTCAAGCTCGCCCGTAATTTGCTTCACCATAACATGATCATGGTGGTTTGCCTGTGCCTCACGCAGATAGTACAACGTGTTATCGATTATTCTCACCCTGATCATTTCATATATACAACGTCAAATTTCTGTGTTTTTCTTTTTGGCACGCTGTTCAAGCTGACTATCCGGTTGCTGGTCTGCCGTGTCTTCACTCAAACCCTGTTTGTTAACGCTTGACTTAACTCGTTTCCTACTCCAGTTATCTTTTTTCTCAGACATAAAAACACCTCCAGAAGTTAGTATTTCTGAATTTAAAGTGTTTTATGTATGAGGATTAGCTGAGCCACTTTGCTCTTCAAAACCATTATGCCTCAGCGAGTCCCTCATACTTATCACGCAAAGTCCGTTTCAGTACTTTGCCGCTTGGATTCTTCGGCATTTCATCCGTGAAATCAACATATTTAGGAACTTTAAACGCGGACAGCCTTTCTCGGCAAAATGTCACGACCGCTTCTTTAGTCAGCTTTGTGTCTGCTCTCGGTACAATGATGGCAGTAACAGCTTCAATCCAATAAGCATCAGGAATGCCAATGACTGCCACTTCAGCTACACCGTCGATCTGATAAACAGTTTCTTCGACTTCGCGGCTTGATACATTAACACCGCCTGTGTTGATCATATCTTTTTTGCGATCAATAATTGTAATATAACCTTCTTCGTCCATAACACCAAGATCGCCGCTGTGGAACCAACCGTTTTTAAACACCTCAGCTGTTTTATCCGGATCATGCAAATAACCTTTCATTGTATGTGGCGTCCGGTGAACAATTTCGCCAATCTCACCGCGCTGTACTTCATTACCGGCATCATCCATGATTTTTGTCTGTACATTAAGAGATGGCACACCGGCAGATCCAAGTTTGCGCAGCTGGTCTTCCGGCTGCAGCGCTGTGGCCAAAGGCGCAACTTCCGTCTGACCATAAAAGTTCCAGAATTGTGCATTCGGCAACCGCTCGGCAAGCTCCTTTAAAATTTCACGAGGCATGATGGCTGCACCATAATAGCATTTTTTTAAAGTGGACAAATCACATTTATCAAAATCCGGGTTTCGTAAAAGGGCAATCCAGACTGTTGGTGGTGCAAACAATTGGGTTGCGCCTTCATCTTCAATTGTCCTTAAAATAACTTCCGGGTTTGCTTCACCCAATATAATACCGCTTGCTCCAAGGTAAATACTCGGCCCGAGAAACACATGGAGCTGTGCACTATGATAAAGCGGCAGTGCATGAACAAGCACATCGCCTGAATCCATTTTGCCGTCAACCATACAGCTGACATACTCACTGACCAAGCTTTTATGGGTTAGCATCACCCCTTTCGGCCGTGATTCAGTCCCGCTCGTATAAAGCACATGAGCAAGATCATCGTCGTCAATTGTCACATCGACCAGATCTGTTGCTTGTCCTTCACGAGCTTCAGCCAATGACTCCCATTCCGCAAGATCGCCATCATACCTGCCGAGTGTATCCATTAAGTAACGCTGCCTAATATCCATCATTCCGGCTGATTTATCTAACACCGACGCATATTCTTCAGACGCAACAAACGCACTGACGTCAGCATGTTCCAGGATATACTGGATATCTTCGCCGGATAGCATGTAATTGATTGGAATCATGACCGCACCCATGCGTGCCAAAGCAAAATTAACGACAATAAAATCCAGACTATTCCGGGACATAACCGTTACCATGTCGCCTTTTTTCATGCCATCACTCATAAAAGCTCGTGCAGTTTGGTTAACTAGATCATCCAATTCTGCGTAATTTAACCGCTGACCTTTATAGACAAGTGCAAATTTTTCCGGCATCCGATCACGCGTCCGTGCCAGTAAATCCCCAAGTGTGTTCCGCCTAGCCCTGTCCAGAACTGCATCAAAGTTTTCAGAGACATTGCTTTCCATGCTCATAACGCCACTCCTCAAATGAATGTTAGATGATTTGCACGTTTAATATTCTTTCTATTAGTTTAATTCAGATAATATTAGATAGCAAGTATGAAATATAGCTTATTGTGTCGAAATAACTGAAATAATTCACTTTGCTGATATCTATGCTCTACTGCCGTACTCGCTTATGTTTGCTTCCTTATAAGCGAATAACGGAAGGGCGGATTCGAACCACTATACTGCCCAACAGTGGAGGTACGTTAAAATACCACAGTATTGGGTATTGTGATAAACTCAAATTTGAAAGTTTCTTATCTCCTTATTAGAAAAACTCGGCATTCGCCTCGTCTTATAGCGAATGCCTAGTGCTAGAATAAAAATCGGACAACCCAAATAGAGAGATTTCCTAGTTTAGTATAATATAATTAAACTGGGAGGAATCATCGTATGACAAAAAATAAGAAGCAATTCGATGCGGAGTTCAAGCAAGACGCTGTCAATTATTATTATACATCAGGCAAAAGCCTGGGGAAAGCGGCGGCTGATCTGAAGATTGGTGAATCAACATTGGGGAAGTGGGTGTCGGCAGCTAAGAACAACAATGGCGTCGTTCATCACAGAGGATCTGGTAATTACAATTCCGATGCCGAAAAAGAAATTGCACGTTTAAAGAAAGAATTACGAGACTCACAGGATGCGTTAGAAATATTAAAAAAGGCTATGGGCATACTGAGTAATTAACAGAATCTATTTATACAGCAACCCATCAAGAAGCCGAGAAACGCAAGGTTTCTGTTAACAGTGTGCTTAAAATATTAGGCGTTTCTACATCAGGGTATTACAGTTGGAAAAAACGCGTAGCTTCTGAACAAGAAAAAAGAAAGCAAGCAATGAAAGAGGAAATCGCTCAAATATATAATGAATCCCTTCAGATTTACGGTGCGCCTAAAATAGCGTCCATCTTGCAATCCAGAGGTCATGTCATAACTGAAAAGACTGTTGGTAACTACATGCGTGAGGAAGGTATTAAAGCTATTTGGGTACGTCCATATGTGAGAACAACCATTGATCCTGATTTTGATATTAAGCTCAAAAATATTCTGGATAGAGACTTCAAACCAACAGCTCCCAATACCGTCTGGGTTACGGATATAACGTATGTGCACACGTTGGAAGGCTTTATTTACCTCACCAGTGTTATGGATCTTTTTTCAAGGAAAATCATTGGCTGGCAGGTATCTGATAGTTTAACCACAGAACACGTCATTGAGGCCGTTGAGAAAGCAAAGAGAAGCCGTGATCTAAGTCAACCCATTATAATCCACAGTGATCGTGGCTGTCAGTATGTATCTAAAAGCTATATTGAAGCAACACCAGCGGGTCAGTATATACGCAGCTATTCAAATAAAGGAAATCCCTGGGATAATGCATGTATTGAATCCTTCCATGCATTAATAAAACGTGAGTGGCTTAATCGTTTTGTAATTAAAAACTTGAAACACGGTCATGCACTCATGTTTGAGTATATAGAAGCATTTTATAACACCGTTCGGATTCATGGCTATTGTGGCATGACATCACCATTCGAATTCGAGGCTAATTTCGCGAGTTAAATAAATACAGCCATTTTTTGAGCCACCATTGTCAGGAAAATGAGCCATGCTTGGATCTAGCGGCATAACCACAGCGGAGCTGCTTGCCCTTGACCGCCGTGCCACTTCTTAGTAATCGCTGTTAGGGGTCGGGGCCCCAACAGCGGAACTTAGAAGTGATTGTCCATGGTACGCTGGCTGTGCGGATGGAGCCCTTAAGGCTGAATTTTTCCCATCCGCTGTAAGAACACTACCATGGACACAAACAAGGTCAAGGGTGGTGGTCTTCATTAAAATCGCTAAGCTGAGAAATTTCTATATTTAACTTGTCCGAATTATTGACGTAGAACCAGCCGAAGCTTTTTTTATAAGGTCATCCATAATTTATACTTTCTGACGTTATAATAAAAGATGGCACTGGAAAAGTACCATCTCCTATCATTCCACTTTAACGATCAAACACAACGCGTGTATTGCCGAACATATCATGTATTCCCTGTTTTTGCGCACCAAAGGCAACAAACAAATATAGCAAATTTGTAAACCAGAACACGCGGTGGATAAAGCGTCCAACCACTTCCCGGAAAATTAGATCACTCCATCCCAGCGGTGCTCTGTCTTCACGAACAACCCGCAGGCCAAAAATCATTTTGCCGAGTGTCTTCCCAAAAAATTTCGTCATCAGGAGAAAGTACAGATACAGGACAATAGCTCCGATGATACCGGCTGCGGTCCAAAGCCCAATATTTATTCCGCCGCCATCGTTCATAAACTTAAACGGACTAAGCAGGATGCCGTTAATGCTGAATACAATAATCAGGTCAGTCAGATACGCCCAGAAGCGCATCCAAAACCCGGCATAACGATGGTGTTCAACTTCGGCTGTTTCTACTGCATACGATTCCTGATTTTCACTCATAACGACACCTCCTTATTTTGAATACAAATACATGGCGCGCGGGCCATCCGACTGTTGCAGGAGCTCTTGAATAGCCATCAGATTTTGATCCTTACTATTAAACATGCTTTTTACCTGACCGCCAAGAAATGACTCCCAGGCCTTGCCGCTTTGGTATTTAACGACTTGCGCATTTGGCCATTCAAAATCTTTCTTCATCATGGCTGTGGTATCCTCAAGTGTACCAAGTCCATCAACAAGACCATTATCAGCTGCCTGTTCCCCTGTATACACACGACCGTCTCCGAGTTCGCGTACTTTAGACTCTGTCATTTCACGACCATCAACAATAACCTGAACAAAATCAGCATACATGTCATCAACCATTGTCTGCAGAATCTCATGTTCTTTATCTGTCATTTTCCTTGTTGAGGACATGATATCTTTAAACTTGCCGCTCTTGATTGTATTCATATCAATCCCAAGCTGATCGGCCAGCTCCGTAAAGTTATAGCTTTGCATAATAACCCCAATCGATCCAGTCAAAGTAGCCGGATGGGCGAAAATTTTATCTGCCGGGGTGGAAACATAGTAGCCACCTGAAGCCGCTGTGTTCCCCATTGAAACATAAACAGGTTTGTTATGTTCCTCTCTTATCTCAACGACTTCATCATGAATTTCATCACTTTCAACGACACCCCCACCCGGGGAATTGACGCGTAAAACAACACCTGAAACAGACTGGTCTTCACCGGCATTTTCTAATTTCTTCAGAAACCTGTCATGGTTATAGCCGCCTGAATTCAGTACAGAAGACGTAGATGTGTCCTGGATTACCCCGTCAAGTTCTATAATCGCAATTTTCTTTCCGGTACCTTCTTCCACGACCTTTTCCTGGAATGGCTGATCGGGCATGTCGAACAGAGCTTCCAAATCTGTTGAGAATAAACTGCTCATAAATCTAAAACCAATCGAAACCGCAAGTAAAATAACTGCAATTCCTAGTGCAAACCAACGTGTCTTATTCAACTCGATGTCCTCCATTTCGCTTGTAAATATGTATACAACCATGATACTACATTTTTTGCCAAATCGTCATGGAAAGATGTGAAAATGGTATTTTGCTAAAGATCGAGATTGCTCAGCACATCTTTCAAATTGGCCATGTCCTCTTCTGTCAAAGTGACCCCTTTTCCCATTTTTGATTTGTCAGGTGCCCAATCCCGCAAATCATATTTTGGATCACGTCCATTCCAGCTGACCAAATTCAATTCCTTTGTCCAGCCTTTAGGCGATTCAGATAGCTTAGCCACGTGTTCGATGATTTCATATTTGATATCAGCCATATTGACTCCTCCAGTAAATTATAAACTTCTCGTAACCATCATTTCTAATACACTTCATAATTCTGGCCGTTCTGAGAACCTTCCACACTTTTAACATAAGCTCTCGCAACACGTTCTGCAGATACCGGCGTAAATCCGGCAAAAAGGTGTCCCAGTTTTTCCCATGATTCCTGAACAATATTGGGACTGACACAGTTTATTCGGATTCCGCGCGGCATTTCTATCGCTGCTGCTTTCACAAATGCTTTGACTCCGCCATTTGCCATGGCGGCTGAGGAACCCATGGGAATCGGATCATCCATCATGACACCGGTTGTCAGCGTGAAACTGCCACCGTTGTTCAGATATTCTCGACCAAGCAGCACCAGATTTATTTGGCCTTTCAGTTTGCTTTCCACCCCTTTTTCATTCAGTTCGGGTGTCAAATCGGAAACAGTCTTGAAATTTGCCCCTCCAGACGCATTAATAACAGCATCAATGTGACCAATCGATTTGTACATGGCAGTAATGCTATCCGGTGACATAATATCAACCTTAACATCCGCTCCATTTCTCCCTGCACGGAGAACTTCGTGACTCGGCTTCAAAGTCTCCACTACTTTTTGTCCGATGGTGCCACTTGCCCCTACTACCAGTATTCGCATTCGAAAAGCATCTCCTTCCCTGTTATCAGAAATAAAGTTTCATACTTCTTCTCCCACGCTTTTTTCCCTTTGGCGGCCAGTAGCCCCGTTCATAGATCCTGCCTTTTGACATATGGCACTTCCTTAGAAATATATCCATCTTATCGGTTTCATATGTCTTAAAAGCCTTGATTAATATTTCAGCAGCAACTTTGGCATCCGCCAATGCATGGTGATGCTCAAACTGAATGCCGTGATAAGATGCTACTGTGTTTAACTTATGATTTTTAAGCTTTGGCCAAACGATTCGTGAAATGTTCGCTGTACACAGATAATCCATTTCAGGGTATATCAGATTAAATTGATTAAGTGTCTGGCGGATAACGCTCATATCGAAGCTGGCATTGTGGGCGACAGCCACACGATTTGATAAATAATTGTTTAGCGTCGGCCATAATTCTGCAAACGTCGGAGCATCTGTCACATCATCTGCTGTAATACCGTGGATACTTGTGTTAAACGAGCTGAAATGGGTGAACGGATTTATCAAACTGTAATATTCATCAACAATCTCACTTCCATCCACAACAGCAAGACCAACCGCACACGGACTGCTGCGTTTTTCATTTGCTGTTTCAAAGTCAATCGATACAAACTGCATGCTCATTCCCCCATTCCAAGTGATAATACGAAAAACCAAAGCAAAACGTTTCAAGTTTTTTATAGCCACAGACATGTTCCCGTCACTTATAAATTTTTTAGATGCACACTTTCTGACGTTATTAGAAAAACTCGGCATTCGCCTCGCCTTATAGCGAATGCCGAAGCTTTTCTTATAAGGTCATCCATATTTTATACTTTCTGACGTTACAAAAAAGGCCGCCGCCAGCCGAGCTGACGAGAGCCTTCCCTGTTACAAGTTAAACGGTGTTTCTGCTATGTCTTGGGTTTTTTACAAAAAAGGCCATGAAAATCCCAACAACTGCAATAATGCCCGCAACTACAAATGATATGTTTGAGCCATGGACCAAACCTTGTTTCCCTTCTTCCGGAACCGCAGCATTGGACATAACCGTAACAAGCATTGCTGTACCGACTGCACCAGCCACCTGACGCATGGTGTTGTTCATCGCCGTGCCATGCGGCATCATTTTGTTCGGTAATTCATTCAGACCAGCTGTTGTAATCGGCATCATGACCATAGCCACTCCGAACATCCGGACAGCATTCACCGTAGCAATGTAGGTAAATGTTGTTTCGGTCGTCAATACAGCCAGCATAAAGGTTGTCACAGAAACAATTGTCAGACCGATAATCGCCAGGTATTTGGCACCGAACTTATCAAATAACCTTCCTGTTATCGGACTCATAACCCCCATAATAGCTGCACCAGGCATCAGTGCCAGACCCGATTCAAGCGCACTGAAGCCAAGATAATCCTGCATCAGAATAGGTAAAACAGTCGCTGCGCCGATCATGGCCATAAAGACAATCATACCCAGCCCTGTTGCCAACGTGAACATCTTATACTTAAAAATCCGAAATTCCAAAATCGGCTGTGGGAGCTTCAGTTGTCTGAGAATAAAGAATATCAGCGACACAGTACCTACCACCATGGATATCATCACTTGCGAACTGCCCCAGCCGTTCGCAGCCGAACCGGCGACACTGAATCCATACAGGAGACCGCCAAAACCGAATGTCGACAAAATAATTGACAAGACATCCACTTTCGGGAACGTTCGCTCGGTGACGTTGCGCAGCAAAAAGTATGCAACGGCGATATCGATGACGATAATGGGGAAAACAACATAAAACAGGCTTCTCCATGGAAAGTTTTCAACCAGATAACCGGATAATGTGGGTCCAATTGCCGGTGCAAAGGCTATGACCAGACCAAACATCCCCATCGCAGACCCCCGTTTTTCAACAGGGTAAACAAGCATCAAAATTGTCTGCATTAGCGGCATGATAATCCCTGCTCCGGAAGCCTGGACAACCCTGCCCACCATAAGAATCGGAAAATTTGGTGCGAGTGCTGCTATGATAGTTCCAGCCCCAAATAGCCCCATCGCTGAAAGAAACAATCCTCTCGTTGTAAAACGGTTAATCAACAAGGCTGTTATTGGTATCATGATCCCATTAACGAGCATGAAAATGGACGTGAGCCATTGTGCTGTACTTTCTCCCAGATTCATATCCGCCATAATTTTTGGCAATGCTGTTGCCAATAACGTTTGATTCAATATAGCAACAAACGCCCCTGATATCAGCACAAGCATGAGCGTTGTCCGTTTAGCTTTAGTTAGTGGTTGTTGATGTTCCTGATTCTCCGCCATCAATGATCCTTCTTTCTGTTTGATAAAAAATAGCCCCGCAATGAAGAGGGCCAATTTTTCCTAATGCATATTTACACAGTTTACCATAATTTTTTTGAACATGAAACTATTTTATTTTGACACATTCATTGCTCTGTTAAACGACTTATCACTATTACCGAGTAAACCTGATGAATTTTATGTTTCATATCCGAAAGTATCAGGGAATATATATTATATACTTTTTCAAAATGGAGGTGTTCCAATTGGCAGAGGAAGTTTATGGACCATTTTCGTCAATCGAAGAAGCAGTAAAAACGGTCAACATTCTGGAATTGGAAGGCTACTTCAAAGAAAATATCACCATTTTTTCCCACGGAAAATATGCCGATAAACTGAATGAGAATGCTGATGTCGCTATTACAAGCACAGAAACTGCCAAGAATCGTGAACAGTCGTTCCTGGACAAAGTCTCCAAGGTTATTTTCAATGGTGTTAAGGAAACATCGGACATTTACGAAGAATTGATAAACAAAGGTCTATCCGAAAAACAAGCTGCACAGCACGCCGAACAGATTAAGTCCGGAAAAATCTTAATAACGTCAAACAGAGCTCTAAAAATGGGCAATGACCCCACACAAGAAACGGATGAACAGAAAATGAAGGAAAGCATCAACCATGTAGAGTAGTAGTTCAATTTTTAAACTTATACAGGAATTTGTGGTAATCGGTATTACCGATTACCTTTATTCTAACGTCATAAAGTATAAATTATAAGAAAAATTTCGGCACGCGCTATAAGATGAAGCGAATGCCGATTTTTTCTAATGTCAAACGCATCCGAACGTGGCTCTTGTCCACCTATTTCATGGAGCAAAGTGCACAGTCATTTATTTGGAACCAGTTTGTCTGCAGGATATAATAAAAGAAAAAGGACTGTTACATATGTGTCTGATCAATTTTCACTTTCAAAATCATCCGGATTACAAATTAATCATCGCTGCTAACCGGGATGAATTTTATAAACGTCCAACTGCTCCCGCTCAGTTTTGGGAGGACAATCCTGATATCCTCGCGGGAAGAGATCTGGTTGGAATGGGCACCTGGCTGGGAGTTACGAAGGATGGCCGGATTGCAGCATTGACCAACTATCGGGATCCGAGTGAATTCCGGCAGCACAAGAAATCACGCGGAAACATTGTGAAAGACTATTTAGAAAGCAGTTTGCCGGCAGCTGACTTTTTAACCGGACTGCAGAAAGAAAAAAATACATATGCCGGGTTTAATTTCATTGCAGGAAGGCCGGAACGATTATACTATTACAGCAATGTTCAAAATGACATAGCGTTGATTCCAAAAGGCACTCATGGATTAAGCAATGAATTTCTTGACACCCCATGGCCAAAAGTCGTAAAAGGAAAAGAGCGGCTTGCAGCTTATGTAAGACAACATGCAACCATTGAGATTGATCCGCTCTTTGACATTATATCCGACGTCGAACAAGCCCCGGATGAACATCTGCCGGACACGGGAATCGGTCTGAACCTTGAACGGAAACTGTCACCCCTGTTTATCAAAACACCGGAATATGGAACCCGCTGCTCAACGGTTCTTCTGGTTGATCGGCATAATAAGGTGACATTCGTGGAACGGCGATTCAATAAAGGTTTATTTGATAACGAGAGCCGGTTTATTATCCAGTTAAATGGGGCGACAATTTAGTGCTGACTCTAAGGAAATGGGTCAATGGGCACTAATCCGCGGCAAACATAAACGAGCGAACGGCATCACAGTGCTGTTCGCTCGTTTACTTCCTTATTCTTCTCTTTTCCGAATTTTTCGGATTTCATCAGCAACAAACTGCACCTGCGTACCGACGACAACCTGAATATTGTGCTTGCCGACAACATTGACCCCCGGTACACCGGTTGCTTTAATTTTAGCCTGATCGACTTTATCCATATCGTCCACTTCAAGTCTCAGACGGGATACACAATTATCAACTGTCTTGACGTTTTCATCACCACCAAGACCTTCATAAATTTTCTCAGCCATCACAGCTGTTTCGTCTTTTTCGGCTGTTGGAGCATCTCCGGCTGTGCCCTCGTCATCTGCTGTCACTGTCGCCTCACCTTCCCGTATGTCTTCATCACTCTCGCGACCTGGTGTTTTCATGTCGAATTTCACAATCAAAAATCGGAATACGAAATAGTAAATAACAGCAAATATTAATCCTTGTACTATCAGCATGAGTGGCTGATTGGCTATAGGAACACCCAAACTAAGCGTATAGTCCACCAAACCAGCACTGAAGCTAAATCCTGCTGTCCATTGGAACATCGCAGCAATCGCGAGTGAAAGTCCTGTCAATGCTGCGTGTACCACATAAAGTGCGGGAGCCAGGAACATGAATGAGAATTCAAGCGGCTCTGTTACGCCGGTAAAGAAGGATGCAAAACCAGCAGCCATTAACAGGGATGCAGCATGTTTTTTACGTTTTGTTTTGGCTGTATGATACATTGCCAATGCCGCTGCAGGCAAACCGAACATCATAATAGGGAAGAAACCTGCTAAATAACGTCCGGTAACACCTTTTTCACCTTCACTTGCCCAGAAGCTGGCGATGTCATTGATACCCGCAACATCAAACCAGAAAACATTATTCAATGCATGGTGGAGACCAGTTGGGATTAGCAAACGGTTAAAGAAGCCATATAAGCCGGCACCAATGGCATCCAGACTAACAATTGCTTCACCAAATGAAACCAGCGCGTCATATACAATTGGCCATACAAAGAACAGAGCAATCGAAACAACCATCATGGACGCTGCACTCATAATTGGCACTAATCGTTTTCCGCTGAAAAAAGCAAATGCATCCGGTAATTTCACATGACTGAACCTATTGTACATAATCGATGCAACAATACCGGAAAGAATACCGATAAATACGTTTTCGATATTTTCAAAAGCACTATTTACCGCACTTTCCTCAACACCCTGAAGAGCGGCAACCCCGCTTACACTTAGCACAGTTGTTGCAACCAGCCAGGCTACAAGACCACTTAAAGCGGCAGCACCGTCCTGTTCCTTAGACATCCCGATTGCAACACCAACTGCAAACAGAACGCCAAGATGACTTAAAATAGCGTCACCACCGCTTGTAAGATAATTTGCGATGACGTTGTTTTCATCAGCATTAAGTATCCAGTTCCCGATACCCATCAGAATCGCCGCAGCCGGCAGTACCGCAACCGGCAACATCAAAGAGCGGCCAAGATTCTGCAAATATTTCATCATTGTTTTTCCCCCTTTATTTTTCGCTCCAGCTATATAATGCCAGTGAATTCGATTACAAAATAAATCACAAACCATAACTTCTCTTTAGTGTGTTCTTAATCGTTCGATATGAAGTGTAATGTAACCTAACTCTTCTTCTGGTAAATGAATGTTATAAGATCTTGATGCTTCTTCTGCCAACTGTCTGGCACATTGGTAAGAAACGCCGTATTTATGCTTGATCATTTCAAACATATCTCTATCCATGACATGACTGTTTTGATGCTTGGCCCGTGTTAAGGCAAACTGCAAATGTGTGACCAGCCGTTCATAGGAAATATCAGCCTCATCCATTCTAATGTTCAGATACTCCTTAATCCGCTTCACCATTGTCTGCACGATAGTCGTCTGCCGAACCGTTTCGTGAATATCACCCCCTTGAACTTTCATTGTATGAACGTACAGGGCAATGAACGCCGCTTCATCCACAGGCATTTCAACACCGATTACATTCTTGATGCGTTCGATCGCCCACAATCCGATATCAAACTCTTGCCGGTATAACACTTTAATTTCCCGTAGCAATGCGTTTTTCAGCTGAATGCCATTTTGTTCACGTTCAATAGCAAACGAAATATGATCAGCCAGCTGTACCCGAATATGTTCACTCAGTTCAGTCCCGAGTTGTTCCTCGGCATGCATAATAATATCCTCAGACAGGATAAAATGTTCTTCCGGGATCCGGAGCAGTAACTGCTGTAGTTTTTCGTTTTCTCGTAAGACGAACAATTTCTCGATCTTCTGCGCATTTATAACGTCGTTTTTTTGCTTATTAAAACCGAGGCCCGACCCGATCGCTATCTTTTCTTCATTATTATCCGTCACAATGACAGCATTATTATTCAATATCTTCCTGATCTTCATCAGAAAGCACCCCTTTCACATAGCGATCATTTATCCGACCCGGTAATAATCACGGTTTCACCTGCCTTGCCTTCTTGTGCATCCGTTGTCGCGTATTGTTTCCCGGTTTCCTGAGCATTTGTGATGACAATTGGTGTTACATCACTTGAAGCGTTCTCCCGCACATATTCCAGGTCAAATTCCATAAGCGGTTGACCGACAGACACGTTGTCACCTGTACTCACCGATATGGTGAAACCTTTGCCTTCCAGCGACACTGTTTCAAGTCCGATATGCACCAACACCTCAGTGCCATCATTTGCGCGCAATCCAATCGCATGCTTCGTTTCCGGGATTTGGATGACTTCCCCTTCAACCGGTGCATAAACTTTACCCTCTGATGGTTTGACAGCAATACCATCTCCCATCATTTTTTGACTGAAGACCGGATCAGGCACCTCCTCAAGCTGAACGATTTTTCCATTAACCGGTGTATATATTTCCGTTTTCGAATCACCTTTTTTGAATAAGTTTTTAAACATGAATGTTGCACTCCCTTCCGATGAATGACTTTCTGCATGTGTATTATGCACCAAACGTTGCCAAATAAAAAGGCATGGCGGTATAAAGGGATCGGTGCCACCTTTTTAAATACCACCATGCCTGATCAAGTCAGTAACATGTGATGCCTATTCATTTAAAACTATCTTCATCTTATCATCTTAAAGTACGAAAAACAACATATAGATATGCGGCCAGTGAACCAGAAACTTTCACCCAGATTATGAATCTTTATGCCTGTTTTTTCAGGTAATTTATCCTGTTTTCAATAAAATCCCTTCGAAAATGGAATTTTTAGATTATAATGAAAGCAACTGATAGTTTAGGAGGGGAATTATAATGGCAAAAATGAATCTGATCCCTTATAAGGTGGAAGCAATTGAAGATACTGCTAAAGAAATCCCTCAAGGCGTTCAGATGATTCAGGCTCCGGACGTATGGAAGCAAGCCGATAAAGGAAGCGGCAACGTTATTGCTATCATTGACACGGGCTGTGACACGGATCACCCCGATTTAGCCGGGCAAGTAATTGATGGCAAAAATTTCACGGGTGATGGTGATGATACAGATTATGACGACGAAAATGGTCATGGCACTCATGTTGCGGGGACAGCTGCGGCCACAGCAAGTGAGGACGGAATAACAGGAGTTGCACCAAATGTCAAATTGTTGATTGTTAAAGTGCTTGACAGTAACGGAAGCGGTGACTATCAATGGATTATTGACGGCATCAAATATGCAACTGACTGGGAAGGCCCAAATGGTGAAAAAGTGCGTGCAATTTCTATGTCTCTCGGTGGTCCGAAAGATGTTCCGGAATTATACGAAGCCGTCAAACGAGCAATTGATTCCGGCATCCCGGTTGTTTGCGCTGCCGGAAATGAAGGAGACGATCGGCCGGAAACGGATGAGTATGCCTTTCCGGGAGCTTATAATGAAGTCATTCAGGTCGGCGCTATCAATTATAATCGCGAAATCGCCCCATTCAGCAATACGAATAACGAAATTGATATCGTCGCTCCCGGCGTAGATATCCTGTCGACTTACACAGAGCAAAAATACGCGCGGCTTTCCGGAACATCAATGTCAGCACCGCATGTATCTGGTGCACTTGCCCTGGTCACAAGCATCGCCGAAACACAATTCGACCGGAAACTGACAGAAGGAGAACTATACGCGCAGCTTGTCAAGCGTACAGTTCCATTGGGTTATCCCAAATCAGCTGAAGGAAATGGACTGATCGCACTCGATATACTGAATCGATTTGAAAAATTGTTTCAGTCATTTAATACGTTTTTTAAATAATAAGGGATGGATTGAAAACGGGACTCTACTCTTAAGAAGGCGGGGTCCCGCTTTTTTTGTAACGTCAGAAAATATAAATTATGGATGACCTTATAATAAAAGCTTCCGCATTCGCTATAAGACGCGGTGTATGCCGAGGTTTTCTAATGGTTGTTGGTGCACAACTTGCTCACGGTGCTGCTCAAGTTTACATTGATGTCGCACGAATGCAGGCAATGTTTGCACGAGTTTGGTCTACTGCCGCACGAGTTGGGACTGCTATTGCACAAGTTTGGAATGCTCCCGCGCAAGTTAGCGGCGGTTCTGTACGAGTTTATGGTATTCCCTGGCGCGTCACCTAATTGAATCCATAACCGTTCGAATTTATCCAAGCATTATTCAAATAATTATGAATATCATCTTCAACCCTCCAAACGATAAATCAAAAACCGATCATATGGATCGTCTTGAAAAATAGCAGACAGGTCAATTTTTTCTCTCAATTCAAAATCAGTTTTGTTTTCTAAATAGTCAATATAGTCATCCGATCCGTAATAAATAATCAGTTCAATTTCTCGCGTGTACTGCTCATGAGAACACAGAATATTTTGTATAACCTCAATAAATATCCCAATTGAAAATGGGTTAAAAAAATAAAACCGGTTATCCAACGGGCTGATCTGATAATTTTGTGCTAAACAGCATTGAAAATGAATCTTGTCTGTCTTTTCATTTGTCTGGTTCAAATAACGTTCTCGATTGCGGATCGCCTCATCATACAAAATTGAATTCATTTCAACCCCTTTAACAGCTGCATGATAAAAATAATAGATAAAAAAGTTCAATCTCCCTTTTCCGCAACCAAAATCAACTACATGATCACTGCTATTCAATTGGTAGTGTTGAAATAATACTTCCAAAGCATTGTAGGAAGTCGGCTGATATGGATGATGATCGCGGGAATCAAGGGAACCCTTCTGCTGCCCCCGGGTTTTAATGTTCAGCAGCTTGTCATAAAAGTATTCTTTCATCAATATACTCCTTAAGCAACTGTAATATCTAATTTCTATTATACACTATCATCGTCTGCCTTCATTGTTACCAGCCTGAATATTCACCCCTTGCTGGAAAGGTTTGGCAATCGTCTTATCTTTTAGCAAGTGCTGGAGCTTTTTCTATAAGATCTTCCAAACATAATACTTTCGGACGTTACAAATAAAGAGACTGACCGCCTCATGGTCAGCCTTCCGCAAGGGATGTTTTAACTACTCATACTCTTTCTCAAACACCTTCGTGCTTCTCACTGTATCAATCGGGCGGACAAATTGCTCAATTTCCTTGCGCTGAGGTTCCAGCATTGGGGGAAGTGCCAGGTTTTCACCTAATGTCTCGTACGGTTCGTCACCCATAAACCCTGGACCATCTGTTGCAAATTCAAATAAAATTTGCGGTGCAATCGGTACATATAACGACTCAAAATAGAAGCGGTTGACATAGCCGGATGTACGGAACCCGAAGTCGTCCATTCGCTTAATCCATTCTTCCAGCACGGATCGGTCTTCAACGCGGAAAGCTGAATGATGTACTGTCCCATAGCCCTGCTGTGCGTTAGGCATGATGGTGTTAAATTCAACAACAACCCGTGCGCCATTTCCGCCTTCACCAACTTCAAACAGATGACTGTCGCCTTCCTGATCTATCTCTTTAAACTGTAAAATTTTTTCCATCACTTCTTTAAAATAGTCGAAGTTAGCAATCGTTACATGGATCGGACCGAGCCCCACAATCGCATACTCTGGTGGAATCGGACCGTCCTGCCATGGAGTGCCCGGTGCTACGCCTTCGTTTTTTTCATCCGATACCAACTGATATTGTTGATTGTCGAAATCGGTAAATGACAATGTTTTGACACCAAACTCTTCCTTGATGCCGCCATGCTCCACCTTCAGCCGGTCAAACCGTTTAACCCAATATTCCAATGCTTCATCACTTGGCACACGGAAAGCCGTTTTGGAAATCTCATTTGTTCCATGCTTTCCCTGGGGGATTCCCGGAAAATCAAAAAAGGTGATGTCTGTACCCGGATTGCCTTTATCATCGGCAAAAAACAAATGATACGTCCGGATATCATCCTGGTTTACCGTCTTTTTAACCAAACGCATGCCCAGAACATACGTAAAAAATTCATAATTTCTTTCGGCACTGCTCGTAATAGCAGTCACATGGTGCATTCCTTTTATCCCTTTCATAGAACTCCTCCATATTTAACCCTTATTAGTTTGAATTAATTTATCTTTAACTAAAACTAAATATAGTATACCTTATGTTCTGTGTCAATTACAGACGTTTTCAATTAGAGGAACCCATCTAAAATGGTATAGTTCTTACCATTTTAGAAAAACGCGGGATTTGCCTCGTCGCACAGCGTGTGACGGAGTTGTTCTAATAATGTCATCCATCACTTTATAGTTTCTGACGTTAATATAGTGAAACGTTTAAATTTAATTTAGACGTCCTTATTCCTAAAAAATGACATGATACCAATTACAAATTGCTTATAAAATGAGCAACCATCCCAGTCATTATGCTTAGTCGCTTAATATTTTTTCAATTTTCCTTCTAATTGAAACAAGCACAGCTTTATCAACTGTGCTTGCCTCTCAAGCTTCTAAAATCCTATGACTCCTTGGAAAACAAGGCCCTGGTCAAAACTGATCACTTTCACGATATTTTTGTCCTTTACGAAAACACTTTTATATTGGGGATTGCCTTCTGCATCTTTTAAAATGATCACCCGTATGTTTTGATTGTTTTCCACAACTTGCATCTGGTAATCGTCTTCGTCAACCTGTTCATCCAATATATCGCTTTCGGGGTACATACCATATGCAACGTTTTTGGATTCTTCATCGTTTACACTTTGTTTCTCAGCCGCTTTCGTTGCTGAATGAATGTTTTCTGCTTTTCCGGCAACTTGTGTAGCATCTGTAGAAGCTGCGGAAGCAAATAACATCGCTCCGGCCGCTGTACTCAAAAATAATGTTCTCATTTCAGTCCCCTTTCCTTTTCGGGTTATCACCATCATAGTGAACCTTTTTGATAAAAGGATTGGAGAATCATTAGAAATCACTAAGAAATCCTTGGAAAAATTGTGGCAACCTTGTCATCATTGTGTTATGTTCCTTATAGTGCGTGTTCAAAAAGGAGGATAAAAAGGACCAAGAAGTTCGAGGCGGCGCAGTTTCGAGCAGCGGAATGTATGCTTTTAAATACATGAGCATAAGTAATGCTTCCATGAATCTGCATCGCACGCAGGAAAAGTGGTGTTCTTTTCCAAGGAGCGGAGAAACAAGCCAACGAAGAAATTCGAAGTGTCATTTTTACCGGACTTTTTGAACAACCTCTTATATCAATATTCTCTTATAGTTTTGCAATTCGGGCCCCTATTATGTGATATGCGTGATAAAAATTATACTTGAACCTGTATACAGAAACGATTTCGGCGCTCGGGAACATATTTTGATTTTCGCGCCCATGTTAAAGGTTCACATTAAAAAAGAGAGATTCGCCTCGCCTTATAACAGATACCGGGGTATCCACAATTTATACTTTCTGACGTTATTAGAAAACTTGGCTTATCGCCAAGCTTTAATGGCGAAAGCCTTAGTTGCACTTATGCAGTAAGAAATAAGGGTCAACACCAAAATCTATGGTTGAAATGAATGAGTGAATATGGTATTAAAACTAGCTAGCAGAGGAAAAACACGGAGACTTCTGTGGGAATGCGCAGTGTGAAGACCCCGCAGAAAAAGCGACCTTCTTTTTCGAGGAGGCTGAGGACAAGCCCACGGAAAGCGTCGTGTTTTTCCGAAGCGACTGCTTACGTCAAAATGATATCTAATTTGTCAACCATAGATTTTGGTGAACAGCCAGAAATAATTTATACTTTCTTAACTGCTAAAAAAAGTCGATCCCCTGAAGGACCGAAGCTTATACAGTTAATGTGTTTATTTGATAATCAGTACCGGGCAATTGGCTTCCTGCACGATTTGATTACTGACACTCCCCAGCAACATTTTTTTTACGGTACCAAGTCCTCGGCTACCGGCAATAATCAAATCTATATCACGTTCATCAGCATATTCACAGACTTTCACCCCGGCATTGCGGTTGGTATCTGCTATGATAATTTCTGTATAAATCGGAATCGATTCGGTTTCAAACTCCCGATAAATCCGTTCCATATCCGGACGTAGACTGTCCGCCACTTCATATTGAATATTTTTTGCTACGGTTACGTTTGTGCTTGGACCTGTCTGCGTCACAACTACCACTACATGCACCTCTGTTTCCGGAATCCCGGCAGCCTGAAGTTTAGCTTCCTGAAGCGCTTCTTCACTCAGTTCTGAGCCATCGTATGCTACTAAAATTTTTCGTTTCATCGCAAGCACTCCTTAAAAGGATTAGGAAACACGTTTCTTTTCCTGATTCTAGTATAACACTATTTCGGTCATATTGGTAACTGTTTAACAAAGATTTCAAACTGTTAGAAAAACTCAGCATTCGCCTTGTCTTATAGCGAATGCCGAAGCTTTTTGAACGGGTTATACTATAGTTGGTGCAGACATTCATTTTCATGGTAGATGGTGGCTACGAGAAGGCGTAGCCATGTTCGTTTCTTATAAGATCATCTATATTTTATACTTTCTAACGTTAGTAAAAAGAGTGCTGAGACGTTGAGCAATTTTCATGCTATAATATATTTTTCCTTATTTGGACATTGTTTATACCTGTTTACCGCAGGGAACAGATTTAGACTTTATTTTTAACTTTTATCATGAAAGGAGATTGTTGATGTCACCCAATCAAATAGGATTCGCATTACTATATTTGGGATTATTTCTGATTATTGGAAAGTGGATCAGAGTACGCGTGAAGTGGATGCAGAACTTATTTCTCCCATCATCCGTTATTGGTGGTTTTCTTGCTCTCATTTTGGGCCCGCAAGTACTTGGAAAACTGTTGAAACCTATTACAGGAGAAGGATCATTCTGGGCAACCGGGGTTCTGACACCTGAAGTGATGGATGTATGGAGCCCATTGGCTGGGTTAATGATCAATGTTGTCTTTGCCACACTATTTTTAGGGACCGTGCTTCCAAACTTGAAAAAGGTATGGAATGTTGGTGGGCCGCAGCTTGCATTTGGCTGGTCGCTGGGCTGGGGTCAGTATGTTGTCGGGTTGTTGCTGGCTATATTCGTCCTTGTACCGTTTTATGACATGCCGCCGTTTATCGGTGCCTTGATTGAAATGGGCTTTGAAGGTGGACACGGGACAGCAGCCGGACTGCAGGGAACATTCAAAGAACTGGGATTTGCCGAAGCATATGATTTGGCTATCGGACTTGCCACGGTTGGTATCTTATCAGGTGTGATTATCGGGATTATAGCGATCAATTGGGCAGTACGAAAAAATAAAACAAAAGTGATCAGTGATATAAAGGAATCATCCCCCTTAAAAAAAGCAGGTATCATGGAATTTGAAAACCGGGAAGCAGCAGCAAGAATGACTGTCCGGCCGGAATCAATTGAGCCGCTCTCCCTGCATTTTGCGATGATTGGCATTGCTATATTAGTCGGGTATGGCATCCTGCAAGGCATCACCTGGCTTGAAAAAACAATCATCGGCTCCGAATTCATGACCTATGTACCACTTTTCCCGCTGGCGATGATTGGTGGAATTCTTGTTCAGATGATCGCCACCAAGTTCGATAAAACTGAAATTTTAGATCGGCAAATGGTCATGCGAATACAGGGTTTTGCTCTCGATGTCCTGATTCTTGCAGCAATCGCGACGGTTTCACTTGATGTCATCGGACAATATTTTGTCCCTTTCCTATTGTTGTCACTTGTTGGTATGGCATGGAACGTGTTCGGTCTGTTTTTCCTCGGACCTCGGATGATCCCATCATATTGGTTTGAGCGAAGCATTGGTGATTTTGGCCAATCCATGGGGATCACCGCCACAGGACTATTATTGATGCGTGTGGCCGATCCCGAAATGAAATCGCCGGCATATGAAGCTTTTGGATATAAACAGCTTGTATTTGAACCATTCCTCGGCGGCGGTCTTGTCACAGCATTGTCTGCACCGCTCGTCTTTCAGTTCGGCCCGGTACCCTTCCTCATTTTTGCAGCAGTCATGCTGGTAATCGGTCTGGTGGGCGGATTATTTTATTTCGGCAGAATGAAAGAATGAAGTTTGGTTATTATCTTATGACCAACTCTTTTCCTGCCCGCTAATCGAATGAGTCATAGCAGCAGGGGAATTGATAAGTAAATTCCTCTGCTTTTCTATCTCGAACTCCACTTGTGTTGTGTTACCATTCAGGATTTACTTTTTTGAGGCTTATGCTTTTGCTTGACATTATAACCCATGACTACTGTTCAAGAGTTCCAACGATTCTCTCTCATACATCGCAAAAGGAATACAAATGAGAATCATAATAACTAATGACGGCGCATAAATCCTATGATCAATAAGCCTACCGCTCAAACTCTTATTTGAACTTCCTTTCAACAGAACCCCCTTCTTGAAAAATTCGGGACAATCAGCTTCAAATCCTCCCGTTCAAATACAGCAATATATATTGTACCTATTACCACATACTTCAAATTATAAACTCGGACTAACTATTGGGACGAAAGAGATTGATGTGTGTGTCATTTCCGACTTAAACTGATTGTTGACACTTCTACTCCGGCAGAAACTGGCATTATAAAAGTGATACACACTTTCACATTGTATTGTTTAAATGAACGTATATTGCTAAAATAAACAACAGTGAGGTGACAGAAGATGAACCCTTGCAGTCAAAGTCGGTCTGTAGTTTTCATAACCGGCGCATCAAGCGGTTTCGGGTTGGTAACAAGCCTGGTTTTCGCTGAAGCCGGGTATTTTGTACTCGCTTCCATGCGGGACTTATCGAAACAGGAAAGTCTGCTGGAACAAGCACGGGAAAGGAATGTTGCTATCAACATCGAATGCATCACGATGGATGTCACCAAGCAGGATGATATTGATTATGTCATTCCGGAAGTCATCGAACGTTTCGGCAGCATTGATGTACTGGTGAATAATGCTGGCTATGCGGCTGGCGGGTTCACCGAAGAGCTGTCCTCAGAAGATTGGCGGCGGCAATTTGAAACGAATGTCTTCGGATTGATTGCTGTCACCAAAGCTGTACTTTCCCATATGAGGAGACGGAAGCGCGGCACCATCATTAATCTTTCAAGTATCAGTGGTAGAATGGCACTTCCCGGTCTCGGACCGTACTCAGCATCCAAATATGCTATTGAAGGGTTTAGTGAGTCCCTGAGGCTTGAGATGCTGCCATATAATGTTCATGTCGTATTGATTGAGCCTGGTTCCTACCAAACCGATATCTGGTCAAAAGGTATGACCGATTTTAATACCGATCTTGAATCGCCATATCAAGAAAGAACCAACGCATTAAAGAAAATCGTCAATCATATCGCTGAAACAGCTGACAACCCAGAAGAAGTAGCACATTTAATCCTTAAAACGGCTCAAGCAAACCATCCTGACCTTCGTTATCCGGTCGGCAAAAATGTCAAAAATATGACACGACTAAAAAATCTGCTGCCATGGCGCTGGCTGGAACGTGTGATTTTGAAAAAAACCAGCCCACGTAAATGAGCATTTAGCGGTGCTGTTGGGCTGATGTTTCTGGATTCTCGGGGCGATATCCCCGCTTTCGGGGTGATTTCCTCGCTCTCGGGTCGATCTCACGTTAGTACTGATGTTTTTGGATCTAACTTCTATTAGCAACCTAATCTTATTATGCGACGCTTCTATGATTTCATCAAAGCGCCTTTTAACTCGCCCTCCATCCAAAGTAAAAGCTGCTTATTTTTTTTGATTGGATACAACTGCAGCCACCAATGATCCAAACGTAATCATGAGAACCAACGATTCAAATACTGTCATATCACGTCATCCTTCCTTTTTGAATCAGGTTACCATACATCTCAACACACTGTTGATTGCTGTTATTTCAAAAAATATCGGATTTAGACGTCTGGACAATATGGCATAATGTTTTAAATATGTTGTCTTCAATTTTATTATGTTTTAGCATATGTGATACAAAGCTTGTCCTATGACCGAAATTATACAGGAATTTAAAAATTGCCTTTCAACAGCCCCTTTTAATAAACCCATCCCCGCCTTTTCGGATAAAATGGCATGAATAAAAAAAGACTAAGCAAAAGCTTAATCTTCTTCCAGATACAGGCACTGATGCAATGGCGGGCAGCCAAGCACAAGCCAAATTTTGATGAACAATTCCAGTCTGGGCTGGGAAACGTTGTTGACTATTTTACTGATATTGGGCGGTTTCATGTCTAACTGATCGGCAATATCCTTAATATAAATATGTTTTTGTTTCGCTATTTCTTTAAACCGATTTTTAATGACAAGCTGGCGGCTATGATCAATCATGGGGTTGATCGGCTTGAAATGATTCATTTGCTCCATTTTATCGATTATACAGCCAACCACAAAATCCTCAATCTGATAATTATCATCTCGATTTTTATCACGATGTCGGTTAATTAAATTTTCAAGCTCAGTGAGTTCTTTCAGTTGATGATACGTGTGGTCTTTGAGCCGAATCGTTATTTCCTTCATGTATAGATCACCTCAGGATTGGACAAGGTATTAGCGAAAGGATGATAAAAATGACAAACGTTAACATCATAAGCCATAACGATAAAGAAGAAGATATCATTGAAACACTGCACGAGACATTTGATAAAGGCAGAAATGGCTGATTCAATAACAAATGTTGTGGATATACAACCTTCCTTAAAGACATATTCGTTATCAAGACTAAAAATACCTCTGAGATTTTTGCTATATAAAAACTGGCGCATAACATCCATTTAGATGTAATGCGCCATATTAGTGAACGTCACAGATTTACTTTTCGTTTAAAGCTTTGTTTCGATACAGAGGCAAGTTGTTGCTTCAATGTTTCCATTTCCTGTTTCAAGTGGTCGATTTCATCTGTCTGTTTCTTTATATCCTTGATTAGTTTGTTTTGATTTTTTTGTTTTTCTTTAATGATTTCAACAAGTTGCTGCTGATTCTCAACATTACTGACGACTTTTCCAATCGTCTGCATCATCGTTACCACATTTTCTTTATAACTTTCATCGTGTGACTGCTGAGACACACTGTGCATATTCTCCAGTCTTATAGGAAAGGTACTCGTTGCTAACATTTCCCTGATTTGCTTCCTGTCATAATCTTGATCGTTGCATTTCTTGATAAACTTCAAAACTTCGATTCCATCCGGTCGGTAGTAAGTGACATTATTCAGTTTTGTTTTCGGGATATAAACATTAAAATCTTCAATCCATTTTTCCAGCGTATTTTTCTGAACCCCCATAATGTGGCTCAAACTCTCTTTGCTTAAAAATTCCAATGTTTCATCGACTCCCTTTACCATTTAATACCTTTCATTATCATGGTAAAAAAAGAATTCGGAAAAAATATGTAATAAATGTGGAAAAATAAGTGCGGACTACACTTTTCACTCATTTCACAATTTCTTTGACTCTTCCTACATTGCCATTTTCCAGCATAACCTTGATCCCATGTGGATGTGTAGCGGAATTTGTCAGTATTCTTGACACGATGCCATCTGTCAATTTTCCGGAACGCTGATCCTGCTTTTGTACGACGCGTACCGTTTGTCCAACTTTAATATTTTCTCTTCTGGTTCCAGACATTAAACATAAACTCCTTTGATTTGAGGTTTTACCTACAGAAATGATTCCGCCTCGTGCTAATACCTTCCTCTGATGACGCAAACGAGCGATTAATAATGTTCGTAATGTACTCCATATCTTGTGTACTGCCGCTCGCGTTATAAGGCAACATTTGTAACTTGATTGGCTGCATAATAAATGACACCTCCTTATATCTATTCAACTTTTAGAGCCTCAGGAAGAAGCTATATTCAACACACCTATCAAATTTTACCAATATCCATTATAAGTGCTTTGATTAAAATGTAATAGTTGGAAGCACCCACTCAAAAGGGTCAGTTCTTGACTATTTTTATGGTATATGAAATCCTATGACAGATTTTGAATATTATTTATTCAGGGATGTTGGTTCAATTTAAAAGAATGCTTAGAATTTAAAAATGCAGCTTAACACCTTGCAAGCTGATGTTTATTCGTATGTATAGCAAAATCGGTGGACGCCGTACTTCTTTAGCATGGACAACGCTATGGTATAATAATGTTTTGGAGATGATAAGTATGTCAATGATGCAGGAAAAAGAAGCTAGTGGTAACCGAATCAGTTTTATAGGTGTTGCATATGCATTTTTAGTGGTTATGTTAGGTACGACGCTCCCGACACCATTATATCCAATATACGGGGATACATTCGGGCTATCTCCTTTAATGATAACCATTATTTATGCTTTTTACGCAATCGGTGTTATTGGGGCTTTGCTTGTATTTGGCCACCTTTCCGATCATATTGGTCGCCGGTATATATTGATCCCTGGCGTCATTTTATCTGCAGCCAGTTCGCTTGTGTTTTTGTTCGCAGGTGGCATAACGCTTTTATTTATTGGACGTATATTATCCGGTTTATCTGCCGGGTTGTTCACCAGCACCGCAACAGCAACTTTGGTCAACTTGGCTCCACGCCATAAACAAGCTAAGGCGTCTATGATTGCAAGTGGCGTCAATATGCTGGGCTTAGGGTTGGGACCTCTTCTTGCCGGAGTTCTAGCCCAATTCTTTACCTATCCGATGCGTCTGGTGTTTGTGGTCGATTTTGCGATACTTGTGCCAGCATTCATCGCTATCTGGTTCATGCCGGAACCGGTCAAAGTGAAGCAAAAGGTTCAATTGAAAATACAAAAATTAAGTGTTCCCTCAGAGGTCCGTGTTACTTTTATTCGTGCTGTGATTCCGGTATTTGCAGGATTTTCGATGCTTGGTTTGTTTACAGCGGTATCACCTACATTTCTGCAAAAAGTATTGCATTTTGACAATAAGGCCATTTTAGGTGTTATTGTGTTTTTGGCTTTTTGTGCTTCTGCGGTTGGGCAGTTGTTATTAATAAACACTTCTGATCATATCGTGCTAAAAGCAGGTAGTGCTGTATTAATTATCGGAGCTATGTTTGTAGGTATTGCATTACAATCACGTTCGTTAATGATATTACTTGTTGGCGCAATTGTTTCCGGGGTTGGTCAGGCATTCAGTTTTCGCGCCGGGCTTGCCTCGGTGAATGCCAAGACTTCTTCCCGGGAGCGTGGTGAAGTTACTTCCAGTTTTTTCACGATAGCCTATATTGCGCTATCAATTCCCGTAGTTGGTGTAGGCCTGCTTGCAAAATGGACAGGGATACAAGTGGCAGGCATTGTTTTCAGTATTGTTATTGCTTTGCTTGCATTGACAGCCTTGATTCTCTTATTCATTCGCCGGGGTTAATAAAAGCTCCACCAGGAATAAGAAATCACAATTTAAAAGTGCAAAGCCAATGGTTGGAGGTCTAATCCAGCTTTCTTTAATCCTTAAGTACATAATTCACATTAATTTCACACAATTATCATTGATAAAACAAAGGTTTTATTGATAACGTAGTGTTAAATATTATGTCATAATAGTCACTACACAAAAGGATTCGGTGAAATGTTAGAATAACAACAAAATAAGCCGGCAGGACCGCGCAACAGCATATGCGGATCATCTGCCGGCTTTAAATATTTACTGTTATGTCGAATAGCTTATAACGTTTCCAGCACTTCCTCCAGCACCTTAAGACCATGATCAACTTGATCTTTCGTCACTATTAACGGTGGAATCATACGGATAACTTCACCTGCATTACCGCCCAGATAAAACAGAACCCCTTTTTCAAGACAGCCATCCAGCACCTTCATAACAGCATCACCGTCAGGTTCATTCGTTTCCGGATCCTTGAATGCTATACCGATCATTAAACCTGCCCCGCGAACATCGTGGATCATCGGGAACCTCTCTTTCAGCTTATTTAGACGATTAAGCGCATATGTTCCAACGTCACGGCTGTTTTCAAGGAGTTTTTCTTCTTTTATGACCTCAATGGACGCCCGTGCGGTTGCACAGGCAATCGGATTTCCTCCAAAAGTCGTGGCATGACTCCCCATTGGCCATTGTTCCATCAGTTCTTTTGAGGCAATCGTGACACCAAGCGGCAAACCGGCCGCAATCCCCTTAGCTACTGCCATAATATCCGGTGTGACTTCAAATGTTTGCGCGGCGAACCAATTACCTGTGCGGCCAAAGCCTGTCTGTACTTCATCAAAAATAAGTAAAATGCCGTATCGATCACAGATTTCACGGATTTTTTTCAGCCAGGACGCAGGCGGAATGATATAGCCGCCTTCACCAAGCACCGGCTCAACAATCATGCAGGCAACTTCATCCGGGTCAACCTGATGACGAAAGAGTTTTTTTGCTTCATCTTCCAGTTTCCAAGGAAAATACACCTCGGGGTCAACACCAGCTGGTGCTTCATCTGGATTTGCATATGGCAGCTGATAGTTTAACCACGACGGCTGAAGGTGCTTTCGATATTTACTTTTGGATGTGGACACACTGAGAGCCCCGATAGTCCGGCCATGGAATCCGCCTGTAAATGAAATAACATAAGGACGATTCGTTACATGCTTTGCAAGTTTCAATGCGCCCTCGATTGCTTCTGTACCACTATTTCCGAAAAAGAAATTATCCAATTTCCCCGGTAGAATCTCCTGAAGCTCTTCAGCAAGCTTTAAGATCGATTCATACATGATTACACCGGATGGCCCGTGTACCAAATGATCAGCACTATCCTTGATGGCTTCCACAACTTTAGGATGACGGTGTCCGACATTTTCAACTGCAATCCCTGATGTGAAATCCAAATACTCCTTGCCGTCTGTTCCGTAGTAATAGCATCCTTCTGCTTTTACGACCGGTAAATTCGGATGATCCTTCGCCATACTTGGTGCAAGGAAATTTCCTATAGAATCTGCTAACTTCAGCCAATCTTGATTATTGTCCTTCATGTTCATTCCCCTTTATCCTGGATTGAATATTTTTTTAGTTTGCGTACAACAGATGGCTGGCTGATTCCCAATATTTCAGCCATTTCAGTGGTTGTTTTACTATGATTTTTCACATTTTGAATGATTTGTTTTTCGACATTTTCCAAAACCGTATTCAAGGGGGCGCCATTAAGTTTATA
Source organism: Lentibacillus kapialis (assembly GCF_014646635.1). Taxonomy (GTDB): domain Bacteria; phylum Bacillota; class Bacilli; order Bacillales; family Amphibacillaceae; genus Lentibacillus; species Lentibacillus kapialis. Next base: position 85,003 of record NZ_BMNQ01000006.1, read on the forward strand.
TGCTTCCATATTTTCATCCCCTCTGTACTCGAAAGGCAAATCATTTAAAGTCAGCGTTTCAGACTCGCTTTGAACGATCATTCTTTCAATCACATGTTTCACTTCAAAAAAGTTGCCGGGCCAATCCAAGTCAAGCAAGGCCAAGTATAATTCTTTGCTGAATTTCCTATTAAGCTGATATTTATCACAAAGCCTTTCTTTATATTGGTCGATGGCGTATTTTAAATCCTCGCTGCGTTCACGCAATGCCGGGATATATACAGGCACGATCTGAAGTTCATAGTATAAATCTTTACGGATTTTTTTCTCAGTCATGAGTTGTGTGAGCGATGTTTCAGTCGAGGCAATGACTCTAAATTGATCATTATACGCCTTTAACACTTTTATAAGAATATGCTGTGCATGTAACGAAAGATGGTCAACACCTTCAAGATATAGAGTTCCTGATTGGGCCATATCCGCCAAACCAATGTCTTGATGATGTTCGCCGGAAGTTTTGCCAGCCAATTCACGTTCGAAAATAGCATCTGGTATGGAAGAGCAATTCATAGTAATAAAAGGCCCGTTTTTCCGCTTACTATTCGTATGAATATAGTGAGCAATTTTGGATTTGCCGACCCCTTGCTCCCCCTGTAATACTACATCAGCATCATATGGCGCAACCTTTTTAACTTTTTGAAGCAATTCTCTCGTCGTTTGACTTCTGACAATAAAACCATCAGCATTCAAACTTGCTTCCCGCATATTGGCTAACTCAGTTTTTATTCTGGACATTTCGTCGTACAGTTCGTCCAAATACTCCTGAAGCATAAAAAGCTCCGAAACCTCGTAAGAATAACTCAAAACATATTCGATATCATGATATTCATTAAACAGTGGAATTCCTGTAATGAGTACCTTTCGATCATTTGGAGTGGTTTGTACCGTTATAGCTTTTTTCCGTTTCTTTAAAACTAAGGGTGTAATAGCCGGCGAAAAAATCGCCCTTTCTTCCAGATCATAAACAGACTGACCAAGCAAATCGTGTGGTTCCAGATCATAAAGCGAACCGCTAATGTTCGTAACTTTAATGATTCTGCCCTGGCGATTTGTGATAATGATATCTTCATCATATGTGTCAATGACTTCCTCATCTGCATTTTTTAGAAAGTAGATATCCTTCATTCGGCATTTGCACCACTTTCGGTTTTTTACTCACCTAATGTTTTTTAGTTCTTCAGATAACCTAAACGCGTTTGTTTAAAAAAAGAAAACATGCGCTATAAACACAACGATCGGTAGTGTAATGATCGTTCTCTCCAGAAATACAATCACTAGATCCCAAAAGCTGATTTTAATTTTTGATTTCAAAAGCAAAATACCAATTTCAGACATGTAAATCAACTGAGTGAGTGACATGGCTGCAATGACAAAACGTGTTAATTCACTTTCGATACCGCTTGCGATCACCGCTGGCAAAAACATATCTGCAAAACCAACGATCATCGCCGGTGCTGCTGCGGCCGCTTCCGGAATCTGCAGGAGGTTCAGTAAGGGCACAAACGGATAAGATAAAATCTGAAAAACCGGTGTAAATTCAGCGATAATCAGTGCAATCGTTCCGAGGGACATGACAAGAGGAATCAAGGAAAACCATATATCAGCTACAACCTTGAATCCGCCTTTTGCGACCCCTCTGAAATTTTTAATGTTAGAAGCCTTTTCAAGCGCCTTCTCTATCCCCCATTTAAAACTTGATACACCTGATGGCGCAGTTTCATCAATCTGTTTTCCTACAGGTTCATGATACGTATCCTTTTTTCTGGATAATGGTGGAATACGAGGGCAAATTATTGCTGCAACAACACTTGCTATACAAACGGTAAGGTAAAATGGTACAAACATATCCGTTAACCCGATGACACTGATGACAACAAAACTAAAAGCAATCGAATTAATCGAAAAGTTTGTCGCAACAACCGAGGCTTCCCTGTCGGTATAATATCCTCTTTCATATTGTTCAGTGGTGATGACGACACCTACTGTTCCGGACCCCATCCAGGAAGCGGTTGCATCGATCGATGACCTTCCGGGTAGACGAAACAATGGCTGCATCACCTTATGCAGCACTGTACCAATAAATTCCATGAGCCCGAATTCCAGTAGGAGTGGCATTAATATTCCTGCAGCCAGGAAAAAGGTTGCCAGAACAGGAACGAGGGAAAATAAAACAGTGCCCCCGGTGGCCTCAGACCATATCCATTGAGGGCCCACTTCGTTAAGCGTCATAATGGCAAATATTGAACCAATTAGTCTCATAATAATCCAGAAAAGGGATACATCAAATAATGACTGTACAAAGGTATTCTTTTTCATAAATGCCGGCTTAACTACCTTTGTATACATAGCTAATACAGTGGACAGGCAAAAAATGATGGTCATAAACACCGGCCAATAGTCTTTGAATGCCCCTTCCAACATTCCGGCGAGAATGCCAACGCCTATATTCGTCTCCCCATTATAAGGAACAGGCACCAAAAAGAGCCCAGCACCAATCAGGGAAAATAAAATAAACTTAATATAATTAGACGTGGTTCTGTATTGATTCCGACTGACGTTTTTCTTTTTTTCTTCCATTTTTGCATCCCTCGCTCACGTTTTCTTAGGCAGTGGTTTCATAGCAGACCTTAACACTTCAATCGAGGAAGCAAGCTTGTCCTTTTCCTCTTTGTTCAGATCCACTTCAATAATTTCCTGTACGCCTTGTCGGTTAATGATGGCCGGAACCCCGGCAAAAATATCTTGGAATCCATATTCGCCATCCAGAAGTGCTGATACTGGTAGAACAGTATTTTCATTCTTTAATATTGCTTTTGTGATTTTTGCTAAACCCGCACCGATACCATAATAGGTAGATCCTTTTTTCTCAATGACAACATCCGCTATATCGCGTACATTAGCAGCCATTTTCTCAAGGTCTTTTAACATGTATCGATCACTGGCATTTAGAATATCCATAACGTTTTTCCCGCCAATGGCTGCATTGCTCAAAGCAGCTACCTGTGAATCGCCATGCTCGCCAATGATATAGCCATTAATACTTTTGGGATCCACACTGAAGTATTCGCCCAGCATATGAAGATATCTGGCTGTATCCAGTATTGTCCCGGATCCAATAACCCTTTCTTTAGGAAGTCCCGAAAATGTCCACGTTGCCTGAGTGATAATGTCTACTGGATTCGTGGAAATCAGAAAAATGCCGTTGAAACCACTTGCCATCACACTGTCTACGATAGATTTAACAATCGATGTATTTTTTTCGACTGCTGATAATCGTGTTTCTTCATCGCTTTGGCTTACCCCGGCAGTAATACAGACGATATCCGCTTCTTTACAGTCATGATAGTCTCCGCTCCATACTTTGGCAGGGGATTCGTAAAAATATCGCCCATGATTTAAATCCATCACTTCGCCTTCTGCTTTTTCTTGATTCACATCGATTAACACGAGTTCTTCCGTTATTCCTTGGTTTACTAGAGCGTATGCGTAACTGGAGCCAACAAATCCAGCACCCACTACAACGACTCGGTTCACACCACTTGTCATGACATTCCCGCCTTCGCCTGTCGTATTATAAAGCCAAGATTGGTTAACGCACCATAATTAATTCAATAACAAATAATTATTTATATTTGAATAGAAATTATACATTAAATAATTCTGAATTTCAAATCTACTTTTTGTTTTCAGCCTATACGGAAAAGTTCGCATTCCGCGAATGAAGTATTACAGTGCAAGAACGATAGTGAGTGCGTTTAATATTGCAGACACATCCTCCTTCTTTGGTGAATACACTGGGCATAAAACCAGAAGAAGGTGAAGACATATGCCAAAACCATTACCTGTCAGGATTGACCCTGCACGGATCAGCTCCGGACAGGATATAAACGTTATCTATCCCAATGTTTACAGCATGCGTGATCAGCAAATGGAACAATTCATCAACCAATCAATTGCCTATGAAACGCAGCAGCTTATTAATATGCAAGCTGGTGAAATGCCCAGTCCGCTCATTGAAATGGATGGTTCATTTGAAATTAAAAACAACCAGCGAAACGTTCTCAGTTTGTCGCTGTCCAATTATGCATACCATTACCAGTCTGCACATGGCATGACTTATATCACATCATTAACGTTTGATCTGCAGAACCGGAAGCGGTGCAGTTTGAGTGATTTGTTCAAGCCGGACAGTAATTACGTTAAGCGGCTGACAGAGCTGGTCAATGAGCAAATTAAGCGGCGCGACATTCAGACGTTCGATGATCATGTTGAGGTTCAGCCTGAGCAAGATTTCTACATCGCCGATAAAACACTTGTCATATATTTCCAATTATACGACATAACACCGTATGTGTTTGGATTCCCGATGTTTCCGATATCCGTTTATAATATTGCAGATATAATCGATGAAGATGGACCGCTTGGCCGGATGGCAGTAAATGATTGACAACCAGCTATGAGATTTCACCCGGGTTTGCTGCCCGGGGTGAAGCTGGGTGAATAACCTCTTTTTGATAAAAATGTAGGTGTGCGCTATAGATTGATGAAGAATCGCTGTAGTTTGACCGATTATCACTATAGATCATGCCAGAATCGCTATAGTTTGACCAATAATCGCTGTAGATAAAAGCGTTTCAGGTGTCTGTGCTGTCAATTTTAAAGTTTTAAATATTAAATCCAGATGAAGCACTTCATGTTATACTAATTTTAGTTGAATGACTTATTGAACAGGAGCATGGAAATGGCACATTTTAAAATTGATTATGACATGATAAACAGCACGTCGCTTCCCACATTTTCCCTTACCATAGATGATTCCTATGTTGCAGCCATCTACAGCGATACGGATATACAAGCTGAATTGGTGAAGGTTCTTCAAAACAACGGTCATATTCCTATCTTTGACCAGGAGGATGGCTTATACCAGCGCCTGACAGTTGAAGCCAATATCGCTTTTTACCATAAATGGTTCGGCTGTCAAACGCCCATACCTGAGATTCTTGTGCTATTTGAACTGCAAAGCTGCGCCAAAACGTCACTTCATATGTGCTCAGCTTCCGATGTGCGCCGGGTCCATTATGCTAAATATTTTATGAGCGGCGTCAGTCCGATGGTGTTCCGGGAGCCAATTCATGGTGTGGATATCAGAACCATCAATACATTTATCAACATGCTGCAGAAACTCAAGGACCATCACATGCCCGTCCTTGTTTTGGTTTCCAACATGGAACATGCGCTGCTGCTCGGTGATGCCGCGTACAAACTGCAGAAATCAGGATTGCAACCGATTGAAATCGACGACGGTGAAGAAGAAGTATCGGATATTAAAAGCAGTCGCACGCCAACGATTGCCAGTTTATTCAAGATCCCGGCAAAAGTGGACGAAAAAATGATTTTATTTGACCCTCCTGAGATTGATTACATAGAAAGTCAGGATGGGAAAGCCATGCTTGTCATTAATGACGAATCATACGCCATGGACTCCACACTAGCTGAAATCGAAAAGAAACTGGAAGTATACGGGTTTTACCGGTGCCACCGGTCATATATCGTGAACTTGCAAAAGGTGCGCGAAATCATTACATGGTCGAAAAACACCTACTCACTCAAAATAGATAACACATTACAGTCCACCATTCCGCTCTCACGGACCAAAATTCAGGATATCCAGGAAAAATTCAGCCTGAAATAGATACTGTTCATCGCCAAGAGGCGTCAACACAGGACTAAAGCAACTGCATTTTCACCATTAATCCGCTACATTTCACCCTCCCGTTGGTACATTCCGCTCAAATATGACTGCATTCTCCTGCAATATGGGCTACGATGAATGCAGTACCATACGAGGAGGTTTTCAGTTGGAAAACACAATCGAAGTAAAAGGAATGCAAAAAGTATTTGGTTCACATGCTGCCATCAAACATGTCAGTTTTAATGTAGAACAAGGCGAAATATTTGGGCTTCTTGGACCAAGCGGATCAGGCAAAACAACAACCATCAAAATTTTGACCGGCGAACTTGTACAAACCGACGGCGATGTGAATGTTCTCGGAATTGACTCGAAGTTTTTTGGAACACCCGATTTTAAATCTGGAATCGGGATATTATCTGATAACAGTTCATTATATGAACGGTTGACTGTCCATGACAATCTAAAGCTGTTCTGCAAGCTTTACAATGCGCCGCTTAGCCATATTGGCGAAATACTCCGCGAAGTGAATTTGAAAGATGAACGGAACAAAACCGTTTCGAAACTGTCAAAAGGGATGAAGCAGCGGGTCTTGCTGGCAAAAGCACTCATGCATAAACCGGACCTCATCTTTCTGGATGAACCGTCTTCTGCATTAGATCCGGGGAATACGGCACAAATTCACCGTGGACTCCAAAAGCTAAATGAAGCTGGTACAACCATTTTCTTAACAACTCATAACATGGAAGAAGCAACTGAGTTATGTGACCGTGTAGCATTTCTACACAAAGGTGAACTGCAGGAATTGGACAGCCCGGACGCACTCCGCTACAAATATTCTACCCACGCTTTTCATGTGGAAACTTTTGCAGGTGAACGCATAGTCATTGAAAACAAACGCGAGAATGCTGATCAAATAAGCGAACTGGTTGCAAACGGGCAGGTGAAAGCCTTGCACACGGACAACCCGACACTGGGCCAAATCTTTTTAAAAGTAACCGGAAAGGAGCTCGTATAATGAATGTTCAACGCATATCTGCCATATTTGAAAAAGATATGAAAGACTTTATGAAAAATATGATGCTGTTGATGATGCCAGTGATTCCAATCGTCCTGGCACTTCTTTATAGCCGAATGGGCGACGGAGACAAGGAACTCCCAATCCTTATCATCTATCTGGTGGTCGGGGTTACGTTCTCAGCCGTAACATCAAGTGTCATGATGACCATGATGGCCGAAGAAAACGAAAAGAAAACACTGCGCGGCCTGATTCTGTCACCTGCTTCATTTCTGGATATCATTATCGGAAAAAGTTTGGTTACCGGACTCATAACTTTCATTTCGCTTACAGTTTCGCTTGCCATCATCGGGATTGAGCCGTTTTTGAGCATAAGGGCAATTCTCGGGCTAATTTTGTTGTTCTTGTTCTTTCTATTCCTTGGAATCGGTATCGGTTTATTTTCAAAATCGCTGGCTGCCACATCTGCTTACCTGATGCCGATTATGTTCTTGTTCGGCTTCACACCAATGATTCAATTTCTCGGTATTGCCGAAGACAGTATGGCCATTAAAATCGCTGGCGCATTTCCCATCATGCAAGCAATGGAATTACACGATTCGGCATCATGGCTTCCGCTGGGCATTATAACCATTTGGGTAATCGGTGCGGTACTGTTTATGTATGTTTGTTTCAAACGTACTACCACGGATGACTGACTATTATACTTTTAAATAACGACTGATATGACTAAAGACATATCAGTCGTTATTTGTGATTTTCCCCACGCCCTACACGTATTTCTCTCTCCCTTTTTGAACATTTTTTGAATAAAACAATACAAAATCATGAACAATTCATAACGATTGATTGACAGTCACCCTAAACGGGAATTCAGTTTGATAGAATTGTACAGAAACGTCATCAATCACTTTATTCTTAAACGGGAAATTTTCCAGGTTTATTACGGAGGGCTGCCTCATGAAACATATCAGAAAATATTCAAAGAAATGGATTTTACTCCTGTCTATTCCGCTTATTCTGATGCTTAGCGGGTGTAGCGAACTGACCGTCATGGATCCAAAAGGGCCGGTTGGTGAGCAACAGAAAGATCTGATTATTTATTCGCTCTATTTTATGATGGGCATCATTGTTGTCGTTTTTGTTCTGTTCACCTTTATGGTGATCAAATATCGCGACAAACCGGGGCGGGATCCGAAAGATTACAAACCGGATATGCATGGGAATAAAACAATTGAGACAATATGGACGATCATTCCGGTCATTATTGTCACATGTCTTTCCATCCCAACCGTCAACACCCTGTTCGACTTGGAAAAACCAGCAGAGTCATCTGCAGAAGAAGAACCGCTTGTCATTTATGCTACAGCTGCTGATTGGAAATGGTTCTTCAGTTATCCGGAACAAGGAATAGAAACAGTCGACTACTTGCATATACCAAAAGATCGCTCAGTTGAATTCCGTCTGTCATCAGCCGATTCAATGTCGGCACTCTGGATTCCTGCGCTGGGCGGACAAAAGTATAATATGGCCGGTATGCAGACAACCCTCTATCTCCAGGCTGATGAGAACGGTGTTTACCAAGGTCGCAACTCCAACTTTAATGGGGAAGGTTTTGCTGAACAAACCTTTAAAGTTCATGCTGAATCAAAGAGCGAATTCAATGAATGGGTTAAACAAACACAACATTCAGCACCTAAATTGACACAGAGTAAATACAACAACTTGTTGGAACCTGGAATTCTGGACGATACCAAGGAGTTTTCATCAACACATCTCCAATGGGTCGATCATGGATCCATGGAAGGCAGTGACTATGCTGTTAAGCGGCACTGGGATGCTTACGGCAAAAAACTCCATCTCAAAAATGGCAAGAACCATAATCACGAGTGATCGAGAAAAGAAGGTGGGCATTTATGCAGCTAGATGAATTTTTTGTGACCGGAGAACCGCTCATATACGCAGGTATGGTCGCCATTGCACTTGTTACGAGTGCCGTTATTTTCCTGCTGACCTATTTTAAAAAGTGGGGATGGCTGTGGCGTGAGTGGCTGACCACCGTTGATCATAAAAAAATAGGAATTATGTATATTCTAAGTGCATTGGCAATGCTGTTCCGCGGCGGAGCTGACGCCCTAATGATGCGGACACAGCTAGCTTTTCCGGATATGAACTTTCTGGATGCACAGCATTATAATGAGATTTTTACAACACATGGAACTGTCATGATTATTTTCATGGCGATGCCGTTTCTCATCGGTTTAATGAATATTGCTGTCCCGCTGCAGATCGGGGCGCGTGACTTTGCGTTTCCATATGTGAACGCGTTAAGTTTCTGGGCGTTCTTTTTTGGTGCTATGTTATTTAACATATCATTTGTCATCGGAGGATCCCCCGATGCAGGTTGGACAAGTTACACCCCACTTGCCGGAGCTGCTATGAGCCCGGGGCCGGGACAAAACTTTTACCTCCTGGGTCTGCAGTTATCCGGTATTGGCACTCTGGCAACAGGGGTCAATTTAATGGTTACGATTTTGAAAATGCGAGCGCCAGGCATGACCTTATTTAAAATGCCGATTTTTAGCTGGTCATCACTGATAACGATGTTTATCATCGTGTTTGCGTTCCCCATCTTAACAGTTGCTCTGGCACTGTTAACGATTGATCGTATTTTCGGATCTCAGTTCTTTACGCTAACTGGTGAAGGACTCCCGATGATGTGGGCAAATTTATTCTGGATGTGGGGGCACCCGGAGGTATACATTGTTGTGCTCCCGGCATTTGGCATTTTTTCCGAAGTAATTGCCACATTCGCCCGAAAACAATTATTCGGTTATAGCGTCATGGTTTGGTCGATCATTTTAATCGCCGGATTGAGCTTCCTCGTCTGGGTTCACCACTTCTTTACGATGGGGGCAGGCGCGTTTGTTAACTCCGTCTTTTCGGTATCAACAATGGCGATAGCGGTACCGACCGGCGTGAAGATATTCAATTGGCTGGCAACACTGTATAAATCAAAAATACAGATCACCGTTCCCATGATGTGGGCACTGGCGTTTATTCCCAGCTTTGTCATGGGCGGTGTAACAGGTGTTATGCTTGGTATGGCCGCCGCTGACTACCAGTTCCATAACTCGTACTTCCTTATTGCACACTTCCACTATGTGCTGATTGCAGGAACTGTGTTTGCTTGTTTTGCCGGACTGATATACTGGTATCCAAAAATGTTTGGCCACAGATTGAATGAACGAATTGGCAAAATCGCCTTCTGGTTTTTCGTAATCGGTTTTCACGTTTGTTTCTTACCTCAATACTTCCTGGGACTGGACGGTATGCCGCGCCGTGTATTCCACATCGTTCCGGAATGGTTTAACCTGAACGTGGTCTCGACAGTTGGTGCATTTGGCATGGGAATCGGTTTCGCTGTGTTTGTTTACAATATTTATTACAGTTACCGTTACAGTGAACGCGAAAAAACCGGTGATCCTTGGAATGGCAGAACGCTTGAATGGGCAACACCAATCCCTGTGCCTGAGTACAATTTTGCTGTCGTACCGCATGTAGATTCTCTGGATGCCTTCTGGACAATGAAGGAAAGGGGCGAATCACCTTATGATGAATCCAAGGTCAAACCGATTCACATGCCGAGTAATACCGGCAAGCCGTTCATCATGATGGGTATATTAACATTAGCCAGCTTCTTCCTTGTCTTTGAGTGGATCTGGCTAGCAGCTGCCGGTCTGATTGGTGGCATCATAATGATGATTATCCGCTCATTTGATTACGATGAGGGTTATCATATCAGTTCAGAAGAAATTATCGAGACTGAGCGCTCGGCAAGGGGGTTATAGCATGAGTACAGAAGAGTCAAACGCCAAACCGCTTGAATACCGTACAGAGTCAGGTGAACTGGGCATTGTCGGTTTCTGGATCTTTCTTGCAGCTGAGATTGCATTATTTGGCACATTATTTGCGACATATGCTGTTCTGTTCGGTCGGACAGCGGATTCGCCGCTTCCCTCCGACCTATTTGAACCGGGCAGTGTACTCATTATGACCTTTATACTGCTTATCAGCAGTTTTACATGTGGCATTGCCATTCATGAGATGCGCCGCGGCTCAGTCAAAGGTCTCGTTATTTGGCTGGCCATTACACTGGTTTTAGGGCTCAGTTTTATCGGACTGGAAATTCATGAATTTATCCTTTATGCACATGAAGGGGCAACACTTCAGTCAAGTGCATACTGGTCCGCCTTCTTCATTTTGGCAGGAACGCACGGTGTTCACGTAACACTCGGAAGCGGATGGGCTATCTTGCTATTGATCCAGTTCGCCCAGCGGGGGATCACATCCATCACTAGCAGGAAAGTCTTTATCCTCGGTTTGTACTGGCACTTTTTAGACGTCGTCTGGATTTTCATTTTCACAGGTGTTTATCTGATTGGAATGGTGATATAATATGGCAAATCAGTCCAGAAAAATTCCTATTCAGCATATTGTAGGATTCGCACTGTCGATTACTCTGACATTGCTCGCAGCGTGGACAGCCCTTCGCTCGAGCCTGCCGGTGATGTGGATTATCATTGCAATCCTGACCATGGCTGTGCTCCAAGCCGCCATTCAACTGTTTATGTTCATGCACATTACTGAACGAGGGGCTGGTCATGCTCCATGGAATATGATGTTCCACGCAGCCGTCATAGCAGTCATTCTGGTTGCGGGTTCATTGTTCACGATGTCATTTGGATTCCATTATGATAATGGCGGCGGAGACAGTCAGCCAGAACAACAACAGGAACAGCATCAGAACTGATTCTGTAATAAAAAACCTCTTCTCTTAATTAAGGGAAGAGGTTTTTTATAACGTCAGAATGAATAAATGATGGATAACCTTATTAGAAAAACTTCGGTACTCACTATAAACTGGGGCTAGGCCTGAGTTTTTCTAATATACTGATTAAATTCAAATTAGTTTAGAATTTCCCTTTTATGGTAACCTTTTCTGTACTGATCAGCTGTTTTTACAGCATCAATTATAAACATCACCCATGCCACTTCAGCTAATATCAGACTTGCATAAAACATAAGCCAAGTGATCGAAAAAACAGTTGGAACGGCAACAAACATCACTTGTATAAAGTAAAGCCACATACCTAAAATAAGCACCGACTGGACACCTGCAAAAATCTTTTTATGCAGCTGCAGGAAAATAAATGGGGTTACCGTTGACAGCAGCATAAACATTAAAATGATACCCATTCCAATCATCTCCATTTTAAATGTAAGCGGATTCTTACTATTATTGTAACAAACTTTCCTTATTTTTGTCACATATATTTCACATTTAAGTTGAAAAAAATTGTTAAATATGTGAATTGGAACTTCTGGGTCTACACTTTTAGCTACATGAGCAACCGAGAAATAGGCGAACGAATAAGTCTAACACGTTTTGAAATTCAATCATGGTCAACACCAAAATCTATGGTTGAAATGAATGAGTGAATATAGTAGTGAAACTAGCTAGCGGAGGAAAAACACGGAGACTCCTGTGGGAATGCGCAGTGTGGAGACCCCGCAGAAAAAGCGACCTTCTTTTTCGAGGAGGCTGAGGACAAGCCCACGGAAAGCGACGAGCGAAACATCCACCGAATGAGCTACGAGTTGCGAGGAGTGCTGCTTCACCGAAAAACTTGCAACACGACGAGCACACTAGTGTTTTTCCGAAGCGACTGCTGACGTCAAAATGACATCTAATTTGTCAACCATAGATTTTGGTCAACAGCCTTCAATCATGCTATCAAATTATTTCACCTTGTGTTTTAAAACGCGTTAGCTTTTATCGCCGAAAAATATAAGTTCCGCATGGATTTCCCCCGTCATTTCAAGTATCGCAAATGAGTAATACGGAAGTGCCCGCTTATCCGTCGGTGAACCCGGATTGAGCAACAGCTGTTTTTTGAAATACCGAATTATAGGAATATGCGAATGGCCGAAAATAATGACATCCGGCTGCTCATCCGCAAATGCTTCAATCGCCCGCTTTTCAGTTGTCTTTTTGTCCCCATGCCCATGAACAACACCAATGGTAAACCCTTGTATAGTCAGGATTTGTTTCTCAGGCATTTGCTCCCGTATGTCATTACTATCAAGATTTCCATAGACACCGGCCACTTCGCCAAATTGAGCAAGCTCGTTATAAACACAATCTGTCTTCCAGTCACCTGCGTGGATGATCAAATCAGCTGATTGAAGTTCATAGATCAACCTGGATGGCATCTTTCCGGTTTTATTTAAATGGGTGTCTGCCGTTACGACAATTTTCATGGGAGGACTCCTTTTCAAACGTGTTGGCACGAACGTTTTAAGTACTCACCATCCACTGCACATAAACTTGCACCATCACATACAACAGAATAGCGTACTTATAATTGAATTTGAACCCATTTTTTAATGGACTCATTTGGTTCGTGTGGCTCAATACAATAACCGGCATGATCAGCGGCGACAGCAAGATGGAAATAGCACTTCCGGACGTCACCGAAAGAACAACCAGCTCAGGGGCATATGGTAAGGAAATGCTCTCAAGGATACCAGCTACGAGAACCATCACGGTGAGCGGTCCAAGCCCCATAAAGCCAAGCACGACAACAATCAGCGGTAAAAAGTATAATATGTTAATGAATGGCCATATACCCTGAATCGCATGGATACTCTCGACAATCAATTTACCAATACCCGTCTGGTTCAAACTGAATATCATGACACCCGCCGATGTTAGCACGCTGAATTGATATGCCTGCTGTGACAATTCATTCAGATAGTACTCCTTCATTTCGGAAATCAGCCTTTTAGGGCGTTTCTTGACCAGAAAATAAATGCCGGACCAGATGATAATGACAATGGGAATCAGCATCATCAGTTCCACATTAAGCATGTCGTATGCCAGAAAAATCGTACCGAAAAGCGTGATAAACAACGAGCCAAATTCCAGCGTCTTATGCTTTTGCTGCTTCTTATTTGAAGAGTTTTCAAGCACTGTATTGATTTCCGTTTTAATTTCAGCTGTCAAATCAATAGCGTAATGCTTTTCTTCAAAATAAGAAAAAACGATTGCCACGATCATCGCAGCTGCTGTCACTAAAAAGCCTTGTAAAATTGTGACGGACAATGAAGCATTCAGTGCCTCCACTGCAAATGCAAAGCTGGGGATGCTGATCACCCATAGAGTTGATAAGGCGAATGCACGCAGCAATGCTGTTCCTTTAAATTTTTCCCATACTTCCCCGCGTTGATGTTTCAATATGTCATTCACAAAGTGATACATCATCGGGATTGCACCAAACAGTAAGAAATATGAAATGATATGTGTAAAAGCCATGACACCGGTATAAAATTTTCGGCTCGTATCGAGAAAATTATGTGCCAGGCCAATAATTTCCTCAATATATGGCTCAGACCGCAATACCCAGCTGATCATCGGAACCACAGCCAACAGGCCGATAATATTGCTCATTTGCAGCAGTCCGTTTTGAAGATTTTCGAGAATAGATCCATCTGCAAACACCAACATAAGTGAGAATCCTGTCAGGAATAAGAAAAGCGGTAGTTTGAAATGATATATTTTTAAGTGGACAACCGCCAAAAGCAGCATGATGAAGCCGATGATTGCATGCAATCCAATTAAAGTTTTGTTTTCCAGAAAATAAGTAATGAAATACAGCAGGGCATAAAGAAAGATGACAAATCGCAGACCTCTTGTGGTAATCCCCATTGTGACGTTCCCTTCGAACTATTAGTTTATTACCCATTTTAGGCATATACGAAGACAAAAGCAACAGACCACCATGACAAGCAGCATCGTCATGTTTTCCTTACAGGTTATTTTATTACTGTTAATCGGCTTTATTGTTTTTACAGCAAAGTGATTTGCCGGTTCCCGTTTTATTGGTGGTGCTTGGGATCGTGGGTCTTTCGGTGGTGCAGCGCTGATGAGCAAGGCGATCCGTTACACCCATCACAGCGGATATCACGACATCCTTTTTTTGCTATTGCTTGGCATAATCGTTGGAGTCGTAGCGGACCGCCATAGTTTACCCTGAAATCGCTGGAGAGTACGCTATAATCGCTGTAGTTTAGCTTAAAATCGCTGTAGATTATGCTGGAATCGCTGTAGACTACGACAAATAAGAAAAACCGGGCAAAGTGCGGCCCGGTCTTTTTTCTATCTTCGTTAGAGAAAATCCGATAATTTATATTCCTGTCCATGTACGCCATTATAATACGCTGGATACATTTCCCCTCCACACATTTCA
>NZ_BMNQ01000007.1 GCF_014646635.1 Lentibacillus kapialis
TACCAAAGGTTGGGCTCTTTTTCATTTATTTCAATTTCACTTTTTGGGTGATCAGTATCAATGCTCAAAAGTGCCGTCATAACGGAATCACTGAAGGATATGACGTGAAGCTATGAATAATTCAGGTTATACTGTTAATATTCACCTTTAATTTACCAAAAGACATCCTTTTTAATCTGGCAATAATTATTCCTATTGTTATATTTTTAAATGTAGTATTTCCTCATAAGGATAAAGGTGGAAGGAAAAAAGAGTACATCACAGCAATTTTATTTTTTCTAATTTTTGGTACTCTTACTTTTATCTTTGATTTGCCTAAGAAACTTTATTTCTTTTTTGGGATTACGGCTGTTTCCTTTATTATACTTTATGAATTATTTAATTTGATAAATGATAAAGAGAATACGGCATAAAAAGTACTGGAATCGGGCGCGCTAATCGAATAGGTGCGTCCTTCTGAATAGGGCCATTATATGGAATAACTGTTGGTTCTATAATGTTAAATAAAAGGGTTGATTTGCATACGGTATACTAACTATGTGTTATTATAAAGAAAATTAAGACCCGCATTGAAGAGCGAGATTGGCGTTTGATGGAAACATTGATTGAGATTCAGGAAACAAAAACTTTATACAGACGCAAAGCAAGATCACGGTTCTTCCATCGGCTTTTAAAAAGTGAATTTAGGGATTCCTAAAAAATTCGAAATGATATAGATAAGCTTCCGAATGGAATGATTATCCGTTAAAAACATCACAATAAAGGTGATCTAAAATGTTTGAATATGAATTTTTACAATCATATAAAAAAGCAAATGAAGGAGAACTTATAGGGAGATACACTGATAGTAATTTCGTTAATCCAAGTGTTAAACGAAAAAGGTTACAGGAAATCCTAAGAAAATATGAGCTGGAAGAGCCTTTTTCGGGATATGAAGATACTATTTCGATCAATACATGGTATGTGGAAATAAACAAGCAATATTTAGAAGTACAAAAGGAATTGTTGAAAACGTTTACCGATGCCAGTAAACAAAAAAGAAAAAAGATTTAAAGGAAACTCGCAAAAATCTTACTTCAACACAATTAGAATCGATGAAGCTTATGAAAGAAGGTGATTTATTCTCGGAATTATTGGATATTGAAAATCCTTATGATGGAGCTGGATTTAAAGAAAACCTTCGATCACAAAAATATGAAGCAAATGAATTTATACATAGGATTCAAAGTCTTATAGATGGAGAAATAACCCAAATAGACAATAAGAGAATGCAAATTTTAAGTTTAACACTTTCTGTACTGGCAATAATTATTGCTATTTTTAGTGTGTAGTGGTAAAAATGCGAAATGCGAGATCAGATCTTAGTCTATAAACTTGATAGTTTAAGGCGTGGCTGTTCCACGATAATAAAGCTCTTTGATTAGGAAAAGTTGTTTGCTTTGAAATAAAGTTCTATAACTCAAACCTGTTGCCAGGTTACCGCAATCGGGCGCCATTCCGGAAGAAGGATTAATAAAAAAACAATACCAATTTGCCAAAGAGAACAAGACAACACCAATTGGACTGTTTGAGTTTGGTTTATAGACAGTTCAGTTTGATGAGCCGATTGAAGTGAAAGGGGTAGTTTAACATGCGACAGATCAGGATATTTACAATTATATTGATATCACTACTGTTATTGGTTAGTTGTAGTAATGATTCAAATGAAGATACTTCTGGTTCAGATAAAACTGGAGTAAATGAACAAACAGAAAAAAAGAATGATAAAGAGGCTGTTAATGTACATAATCAAACAGAGAAGGGGTCTGAAAACAATACCTTTTTAGAAACTCTGCCAGAGGTTCCAACTGATACTGCAGGTTTCATTCATCAAAAGCAAGGAAGATATGCGTCAAAGGATCTTAAAAACGATAAAGTAGAAAAGAAAGTTATTAAAGAGTTAAAAAGATTGGAACCTCTTTCAAAAAATGCAAGTGATGAACAATTAAATAATTATTTTCAATACTTTTATAAGCTAGTTTCGCATGATTTTCCAAACCCGAAAGATTTAATTAAAAAATGGCAATTTCTTAACTTTGACAATCCGGAATTGCCTGATTCACGGTTTCAATTTAAACAAAACTATAACATTGAAATAATATTGGATTCGAGTGGGAGTATGGCAGCTATTTCTGGCGGAAAAACCCGTATGGAGTTAGCAAACGAATCCATTAATAAATTTTTATCAAACGTACCTGAAAAAGCAAACGTATCATTGCGTGTCTATGGCCATAAAGGAACTGGTGCTGAATCGGATAAGAACATGTCCTGTAGTGCGATAGAACAAGTATATGGTTTTGCTCCATATAATAAGAAAAAGTTTCAAAAGGCATTGAATAAATTTGAACCTAAGGGTTGGACTCCCATCGCTTCAGCTCTAAAACAATCTATGAAATCCATGAAGGAATTTGATTCTAAGAATAATACAAACCTAATCTATCTAGTTAGCGATGGCGTTGGAACTTGCGGTGGAGATCCAGTTAAAGTTGCAAAATCGTTTTCTAAGTCTAATGCTAAACCAATTATTAATATTATTGGTTTTCAAACTGATGCAAAGGCCCAGAAACAATTAGAAAAAATGGCAGAGGCATCAAATGGAATTTATACAACGGTGAATAATCAAGATGAGTTAGAAGATGAATTCAATAATGCTCAGGAAATATTAGATGCTTGGGAGGAATGGAAGCAACAGGCTATGTCTGAAGCTGAAAGTGCTGCACCTTCACACAGCGTTGACATTATGAATCATATAGGAGATTGGACCAGTCTAAATTTATCTCAGTGGAGTCATCTCTATAGAGTGATTAACATAGCTCACCAAGAAGAAATTATTACAACTGAGCAAATGGAAAAGCTTCAGGAAAAGGCCAAAAAAGTAGAGGATGATGTAAAAAAATCAGTATCCGAGATTAAACAGGATTTAGAGGATATCAGTATGGAAACGATTAAAGAGATAAAAAGGAAAATAAACAAAAAATATAATAAACAAACCAGGAATTAGATTGTGAGATCTAATTTTAAAACATCAGGTCCCTGTTTGTTTTTATCAGGTTTAAATAATGTCATAAATAAAAATACGTTCAGTAATATAATTAAGCTTTAATACTATCTGATATCGGAAACGACTGTTCTCCAATCGGGCGCGATTATCTAATAACTACTTAGGAAGGAAAGGGATTTATAATGGAATGGCAAACATGTCCCCGATGTCACAGCCATCGAGTGGGGATACGGAGAGATCGCATGGGATGCTTTGGTTTTTTATTTACGCTTGGCATTGCCTTTGTCGGGTCTTTCCTTGTTAGGCAAATGCCGTTAGCCGGTTTTGAATTGTTTTTGGGGCCCATTGTTTTTATCGTCATAATTGTAATGTGGGTTCGATACCGAAACAAGAAATCTACATATCTTTTTTGTAAGGATTGCGAATTAATCTTTCAACCGTCTCAAGATGGGAATAATCAATCATCATCAAACCTATAACATAGACCATAAATTGTGCCGCTATAGGGCGCGCTAATTGAGCAATTGCGTACTTCTGAATCGGGCCAGATGGCTTTTATTCTATTAGTTCATAAGAGGGGTGGTTTGGTGAAATTTGCTTGGATTGCTTGGTGGATCGTAAATGCTTTTTGGTTGGCCTTTTTTTCAGCAGGATCGATTTTTTTAGCACAAAGAGACGTAGATGCGACCGGTGCTATTCAAACTCCGGAAATCATTATGTTAAATATTTTGGTTTTAGCATTACCTTTTTTGATCCCTTTGCTCATTCAAATTGGGTGGCTAGTTGCAATGCTGGTTATTAAAAACAAAAGAAATAAAGAAATGACCGTTCAGGGATAGGGCGCGATTATCGTATAATGTGCAGGATTGGACTATTATGTTGAAGTTATAAGTAATTCAGTTTAAGCAGAGGAAAAGGGGGGATTTTGACATTAGAAGGAATTATGTAAATGATGCATTCACATGATATAATGGTGTTAGTAAATACGAGGCGGTGTTTAAAATGAGTGTTAATCGTGAAGAGCTAAAACAGCTAATTGACAATATTCACGAAGAAGATGCAGCAGAAGTATATGATTTTATTGGTTATCTAAACATGAAACGGGAAAGAGAAGCCATTGATCAATTTGATTTAGACCTGTTTACCAGGGATAAGGAACTCATCCGCCAAGTACAGAAAAGTCAAGAAGATCGTACAAATGGACGTATTTACAATCAAGAGCAGGGACTAAAATATCTTCAGAGTAAAATTAGGGAGTTTGAAAGTGAACAAAACTTATAATGTCTATTGGTCACAAACTGCCCTTGATGAATTGAGTAATATACTTGCATATCCCTCAGAAGTTAAAGAACGCATTTATCTAGATACTTTTGAACGTCTATCATATATGCCCATTTTAACTGCTAAACAATACCCAATGGGATTTTAAAAAGCTACTGGGTAAGACTTGGTCTATATCAAGTCATGTTAGTATTTGAAGTTAGTGAGGAAGAAGGCGTTGTTTGGATTGATGGCATTAAACATAAGAGAGAAAATGTTTATTGGAAGAAAAAGTAATAAATTTACAAATCCCCCCCTATTTAGGGGGTTCTTTATTAAAGATAGTCATCAAAAATAAAGGAGATTTGACGATGTTCAATCTTCATCAATCGGGCGCAGTTGCAGAATAAATTTGTCCATCGGTCGGGCAGATAGTTGAAGAACAGCTACCCAAAAATCAGTGAAAAAATGTAAATATTTTAAATGCGAAAGTGTATTCATGCATGGAAAGGAGAGGATTAAAAACGGGGATCATCACTGATGAAATAATGCGATGATGTTCCGGATGTATCTTACTGTGTTATAATAAGAGTAATAATTAAACGTAAACTTTGAGGTGAGGAATGATGAGACCTTTAAGCAAAAATGTCAAAGAAGAGCTCGTGAATGCCATGAATGATCAAAATTCAGCAATGTTTGTTGTTGATGGAAAACTAATCTCTTTAGAGGCACATGATACATCTACCATGAATGTGGAGCCCGATAATTTGGAACAAGAAATCCAAGAGTATCCGGAATTAAAGAAATCACTGCAACGTTTTCTTGACAATCCGGATATGAGACGATATACCGCGGAAGAGTTAAAGGTATCACGGCATGACAGAAGATAACCGGGAGTTTTCAGTTCATTTTACGGAAGAGTTTAATAAATGCTTGGATCAAATCCAAGCATTTTTTTCGGGACAAGGGGAAGATGTGCTTGAATGGTGGTTTTCTAAAGAAGATAACATGATTGATGAAATCGATCGGCTGTTATCTTCTTTTCCATATGCCGGAAAGATGGTCGAGCAGGGGCCTTTTAAAGGTTTCCGTTGCCTTACATACGGAAAAAGCCGTCATCGAATGTTAAATTATTTGATTTTTTATACAGTTTACGAAAGTGATTGCGAGATTGATGTCATTAATATTTTACCCGCACGTTCAAAGCGGAAAAGAAAGAAATAATTCCCGTATAGGGAACCTTTCTACAATAAGCGAAGGTGCTTTTTCTTCCTTTAGTAAAGGGACGCAATAGTAACTAAGGACAAATTCAAGGAATAAATCAAGTAGAATTTTAAGGATGGTCTTTTATATATGTCAGTGATTTGGCTGAACCAATGAGAAAATAAAATTATTCATCAATCGGGCGCAAATCTGGAATAGTGTGCTCCCGATATTGCTTTAAAGGGACATATTGTAGGATAGGATTAATGAAGGTGGTGGGTATGGATATTCTTTTGCTTCTTATTTCCTATGTTCTGTTATATATCATAGGTTCTGCCTTTTATGTTGGTGTACTCTTGATGTCTTTCCAAGTTTTAGGATGGATATTTAATAAGAATGAGGATAAATGGAACTCATTTTTCAAATTTGGAAAAGGTATAGGATTTTATTTTATAATGCTCTTTCCCTATTTGGTAATGCTTGTTGTAATGTTTTTGGCAAGTAAAGTTTGGTTTGAACTTATTGATTTTGAATATAGCGTTTTTGGCTCTTTATGTGTGGTTATATTGCTAACGGTTGTTATGATTTTTGCATTCCCTAAACTCAGAGATATTGTAAATAACAAGTTACAGGGAAACCATTAAATTGTGAGTAAGAACTGAAATGTTGTTTAAGCAATAGGTCACATTTCTGGAACAAAGACTTGCGCCCTGTATTGCAGAATTGAGCCAGATTGTTGGATAAATATCGGAATATTTCATTGGCGGAATTGAAAATTTAGAGAGTCGATCACTCTCCATTATTTCGTAGGATTAAGGTTCACGATTCTTACTTAAATGTACATCTCATCTTTATCTTATCTTTACATCAGTATGATAGTTTTATGGAGAACCTTTTAAATTTGTGAGGGAAAACAATGCAAAAACGAATTTTAATTGTGGAAGATGAAGACATTTTACGTGAAGTCGTTAAAGATTATTTATTAGATGCAGGATATGAAGTATTAGAAGCAGTAGATGGAAATGAAGCTTTAACTATTTTTGAAGAACATGACATACATTTAATTATTCTGGATATTATGTTGCCGGAGTTAGATGGATGGTCCATTTGCAGAAAAATACGCAAAACTTCCAATGTGGCGATTATTATGTTGACAGCACGTGCGGATGAAGATGATACACTGCTAGGTTTTGAATTAGGTGCTGATGATTATGTCACAAAGCCATACAGTCCGCCAATTTTGCTGGCCAGAGTAAAACGATTAATTGATAGCCGCTATGCCCGGGCAGGTAAGTTACCTGATGAAGATACTTTAATCAGTAAGGGTATCCGTGTCCACTTCCCTACACGAACAGTGAAAGTAGATGGGGAAAGTATCACTTTGACATACACGGAGTTTGAAATATTAACCTATTTAATGCAAAATCAAGGGATTATTATTACAAGGGAACAACTTATCACTAAAGTATGGGGCTATGAATTTGATGGTGATGATCGCACAATCAATAGCCACATCCGTAATCTGCGGTATAAGTTAGGCACTAAAGCAAATTGTATTGTCACGGTTATTCGAGCTGGCTATAAATTTGAGGGAATAACATGAAAAAAGGCATTGTATTAAAATTATTTTTGCTGACAATATTATTGTGCATGCTCATTTTAGCAACGATTTATATTGGACAAACTGTATTTTTTAAGCAATATTATGCAACCCAAAAGGTAAATGACATTAAAACGAGTATTGAATCTTTTAAGAAGGAATACCTGAAGGCCGGGGAAAATGTACAGGCAATTAAAAGGCTGGAGCAGGACTTCTACCAGGAACATTCGACGTGGATTACAACGTTGAATAGTGCAGGAAATATTAAATACACAGATGATTTTTCTGTGAAAATTCATTCAGATGCTTCTCTGAATAAGAACCTCGCTAATCGTGATATTACCATCCCTTTGTACAGTTTTATCGGTTTAGAAGATTTAGAAAGGGTCAAGTTTAATTTAGGACAGGGCAAGCGTATTATGATTGATGGGGTAATGAAAGATGATACAGTAGTTCCTGCCATTTTAACCAATCGGAACAGGAATTTAGGA
Organism: Lentibacillus kapialis; assembly: GCF_014646635.1. Lineage (GTDB taxonomy): Bacteria > Bacillota > Bacilli > Bacillales > Amphibacillaceae > Lentibacillus > Lentibacillus kapialis. The sequence goes on from NZ_BMNQ01000007.1 coordinate 7,595, forward strand.
TTAGAGAATACGCTGCTTTCGGAAGAGTTATATGGAAACATAACTGAAACAGAACCCTCTCCAGCAGGAGGCTTGCAGATATATTTAACGGGAAAAATTAAGAAATTACAATTACCCGCAGGATCCGTACGTTCAACTATTTACACTAATCGTGTATTTATCGAACAAATCAAACAATTTCAGGCAAACCTGCTATTTAAAGATAATTATAATGGCCATGCGAAAACAATGGACTATGAGCAAAATGATATTAACTACAAAATATTAATCAGACCGATTAAAGATGCGAATGGTGAAACATCTTACATTTTTGCTATGACATCATTACAGCCAATTGATGAAGCTGTACAAATGCTAGAAGATTATTATGTTTACTTAATTATATTTGTACTGCTCCTGATTGTTCTGGCATCCTTTTATTATTCAAAAAAAATCGCCAAACCATTGCTACAAATAAACGATACGACAAGCAAGATTGCCGATTTGGATTTTTCCGAGACAATACCTGTCAGGTCAAAAGATGAAATTGGTGCGTTATCACACAATATTAATAGACTCTCTACCACGCTGCATTCGCATATTAACCAATTGCAGGAGGATATCGAGAAGGAAAAACAACTGGAACATACACGTAAAGAATTTATTTCCGGTGTATCACATGAATTAAAGACACCTTTGAGTATATTGAAGAGCTGTATCTCCATTTTAGAAGATGGTGTCGCTAAGGATAAAAAAGATTATTATTTTAACGCAATGGCAAAAGAAGTCGATAAGATGGATATGCTCATTGTTGATATGCTCGAATTGGCAAAATTTGAATCCGGCACGTACAAAATGGAAATGGATGTCTTCTATATTGATCAGGTTATCGAGCATATTTGCGAACAATTAGCTTTAGACATCGCTAATAAACAATTACATGTTCATAAACACCTATCCGGGACAAAGGTTGTTGCAAATCAGCATCGGATTGAACAAGTGATTACGAACTTTATTACCAATGCGATTCGTTACACACCGAAAAATAAAAACATTTGGATTTCCACGATAGAAGAGCAGGATCGTGTAAAAGTAAGTGTGGAAAATAACGGGGCTCCTATCGCAGAAGAACATTTAGAGAAAATATGGGATCGCTTTTATCGTGGTGATACGTCTCGCGGTCGTTCGGAAGGAAGTACGGGCTTAGGGCTTGCTATTTCAAAAAATATTTTAGAACTTCATGGTGTGGCGTATGGTGTAACAAATACGGAATATGGCGTGTTGTTTTACTTCTATTTGAATAAAAAAGAGTAGACTCTAAAAAAACGTTATAAAAATTGAATTTATGATTTAAAAGCCATCTGTTCATGGGGATATTGAACGGATGGCTTTTTATACGTATTACAGAATTTAGACCACATGAATTCTTCAATTCGTAACACATTTTGTGATTCTTTAATTGATCTTTATTTCAACTTCACCCGATCTTTAACCCTATCTTTTAACCTTTGTACTGAAAGGGATCTTTTGGTTTCTTTAGGATCATATTTTATTGAGATCATTATAAAAAGGGGGGATCTACACCTTGAGCTCTCAGCCATGATCCAAGTTTGTGAAATATCTATTTTGCGAGGAGTAGGGAAAACCAGAAAGCCTTAATCAACATGTAGGAGGTATCTATTGATATGAAGAAAAAGATATTTCTTAGTTTGTTTATGGTCATTCTTGCTGTATCTACTACAGCCTGTGGAGATCAACAAAATGAAAAGGCAAACGTAAATCAAGGTGAAAATCAAAATGAAGATCAAAACGATTCTTCGCATGAGAAAAGTCAGGATTTATCGTATTACGATAACGACTTGTTTTATGGAGATTCCATTTTTAAAGGGCTATCCGATGTGTTGGATGGTGACCATGTGATCAGCAGTGCGGGGGCAACCACTCAATTTGCCATGGAAAATGTCGATAAAATTGTAGACCAAGCACCTGAAAGCATCTATATTCTGTTGGGATCGGATGATCTTCTCATGCCTGTTGACCACCCTGTTGAACATTCGATGAAGTTTTACAAGAAATTCATAGAAAAAATAAAAAAGAAATTGCCGGATACGCAGATTCATGTTTTATCGGTAACACCAGTGACCCAAGCTGCTTTAAAGAAAGAACCGCGTTATAAAAATATCCCGAAATATAATAAAGGGCTTCAAAAGATGGCATCACAGGTAAAGGTCGATTACATTGATTTATCTCCACTATTTGAAAAGCACCAGAATTTACATGTTAAGGATGGTGTCCATTTGAAGTCGAGGTTTTATTCTCTTTTACTAAGCTATATCCAAAAACAATAAAGGGAGGCGTATCATCATGGGGCATAAACAACCAATGGTTAACAACCTTCCCGGAGAGATAAAAGGTCGTTATATGCCGGGACTAGATGGAATAAGAGCAATTGCTGTATGTGCAGTGATTGCTTTCCATTTTGGTTTCGCATGGGTACCTGGCGGATTTTTGGGTGTTGGCGTATTTTTTGTTTTATCCGGGTACTTGATTACGGACATTTTGATGAGGCAATGGAAAAACAAAGGAAAAATCGACCTAAAAGATTTTTGGCTGCAGCCGTGCCCGTCGCCTACTGCCGGGATTGTTTTTTTTATTAATCGTGGTAGGAGGATGGATGGTCATCTTTCACTTTTCCCGATTTGTCGATATTTGGGGGCATTGGTTGGCTTCGTTTCTTTATATGTCGAATTGGTGGTACATTATCACGGATGTCGGTTATTTTGCCCAATTCGGTCAACCTTCCCCTTTGTTACATCTTTGGTCTCTGGCTGTAGAGGAGCAGTTTTATCTATTTTGGCCATTTTTCCTTATATTAGGGATCACCTTAATGCCAAAGCGTAAGTGGTTAATTGGGACGATTGTTCTTCTGGCCTTTGCTTCTGTCCTTGATATGGCTCTTCTTCACCAACCGGGATTAATGGATACAAGCCGGATTTATTACGGTACCGATACGCGTGCGTTTTCCTTATTGATTGGGGCAGTACTTGCATTCTGCTTGCCCAGCGAAAAAATGGCTGGAGAGGTTTTTGATACCAAATGTTTGAGAATAACCTTCGAAACAGTGGGGACAGCCGGTCTTGTCATCCTATTTTGGATGTTTTGGCAGATTAATCAATACGATACGTTTCTCTACCGTGGTGGAATGGTTATTCAATGTTTGGCTACTGTTGCAGTAATTAGCGCTGCGGTTCACCCGTCAACTTGGATCAGTCGTATTCTGGGCTTCAGGCCACTACGTTGGTTAGGCGTTCGCTCATATGGCATTTATCTATGGCATTACCCTGTGATTGTGTTGACTTTCTCATCTGCAACAGCGGATGGGCAGTCTTTATTTCGCATAATTATACAAATTGCAGCCGTTCTTCTGATTGCTTCGGTTTCCTGGAAGTTTATTGAAAAACCTGTCCGTTATAAAGTGAAAGGAGGTACATGGAGAAAGAAGGGACGCACCAGTGACTTAACAGGTGTGTTTGAAAAGCAATAACGAATTTAATCTGACAGCTTAGAATCTCCATTCGCAGATACTATAAGGATTGTGAATTTATTGATTAAGAATCGTTGTCTGATATCCATTTACATCCGGGATATTGGGCGACGGTCTTTTTTTTTTACCAAACGTAATTAGGTTCTCTTAAAAGCTTTCATTTAAAAATTATATCTACCTAAACACCTCTTTTAAATTCTTTAATTGGTATTCATATCAACTTTATCTCATCTTTATTTTTGCCGATTAATCTATGCATAGTGAAATAAATCATAGATGAGAAGGGATGGTTAACACAATGACATCAAGGCGGGTTGGTGGGAGAAGCCATACGAAAAGGAACGTCGTTATCAGTTTGGCTGCCCTATTGGCTATTGCCTTTCTACTATATTATTTCGTTGGAAATTCTGCTTCTTCATCCAAAGAAGGTATACACGAAACAACAATTGTGAAAAAGGAGATTCAAAGTAATTCCGAAAACGAAACAAACAAATCATCAACTGAATCAAAAACATCTAAAGAAAAAATCGTTTATTTAACCTTCGATGATGGTCCTTCTACTGATACTGATGAGATTCTTGCTGCCTTACGAAACTATCATGCTAAAGCGACGTTTTTTATGCTGGAACCTCACATGAAAGAACGCCCTGAGGCAGTGAAACGGATAGTCAGAAAAGGTCACGGAATAGGTTTACACGGTGTAACACATGACCTGGAACAGTTTTACCGTTCAAAACAAACGGTTCTTCAGGAAATGAATAAAGCTCAAAAAACACTGGTAAACATCACAGGTTTCCATTCTAATCTGGTCCGTGTTCCTTATGGCAGCGTGCCTTATTTAATTCAGCCTTTTAGAAAAGCCTTAAAATCCCATGGCTACAAAATATGGGATTGGAATATTGACAGCGATGATTGGGACCTTTCGGGCAAGGAGTATGTCACCAACACGATTCATCAAATTCAAAAAAAAGAAAAGAGAGGAATCCGATCGATTGTGTTACTTCATGACAGTTCAAATACAGCAAAATATTTACCGGAATTGTTGGATTGGCTGACAAACCATGGTTTTCAGATGAAAAAAATTGATACCTCCGTTCCGGTGATGCATTTCAAATGTTATGACCGATGCCACCGAATAAAAATGTAATCAACCAAAATTGATCAAGGTCGATAAAATATAGAAAGAAGGATAACGATGAAAAAAAATATGTTAATAATTATGTTAATTTCATTTTTTGTAATACTGCTTACTGCTTGTGGTAGCGATGATCCCAATACTAGCAGCAACAACGATGAGAATACTGCTCAAAACAATAAAGGGGATGATGTTTATAAGGTAGTCATTGACCCGGGACATGGCGGAAAAGATAAGGGTGCTACAAGTGCTAGTGGCCGGTATGAAAAAGAATTTACCTTAAGCCTCAGTAAAGAGGTAGAAAAGATGTTAAAACAAGCCCCTAACATGAAGGTTTATATGACAAGGAATGATGATAATTTTCTTTCCCAGACAAGCCGATATAGACCCAAATACGCCAATAGGCTTTATGCGGACATATTTATATCTCTTCATGGAAATACTTTCTCCAACCCAGATGTATCAGGAACGGAAACATTTTATTATCATGATGACTCCCGTCTCTTGGCCGAAACAATGCAAAAACATGTGGTCGATGCAACTGGATTTTCAGATCGTGGGATAAACAAGAAAGATTTATTTGTTGTAAGGGATACGAACATGCCAGCCGTGTTGATTGAAGTGGGTTTTTTAACGAACCCCCAGGCTGAATCTAAAATGTATACAGACAAATTTCAAAAAAGCGTAGCCGCATCTATTGTGGATGGGATTAAAGAATACCGATCGGAGTCAAAAGAACAGGGTATTGGAGATTGGCTCTTTTAGGATCAGTGATCTGAATAAAACTACTTATAAATATGAAAATGGAATGATAGCTTTATCCAGTGTATATAATTGTTTTCGTTTCCTTTTATAAAAGGAAACGAAAACAAATCAATAAGTCTCAGGAAAATATACATATATGGAAAACAAAAAAAGCAAACTTCTATTGCTGTAACTAAAATTACTGAAGTTGATTTTCATTAAACGGGCGCTTTTCCGGAGTAAGGATCTGCACCTCTTAAGCATTAGAGCCAGTTTGTCGATTAAGAATAATTTAGAAACCAGTGGTTAAAATATCCGATAAATATATGTACTAATTAGGGGTGTAGTAAATGGCGCAGTACCAATCGGATATTTTAAATAAAATAAGATCTATGGTTGAGGAGGTAGCGCAATCTCAAATAGAGTATTGGAAATCATTTTCAAGCTTTGATTCATGGCAATTTTGGATACTAATGTTAATGTCAGTTGTGCCTCTTATTGTATTGTTTATTTTTATAGATAAACGTAAGATGTTACTTCTTGGTTTTTATGGACTCAATATTCATGTCTGGATGTTTTACGTGGATGTTATTGCTCGCAGCTTTGGTCTGTGGGACTACCCTTATGAACTTATTCCCATTTTACCAAGTTTCTCTTTAGATGGTTCATTAATACCAGTGGCTTATATGTTGTTATATCAATGGACGTTAAATAATAAGAAGAATTTTTACCTATATTCCTTATTATTATCAGCAATTTATACCTTTGGAGTAAAAGCAATTATGCACTTTTTTCATTTTTTTCATATGCATGATGGAATGAACTATGTTTATTTATTCTTTGTTTATGTAATAGTCTTTATTGTTTCTAAACTTATTACAAACTTGTTTCTTTGGTTGCAGCAAAAGGAAATTAAAGAAGAGAATCATTAAATTAACGGGCGCGATTGTTGAATAATTTAAAAAAAGAATGGGTCCAGGACAAAAGTAATAAATCAAAGAAAAAATCCGAACGATGATTTAAAACACCTCAAGTTAGATTTTGAATCAATCCGGATCTTTCTTTTTATAGTATAATTTGTTTCATCTAAACCAGCGAAGCATTTTTCCGTAGCGGTGGTAAAGCTTATCCGAACGGTACACTTACATATACCAGTTATCATTCGTCTTAATGTTAAACGTTTTAGCTATGTCCCACCCCCTTACATTTTTATGCCAAAAACCACTCAAAAGTAATGTTTTTTTGACAATGCATTATTTTTCATTTAATTACCCTGTTAATAGCGGCCTAATAGTGTTGATATTTCATAAGAAAATCAAACTGAGATTCTTAATTTTCTCCACGGTATGTGAAATACTTAGTGTCTTTTTCCATACCTTATAAATTGTTAAAACAATTGAATGGATGCTGAATTAACGTCTGCCAGTTCATAGCTGCTGATCAATCCATTTTCTGCGATGGCTTTTTTGGGCACGGCTTTCTGACGAATGGTTACGTCTATTGGGCTGCCGAATGGGAAGACATCCATTTCAACTGTTCCGTTATCTTTCCAGTAAATGCCGACTTTATTTTTATGAAAGAAAGTAAGATGCTGCGGGACAGGTATGCCATCTTTGAAAAACGGATGTTCATCTTTTTTGGCTGACCCGGGCTCGTTCAGACAAAGATATAATGAAAGACTATCAAAAAATTGTAATAAGCTGTAATGAACACCAAATATGTCCTTATCATAATTTTCTATCCTATGAATAATTTTCTGCTGGCGGTCTCGTTCATTTTGGACAAATAGCTGTGATTCGTCTTTCGGATCGTCAATAAGGAAGCGTGTGTAATGTTCGCTGCATAATAGAGCAGCATATGAATCGTGTTTTTCGACTTCATCAATACCGTGTTTATAAAAAACAGTTTTAACTGGGTTGGGGATATCAGTGAACATAAAGGGCTCTTGTTTTTGGTCATTCCAGAATGGCTGTTTGTCGATCATCCTCCATGCATAGTCATGGTTTTCGATCGCATAGAGAACGGATTGCTTCCATATCTCCTCTATAAAAAATGAATCTTTCAGGTTGGCTGCCAGTTGACCGGAAATCCGCGCATGATGATCTTGTTCAATCATAATGTACTCGTTTTGGCGTTCTCTTACAATCATTTGTGACACCCTTTCTACTTTTAGTATACGAAATATGTGACAATATTTAAAATAAGATTTTATCAAAACTTATCTACTGTAAAAAAATCGTTCGGAGGTCTCCCGAACGATTTTTTATATGAGAAGCTGTCATTTCAAGTTACAGATTATTATACCATTCAGCGGCTGCTTTTACTTCACCTATCGACAATTGGTGCCCCATGTTTTCCCAATGGAGTTCAACACTGGCACCCGCATTTTCAAGCAAGGATTTGAGTCCTTCTGATTCCGTGGCTGAGCATATCGGGTCATTAGTTCCCGCTCCGATAAAGACGCTTTTTTCGGAGAGATCCGGCAGTTCAATCCCTTTTCTCGGTACCATCGGATGGTGCAGGATGGCAGCCTTTAAAGCATTTTGATAATGGAACAACAGGCTTCCTGCGATATTGGCACCGTTCGAATAGCCGATTGCGACTACATTATGGCGGTCAAAATCATGTTCTTCTGCAACCTTATCAAGAAATTCATTCAATTCCTTTGTCCGGGCAATCAAATCTTCTTCGTCAAATACCCCTTCAGCCAGCCGTTTAAAAAACCGGGGCATGCCGTTTTCTGAGACGCTTCCGCGGACGCTCAGCACATTAGCCTCCTTATCGATTTCACCGGCAAGCGGCAATAAATCTTGTTCCGTGCCTCCTGTTCCGTGGAGTAATAATAATGTTGGTTTTGTCTGGTCATTTCCTTTTTGAAAGACATATTTCATGATGAATTCTCCCTTCTTATTTCATTGACCTTCAGCTAACAACAATAGCCAGCCACATTAATCAACGGCAGTATGAATATAACTTACGGTTGTCCAACTCTTTTCAGGATATCGATAACCATTTTCTTCTCATCAATACTCAGCCCTTGAAATAACGCCTCAATTGCTTCTTTGTGTTTGGGGAAAATGTCATCCATCAGCTGTTTTCCCTTATCCGTGATATGAATGTATATAGAACGGCGATCATCTTTGCACGGCTGGCGTTTGAGCAGCCCCTTTGTTTCCAGTTTATCAATCACATATGTCATCGATCCGGCATTAATAAGTACTGCTTCAGAAATCTGCTTCACAGTCAATTCACCTTTGTGATACAAGGCTTCCAGGATAGCAAAATCGTTCGTTTTCATATCATACCGGCTGATGTCTTTTTTGACATATTCGGTTACTGATTTCGAAGCTTTCATTAGAATAACAAACATTTTTAATGATAGATTTTCATGCATAACCATTTCGCTCCAAACACGTTTAGATTAAATTTATTTAATTTGAATTCAAATTAATTATAATTGATTTGCCGAATATATGTCAACTGAATCCATTTATTACCGCGGGTAGGAAGGTGAAACGACGTCGTTTAAAAATTAGCTATTGCCATATGCCGCTATTCGTGTTTAAATGTATGAAATATCATATTAAACTGAATATGGGGTGATGATTTGGAAGATAGTGTATCAGTCGGTCTATTAGGAGTTGGAGTTGTGGGTTCAGGTGTCATAGATCTCATTGAACAGCATCAGGCAAAACTGGCTCATCAACTCGGATGCAATGTCCATGTTAAAAGTGCATTGGTGCGTAATCCGAATAAAGCACGTGATGTGGATGCCAAGACTAATGGGACACTGCTCACAACAAATTCAGATGATGTCTTAAATGATCCGGAAATCGATGTCATCGTTGAAGTAATGGGCGGTATTGAAGAAGCACGTGAGTCAATATTAAAAGCTTTTAAAGCCAAAAAGCATGTGGTTACAGCCAATAAGGATCTTGTCGCTCTTTATGGTGCTGAATTACATGAAGCAGCGGCAGAAAATAGATGTGACTTTTATTATGAGGCGAGCGTTGCCGGCGGGATTCCCATTTTAAGGGGGATAACAGATGGGTTTGCCTCCGATCACATCGAACAATTAATGGGGATTGTAAATGGAACAACGAATTACATATTAACAAAAATGCACAATGAAGGCGTCGGCTATGAAGAAGCGTTGAAAGAAGCTCAGGATCTTGGCTTTGCTGAGGCTGATCCGGCAGCTGATGTGGAGGGGCTTGATGCGGCCCGAAAAATGGCAATTCTCGGCCGGCTTGCTTTCTCAACCCATATTGATTTGGCCGATGTCGAAGTAACCGGCATAAATGGTATAGATTTGATTGACCTGCAATATGGTGATAACCTTGGATTCACTATGAAGCTAATTGGTTTTGCGAAATTTGATGGTAAGCAGGTTGAAGTGAATGTCCAGCCGGCACTTATTTCCAAAGATCATCCGCTTTCAGATGTCAAAAATGAATATAATGCTGTGTATGTATATGGCGAAGCAGTGGGCGAAGCTATGTTCTACGGCGCCGGAGCGGGAAGCATGCCGACTGCTGCTGCGGTTATTTCAGATGTTGTCGCGGTCATTAAAAATATGCATCGCGGTGTTACCGGCAGTCAATTCGTTGAACCCCGTTTTGAAAAGGAATTGAAAACAGAAGCGCAGCGTTTTGGTCAATATTATGTGCGTTTTTATGCAAAAGACGAAGCGGGTGTGTTTTCTAGGATATCGTCTTTATTCAATGAGTTTGATATAAGCTTTAAGCAAATTCTGCAAAATCCGTTAAAAGACGCGGATGCGGCAGAAATTGTCGTGATTACTCATAAGTCTTCACTTGAAAAAATGCATCAGGCCTTGGAAGCCCTCAGCAAACTTGACGAAGTGATTGATACTAAAAGCTTTTATAAAGTAGAAGGAGATGCTGAGGAATGACGTGGCAAGGTTTAATCAGACACTATCAATCGTATTTGCCGGTTACGGACAAGACCCCGGAGATCTCACTGCAAGAGGGCAATACATCCCTGATTCATTTCTCAACCTTATCTGAGCAATTGGGGATTGAGTTATATGGCAAAGTGGAAGGTGCCAATCCGACCGGTTCATTTAAAGACCGCGGGATGGCGCTGGCAGTTGCCAAAGCCGTTGAAGAAGGCAGCAATGCGGTGATCTGCGCCTCAACAGGCAATACCTCCGCTTCAGCGGCAGCTTATGCAGCCAGAGCCGGCATCAGAGCAATCATTGTTATTCCTAAAGGTAAAATAGCGCTTGGAAAACTGGCTCAGGCTGTCATGTACGGAGCGGATATCGTAGAGATTGACGGCAATTTTGATGACGCCCTGAGAATTGTCCGGAAAATCAGTGAACGTTCTCCTGCAACACTCGTTAACTCGGTTAACCCATATCGTCTGGAAGGACAAAAAACAGCAGCATTTGAAGTTTGCGATGTGCTCGGATCCGCCCCTGACATCCTAGGTATCCCTGTTGGAAACGCAGGCAACATCAGTGCCTACTGGAAAGGGTTTAAAGAGTATCACGAGGTGAAGCAGACAGGACTTCCATATATGTTTGGTTTTGAAGCAGAGGGAGCCGCCGCGATTGTTCGAAATGAAGTGGTTTCAAACCCTGAGACCATTGCCACAGCTATTCGCATCGGTAACCCGGCAAGCTGGAACCTTGCTGTACAGGCACGGGACGACTCCGGGGGAAAAATAGGTTCGGTGACCGATAAAGAAATTGCTTACGCTCAAAAACTTTTGGCAACGCAAGAAGGTGTTTTTGCCGAACCGGGCTCCTGCGCGTCGATTGCAGGTATTATTCAGCAGCGAAAGCAAAACACAATTGCTGAAGGGTCAAAGGTTGTCGCTGTTTTAACCGGTAACGGACTAAAAGATCCGCAAACGGCAATCGATCAAATTGATGAGGATCCTGTTACCTTGCCAAATGATGAGAAAACGATCACGGATTATATTGAAAAGCTGGTGGAAGCATGAAGCCGTTCAGGGTACGTGTTCCGGCAAGTTCGGCGAATATTGGGCCGGGATTTGATTCGATGGGATTGGCTTTGAATTTATATCTCACACTCGATATTTCACCCTCAGATAAATGGGAGATTGTGCAGCACTCACCGCATCTGCCGATCCTTACAAACGCTGAGGATCATTTTATTGTACAGATTGCCCATGATGTTGCAGCGCGCTGGCATGCTGAGCTGCCTGCGTGCAAAATGGCTGTCTACAGTGACATTCCATTGGCACGCGGGCTTGGCAGCAGCGCGTCTGCAATTGTTGCCGGCATTGAACTGGCGGTCAAGGCATGTCATTTACCTTTAACACCTGAAGAGAAATTGGAGCTCGCCACTGAAATTGAGGGTCATCCGGATAATATTGCCCCAACTCTAATGGGAGGGTTTGTCATATCGACTGTCACTGCCGGTGAAATCGACTGGATTCAACTGCCGGTTCCGGAAGTTGATGTGATCGTATATATCCCCGAAGAAGATTTGACGACAGAATCCGCCCGACAAGTTTTGCCCGAAACTTATAAACGGGAGGATGCGGCTACAGCGAGTGCCCTCAGCAATGTGCTGATTGCTGCGCTTGCTTCAGACGACCTTGAACTGGCAGGTAAAATGATGGAACGTGATATGTTCCACGAACCATACCGTGCCAAGCTGATTTCAGGCTATGAGGATATTAAGCGTGAGGCGAAAGAGGCCGGTGCTTACGGAACGGTTATCAGCGGATCGGGACCGACGATGATTTCGTTTGCTCCAAAAGGTAAAGGCCAAACGATCGCAGACCGCCTCAGCAATCTTATGACGGATCATAATGTAGCATTACTTGAAATAGATTACGGTGGGGCGGTTACAACCAGTGAACGGTTACGATAACCACACAGATTACATAAAGTCTGTGTGGTTAGTTTTTGCTATTCTTTTTCAGTCAGTTCAAGATTAAAATTACCGACGGCCCCCGGTTCGTATAAATTGACGACTGACGTGGAATAGCTGCTGATAGCAGCTGGAAATTCGAGATTTTTTTCGGGGACTTTCACCCTGAAATCATTCTTATACAGTAACGTTGTGACGTCATGATATGCTGCGTGGGTCACTTCAAAGTCAAAGCTCAATGTAATTCGCGTTACTCCATTCTTCCTGGTTGATCCTACCTGAACGTTAAACGCATTAATTTCCATATCATTGATGATAATTGTCTGATCCATGTGATCACCTTCTATAGACTAAACCAATTTTTTCAATCGTAACAGCTTTGATTATGGATTGCCATGTTTTGGCCTGTTGCAAGGCGGCTATTGCATTTGAAACTAGAATAAATTTTAAGTACGAGGGGAAAAGAATAAGTAGCAAATATCACCGAAAGGGGTCGGCTTATGGCAATTCCGCGTGAACAAGGCTTGGATCATACTCACGACTTGGTATCAGAAGGCTTTTTTTACATCCCTAACAGGCGCCGGAAATTTCAATCGGATATTTTCCACACAAGGCTGTTTGGACAAAAAGTGGTGTGTATGGGCGGAGAAAAGGCTACAGAAGTTTTTTATGATGAGACAAAATTTAAACGAAAAGGTGCTGCGCCGAGTCGCATTAAGGAATCCCTATTTGGCAAAGGTGGCGTACAGGGACTGGACGGTTCTGCACATAAGCATCGGAAGCACCTGTTTATGTCGCTCATGACATCTGAATATCTTAATGAACTGAGGGCGATAACCAGAAAACAATGGCGGATTGCAATTGATAACTGGAAAGAGAAGCGGGAACTGTCATTACTTCATGAATCCGAAAAACTAATGTGCCGCATAGCCTGTGAATGGGCTGATGTGCCGCTGTTTGCCAGTGAACTGAATCAGCGGGCGCGTGACCTTGCAGCCATGATTGATGCGTTTGGTGCTGTCGGGCCCAGGCATTGGAAAGGCAGAATGGCTCGCAACCGCTCCGAGAAATGGGTCAGGCGTCTTATCCGTCAGGTTCGGAGCGGGGATCGGCACCCACGAGAAGGGACGGCTTTATATGAAATAGCTTGGCACCGGAACTTGAATGGCAAACTGCTGAGTCTGCAAATTGCGGCAGTGGAATTGCTGAATGTCCTGAGACCGATTACAGCCATTGGACGCTATGTGACATTTGGTGCGCTGGCAATGCATGATTTTCCGGAAACAAAAGCAAAACTTCAGACGCGTAATGATAAAGACAAACGGATGTTTGCTCAGGAGGTCCGCCGTTACTACCCGTTTGCGCCATTTTTAGGAGCGAGAGTCCGTTACAACTTCAAATGGGGAGGGTGTCATTTTAGGAAGGGAACCCTTGTGCTTCTAGATATTTATGGAACAAATCATGATCCTGAAATTTGGGACAACCCTGATATGTTCAGACCGGAGCGTTTTGAAGAATGGGATGGCAGTCCATTTAATTTTATCCCTCAGGGTGGTGGTGATTATAGTATGGGGCATCGTTGTGCCGGTGAGTGGATCACAATTGATGTCATGAAAATCAGCTTGGAATTTTTGGCAAATAAGATCGATTACCAGTTGCCAACGCAGAATCTGGATTACAGTATGATACGAATCCCGCCCTTGCCGAAGAGCAGATTGATGATAAATCAGGTAACAAATAAATAATTGGAAAAACGCGGCATTCACCTTGTTTATACGAACGTCGACGTCTTTCTTATAAGGTCACCCATAATTTATAATTTTGACGTTACAACGAAAAAACGTCCTCTTAGGGGGCGTTTTTTCGTTATATTAAAATTTGTTAATGGGACAACCCCCCAATGAATAGAATGATATGCAGAGTATATAAATTGGGGGATAAATTATGCAGATTCACATTGTGCAAAACGGAGATTCAATATGGCAAATAGCACAACAATATCGAACGGCCATGAATCAAATCGTGTTGTTGAATGAACTGACAAATCCGGATGTGCTGGTTGTCGGGCAGTCGTTGGTGATTCCGGAACCCGGCCATGACTATGTTATTCAGCCTGGGGACACATTATGGCAGGTTGCGCAGATGTTTGGAGTGACGGTCCAGGAACTGGCTGTCGCCAACAATATCACAGATCCATCATTAATTTTTGTCGGACAAATGCTGATCAACCCTTATATTACGCACACTGTTCAAGCAGGTGAGTACATTTGGGGGATTGCCCAGCGATATGGTATTAGCGCTGAACGCATTATTGCGGTCAATGATATCGGACAGCCCGGGCTGATATTTCCGGGGCAAACGTTGAGGATTCCTGTTTCAGCAAAGCCCTTTACGGAAGTGAATGCTTATATAACACAGGTAGACAATCAAGGTGCTCCCGGGGTGATGCGTTTGGGCAGATATTTAACGTATCTTTCTCCGTTCATGTACAGTGTTCGTGACGATGGAACGCTAACCGAACTTCCTGATCAGCCGGTGCTTGAGGCCGCCAAGGCTAATAATGTTGCGCCGCTGATGGTGGTGACCAATTTCACCGGGGGTGAGTTTAATTCGGATTTGGCTGCGGCTGTGCTGCGCAGTTCCGAAGTACAGGAGGCATTGATCAGTAATCTATTGACAACCATGCGCGAAAAAGGGTATGCGGGCGTCAATTTTGATTTTGAATATGTATATCCGGAAGACCGCCGGAATTATAATAATTTTTTGCGGCGTGTTGTGGCCGGGCTGCATTCTGAAGGGTTTCTGGTTACGACAGCTCTTGCACCGAAAGAGAATGCTGATCAAAAAGGACTGTTGTACGAAGCTCATGATTATCAGGCGCACGGTGAAATTGCCGATTTCGTCATATTGATGACATATGAATGGGGATGGGCCGGTGGTGAACCATGGGCAATCGCCCCGATTAATGAAGTAAGGAATGTGCTGGATTATGCTATAACCGTGATTCCGCGTGACAAAATCGTGATGGGAATGCCTTTATATGGACGTGATTGGAACATTCCATGGGTCGAGGGTACGACAGCCAGTACGTTGAGTCCGAAAGAAGCGGTTCAACTGGCAGCTGAGTATGGCGCAGCTATTCAATATAATGAAACGTACCAGTCACCGTTTTTCCGTTATACGGATGAGAGCGGCCAGAGGCATGAGGTCTGGTTTGAAGATGCCCGCAGTGTTCAAGCGAAATATAATACGGTCAAGGAATATGGTCTGAGAGGTGTAAGCTATTGGGCGCTTGGCACCCCATTCCCGCAAAATTGGCCGATGCTGCAGAGCAATTTTCGAATCAGAAAATTTTAATGTTTCCCTTTGAGACGGCTATACCGTTTCAAAGGGCTCCTCCAATCTGCGAGTGATCACAAGGAACCAGAGTCTGTATTGATGTCCCTTTTGAGAATTAAAGTCCATTGAAAGGATATTACGTTGTTTCGCTTTATAGTTCACGAACGTTCCTCTCCGGTATCATCTCCAGTGTCTTTTTCGCGCATTTCCTGTTTTATGTCTTCTTTTGGATGTTCAAAATCATAGCGTGTTTTTTCAAGTGTTTTTCGGAAAAGGTCACGGAATTTCACTTCATCTTCAGTGTTGAATGCCTTCGGGCCCTTTGTTCGCTTTCCGCTTTTGCGTGCCACAGCATTTACATAACGGGTCTGCAACAAATGATCGATGTTTTGATTAGTATACGTGAAGCCTTTATGATGCAGAACGGTACACCCTTTTGAAAGCCCAAGTGAAGCAAGCCCGTAATCTTGAGTAATGATAATATCCCCTTTCCGTGTCAATTGCATAATTCGATAGTCGGCGGCTTCAGCACCTGTATCCACATAAATTGTCTCCACACCGGGTTTTTCATCATCATGTGAAAAGTGAGAAAAACTTTTCACAAGTATAACCGGAATATCAAAGTCCCGGGCAACAGATATGATTGTTTTTTTAACCGGACAGGCATCTGCGTCAACGTAGACTTTCATGATCATAACCTCCATATTCTATATAGTAATTTTAGCAGATGTCTTTTTGTGAAGCCACTATGAGCGGAAGGTAAAAGCTCGTAAGGTTGCCCTGACAATTCACCCTACAGGTACTTGAAGCTGCCCATGAAACAATTACGGAAAAAGCTGAACGATGTTGTCTCAACTGGTATGTGGGGCGAATTTTCAGCACGATATGACACGGTTTAAATTTTTTATTCAGTTTATCACGTACAAAATTAATTAACTGAAAAAACTTTATTTAACGAATTATCAAAAATCATTTACAGTCAAGAAATACTGAATTATAATCAAACTTACACTATTGAGCATATACATGATTATAAAAGAGCATGTTGATGTTATATTGACTTAGAGCAAGTTATTTGACCGATATAAAGGGAGGGGAGCTTATGAGGCTGGAAATCGGTAATTTTCATATTCAAGATGTTGATTTTGGCGAAACGACCGTTTTTGAAAATGGCTTACTGACAATCAACAAAGATGAGGCCTTACGGGTTGTGTATGAAGATGACCGCATTACAGACGCCGATATTGTTATTGCAAGACCAAATGATCCGATTCGCATTACGCCTGTTAAAGATGCCGTTGAACCAAGGTGCAAGGTGTCAGGAGGTGAGCTATATCCGGGCTTGACGAACAATCTTGTTCCAGCAGGTACAGGAAGAACGCACGTATTAAAAGGGGGGTGCGTCTTAGCAGTGGGGAAGCACTGGGGCGGCTTTCAGGATGGGTTGGTGGATATGAGCGGTCCCGGGTCTTACCAGACGATGTTTTCTTATTTGCTTAACATTTGTCTTGTGGCAGATACGAATGAAGATGATGAAAATCATGAGCAGCAAAAGAAAAATACCGCATTAAGGCTAGCAGCGATTCGGCTTAGCGAGTATCTTGGCGAATGTATCCGCGATATGGAACCGGATGGATTGGAGGTTTATGACCTGCCATCACCTAATGAGTTGGAAGATCGGGTAAAGGAGCTCCCAAGGGTCGTGTATGTACTGCAATTACAGTCGCAAATGATTGAAAACGGTTACAATTCACTCGTTTATGGATGGGATGCAAGAAATATGCTGCCGACACTTATGCATCCAAACGAATTGTTGGATGGAGCAGTTGTTTCCGGAAGTTTCATGCCATCATCGTCAAAAATATCAACCTATCAGCATGTTAATAATGAAACTGTAAAACGCTTGATGCGCGAGCACGGTGTAACAATCAACTTCCTAGGTGTGATTGTATCCAATCTAAATGTTGCGCTTGAAGAGAAACAGCGTTCGGCGATGCGCATTAAGCAGATTGCCAGCTCGCTAGGAGCGGAAGGGGCAATTGTTTGTGAAGAGGGATATGGCAACCCTGATACCGATTTTATTCTGGCTATAAGTGAGTTTGAGGATGCAGGTATCAAAACCGTTGGCATAACGAATGAAGCAACAGGACGTGATGGTCGCTCGCAGCCACTTGTTGATCTATCGATAAAGGCTAATGCGCTTATTTCAACCGGTAATGTGTCGCAGATATTAAAGCTTGATCCGATGGAGGTGGTTGTTGGTGAACTTGAATCACTTACCAGAGACGGAAATTCCGGAGGCTGGGATGGAAGTATTAAAGCAGATGGATCGATTGAAATGGAAAATAATGGAATTTTCTGTGCAGATGCAAATACCGGTAACCACTTCAAAACGGTTGTTGAGTATTAATTTGAAAGGAGGTGAGGCTGGTTGAAAAAAGCAATCTATTATCTCAATCAATTTTTCGGCCAAATCGGTGGTGAAGAAAAAGCTGATTATAGGCCGGATATTCAGGAAGGTGTATTTGGTCCGGGAATGCTGCTGAAGAACTGGCTTGAACCTGATATTGAAGTGACACATACCGTTGTTTGCGGAGATAATTACTTCGGTTCCAAAAAAGATGAAGCAGTTGAAATCATTCTGGATCTTCTGGAAAATAAGACGTTTGATGTATTTATTGCAGGCCCTGCTTTTATGGCGGGGAGATACGGATTTGCCTGTGGTGAAATCTGTAAGGCAGTCAAAGAGACATTTAATGTCCCTGTTTTAACGAGTATGAACGTGGAAAATCCGGCTGTCGAAATGTACAGAAAGGATATTTATATCTTTTCCGGCGGCAGAAGTGCTGCAACAATGCGAAAAGATGTGCCGACAATGGCCGACTTCATTACACGTTTGCTTGCAGGTGAGGAAACACTGTCGGCGAGGGAGGAAGGTTACTTCCCTATGGGTATCCGTGGTGAAACATTCGTGAAACCACCGAAAATGGGAGCCGACCGGGCCGTTGAGATGCTCCTGCAAAAATTAAACGATGACGAGTATGAGACAGAAATCCCGATACCGAAGATTGATAAAGTCCCCATTGCACCGCCTTTGGCTGATTTAAATAAAGAAACAGTAGCGCTCGTAACATCAGGGGGTATCGTACCTGAAGGAAATCCGGATGGAATTCAGTCCGCTTCTGCTACGAAATGGGGAAAATACGATATAACCGGTCAGGGCGAACTGAAAGCAGGTGAATGGGAGACAATCCACGCCGGGTTTGATCCGAGCGCCGCCAACGAAAATCCAAATGTGGTTGTTCCGTTGGATGCGATGCGGCACTTTGAAAATGAAGGCAAAATCGGACGTTTGTATCACTTCCTGTACACTACGGTCGGCACGGGGACCAGTCAGGCGGAAGCAAGCCGAATGGGCAACGAGATTGCCAACGAACTGCTTGAGGCAAATGTTTCGGCAATTGTCCTGACATCCACCTGAGGAACGTGTACGCGTTGCGGGGCAACGATAGCAAAAGAAATTGAAAGAGCAGGCATACCAATCGTGCAAATGGCAAACATCGTGACGATCGCTAAAACGGTTGGTGCTAATCGGATTGTTCAGACTGTGTCCATTCCACATCCGCTGGGTGATCCGAATCTGACGGAAGAGGAACAATGGAATTTGCGAAGGCACCGTGTTGGGGTCGCCCTCGATGGTTTAATGCAAGAGATTGAAGAACCCTCAATTTTTGATGTGACTATATAAAATGTTTAAGGAGAGTGCTGGATCATGTTAAAAGGTAAAAAGGTGTTTATCCTGGGGGAAAGAGATGGTGTACCTGCACCGGCAATTGCAGAATGCGTTAATGCTGCAGGGGGCGATGTCATCTACAAAGACACATCTTGTTTTGTTTGAACTGCCGCTGGCGCAATGGACCAGGTGGTCCAGGGAGAATTAAAGAAAGCGGCTGAAGCACACGGGCAAGAAAATGTTGTTGTTCTGTTAGGATCCCCGGATGCCGATAGTGCCGATATTTATGCGGAAACAGTGACGATTGGTGATCCAACTTATGCCGGACCTCTAGCAGGGGTTGCACTGAACCTTCCTGTGCATCACATTTTGGAAGACATGGTCAAAGAGGAGGTCCCTCAGGAAATATATGACGAACAAGTTGGCGTTGCGGAGCTATCATTGGAGAAAGAAGCCATATGTAGTGCGATGGAAGAGGCCAGGGTGAAATTTGTCTAACGGTAACGGGGGGAAAAGCGTGAATGAACAGCATATTTACGACGTGATTATTGCCGGTTCAGGCCCGGCTGGCATGACTGCAGCACTTTATGCATCAAGAGCCAAAATGAAAACACTAATGGTTGAACGCGGTGCACCGGGCGGGCAGATGGTTGATACGGAGGACATTGAAAATTTCCCGGGGTTCGAGCACATTCTCGGCCCCGATCTCTCCAATAAGATGTTCGAACATGCAAAGAAGTTCGATGCTGATTATATTCAAGGTAATATTCAAACGATTGAAGATGGCTACCCTTACAAAAAAATAACAATGGCGGATAATGAAATACTGGCAAAATCTATTATTGTTGCTACAGGTGCTGAGCACAGGAGCCTGCATGTACCCGGAGAAAAGGCGTTGTCGGGTGCCGGTGTCTCCTATTGTGCTGTATGTGATGGCGCTTTTTTCCAGGATCAGGAGATAGCTGTCGTCGGCGGTGGAGATTCAGCGGTGGAAGAAGGGGTTTTTCTTACCCGATTTGCTTCAAAGGTGACCATTATACATCGCCGGGATGAATTAAGGGCGCAAAAGCTGTTGCAAAAACGGGCGTTTGATAATGATAAGGTTGCGTTTATATGGAATCATGTTGTTGATGAGGTTAAGGGGAATGGGGTGGTTTCGTCAGTATCACTCACCAATACGATTACCGGCGAAAATTCAGAAATGTCCTGTAATGGTGTATTCATTTATGTTGGTATGGATCCGCTTACCGAATGTGTTGCGGATCTTGGTATCACAAATGAAAACGGATATATCGAAGTGGATGAAAATATGTGTACCAATGTTAAGGGCATATTTGCAGCAGGTGACGTGAATGAAAAGAAGTTACGGCAAATTGTAACGGCAACGGGTGATGGCAGTATTGCGGCCCAGTCGGCTCAGGAATACGTTGAGAAGCTAACTGAAGAATTACACTACGCACGTGAGGAGGTATAACATGATTACACCGGTTGTCAAAGGTGCCTCTTCGGTCATTGCCCATACGCCTGGTCTGGTCCGCCACGGTTCTAAGCCCACAAGGGAAACAGCGAAAAATGATCATTTACTTGACGAGATTTTGGCTAATCTCAGAAACTATGAAGAAGCCGTTGCATACCCGCCAAACCAGGTGTTCATCGGCAATATGCGGCCTGATGATCTAAATGAATATGCACGGCCATGGACTAATGTGAAGCTTACGGATGCAGAGCGATTCGGGCCGTCCGGTGAAATCGTTCCCGAGGATGAATTTTACGGGTGGCTTAAAATAGCTGACGAGTTTCAATTGGTTTATTTGGAAAAAACGTTTTTATTGGAATTGAAGGAAAAACTCACAAATCATCCAATCATACAACCGGAAGATTTTGAGCGCCTGGGTGAAGGGAAGGATATCGAAGTAATCGAAAAAGCGTTAGCCCAGGGCAAAGCTGAACCATTGCATGTGAACGGTAATAAGCTGGTTGGTTATGTGCAGACAGGGCATGATGAAGATCCCTTTTTGACCGCTGAGATTATTTTGGAAAATCTGTGCAATAAGGCTTCAGGTATTATTGCCATGCGTCATGTTCTGTATTCATTTGATGTTACAGCAGAAGATGTTGACTATGTATTTGGCTGTGACGAAGAAGCGGTTGGTGACCGCTATCAGCGCGGCGGTGGTAATATAGCCAAATCCATTGCTGAACATGCAGCCTGTGTCAACGCAACGGGCTCTGACATTAAAGCTTTTTGCTGTGCCCCTGCCCATTCAGTGAATATTGCTGCAGGACTTATCCAAGCGGGAATCTACGAGGAAATTGTTATTATTGGGGGCGGCAGTTTGGCAAAACTGGGGATGAAGTTTGCCGGGAATTTAAAACATGATATGCCGATTGTGGAAGATCAGATGGGAGCTATTGCCATGATTATTGGCAAAGACGATGGAAAAAGTCCGGTGATTCGCACAGACAGTATTGGCAAACATGATATCTCCGCGGGCTCCTCTGCACAAGCTATCTACAAATCATTAATTATTAAGCCGTTGGAGCGGTTTGGAAGGGGGATTCTGGATATCGATAAATATGCAGTCGAACTTCATAACCCGGATGTGACAGAACCCAATGGCAATGGTAATGTGCCCAGAACAAACTACCGTACAATTGCTGCGATGGCAGTTCTGAGAGGAGAAATGGAAAAAGCAGAAATGAATCATTTTGAGAATAAACATGGTATGGCCGGTTTTTCGCCGACCCAGGGCCATATTGCCTCAGCCATTCCATTTCTTGGCCACGCACGGGAAATGATCATGAACGGTGACATTAATAATGCCATGTTTGTTGGCAAAGGCAGTCTTTTCCTTGGCAAAATGACAAACCTGTCCGACGGGATGTCTTTCCTTATTGAAAAAAATGAAGGGGTGAATGAACCATGATGGATGTAAACAAAGGAAATTTTAATCAGGAAGTGCTGGAAGCCGACAAACCAGTGGTTGTTGATTTTTGGGGGCCGAGTTGTGTGCCGTGTAAACAATTAATGCCTGATGTGGAAGAATTGTCGGAAATCTATCAGGACAGGGTTAAAGTTGTCAAATTGAATACAGCTGAAAACAGGCGGCTTTGTATTGATTATCGTGTGATGGGGCTTCCGGCTTTTCTCGCATTCAAGGACGGTAAAGAAGTGAACAGGATCTCAGGTGGCGACCTGACAATAGAAAATATCGAGGAATTAATATTAGAACAGGGTTAGTAAACGGACATTGGGATACATGTTAATGACAGGGACTCCCGGTAAGGGCATTAGCATTATCCCATTTTTCTATCATGTTATTAAAGATCGTATGATTTACGTAAGGGGAATTGGTAAATGTATTTTATCAAACATTCAATACTAAATTACTGGAATCCATATATTGCGCTCCTACTGGCCGGTATTTTAAGTGCGTTATATTTCGCTTTTACGGGAGCAGTGTGGGCCGTTACGGGTGAATTCACACGCCTGGGCGGGGAATTCCTGGGACTTTTCGGTGCCGATATATCAGGTTGGGCATATTTTGATATGATCCGGATGGATGGAACAACATTGACACGTCCGGGTGGCTGGATGATTTGGGGCATGTTTGCCGGTGCGCTTATCATGGTATTATTGAGTAACAATTTTAAAATTCGTGTTCCAAGGCAAAAACGACGTTATGTACAGGGACTCTTCGGTGGCATCATTGCGGGATTTGGTGCACGTTTGGCGCTTGGCTGCAATCTGGCAGCCTTTTTTACCGGTGTGCCCCAGTTCTCCTTGCATTCCTGGATTTTTATCGTTGCAACAGGTGCCGGTTCGTATATTGGAGCGAAAATCGTGCAAACCCGCTGGTGGAAAGGAAAGCCTGCCTTAGCGAAAGGGGGCGGCAAGTCAACTGTAAAGGCAACCAGGACAATACAACCCTTTGTCGGTGGAGTTATCGCTGTTTTATATTTATCGCTTATTGTACTTTTTTTTGCTCAAGGGCAAATTTTACTGGGATTCGGTGCTCTGTTTGGCGCGCTTTTTGGTATTCTTATTGAAAGAGGACAAATTTGTTTTACGTCAGCTTTTCGTGATTTATGGATTATGGGTCGCAGCATCATGGCCAAAGCGATTATAGCCGGTATGGCGGTCAGTTCTGTCTTGACGATTGCGGTCATTGCTTCCTATGGTATGCTCCCCATTACACAAATCGCTGCCCCAAGCACTTTCATTGGAGGCGCATTGTTTGGTCTTGGTATTGTCATGGCTTCCAGTTGCGAAACCGGGATGATGTATCGTTTGATGGAAGGGCAGATTTTATATTTCACGGTATTTGCAGGAAATATAGCCGGCGCAACTTTTCTCGCGTTTGCCTGGGATCATCTTGGTGTTTATGATCTATTTGTTGCCAGTGGAGCGGAACTAAATCTTGTTCCGGCTTTTGGTCCTGTGGGTGCCGTGCTTGCAACACTGCTGATCCTGCTTGCCCTGTATATTATTGTTAAGTTACGCGGTGACAATTATCATGCTGTTCTCAACGTGAAAAAGGGAGGTAAAAGGTATGCAGGAACAGATGCAAGCTGATTTCACATTGGATTTACGGGGCGAATCCTGTCCCTATCCGGTTATATATACGTTGGATACACTTGAAGGTTTAGAAGGAGGGAAGCTTCTGAAAATCATAACCGATTGTCCGGCATCTTTCAGGAATGTCCCCGAGGAAACAGTGAAACGCGGGTATCAGTTGGCAGATTTCCCGATTAAAAACGGTCAGGACATTTTGTTCTATGTTTATACTTAAAGCCATCTTTCCATTCAGTGAAGGAGGTGATTGCATGACGAGAGAAGAAATCAAGTTAACCGCACTATCCAGTAAAGCCGGCTGAGGATGCAAAATTGGTCCGGAAGACCTGGCGCAAGTTTTGCGTCATTTACCAGCGACTACACCAAATCCGAACTTGCTTATTGGTTCGGATACATCCGACGATGCCGGCGTATACAAGATAAGCGATGATACGGCATTGGTGCAAACCCTGGACTACTTTACACCGATTGTTGATGATCCTTATATGTTCGGACAAATTGCAGCTGCAAATGCCTTAAGTGACGTTTACGCTATGGGTGGAAAACCGATTACGGCTATGAACATCGTCGGGTTTCCCGTGAACACACTTGGTAAAGACATATTAGCAGATATTCTGTCCGGAGCTGCTGCAAAAGTTGCTGAATCAGGAGCTGTTTTGGCAGGCGGGCATTCAATCGATGATCAGGAGCCAAAGTTTGGGCTGTCAGTTACCGGTACGATTCATCCGGATCACATTTTATCCAATGCAGGGGCAAAACCCGTTGACGTATTGATTCTTACAAAACCAATTGGCGTCGGCATCCTGACAACCGCAAAAAAAAAAGACTTGCTGGCGAAAGAAGAACTTGAAACAGTAACAAACGTTATGGCGGCTTTAAATAAAGATGCGGCAGAGGTTATGGCCGATCATAATGTGCACGCCTGTACGGATGTTACCGGCTTTGGACTGCTTGGTCATATTTTGGAGATTGCCGAGAACAGCCAAGTTGGCATCACGCTGTCAAGCGGGGAAGTGCCGATTTTGAAAAGAGCGAAGACGCTCGCTAAACAAGGCGTTATTCCAGGCGGTACGAAGAAAAACCACAAGTGGCTGTCTAATCGTGTTGAATATGCCGATTCCATTAATGATATTGATCAGTTAATTCTTTGCGACGCGGTAACTTCAGGAGGCCTCGTTATATCTGTACCTGAAACAGAGGGAGAACGACTGGTACATGCGCTTGCAAATCGTCAAATCGAGCCGGCCATCATCGGCAGCGTGACCAACAAGAATAAAGGTCGGGTGAGTGTGAGCTAGGAAGGGGAACGGGTTGATCAGTTCCTTTTCATCATATAGAGAGACACGGAAGTTAATGGATGGTTTTCTTTAATTCAGAAAGGTCCATAAGCGAAACAAGGTTGGCGGGACTGTGTGGGAATCGAACCCACCGAAGACGGCACGCGTCTCCCGCAGGGTTTTGAAGACCCGGGAGGACACCAGTCACTCAGCCAGCCCCATAAATTAGCTTTATTTTTCAGATACATCTTTATAGTCGAAATATTATACATTAATAATACCATATTTTTTAAAAAATCGCACGGCTGAAATGCTCTGGTTGAAGAAAATTTTTACAGACAAAGCGGGGGGATTAAAATGGATGATGCTTACTTTACGATTGGTATGGCAGGCCATATTGATCATGGCAAAACAGCCCTGACGAAAGCACTTACAAACGTGGATACCGATCGCTTAAAGGAAGAAAAGGAACGGAAAGTATCAATTGAACCTGGTTATGCACCTTTGGAAACAAAGGATGGCAGCCACGTTTCGATTGTGGATGTGCCGGGGCATGAACGGTTTATCCGCCAGATGATTGCCGGAGTCGCAGGTATTGATCTTGTCATTCTGGTAATCGCTGCGGATGAAGGGGTGATGCCGCAAACAAGGGAGCATTTGCAAATTTTGGAGTTTCTTGGCGTCCAGCATTGTATTGTCGCGGTATCCAAAATAGATCGTGTTGATGCGGAATTGCTCGACTTTGCTATAGAGGATATCAGGGAAAGTATAGCCGGGACCATTTTTTCTGAGGTCCCATTGGTTTGCGTTGACAGTATCTCCGGAAAAGGTATCGATCAGCTAAGACGACAAATTGTATCTGAACTGGAAAAGACAGTATTTCGGGATGCTTATGGCTCGTTTCGACTGCCAATTGACCAGGTGTTTACAGTGAGAGGA
This sequence comes from Lentibacillus kapialis, assembly GCF_014646635.1. Taxonomy (GTDB): domain Bacteria; phylum Bacillota; class Bacilli; order Bacillales; family Amphibacillaceae; genus Lentibacillus; species Lentibacillus kapialis. Next base: position 33,733 of record NZ_BMNQ01000007.1, read on the forward strand.
CAGGGAACGATTGTGAGAGGAACCATTTATGAGGGCATTGTACAAAAAGGGAGTCCATTGACTATTCTTCCCGGAGGTTACAAAGTGAGAGCGCGGCAAATTCAGGTCCATCGTCAGGGACAGCGTATATCGCGTGCCGGTCAGCGAACAGCTATAAATCTTAGTGGAATAGACAAGGAAGACATCGAGCGTGGGGATGTGCTTGTTGCCTCCGATCACTTTTTGGTGACGAATACGATTGATGTCAACCTGCAGCTTGTCGAAAACTTGTCCTCACCTGTAAAACAGCGGATGCCGGTAAAAGTACACACCGGGACATCTGAAGTGATGGGGAGAATCGTCTTTTTCGACAGGAATGAAGTGATCCGGGATGATGATGATGTTTTGTGCCAGATTCGCTTGGAGGAAAAGATTGTTGTTTGCCGTGGTGACCGTTTTATTCTAAGAAGACCCACACCGGTTGAAACACTTGGCGGCGGATGGGTGATTGAGCCTAAAGGAAACAAGTACCGTTTTGGTGAAACCACAATGGACATGTTGCAGAAAAAGAAAGACGGGACACCAGAAGATTTAGTTAAAGATGTCTTAATGAAGCATAAATTGCTGAATGTGAAACAGTTGATTCAATATACGTCCTTTGATGAACCTGGAATGAAGGCCGCAGTCAATAAAGGCATTGACACCCGGCAATTGGTACAAGTAACAGGGGACAAGTACGCCCTGGCGAAAGACGTCATCATGATAAAGGACATGGTATCACAGCAATTGCAGAATCGCCACGATGAATTTCCGATGCGGCCGGGAATCAGTAAGGCTGAAATCGTGCAATCGTTTAATGGTCAGTTTCCGAAGCGGCTCGTGGAATTCGGTTTGGATTCAATGCTGTCAACCGGTGAAATACAGAAGGATAAACAGTTCCTTGCCTTATCTGGTTTCACACCATATTTGCCTGAAAAATGGAAAACGCAAATGGAAGCGATTATTAATCAGCTTGAAGCGGATGGCCTGCAGGTGAAGAGGTGGACAGAATATATAACGCATACAACGGTGCTGAAACAAGAAGCTGAAGACTTACACGCCTACCTCATTCATACTGAACAGGCACATCCGTTAACGCGTGAACTCATTATTCATCATAAGACGTTTACAGGTGCTTTATTAATGTTAAAAGCCGGCACAAATGAGACATTCGGTTTAAAAGAGGCGAAAGATGCACTACAGGTATCCCGAAAATATTTGGTTCCGTTTTTGGAACTATTGGATCAATATAAACTGACTAAAAGAGTCGGCGATAATCGAAAATGGATATAGGATGAATCTTCCGCCTGAATCGAATATTGTGGTGGAGCTTCCATTGTCTTGCTACATACCAGCAAAACAATCAATTAATACTGGTATATCGCACGTTGCAATGGTACGGAAATCGAGGAGCACCCGGTCATGTTTGAGTCTTGCAAGAACAGCGGGCTGTCCTGTCCGAAGCCGGTTAAAAATCTGCTGCGGGGTAAATTGTGTGTGGCATACGGAAACGACAAGTGTTGCCAGTTCAACATCCGGCATGCTCCCCCCGCCAACTTGTGACGTATCTTCTTGTATGTTGAACTGCCATGCCTTGCTTTTTCTACGTACACCCTCCACGAATGTTTCCGCTCGTTGTTGGATTTCGGATATGGACAGTGACATGTCACGGATCACGGGAATATCGTTATCATCTCCCTCCGCATAACTTTTTATTGTGGCCTCAAGTGCAGCGAGTGTCATTTTATCCACACGTAATACACGTGCCAGTTGGTGCCGTTTTAATTTATCCACCAGTTCTTTCCGTCCAAGAATAATCCCTGCTTGTGGCCCTCCCAATAACTTATCACCGCTGAATGAAATGATATCCACACCCGTTTTTAGCACATTGGATACGACGGGTTCGTCGCCTGCTTCAAAATTATAAAGTGCCCCGCTCCCAAGATCCTCATAGACAAGTAACTGACGGTGCTTTTGTGCCAATTTGACCAGTTTTCCCGTGTCAACTGAGTCGGTGAACCCAATCGTTTTAAAATTGCTGGTATGAACCTTCATCAGTATGGCTGTCTCGTCGCCTATTGCCTGTTCATAGTCAAACAAATGGGTTTTGTTGGTTGTCCCGACTTCTCGCAACATTGCTCCGCTTTCTTCCATGATGGATGAGATTCTGAAGGAACCGCCTATTTCCACAAGTTCACCGCGGGAAACAATGGCTTCTTGTTTATACGCCAGTGTGCGCAGAATCAGATAAACGGCTGCGGCATTGTTGTTGACGACCATTGCCGCTTCTGCACCGGTGATTTCTGTTAAAGCAGATTCAGTCAGCTGATGTCTGGAGCCGCGCCTGCCTTGTTCTAAATCATATTCAAGGTTCGAGTAATTCCCGGCGGTTAGCACAACTTGATCAATGGCTTTTTGACTTAATCTTGCCCGCCCGAGGTTGGTATGTAAAATTGTTCCCGTGGCGTTGATGACGTATCGTAAATTATGTTGCCGGAACGTTTCAGATTTTTGTTTGAGCATGGTGAAAATGACGTTTTTCAGGTCCGCTTTGGTTGGAGATTCCTGCTCCCAGTTGTTGTTCAACATCTGCTCACGTATATGATGAATGATGTCCTGGATCCATTTTGTCAATGTTGAATACGGAATATCAGATTCTTCCTGTAACGCTGTAAATCGATTATCGTTTTGAACGGCGTGGATAGCCGGCAGTTCCCGGAGATATTCCTTCAACGGTTGCCCCCCTATGTATGGCGCGTTAGTTTTTGTAAATCATACAGCAGTACACATCAAACGCAACTTGCTACTGTTGACGCATTCTATTATAATAGCGAACCAGTCGATTTGACAAAAATATTCTGAATCTATTTTAATTTGTTAGTATCATATTAACAGATCCAGGATACCACCATTATCAACTAAGTTTGCCATTTATTTTTCTGATTTGTCTTTTCCAATAGAAATAATGCGAAAGCCATATGACTAAGAAGATGAACATAAAAATCAATATACCGGTTAAAATGATACTTCCATCCGACGGAAACCAATGTGCCCATAAACCACAGAGGACAAATACTGTTCCGGCGATAAGAAAATGTAAACTACCAATGACCAATGGATTGGCGTTTTTTGAATAAAACCATCCGATTACTGTGTTCACTCCCACTAGCACAACAGTGGCGCCTATATTTCTGAACAAATAAGTTGGGCTGATCGAATCGTATCCCAATGCATCTGTGATTATCCATGTAACAATAACCATTATATTGGCTGATAACGAAATATTAAGCACCAAAGATAATGCTTTCTTTTTAATCATCAAAACGCCTCACTTTCTAAATAGGATTTCTTTAATTTTCTTTGTGTGTGATCGTGTCGTATAAAGTTGTTCTTTATCTTTTAAATGGAGAGTAATTCGACCACCAAATGTATACTCAAAACGTTGAACCCATTGTAAATTAACGATTTCAAATCGTGATATCCTTACAAAATAGTTGGGTAGATGCGATTCAATTTCATAAAGTCTTTCAGTTATTTTCTGTTTTCCGAATTCGGATTTCACATAAACCGCCTTGCTTTCTGTGAAAAAATAATAGACTTGCTTTAAATCAATGGGTGAAAAACTTGAACCATTATGTGCGATAATGATGTTCGACGGGTACGGGTTTTCAAATAAATGATTTATCTTGTCTACGAATTCATGATGCGTTTTGGTTCGCAGAATGGTTAAGTTGGCAGGCAACGAATGATCATATTCAATTTTCAGCTCCATAAGGGTCCTCCTTCTCCTTTAAGTCGTGTAAAATATCTGTATACTTTGATTAACATTATATACAAGACGGGAATGGAAAGGAAGATCGTTCAGATGAAACACCTTTTTGAAGCGACGAAATGCTTAATGAATCTGACCAAATAAGTTTACGATAGCAAAGAAGTAGTATCCAAACTACTTCTGTCCTAGGAGCTTTGCTGACATGACAGCCCCAAAAAATTCAGAATGATTTATGTTTTTTTCACATGCAGAAGTTCCGGAGCGTTTGGGCAAACATAGTATTTTTTATGATTGACGTTTTATATAATTAAAACTATAATTAAGCACTATGTTTGAAAATAACATGAGCAAGCTGATGGCTTTTAGAGAGATAGAGTTAACAAATGGTTCGGGAAAAGGATAATCATTTTCCATCCAACGGTCTGTATGACAGCACATGTATAGACACTTGCTCCTGAATATGGGAGGCAAACTTTGCAGAAAGAAGAGAGAATTAAAACGGACTGGACCGTTTTTGCCGTCAGTGGCGGTTTTTTGATTTTATTTATTGTTCTATCATTCATGGACAGCGCCATGGTTGGAGAATGGATTACGACCTTATTCAATTATTCAGCCGATCTGTTTGGAGCGTATTGGCAGGTATTATTGTTCGGTAATTTTGCAATTGGTATTTTTTTAGCCTTTTCACGGTATGGAAACGTCAAACTGGGTAAAATGGATAAACCGAAGTATAGTTATTATCGGTGGGTTGCGATGATCCTCGTAACTCTCCTGGCAAGCGGCGGCGTGTTCTGGGCAGCCTCCGAGCCGATGTATCATTATATGACAACACCGCCATTATTTGGCGATAGCGAAGTTAATAATGTATCGGCTGCGTTTGCACAAGCTTTTATGCATTGGGGATTTTTGGCCTGGGCGATCCTAGGTACTCTGGCAACCATTGTGATGATGTATGTGCATTACAGCAAAGGTTATCCGATGCGGCCACGAGCTTTATTATTTCCGTTGTTCGGGGAGAAAATCTTTCATAAAAGTGTTCTCGGGTCTGCGGCAGATATATTCTCCATTATTGCAACAGCTGCTGGAACATTGGGGCCATTAGGTTTCCTTGGTTTGCAAATATCCTATGGGCTGAATCATTTATTTGGTGTTCCCAATACTGTGTCGGTAAGCATTCTGGTGGTAGTTGTTCTGGTTATTATCGCGGCGATATCAGCTGCGACCGGGGTTGACCGGGGGATTCTTTTACTGAGCCGTGTCAATGTTAGCATGACGTTTTTGTTGGGAATTATTATGCTTGTGATCGGCCCGACATTGTTCATCATTGACGCATTCATCGGCGGAACAGGATTTCATTTACAGAACTTCTTTGCGATGAATTTTTATCGCGGTGACAATGCGTGGCTTGGCGCGTGGACCATATTTTTCTGGGGGTGGTTCATCGGCTATGGCCCGATGCTGATTATTTTTATCAGCCGCATCTCGCGCGGAAGAACGATTCGTGAATTGATTATTGCAGTATCTATTGTAGCGCCGCTCGTGACCAACTTCTGGTTCTCTGTTGTTGGCGGAACAGGCGTATTCTTTGAAATAGAAAATCCGGGGTCTGTATCCGGGGCGCTGAATGAAGCGGGAATGCCCGCTGCTGTTATGGCGATTATGGACCAGTTGCCATTGGGCACTGTCATGGCCGTCGCGTTTCTTTTAATATCGATTGTTTTTGTGGCGACGACGACAGATACAATGTCCTATACAGTATCCGTAACATTAACTGGAAATGATCATCCCGCCCGCTGGTTGCGCGTCTTTTGGGCGCTGATTTTTGGTGGTACGACGATGATGATTCTGACAATTGGAGAAGGTAGCATTACTGCGATTCAAAATTCGATTGTCATTACGGCAGTCCCGGTTTCATTTTTGCTGTTGCCGCCGTTGTGGAATGCACCTCAAATTGCGAAGAAGATGGCGCTGGAACAGGGTCTGATGTGGGAAAGGCCGAGGAAAGGACGTCCGATTAAAATCGATCATAGAAAGTAGAACGGGATACTTCAGGGTACTCCCTTTTTTTATATTCATTCTGTCTATTTTTTGATATAATGAAATCAGCATTAAGGGGAGGCATCACCGTTGAGTGAAGCGAAAAAACTGCAAAAAGATGCGAATAATATATTAAAACAGACAAGCCGAACATTTTACATACCGATAACATTGCTGAAATCACCGCTGAATCAAACAGTCGGGGCAGCTTATTTATGCATGCGTGCTGTTGATGAAATAGAAGATCATGAGGAGTTGGATACAGAAACAAAACAATATCTGCTCCGAACAACTTGCGACTTATTGAAGTACGATGTTTTTGACGAAAAGGCTTACAGTGAATTGGTGCAGCCATATGTAACACAGCTTCCTGAGGTGACATTACGACTCGGCGATTGGCTTGAAATTTGCCCGGATGGGATTGTTGAAAATGTAAAAGCATCGACACGTATAATGGCCGCAGGAATGGCTGATTGGGCGAAAAAGGGATGGAATATTAAGGATGAAGGCGACCTTGATGATTACACCTATTATGTTGCCGGGCTTGTCGGTATCATGCTGTCTGATATCTGGGAGTGGTATGACGGAACCGAAACAGATCGGGAACTTGCCATAGGATATGGTCGGGGCCTGCAGGCTGTCAATATTTTGCGCAATCAGGATGAAGATAGCGAGCGCGGTGTCAGCTTCGTTCCGGATAGATGGACACGCGACGATTTGTTCAGTTATACCGAAAAAAACCTGGCCATGGCGGACGAATATATGAAAGACATCAATACCCGGACGATTAAGCTATTTTGCCGGATTCCGCTTGCATTAGCTAAACGAACTCTGAAGGCTTTGAAAGAGGGCCGTGAGAAGATTTCCAGAAATGAAGTCGAAACCATTGTTCAAGATATTAAGGAAGACTAACGAAAGCCACCGTTCAATTACGAATGGTGGCTTTCATCTTCAGGGCTGGGTACTAATGATCAAAGTAAGCAAAAAAGAGACGGTCCGGACAGTCTCTTAAATCATTTGTTCAGCAGTGATTTAAAGCCAATACAGGATGGCTCCCGAGAATATGATAATGATAAGATCGCCTATCACATTCAAAAACGAAGCTAATCCCCCGGTGATGACCGAGGAAGCTGGTACATAGGCCAGCGCAAACCCTGCCAGGACACATGTGAAATAGATTAAGGCTAAATGATGGATGTTATCACTTCTTTGTAAGGTGTATACAAAGCCCTGTCATATTCGACATTATGACAGCCCCCTAATAGCATTGAAAAGACTGCACGTTATTTAAGTCAACACCGTAGTAGACCCACCTGTTCCGCTGCCATCTGAATCCTGCTATCGATTGCCTGCCGACAAAGATTGGAAAAAACCAGAAGGAATCCCATCGCAGCCAGATATACGTAAATTGAAATAAGCATCGCTGGATTGCTCCTGGGTCGACTGCATAAACGCTGAAGTCACCTTGCGACTTCTGTGTTTGCGGCATTTGTGGTGTGAATGGCGGTGGCGGGGATGAGGGTGCACTGACTTGCTGTTGTCCACCGGGAAATCCTGGCTGTTGTCCTCCCGATTGTCCGGGCGGTCCGCCAAACGGAGGCCCTGCACCAGGTCCGTTGTTTTGAAACCATGGTAAATTAAAAATTCTGGGATCGTCATACGGTGGTTGGTTATGATTCATATTCAACTTCCTCCTTAATCGTCTTTCTCTTTAGTATATGGGGATGCGTCTAGAAATGTATGGGCGTATAGTCTGGCGATTCGACCTATCGAAAAAAAAGCGTTCAATTTTAGCCATTCTCCTATTGACTCTAACGTTACGTTATACTTTAACGTAACAATTGAAGGGAGGTCTTAGTAATGAAAGTCAGAGAGGTAGCCGGATTAGTCGGCATCAGTGTGCGCACACTGCATCATTATGATGAGATCGGCTTGCTTGAGCCCGAGACCACCGAATCAGGTTATCGGATCTATTCGGAAAAGGAGCTCGAAACATTGCAGCAGATACTGTTCTTTAAAAAGCTTGGCTTCCCTTTGAAGAAAATAAAGGAGATTATCAATAGTCCATCGTTTGACAGGGAGGAGGCGCTTTACGTTCAACGCAAGATGCTGCTGGAAGAACGCTCCCGCCTGGACAATATGATTGCGACGATTGATAAAACAATCCAGAATACGAAAGGAGAGATTCCGATGAGTGATCAGGAGAAATTTGAAGGCTTTGACTTCAGCAAAAACCCGTACGAACAGGAAGCCCGCGAACGCTGGGGCGACAAAGCGGTTGAAGAGTCAAACGCCAAAGTCAATCAGCTGTCAAAAGATGAACAGCAAGCAATGGAACAGGAATTTGACCGCATTTACCGGGACCTTGCTGCAATAAGGCATCAAGCACCCGATTCAAATGAAGCACAGGCAGCTATTAAAGTTTGGTATGACTATCTGAATAAGATTGGCAGTTATTCACTTGATGCTTTCAAAGGGCTCGGGCAGATGTATGTTGACGATGAACGCTTCACGAAAAACATCGACACGTATGGTGACGGTCTGGCCATGTTTATGTGTGATGCCATGGCGTTTTATGCGGACCGGAAGAAGGCATAGTTTCATGAATGAAAGCGAAATATAGTATAAAAAGCATTCCTGTGTAACACATTGTTTATGTGATAAAAGGCTGATGCCCCTCAAAGAGAGTTTCGGGCGTGAACATACTGATCTTGAAAAAAACCCGTTGGTGAATGCTATTCCTAACGGGTTTTCAATCGTTTATTTCATTGAAACATTCCTTATAAAGTTGTTCCAACCACTTTTTTTCCGCGAGGTTTTGTTCCATTGGCATCCGGTTCCAATGTAATGCCGATGTTACCAAAGGTATAGTTCTTATCAGGCAGCGGAAACGTAATCACCCCTTTGCCATTCGCGGCGGGACGAAACGTACCGGCGTTTTTGCGGTTGCCATCGTTGAGCAGCCAAACCTGATAGGTTTGTTCTCCCTCCGGCATGGGTAACTGATTCAGATTGACAATAAGCTCACGCCCATTTTCATTCTCTACAACCGCAGCATAACCTTGGGCATCACTTGAAGTAATGACTGATTGGAGTTTAACAGTCCGAATCACGTTGACTGTTGAATCGGTGGGTTTTTCCATTTCTGAAAGTGCCTGATGTAATTGGATATTTTGATAGACCAATACGGTTACTACAATAAATAAAATGGCAATAATCGTTGAAGCTAAAGGCTTGAAATGTTGCTTCATTCTGTTCTTCCATTTTGAATAAATAGTTGTAAAGCCATTTTCTTGAGAGTCCTTTGTTTTTTTGTCAGAAAAAACATAATCCATCACTTCGGATTTTAACTCTGGCGGGACATCGGCTTCTTCGACATCGAAGGAAAGGGCCGACCATGCTTCCTGAAGTTGCTTTAAATCAGATGAACATGACTGGCATTGTGATAAATGATATTCAAAGTCCTGACATTCTTCTTTTTTCAATTCCCCGGTAAGGTAGTCCACCAGCTGCTCACATTTTTTTGTCATCCGTCATCCCTCCTTCTGTCCCAAGATAATAACGCAAGCGCTTTAACGATTGGTGTAAACGGCTTTTAATTGTTCCTATCTTCTGATTTTCAAACTCTGCAATTTCCAGTAAAGAATAACCACCCCAATATAATAGTGTGATCAGGCGTCTTTGTTCCTCGGACAACTTGCTTTTCGCTTCCTCAATCTCCATTTTTGTCAATTGGTTGTCAGCGTCCCGCAGAGTATAGCCCGACATTTCGATAGAATCGTGTAGAATAGCCTTTTGCTGTTTTTCTGCAAGCTTTTTTTCTTTGCGGATATAATCTATGGAAATATTTCTTGTTACTGTGATTAACCAATTGACAAGCTGTCCTTTGTCGGAGTCATAATGCTGTTTAGCAACCCATATTCTCAAGAATACTTGTTGTACAATCTCTTTGGTTTTTTCTTTGTCACCGCTCATAGCTTTCAGAGCATAACTGTAAATAAGTTTTATATAACGATCATACAGTTCTTCAAAAGCCGGACGGTGTTCTTGAACAATTAATTCCATCAATTCCTGGTCTGATTTGTCTTTCATTGCACCGTCCTCCCTCCGTTATCCTTCTATTTAATTTATCATACGGTATAATCTGAGTAAACGGATCCCTGTGTGTTTGCAATTCGAAGAGAGGGTGCTGCAAACCGAAAAAAGGAACTGTCTCTATTCGACAGTTCCAGTATACTTCAATCAATTTTTTACTGAATCACCTTCAATAGTACTTACAAAGAATGGAAATTCCTCTGTCGTGATATTGTCCACAACTTCATTGTTCGATGTATCAATCACGGCTACTTTATTTTCCATACTGACCGCAACATGAGCTCTTTCCCCGTTTGCTGTAACAGCAATGCCATGTGGTCCCTTCCCTACCTTAATTTCCTTGATTTCTTTTCTTTTTGAAAGGTCTATCACTGAAACAAAGTCGGTTCCAATGTTTGCTACGTAGGCATATTTACCGTTTGGGGTAATGTCTATAACGTGATGACCAACACCTGTCGGGATCGTTGTCACCATTTTCTCTTTGTCAAGATCAATCACACCTACTGCATTTTCACTCGTTAACGACACAAGCAATGTATTCTTGTCAGGTATAATATTGATGTTATGTGGTGCCCCATTAACACCTTCAATCGTGTCAACCACTGTTTGGGTGGAAGTATCAATCACGGATACTGTGTTTGAACCTGTATTTGTGATATAAAATTTGCTGCTATCCGGACTGGAGACCCCGTTATGGGGGGAGTTTCCAACTTCAATCTTGCCCACCGGTTTCATCGATTGCATGTCAATGACAGTCACCGTACCTTCTCCTTCGTTGATCACATACGCCCATTCGCCATCCGGGGTGAAATTGACTCCTTTCGGTGTTTTCCCAACCGGTATGGTTTTAACGACTTGATTGGTCTGGGTGTTTATAATCGACACATTTTCTGAACCACTGTTGACCACGTAATCATATTTGCCGTTTGGGGACACTTCATTGTAGGTTGGTTTCCTTCCAACCTGAATTGCATCTATAACCTTGTTATTATTTGGATTAATGACCTGGATCCCACTTGCATCACGGTTGTTTACATACAACATATGTAAGTTACCCATTCCTTTGGAACGGGTAACTTGTTGAGCTGAAGCTATCTTTTGTTTGAATTGTTTAAGCTTGTCCGTTGTTTCGTCAACCAGCTGTTTCACCTTGCCGGTATCCGGCTGATTTTTTTTCGCTTCAGAGATTAACGGATACAAGCTTTTTTCAATATTTTCGTAGGCTTCGGCATTACGCTTTTCAATTTTCTTTTCAATTGGTTCCCAGCTTTCTGAGAGAGCCTTCCCTTTTTCATTTAAATTTTTCGCATCATCGGTTGAAGATTTCGCTGTATTTTTTAAATCGTGAAGGGAGGATAATACCTTTTCTATCCCTTCTGATAACGACGTAGTTCGATCTTTGTTGATGTGTTGTTGAAATGTTTGGTCATTGACTACATACCAGGCGTCTTTAACTTCCTGACCGTTCACCTTACCTTTTTCTTTATCCTTAACAAAGTAATAAAGTGGATAACCCTTGTACGTTGTTTGCTTTTCACCTGTATCTTGTCTGGTAATTGTTCCAAAATCACTTTTATCGTAGCCTTTAGGCACATTAAGATCTTTGGTATAATATGCTGGCCAATTTTTGAGACACTTGCCTTTGCAGTTGCTGACGTTTTTTTCATCCTTTGTAAATATATAAAGGGTCATCCCTTTCGAATCTGCCAAATACTTGCCGACTTTTTCGTTGTCCATCACCTGCATGCCAGTTTTTACATCCTCTCCTTTTTCTTTACTTTGGTCTCCATTTTCTGCATCATTTTCGCTGTCACCTGAACACGCCGTAAGAACCAATACCGCTATCAAGACTGCTGCGAGGATCCATAATTTTTGTTTTTTCATCTAAACACCTCCAAAAAATTCTTTTCATTTAAGTTAACGAAGAAAAGCAACGTTCGGTTTGGTATGAATTTTTAATTTTTGATTGAATTATTGAGCAATTAGTAACCCTGGTTTTGACTTGAACATCTGAAAATGGCTGTTTATAAATTGACGATAGATAAAAAAAGACCTCCATTATGCCATGAAGGTCTTTTCCTTTAATATATTTAGAGAGAGAACTCAAAGCTTTTTGACAGCTGCGCCGATATTGTCAGCTCTCGTGATAGCTGAAATGACAGCAGTCCCATCGGCTCCGGCATCTATGACAGAAGACGCGTTCTCTTCAGTAATCCCGCCTATTCCGACAATCGGTATGTTGGGATATTGGATCCTCAAGTCTCTGATCCATTTCAGACCGACTGCTTGTGCAGCATCGTCCTTGGATGATGTTGCAAATACCGATCCTGCTCCGAGATAGTCAGCCAGTTGGACGGTGCTGTTGTCAGCTTCAGTTTGATTTGATACTGACAGACCAATGATTTTATCGGGAAACATCTTCCGCACTTTTTCCAGCTGCATGTCATCCTGTCCGACATGAATACCGTCAGCTGCCAGCGGTTCAACCAGGTCTATATCATCGTTTATGAAAAACATGATGTTATGGCGGGCACAAATGTCGCGCAGTCTGCGTCCCAAAGCCAACTTTTTTTCATAGGTTAATGATCCTTCACCTTTTTCCCGGAACTGAAAAGCGGTGATACCGGACTTTGCCGCTTCCTCAAGGATGTCCTCGGGTTTCCGGTCACAGTTCTGACTCCCCATGATAAAGTATTTTCTTAGATTCATAAGTTACGTCCTTTCAAGTTCGGCAGGGTCGAGCGATAGCGCATCGATGAAATGGGGGAGAAATGTCCCCGGGCCATTGACGTCTCTTTGTCTGGCAGCATGTTCTGCGGCGAGCCCGTAAAACTCAAGAGCGGTTAATGCCTGTTGACCGCTGGCTTCGTTTGTTGTCAGGCAGGCTGTTAAGATCGATCCAAGCAGGCAGCCGGCACCGGTGATTTTACCTAGAATCGAATGACCGGATTGATTCTGCAAAACCTCATCACCAGTGCAAATAACATCCGTTTTGCCGGTGACCACAGCAACAGTCTGATACGTTTTAGCCACTTTAGCAGCGATTTCATCGGCATTGCCTTCACCGACTGATTCGACACCTTTTGTTTCCCACGGAATTTCAACCAGGTGTGCGAGTTCACCGGCATTTCCTTTGATCATTGTCGGCTTTACTTGTTCCAGAATGCTCCTTGCAGCTGTCGTCCGGAATGGTGTTGCTGCAACGCCAACCGGGTCCAGGACGACCGGAATCCCTTTTTCATTGGCAGCAACACCTGCACGAATCATCCCTGAAAGCTCATCAGCAGTTAACGTCCCGATATTGAGAAGGACACCATTGGCATTTGAAGCCATATCGGCAGCTTCATCTTCAGCCTTAGCCATAACTGGCGCTGCTCCGAATGATAACAGCCCGTTAGCTGAAAAATTCATAACCACCTGATTGGTCAGGTGTTGGATAAGCGGCATCGTTTCGCGTGCTTCTTGAATAATGGCTTGTTTCATTTACTTCACCCTTTCCATTCGATGTGCCCACTGATTGGTCGGGCCGTTCCCTTGTCCGATCGAAAATGAATGACAAATAGCTGCCGTTATAAAGTCCTTTGCCCTCTGGACGGCATCCGGCAGCTTGTAACCGTGGGTAACATAGGCCGTAATGGCTGCTGAATAGGTACATCCGGTTCCGTGTGTGTTTTGCGTATCGATTCGTTCGGTTGAGAAAGTATGCATTGTTTCCCCATCAAACAAAAAGTCGGCTGCTTGACTTTGCATATGACCGCCTTTCACTAAAGCAGCTCCTGCACCGAATTCATCGACAATCTGTTTGGCAGCCTGTTGCATGTCGTCGGGTGTTTTAATCGTTTCTCCGGTAATCACCTCTGCCTCCGGTATATTCGGTGTGACCAATGCCGATAATGGCAGCAGATTCTCACGTAAATACTTACGGGAATCCTCCGCGATTAATGTGTGACCGCTCGTTGTCATCATAACCGGATCCATAATATAAGGGGAATCCAGTCCGGAAATCTTCTCAATCACGGCGTCCATAATATCAATGTCAGCCAGCATGCCGGTTTTGAACGCCTGGAACGGGATATCGGAAAGAACCGATTTTAGTTGCTGCTTAATCATAGACACTGACATATGCTGTACGTCCTGGACGCCTGTCGTATTTTGAGCAACCACAGAGGTGATAACCGACATACCATACGTTTTTAATTCCTGAAATGTCTTCAAGTCAGCCTGGATGCCGGCGCCGCCGCTTGGGTCGGTGCCGGCAATTGTCAATGCTGCGGGTATATGCGTCACTGGCTGCTCACCTTCTCTCCAGGCCATTCTTCGCACGTGTAAGCCATCTCCCAGAAGGCCAGCTCCAATTGACAGCTTTTCCGGAACGCTTCTTTTATATGTTTTTGTTCCTCATGTGAAGCATCTTCTGCAATTTTGTCCAGGCGCTGCCTCATGTTTCTGGTTATGTCACGAGTACTTTCATCGGCATAAAAGCTAATCCATTGGTAAAATGGATGATCAGCTGATGGAGCATATTTTGTTTTTAATTCCTGGCCGATTTCCAAATAAGTCCATGGGCAAGGCAAAAGGGCACCAATGGTTTCGCCTAAACCACCCATATGAGCGTGATACATCATATGCTTCATATAATGATCGGCGGTCGGCGGAAGCGGATAATCCTGAAGTTCCACATAGCCAACGCCAATATGATCACAGAAATTGTGATGCGGATGAATTTCACTGTTCAGGACAAATTGGATTTGGTCATTAAAAAATCGCATGTCTTCGCGTTTGGCAGATTTAGAAATAGCCGTTCCATAAATTCGGATAAAAGCACTTAAATATTCATAATCAGCTTTTATATAGTGTGCAATTGCCTCATCCGGAACTTCTCCTTTGCCAATGCCATCGACAAATGGATGATTAAAAATAGTCCGGAAAATATCATCGTTTTCTTTACGTAACATCTGTGTGAATGTCATTCTAAAACCTCCAACTATCATTGTCAGGAAGCTGTAGGAAGCGTAAAATCAGATTAATAGAAAATCAATGTGTTCCTACTCTGCCTTTCTGCGTTGGTATTCGTTCGTCTCAGGTCCAAAAGGAAATACCCCCGGCCAATATAACTTTCGCAGCTTTTCTCATACGTAATTTTTTATAAAAATATCCGATCCCACTTTCGAAACGACAAACCAGCCGATTAATGCACCTGTTATGCAACTGACGAGAAACGATGGCACAAAGAAAAATGCGCCGGCTGAACTGCCCAGCAGGATACGGGCAAATGGCACGGCAAACAATGAACCGAAAACCCCGGTACCGATTGCTTCACCAAGTGCAGCCATTCCTTTTTTGTCAGTTAGGCGATATAGATAACCAGCCATAAAAGCACCGATCATCCCACCCGGAAATGCCAGCAGTGTCCCCAGACCAAGCATATTGCGGACAAGACCGATCATAAAGGCGATGATAATTGCCGGGCCAGGACCAAGTGTGACCGCAGACATGACGTTGACCGCGTGCTGTACCGGATAGGCCTTGGCAACGCCTGCCGGAAACCATAATAGCTGTGCGCCCAGAGTTCCAATTGCCACAAAAACAGCCATCGTTGTCAGTAAACGCGTCCGGTTCAATTCAACCCTCCTCTCATTAGGGGCGGAAGGAAAATCAAAAAAGCCAGATCCATAAAATGGACCTGGCTTGAAATAGCTGATATCAACTTGCAGTCAGACTACTTCCCTACGCTGGTATTAACCAGATCAGGTCCGTAAGAGTCGGAAAGCTCAGACGCCTTTCCTCTCAGCCCGCGTTTTTTGGGCACCCCTAGTAGTTTTGATATATATTTGTTCATTTTAAGTTTAACAAACAGTTTCGATTTTGTCATGGAATTATTAAAAATTCCAATTAATTTTGATAGAATGAAAGTCGGAATGGAAATGGTGAATGTAACCGGAGTGTGATCCCGCGTTTCCGAGTTGATGGATTTCGTATAAGGACGGGGGTTTTTCCGACGGGCAAAAAAGTATTTGAATGATTACGTATGGTAATCGTTTATTAGATCATATTCTGCAATGGGTGACTGGCCTGACAAACAACCTGATGGAGGAAAGATTGGATGATTTTGTGGTACAATTGATGGACTATGCGGACGTCGAATAATTCTTTTAACGTGTTGCATAGGATGTTTGAAGATGAAACGGAGGAGGACTTGTATGAGTCGAACAGGTGAAATTGTGCTGACAATTATTGGTGCACTTATTTATGGCTTATTTACTGTTGTTGGCGGTTTTATGGTATGGCTTTTCAATAATGAGGCCGTTTGGAATCAGGCGAAAGAGGAGATAACACAGCAGCAGCCGGGAATGGCAGCGGGCGATATGGATGCCGTTCTTGGGATGATGCAGGGAAGCGGCTGGTATCTTATTATCCTTACTGTTATCAGTGTGATTTTGGGTATTGTTTCCATCGTGTTTGTGAAAGGCGATAAAAAACCCAAGGCAGCAGGAATCATTTTAATTGTGACAGCCGTGCTGAGTACGATCATTACCTTCGGGGGAATGATATTCAGTGGTATATTCTATTTGATAGCCGGTATCATGTGCCTGGCACGGAAGGCTCCGGCACCTGTCTCTCAGGAAACAGTTGAATAAGACGTGTTTTAAAGGGCAGCTTCAAGGCTGCTCTTTTTCTATGATATTATAGATGACTACTCCCTTGTTTAGCCGGCGAAAATCTCTGAGCTTGTACGCATTGAATTTTTAGTCCAGGCGTTTTGTTTGGAATATGAATATTTTAAATATTTACAACTCAATGTGTTTCCGTTATATTTAAATGGAACGTTAAATAATAGTACGTTGTGTGGGGGAGTGAATTCCATGAGTCATGAAAATAGATTTGATAACGATCCGCGCTATAAAGTTGCCAACCGTGAAGCGCTGATTGGGGCAGGTTTGGTTATTTTCAATTTTATCTGGTGGTTTGCTTTTGCATACGGGCTTGGTGGTAAGAACCCGTCTGAATATACATATGTTTTCGGGTTGCCGGCCTGGTTTTTTTATAGCTGTGTAGTGGGATTCATTGTCATGGCTGTGCTAGTGACGATTGTTGTAAAAAAATGGTTTGTCGAAGTTTCGTTCGATGAAGAGGGAGATGAAACATGAATTGGCAGGCATTACTTCCATTAATTGCGATATTAGTGATTATTTTTGCTGTTGGGGTGTGGTCCAGTAAATACATAAGATCGTCAAATACGTTTATGCAGGATTATTTCCTCGGTGGAAGGAGTCTTGGCGGGTTTGTCCTGGCAATGACGATGACGGCAACATACGGCAGTGCCAGCAGTTTTATCGGAGGCCCGGGTACAGCCTATACCGAGGGGCTGGGCTGGGTATTCCTGGCGATGACCCAGGTATCAACGGGCTATTTTGTGCTGATGGTTTTAGGTAAAAAATTTGCGATTGTGACGCGAAAGTATAAAGCGCTCACGATGGTCGACTTTTTAAAAGAACGCTATCAATCCAAGTGGGTTGTCCTGATTTCAGCGTTCAGCATTATTATCTTTTTATTTTCGGCGATGGCGGCCCAGTGGATTGGCGGTGCCCGGTTAATTGAATCATTGATTGGAATACCGTATACGAGTGCTTTATTCATTTTTGCGTTATTCGTGCTTATTTATGTAACGATCGGCGGTTTTCGGGCGGTCGCCCTAACTGATGCCATTCAAGGTTCGATAATGTTTGTCGGAACGCTCATTTTGCTGGTTGCGACGATTATTGCAGGTGGCGGCATTTCCAATATCATCTCAGGTTTAAGTGCCGAAAATCCGAATTTAATTACGCCGTATGGTGCTGAGGGAACGCTCACACCAGCCTTCGTATCGTCATTTTGGATACTGGTCGGTGTCGGCGTTGTAGCATTGCCCCAGATTACGGTCAGGGCGATGTCCTATAAGGATTCCCGTTCTATGCATCGTGCCATCATTATTGGTACGATCGTTGTTGGTGTGATTATGTTGAATATGCACTTGATCGGGGTGTTTGCCCGGCCGATTTTACCTGGCATTGAAGTCGGTGATAAGGTTATGCCGCTGATAGCATTGGAAGTTATGCCAAACTGGCTTGCAGGTATTGTGCTTGCAGCCCCAATGGCAGCCATCATGTCAACGGTCGATTCATTGCTGCTCCTGGTCAGTTCATCAGTTGTTAAAGATGTTTATTTGAATTATGTCGAACCAAAGGCGACATACCAGCGGGTCAAACGGTTGAGTATTGGTGTGACAGCGACTCTAGGGATTATTGTATTCCTGATGGCGCTTAACCCGCCTGATCTGATAATCTGGCTGAACCTGTTTGCCTTTGGTGGGCTTGAAGCGGCATTTATCTGGCCGATTGTTATGGGTCTGTACTGGAGCAAAGGGAATAAATTCGGTGCGCTTGCGTCCATGGTCGCCGGCGTCGGTCTTTATATTATATCAGATACATTCTTCCCGCAGCCATTTGGCCTACATTCGGTCGTGCTACCGGTCGTGGTGTCGTTCTTTGTTTATGTCTTGGTGAGTCTGGGAACCCGAAATGCATCCATAAGTGAGGCTGCAAGCTGATGCATTGGACTGATTGAGGAGGTCGTTCGTTTCGTGAACCGGATGTAAAAATAAAAGCCGCTTGACCTCAGTGGACAAACGGCTTTACATGTTCTTGGATTAACGAGCCACTAGTACAGGTAGTTCGGTTCGGTTCAGGACGGCATGGGCAACACTTCCGAGCAATGAACGGTCAAAAAATCCACGACCGTGACTTCCAACAATGATTATGTCAGCATTTTTTTCTTTGGCAACGTCACAGATGGTTGTACTTGGATGACCGACTTTGTGCACAAAATGTACATGATTCTTCCATTCCGTATACATCTGGTTTTCGACTGTATTTCTTATGTCTTTTTTAATCTGATCTTCGTAACGGTCAATCACATCCGGGATATAATCGTAGGCATAATTTTCTTTGGCAGTCACGTAAAGCACGTATAATTCTGCTTCCGGCCAAGCTTTGAGATAATCTTTGACCATTTCCCCGGCATGTTTGGATGATTCCGACCCGTCCGTAGCAAATAAGATAGAATTCACGAAAGTATCCCCCTCTTTTTATACGATGAAGTAAACGATAACAGATAATGCTAATGACGTAATGGTCATCGCAGCCAATGGGCGTAACGCACGTGTACGCAAGTCCTTCAAGCTGACGTTCAGACCAAGGCCGACCATGGCTGCTGTCAACAACCATGTTGTCAACGTGAATACGCCATCCATCACACCATCTGATACTGGGATAGACTCACCTAATACGTAGCTTCCCAAAATACTTACAATAATAAAACCAACAAGGAACCATGGAAATTCGATCTTTGCGTCTTCTGCTTCATTTGTCTTGTTTTTGCGTTTCATAATCGCTATAAAGATAAAACAAAGCGGAACAAGCAAGAAGACACGCCCCAATTTTGCCAGCAATGCGATGGCTAATCCCTCATCACCTGCAGGCGCACCTGCCAAAGCAACATGAGCAACTTCATGCAGACTGGATCCTGACCAGATCCCGTACTCAATGGCGTCAAGCGGCAGCACAGGACGCAGTATGGTATATGCGATTGCAAAAATGGTTCCCATCAAGGCGATAATGCCAACACCAATAGCTGTATCTTCATCTTTTGATTTCACAATCGGCGCAACTGCGGCGATGGCTGCTGCCCCGCAGACCCCTGTACCAACTCCAAGTAATAGGGATATGCTTTTATCCGCTTTAAACACTTTCGCCAGCCAGACAGTTGCTAAAATAGCAAAAACAATGACGCCGGCATCCCGAACTAACAGTCCAAGACCATCACTCAGAACAGTATCAATACTCAGTTTTAGTCCGTACAGAATAATGGCTGCCCGCAATAATCGCTTTGATGCAAAGGCAATTCCCGGTCGGATCGCTTCAGGATATCCGAAAATCTGTCGGTAAAAAACAGCGATTATAATGGCACATGCCAATTGTCCGACACGGTCGAACCCGGGCACCATTGCGAGCAAATATCCTAGTAAAGCAATCAAAAAAGTGAATGCTATCCCGCCAATCCAAGCTGTTTGGGGGGACGGCTGTTTTTTTGTTTCTGTGTTTGTTTGCATTTCCGGCATCGCCATGAAAACACCTCCTTTATTAAGCATAATGGCTTTACTAACATAAGGAAAATAATTATTTCTAATCATGACCATAAGTAATATGTTATGATAAACAAAACACGTGCTAAAAGGGTGAGTTATAAAATGGATCAGCACTTACAGGTTTTTGTAACAGTTGCAGAGAAACAAAACTTTTCAAGAGCAGCGGAAGAATTACATATGACACAACCTGCCGTCAGCCAATATATACGGACATTTGAGGAGAATATAGGTGTGCGGCTTTTGGAACGGACGAATAAATATGTGCACTTAAATAAAGCTGGTGAAATTGTCTATCATCATGCGAAGGAAATTGTTGGTTTGTACACCAGAATGCAACATTTGGTGGATGATTTAGCTAATAAAGCCAGCGGCCCCCTTTCAATTGGGGCTAGTTATACGTTTGGTGAGTACGTGCTTCCTCATATTCTTGCTAAAATGAAAGAAAGCTATCCGGAAATCCGGCCCACTGTCATGATTGGCAATACAGCTGAAGTTGCGGATTCAGTGATGCATCATCAGCTTGATATCGGTATTGTGGAAGGTCATTTTAAAAATGAACAGCAATTTCAGACTGAAGAATTTGCAGAAGATTCTATGGTCGTTGTTGCGTCTCCGAAACATCCTTTGGTAAACAGGCATAATGAAATAACGACAGAGGATTTAGAAGAACAAACGTGGATTTTGCGGGAGGTGGGTTCAGGTACCCGGGAAGCCGCTGAAAAAATGTTTCAGCGTTTTGGGATTTCGCCTGCCAACATTATGAATATTGGCAGTACACAGCCTATCAAAGAAGCGGTCGAGGCGGGGCTTGGAATAAGTTTATTATCACAATGGGCCATTCAAAAAGAACTGCGCAATGGTGATATACAAATGGTTGATGTTAAGGGTCTGCCGTTCACAAGACAATTTTCAATCGTTACAACGTCGCCCTTCCAGACCAAGGCATTGCAGGTTTTTATAGCATTATTGCGGCATAAAAAGGAACTCACTGTTTTTTCCGCTGGGGAATAGCCATTTTGCGAGGCGTGCTCTTAGCTGCAGAGTTAATTGCTGAGGCAAAGTAGTGAAAATGAGTGTATACTTAATAGACTGCGGTATCATTTTGTCAGAGTGTAAGATTACAATTTTGATAACGTCATTATGTTAACATACTAATAGTGTCTCTAATAAATACGCGTTGGGAGAGTGTTGCTTAAATGACAACGATCGGATTTGTCCGTCATGGGGTTACACAGTGGAACAAGGAAGGAAGAGCGCAAGGAAACTCCGATATTCCATTAGATACAGAAGGTTTAAAGCAGGCTCGTCTTTTGGCGGAACAGCTGGAAATCGGTGACTGGGACATTGTATATTCCAGTGATCTATTGCGGGCGAAGCAAACCGCGGAAATTCTGAATGATAAACTTGGAACACAGTTACAGCTGGATTCCAGGCTTCGTGAGAGAGGCTGCGGACTTGTTGAAGGGATGACAGAGGAAGAAAGGGTGCAGCAATGGGGACCTAAGTGGCGTGAACTGGATATGCAATTCGAAACACAGGACAGCATTATTGCCAGAGGGATGGCATTTATTGACGAGATTAGTGACAAGCATAAGCATCAGAATGTATTAATTGTCAGCCACGGAACATTCATTAAGATGCTCTTGAACAGACTTCTTCCTGATTCGAATATGGATGAATCCTTAAAAAACACATCACTAACCTCCATGTCAAGAGATGATAGCGGCTGGGCTTGTGATATGTATAATTGGACTGAGCATTTGTTGAAAAGCGATTTATTTAATTGACTGTTTAAAATGGCAATTTTCAGCTGTTTTATGCAGCATTTTGATAATGAAATGAATAGGGTGGGGACCAAGTGAAATTACTGACAGGCCATAAAATCAAACTGACTAGATTTAAAGAGACTGATTTATCTATATTGGAGCAATGGTATCAGGATGAAACGTTTATGCGGCTTATGGATGCTTCTCCCGTTTTTCCAAAATCCGTTGAGGAGTTAAAAGAGTGGTATTTGAAAAAGCTCAAGAACAATGAATTTCTGTTTGCAGTCCGGATACTGGAATCGGATGACTTAATTGGATTCGTGGAACTGGATTCGATTGATTGGGCGAACCGTAATGCATGGCTGGCACTTGGTATTGGAGATAAAACAAACTGGAACAAAGGATATGGTCAGGAATCGCTTAGGCTTGTCTTGGGTTTTGCGTTCAGGGAACTGAATCTGCTTCGTGTTCAGTTAACTGTATTTGAACGTAATAATCGGGCGATTGCAGCTTATGAAAAGTGCGGTTTTAAACATGAGGGCGGCCACAGAGAATATTTGAATCGTGACGGTGAGTCCGAGGACATGCTTATTTTTGGCATTTTGCGCCGGGAATGGCAAGCGCTGCAATCGTAAAAGAAATGTTTACTTAATTAGTTACCGGGTTGTCGAAAGGATGGGAAGAGATGCCAAAAGACAAGCTAATCGGGAAATATGATAAACACGTCGACATGTTTAACGCATTATGCACCAGCCGTTTTTGGGAACGTTGGAGAAGGGCGCTTTTAGCAAGTGCCTATGGAAAAGTTTTGGAAGTGGGTGTCGGCAACGGGGCAAACTTCCCATATTACAGCAGGGAGAACGTTCATGTAACAGGGGTGGATTTCAGCCCGGAAATGATTAAAAGTGCCGGACAAACTGCCACCGATTATAAAATGGATGCCGAACTGATACAACAGGATGTGGAAGATTTGACTTTTGAATCGGGTTCATTTGATTGCATTGTATCCACGCTGACGATGTGCGGCTATCCCAATCCAACGGGGGTGTTGAATCAATTTAACCGCTGGTGCCGTGAAGATGGCATCATCCTGTTAATGGAACACGGTATCAGCTCAAATCGTGTTTTGTCGTATACTCAAAAGATGGTCGACCCATTGTTCAAAAAAACCGCCGGCTGCCATTGTGACCGAAATATCATGAAGATTGTTGAGAACTCCGCTCCTAAGGTTGACTATAAGAACAGTTATTGGACAGATATCATAAGTTTAATCTGGGCCAGACCGGTTAAATAATATAGCCTTATCGGTTTGGATGCTAATACAGAATGAGGATGTCTGTCCGACATCCTCATTCTCACTTATTACCTATTTCAGCTTGTTCTTCCGCGAAACGAACAAAGTAATCAAGTGAAGTCTGGTTGTTCAATGACCCTTTATTGACCACTTCATTAACCGGTTTTCCCATCAATATTTTTTTGATCGGTATTTCCAGTTTTTTGCCATTTAGTGTTTTCGGCAGATCAGGCGCTTCGTAAATACCGCTTGGTACGTGCCGTGGTGAGCAATGTTGACGGATCTGTTGTTTAATTGTGTTTTTCACATCATCAGTCAGTTCCTCACCGGTTTTCATCAGGACAAATAATGGTGTATAGGATTCGCCATCACCTTTTGGAACGTCCACAATTAGACTATCACTTACTTTACTGACGTGGTCGACCGCACGATAAATTTCACTCGTACCGATACGAATTCCTCCGCGATTAATAGTCGCATCAGATCGTCCATAAATGACACACGTGCGCCGCTCGGTAATTTTTAAATAATCTCCGTGCCGCCAAATACCCGGGAATACATCGAAGTAGCTGTCATGAAGGCGAGTACCGTCCGGGTCATTCCAAAAATAAATTGGCATGGATGGGAATGGTTCAGTCAGTACAAGTTCACCGACTTCTTCAATTTGCGGGTTGGCATCATCATCAAAACTTTTAATTTTAGCACCAAGTCCGCGGCACTGCAGTTCCCCTGCATATACCGGCAAAATGGGTACACCCAGAATAAATGCTGTACAGACATCGGTTCCCCCGCTTGCTGAGGCAATCCAAAGGTCCTTTTTCACATTATCATAGCACCATTGAAATCCCTCAGGCGGAAGCGGAGACCCAGTTGAACTTATGCTCTTAAGATGGCTCAAGTCGAATTCATCACCAGGTTTCAGGTCCTCATCTTTCATACACGCGGTAATATAGCTTGCACTCGTACCAAAGACTGTCATCTTTGTATCCTGGGCAAACTTCCACAGCATCCGCTTGTCCGGATAGGCCGGGTTGCCGTCGTATAGGATAATCGTACTGCCGGTCAGCAGTCCGCCGACAAGGAAATTCCACATCATCCAGCCTGTGGTGGTAAACCAGAAGAAACGGTCGTCTTCTCCAAGGTCTGCATGAAATGTCAATGCTTTCAGATGTTCAAGCAAAATACCGCCCTGACTTTGCACAATCGGCTTCGGTTTTCCGGTGGTGCCGGAAGAAAATAGTACCCATAGCGGGTCATTGAAGTTCACATGTTCAAAAGTAAGGGTCCCTGATTCCGCAATCGCATCTTCCCATAATGTGACGTTTTTCAGATGACCTGTATCAGGTTGTTTATTCAAATACGGGATAGCGATAGTTGCTTCCAATGTCGGCAACTCGGACTGAATATTCTCCGCGACATCAATCCGATCGAAATCCTTTCCGCTGTAACGGTAGCCATCAACGGTCACCATCACTTTCGGTTCGATTTGTTTGAACCGGTCAATCACGCTTTGAGTGCCAAATTCCGGTGAGGCACTCGACCAGATTGCACCAAGGCTTGCGGTCGCCAAAAACGCCACAATAGTTTCATAGATATTAGCAACATAAGCCACGACACGATCGCCTTTTGCTACACCCATATTTTTAAGGGTTTGCTGCATGGCCGCTGTGTCCTGGTACAGTTTCTGCCATGTAATTTCCTCTGTGCCGCGTAATTCTGACGAATGGATAATAGCCGGCTTTTCATTATCTCGGTCTTTGAAAATATGTTCGGTATAGTTAATAGTCGCTTCCGGAAACCATCCCGTTCCAGGCATCTGATGTGATGTCAGAACTGTTCTATAAGGATTTTCCGCTTGGATATCAAAGTATTCCCATATTGACATCCAGAAATCTTCCAATTCGTCTGTGGACCATTTCCAGAGCGAATGATAGTCACCGAATTGCAGGTTTTTATGTGCGCTTAACCAATTCATATAATCATAGATTTTTGATTGTTGTTTTCGTTTATTATCCGGTTCCCATAACAGGGTACCTTCTTTTATCTCGTTCAATATCCTGCCCCTCCTTTAGACTGCACTCGTTATCTATTATATGAAACCGTTTTCCGTGTGTAAAGGATAAGTAGGGGTTGGGAATTGGAAATGTCATTATGGTTTATGAGCTGTAGGGTATACGTTTCAACAAAATGAAAAGGTCAGGAAGTCATATTATTGGAGTGGCTTTATTCAGGAATAGTGAATTGACAAAGATATTGAAGTTTTTAGCTTCGGTTATTGTTTGTTAAATGTGGTTTTCTATAAATCCCTTAGCTTTGTTTCATGTTCTATGGAGCGTAAAGCAAGGGTTTCCATCGATTTATCCTGCCTTCGATTGCTATCTGAAAGCTCCTGCAGTTTTTCGGAATTCACTGCAACCTGACTAAAGTTTCGGTTGATTTGGTAGTAATTACGATCAATTCGTGCTGCATTGTCACCTATTTTATCTTCAAGCCGTTGAATATCGTCCTTAGAGGCCATGCCGGATAAATCGTCTTTGGTCGCCATGCCAGAGATGTCGTCCTTAGAGGCCATGCCGGATAAATCGTCTTTGGTCGCCATGCCAGAGATGTCGTCCTTAGAGGCCATGCCGGATAAATCCTCTTTGGTCGCCATGCCAGAGATATCGTCCTTAGAAGCCATATCGTATAAATCGTCTTTGGTCGCCATGCCAGAGATATCGTCCTTAGTAGCCACCCCGGATAAGTCATCTTTGGTCGCCATGCCAGAGATGTCGTCCTTAGTAGCCATACCGGGCAAGTCATCTTTGGTCGCCATGCCGGATAAATCGTCTTTGGTCGCCATGCCAGAGATATCATCCTTAGAGGCCATATCGGATAAGTCATCTTTGGTCGCCATGCCAGAGATGTCGTCCTTAGTAGCCATCTCGGACAAGTCATCTTTGGTTGTCATGCCGTAGATATCGTCCTTAGAGGCCATCCCGGACAAGTCATCTTTGGTCGCCATGTTAATTTTGATGCCTCTGATTTCATCGATTAACAGTTGTAAAGTATCTTCCAATCATCTCACCTCCCTTACTCTTCAACAAAGGTTGTTTAAACTATATCACGCTACAACACAGGCTGCAACTTTACATTTAACGTGAATAACACAAAAAAATTGCCATTTTTTCGGCAGAAATGATCACTATTAAGGGTGTTGTCAAAAAATGTCGCATTAAAGTTTCGCAAAATCAAAATATAATCGCTTATTCACGTTTTTCGCCTCATACGTAATATGTTTTGTGACAAGCCAAAATGATGTTGAATCTCATGCGCAGGCTGAGCTTGAATTAGAAAAAACCGGCATTTGCCCGTCTTATACCGAGTGCCAACGTTTTCCTTATAAGGTCGTACATAATTTATAAGAAAACACTCCAGCAAAGTATTTCCGGAGTGCTTTTAGATAGTGGTGATTGCCATAGCTACTGGCTGCGGTCATGTTCAGCAAATTTTATAAACGTATATTCATCTTCAATCAGTCCACATGAACCGCATTGTATTTTATATTCCGGGCCACTATAGGTAATATGAAAAATTTCCGGCTGGCTGTCTGTATAATCCTTTAAAATATCGCCGGTCTGTGGATCCAATTTCACCGGTTTTGCTACTTGTTCGATCATATTAAACCGTGAACGATTTGTTTTACAGTTCGGACAAAGATATTGTTGCGTCATATCAGACACCTCCAAGCCTTATCATTCCAATACTGTAACTTTTTATTCGAAAGCTGCCAGTTGAGTGACATGCATCAGGCAGGTTATGAAAGCCATCGTTTAATTTTCCCAAAAAAGGATTTAGTTGTTTTAGTCTTTTTTTTCACTTTTTCATCAGAGTCATCAATAAAAATATATTCTTTATCAATTGCATAATCATACGCAAGGACTGCCCCGATGTCTGTATCTGATTCCTCATTGGTAACTTCAGTCCAGGGAATGTTATATTTGTTGGCCAGTGCTTTTTCTTCTTTTAGAAACTTATGTGGAACATCACCATTCATCAGCAGTTTGGTATCTTTATTTGCCTTCATTGCCGTCTCCAGATGTTTTAGTCCTTTATCCGACATGACCTGGCCTTTCGTAAGCGCAATTACAATGCGCTCCCTGATTGTTCCCAGGAATTGTTTCCGTTCAGACCGTTTCGTTTGCCGGGAGCCGTAAATTCCTTCTGTCAAATAGTCATCGACATTCTTTTTCCCCATGCTGCCACTTCCTTGTTCAATATTCATGTATTTAGTTTAACCCATGAATCGTTGTCCTGCAAAAAACCACAATTAAAAAATGAAAAGTGCCCCGGAGAGGGGGCACTTTTTATCAGGAATTCCTGTTTTTTACACGTTCTTGGGCTGCGTGTCTTCTAACTTGAGCTATTTTGTCGTTGTGGTCACCAAATTCTACGGAAAATTCAACATCCTTGCTGTCTGTTTTCGCATATTTCGGCGTTTGCGCCAAACGAGCTTTTCCTCTGCGATTCGTCCGATGTTCGTCTCTTCCCATACAATCCACCCCAATCAAAATGGCTTCGTGTTTAGTATGTGCTTAAAACACAGTTATTATGAACGTCTGTCACCGCCCAAAAGATTATATAATCCGCTTGCGATACTTCCTTCTCCTTTATCTGAGCCGCCTTCCTGAGGAGCTGAGGCAAACACTCTACTGGCAAGGCGGCTGAACGGCAGTGATTGCACCCACACTGTCCCCGGGCCTCGCAATGTCGCGAAAAACAGCCCTTCGCCACCAAACAAGGCTGTTTTGACACCGCTGACAAATTTTACATCATAATGAATATCCTGCGTCATCGCAACAAGACAACCGGTGTCAACCCGCAATGTTTCCCCGGGGGTGAGTTCCTTTTTATGCATTGTTCCACCGGCATGTACAAATGCCATTCCATCGCCTTCAAGTTTTTGCATGATAAATCCTTCACCACCGAAAAAGCCCGCGCCTATCTTTTTCTGAAATTCCACTCCGACTGATACACCTTTTGCGGCGGCGAGAAAGGCATCTTTTTGACAAACCAGTTTTCCATTCAAATCACTTAAATCCATCGGCATAATCTTGCCTGGATATGGGGAAGCGAAGGATACGTGTTTTTTAGTGTTCCCTTCATTTGTGAAAGTTGTCATAAATAGGCTTTCACCGGTAATGACACGTTTTCCGGCGCCAATTAACTTTCCCATCAGACCGCTGCCCTGGTTGGATGAACCATCGCCAAATATCGTTTCCATGTGAATTTCCTCATCCATCATCATCAGACTGCCTGCCTCAGCAATCACCGTTTCTTGCGGGTCGAGTTCAACTTCGACGAATTGCATGTCATCCCCGTGAAGCTCATATTCAATTTCATGGTTATTCACGTTTTCCATCCCCTTTTTAGTTGTTACCTGAGTAATACGTGGCAAATCATGAAAAGATTCACATGCTTTACAAATAATTATACGTCTTTTTCATATACTACAAAAGTATACTTGCGTATAAAAATAATGCAGATGCTATTTGTTAGGAGGAATTTGATGCCACTCAATATTACCCAGAAATTGATTAAAGATCATCTGGCTGCCGGGAAGATGACACCTGGTGAAGAGATTGGTCTGAAAATCGATCAGACACTCACTCAGGATGCAACAGGGACATTGGTTATGCTGGAGCTTGAGGCTATGGAACTCGACCGGGCGAAAACCGAAGCATCAGCACAGTATGTCGACCATAACCTGATTCAGGAGGACAGTAAGAATCCCGATGACCATTTGTTTCTTCAAAGTGCCACAGAACGCTTCGGACTGTATTACTCCAGGCCGGGTAATGGTGTGAGTCATCCCGTACATATGCAGCGATTGGCGAAACCAGGCAAAACACTGCTCGGATCTGACAGTCATACGTGTGCTAACGGCTGTATGGGAATGCTCGCAATGGGAGCAGGCGGAATCGATGTGGCAATGGCTATTGCCGGTGAACCGTTTTATGTCAAGATGCCAAAAGTATGGGGAGTCAAGCTCACCGGCAAGTTGCCGGAATGGGTTAGTGCGAAAGATGTTATTCTTGAGCTTCTGCGCAGACACGACGTAAAAGGCGGTGTCGGGTCAGTGATTGAGTATTTTGGCCCGGGCGTTGAAAATTTAAGTGCCATGGACCGTCATGTCATTGCCAATATGGGAGCGGAACTCGGTGCAACAGGTACGGTTTTTCCATCCGATAAAGAAGTCAAGCGATTTATGAAGTCCCAGGACCGCGAAGACGACTGGATTGAGCTAACGGCAGATAAAGGAGCAACGTATGATATCTTGGAAGAGGTCAATCTTTCGGAACTGGAACCACTTATTGCGAAGCCATCAAGTCCGGGGAACGTTGTCGCTGTCAGGGAACTGGCTGGCACACCAATCTACCAGTCATATGTGGGCTCATCCGCCAATCCGGGTTACCGTGATTTTGCCATTGCTGCAGAAATTGTAAATGGTAAGAATATTGCTGATGGGGTGTCATTTGATATAAACCCGACATCAAGGCAGATGCTGACAGATTTAGTGAAGGAGAGTCATATTGCCAGCCTGCTGCAGTCCGGGGCACGGATGCACCAGGCTGGGTGCAACGGTTGTATTGGTATGGGACAGGCACCTGCGACAGGGCGAAACAGCCTGCGTACAACGCCGCGAAATTTTCCCGGCCGCTCCGGGACGCGGGAAGATAGTGTGTTCCTGTGCAGTCCGGAAACAGCCGCGGCATCTGCATTGACAGGGAAGATTACCGATCCGCGCACTCTTGAAGCGGAAATTCCTAAAATAAAGGAGCCCAAACACGCAACAGCGCATATGGATTTGCTTGATGCGCCACTTCCATATGAACAAGCGAAAAATGTTGAGCTAAACAAGGGACCAAATATCGCTTCCATACCTAAGATGGACGAGATGCCTGACAAGATGGAATTGCCAATACTTCTGAAAATGGACGACAACATATCAACTGATGAGATTTTGGCCGGCGGGGCTCGCGTGCTTCCGTATCGGAGTAACTTGCCCGAGATCAGCAAGTTTACGTTCGAAATAATTGACGCCACGTACTACAAACGTGGAAAGGCAACTGTCGAGGACGGAGGTCACGCGATTGTTGGCGGTTTTAATTACGGTCAGGGCTCCAGTCGTGAACATGCTGCCCTGGCACCGCGATACCTGGGGTTGCGAGTTGCACTCGTGAAAGATTTTGCCCGAATACACTGGCAAAATCTCGTGAATTTCGGTGTGCTGCCACTCACGTTTGTCAATGAAGAGGACTTTGATTTGCTTTCAGCGGGCGATGTTCTTGAGCTCTCAGATTTACGGAATAAAATTCAGCAAGGGAATGAATTTTCTGTTGATGTAAAAGATAAGCATGAACAAATCAATGTGCAGCACAGTCTTTCTGAACGTCAGGTTGAGATTATGCTGAAAGGCGGCATCATTAATTGGGTAAAAGACCGGCAACAGATAGGAGGGTAACCCATGGCACGTGAAAATACATGCAAAGCCTGTGAAGGAACAGGCATGCTTTCCGATGATGAAGGCTGGCAATACAATTGCAGTGTGTGCGGTGGAGACGGGGTACGTGATATTGAGGATATCTCCAGATCGGCACGTGTTATGTCAGTTGATGAAAATAATCGGCTGCTGGATTGATAAACACACTGTGGAACATAGTGGCCGAGTAGCTAAAATACGAAAAAAGAGGAATCGGGCTGTTTAGCCGATTCCTCTTTTTTTGACCACTTTCAACAGTTTAATGCGGCATTGTGCCCTGGGTTGGGGCGTAGCTTTGCTGGAATGCCTGCATATCTTGCTGCTGCAGCTGGGGTACTTGATAGTATTGGTTCTTGTTTTGATAAAGGAATACTTCATAGGCCATTTCAATCAAGTTAGGAACACTATCTGCCAGCACACGTCGCATGACGGGGTTGGTCATTTCCAGTGACGCATTCGTAAAAGCTGTTGCAGCTGATTTTAACGAACCCATCATAAAGCCGGAAATCTTTTCGTCATTGATTTCGCTTACTGACTGAATGGGTGTCGATGGTTGTGACGGAGGCTGCATACCGTACATAACGTTGTTGTTCTGGTCCATTTTATAGGACTGGGTATCGACAGCCGGATCTTGTCCGGATTGATACGTGTCCACAATCGTATTATAAAGCTGGTTGCAAAAAGTCCGATGCTTCTGTGACATTGTCTGCAGCTCTGGGTCCTGGATGTGCTGTTCATATAGCACATACTGATCCAATGCACCGGTTAGCGATGATAAAGCTTCATGACCATCAAACATGTCATGGCCGCCGTAATGCTGTTGTGGTGGCAGTTGCGTCGTGTCTGTGAAATTTTGCTGCTGGTTAAGCATCAACATAACCTCCTAAAAGTATTCATTGTTATTTTGGACGAAGCAGGTTCTGTTATGTATGATTTGAGCCTTCCATTTCTTTACTTTGGCGAAGTATCTTATAGCTTGCCAGGTCGCGCAGGAGCATTCGTGCGAGGACGCCGCAAACTTGAGCGGGAACGCCGCAAACTTGAGCGAGAACGCCACGAACTCGTGCGAAAGCACCACAAAAGCGGTCCAGGACAAGTCTTCACTAATAGAAAGTAAAAATGCTTGATTACCCCCCCTTTTCCTGAATTTGTTTCGATTGTAGGTATTGGAAGGGTTTATCATAAAATTTTTCAAAATGGCTTCATTAAACATTGTTGAATAGGTATAATTTTAGATTATGAAGGGTATGCCCCATGGCTGTGCGTGATTTACTCAGTGATAAGGAGTTGTTATATAGTGTCTGCAGAAGATAAAAAAGAAAACATTGAAGTGTGGGAAGACCTTGTTCATATCAAAGATTTGACCATAAGCCTGGCCATTTGCAGTGTGACATCACTTGGCGGATACCTGATTGCGCCAGATAGTCAGCAGCCGCTCATTTACGGGCTGATCGGTGCAGTGTCAGGCTTTATTATCAGCACGATTATCGTTACACCAAAACGAAACTTCAGTTATACAGATGAGGAGTAGGCGTTATGGATATTGTTTTAATTGGACAAATGGCTGCTGCAGCAATGTTTGGCGCTGCGTTATATACAATTATCGGGATTGCCCCCGGCACCGATGAAACGGCCGTGCTCGCCCCGGTTACGCTTGTGCTTGTTATTTCCGGTCTTGAGCCGATTCTCGTTTTGACATTTTTTATAGCAGCCATTGTAGCAAAAAAATTGACCGATTCCATTCCGGTTGCAGTTGCCGGTATTCCGGGCGGTGTCATGTCCGCACCAATGGTTGAGCATGCGATGATTTTGAAAAAATACGGGAAACCGGATGTAAGTATCCGAAAAATGGCTTCGGGCTCGGTCATTGGAACGATCATTTCAGTGCCATTGAGCCTTCTTCTGGCGACAGCATTGGTGCCGTTGGCTGATGTTATCGAGCAGTATTCAAGTCAGATATTTTTTCTTGGGGCCATTTTCCTCGCATTGATGACGAAGAATCGCTGGTTTGCAGTTTTGTCGATTGTTCCTTTTGCATTCATCATTCAGGGACTGCGGAATTTGTACTGGGAACTGGATATTGTGCCTGAAGATACAACGGTCTTCACATCATTTTTCCTTGGCATTACAATCGGACCGGTTATTTTAAAATTATTTGAGCTGCTGAATGGATCCATTAGAAAAAGTTTGCCCCGTTATGGTACAAAAACCATTGAGATGCGACGTACTAAAGCTGAAAAAGGTTTTCCGAATCCATTCAAAATTCTGGATAAACATGAAACGATTTCAAGTGCTATCAGTTCAGTATTTGGAGTGCTTACCTTTTTCATGAGCCCTGTCGGCATGACGATCTTTCTCGGTGAAATGGTTGCCAGTCGCATCAAGGATCCAGTCAAGCGTGCAGCTCGTGCAATCTCCAGTATGGACGGTCTGACGAACGCAGCATATCTGTCGGGTACGCTTGTCCCGTTGATTGCTATAGGCTATCCGCTGTCCCCAACAGCTCTGGGTCCGGGCCATGCGTTATTTAATGCGCCGCCCGTCTATACATATGAACATAATCTGCATCACATCCTATCGATGAACGACTTTGTGGTGGCAACAGTTATCGGATCTGTGATTGCAATCGGTTTGACGTTCTTTATCACCATCAAATACGCGCAGCAGATATGCGCGTTTGTTTTTAAATATATACCGCATGAGGCGATGCTGGGGCTGTTTTTCGGTCTAGTGATGATGCTCGCTTACATGGATGCTGGTGCTCTGAACATTGCCGGTGTTCTGTTAATCGGACTTGTAGCAGGTTTTCTGCACCGAAAAGGTGTCAATTATGGTGTTCAGTTTATGACATTATACGCAGCGCCATGGCTTGTGGGATTGATATTTTAGACGGACTCTTTCATCGTGGTGAAACCTTATTTTGACCATCACCGTAGTACTGGCAGATGACGAGGGGGGATTCCTGTGAGACGTTCGTTATTTATGCTATGTTTGGTCATTTTTATGCTGGCAGTAGCTGCCGGATGCAGTGATGATGGTTATAAAGGAGATGATGCAATCGTGAACGGCAAATGGACAGGGGCCATTGATGCCCCCAATCAACAGCTTGATATCATGGTTAATCTAAATAATGATAATGAATGGTCGGGAACCATCAGCATTCCAGTTCAGGGTATTAAGGATTACCCACTCACTTCGGTTACAGTCGACGGTTCGGAAATCACCTTTTTCATGGAAATTCAGGGGCAGCAGATGTCATTTGACGGCGAATATAAGAATGATATGATTGAAGGCAATTTCAGTCAGCAAGGACAGACTTTTCCGTTTAAGTTAACAAAAGGTGACCCTGTGAATGAAAAGGATGAGAATTTTTTAAGTGTGAAAACAGGTGAAGCAACGCTTTATGGGGAACTGGAGGAGCCTGAAGGGGAAGGACCTTTTCCGGTTATGTTGATTATACCCGGCTCAGGACCGACTGATCGCAATGGTAATTCAAACGCCATTGAGGGTAAAAATAACAGCTTAAAGATGCTGGCTAAAAGGTTGGCCGAACAGGGAATAGCTAGTGTACGCTATGATAAACGAGGAGTTGGGAAGAATCTAGAGGCAGCCATTCCGGAAAACGAACTCAAGTTTGATCAATTTGTGACTGATGCGGTACAGTGGACAGAGCTGTTGGAACAGAAGGAGACGTTTTCAGGCATTGGTATAATCGGACACAGTCAAGGTTCACTGGTAGGCATGCTGACAGCACAAGAAGGGTATGCTGATCTCTTCATTTCACTTGCCGGGGCCGGTCGTTCAATTGATCAGGTGCTATATGAGCAATTGCAAAGCCAACTGTCTGAGGAATCACTACTGAAAGCGGAAAGTATTCTTAAAAAGTTGAAACAAGGTGAAAACGAGCAGGATGTGAGCCGGGAATTGCAAAGTGTCTTTCGCCCGTCACTTCAAGAATTTATAGGTTCGTGGATCCAGTATGATCCGGCTGATGAAATCGCTGCACTTGAGGTGCCGGCATTAATTGTTGGTGGCGGCCGCGATTTGCAGGTTCCGGAAAGTGAAGCAGAATTATTGCACAAGGCCCAGCCGAATGCTGATCTGTTGATTCTTGACAAAATGAATCATATATTAAAAGAGGCGCCGGAGGATGAAGTGGACAATCTCAAGACATACAGCAATCCAGATCTTCCATTGGCGGATGGACTGACGGATGGGATCGTCGACTTTTTACAGGAAAATGATTTTTTAAAATAGAAAGTGTTTAAACTTGCCGGGGCTCCAAATGAATTAATTAGGTTTTCTAAATTCGTTTTCAACTGACGGGATGTAGTATAATAGTGGAAGGAAAAGAGAATGGGGGGATTGGGAATGGAGGATAAACAACCGATTCAAATGGACGAGCGGATTCATTTGATCGATGGCTTTGATTTGGGTGTATCTGAACGTACAGGTACATATGTGATTAATGAGGATGAGCTCACACTTATCGAAACCGGGCCAAGTCCGTCGGTGAAATATATTAAAAAAGGATTGGATGATCTTGGTTTTTCGCTTGAAGATGTGGCATATATCATCGTGACACATGTTCATCTCGATCATGCCGGCGGGGTCGGGCTGTTGATAGAAGATTGTCCGAATGCAACTGTCATTGTGCATCCAAAAGGGGCCAGGCATTTGGTGAATCCGAAAAAGCTGGCTGCAGGTGCCAGAGGTGTCTATGGCGACAGTTTTACCGAATTGTTTGATCCAATCGTGCCACTTCCTGAAGATCGCCTGATTAAAAAGGGCGAGGGGGAGATACTAACAATTGGCAATAACTGCACATTGGAATTTTTTGATACACCCGGTCATGCCAGACATCATTTTAGCGTTTATGATCCTATTACCAATGGCTTGTTCACCGGTGATACAGTTGGTATTCGGTATAAGCAGCTGATTGATGAGGGAATTGACTTCTTTCTGCCATCAACTTCCCCGAACCATTTTGACCCAAGTGCTATGCATGCATCCATAGACCGCATCCGAAACATGAATCTCGACAGGATTTATTACGGACATTTCGGCATGACAGAAGATGTTAATCAAGCGCTTAGTCAAGTCTCAGAGTGGCTTGATATTTTTGTTGGAATTGGCGAAGAGGCGATGTCGGAAGGAAAAGGTTATGATGTTCTGGCATCACGCATGCTAGAGCAGGTCAGGGGTGATCTATCGATAAAAGGTTTGCGCACGGATCATGAAATCTACATCCTGCTAAATTTGGACATGCAGGTGTGTGCCCTTGGTATGATTGATTACTTTAACAAATTGAAGCAATAACTAAGGCTAAAAGGACAGGTCTTCCTGTAAAAGACCGGAATTGAAAACGTGTTCTCACTGCACAATCTCACGTAAAGGAGGGCGGTGTTCCTCTATAACATGTCAATCCGGGGAATTACCATGTAAGATGAAAATCATAACCATTGTAATACAGATCGGGTTCTTATACGTTTTTTATTTTGCTGGCAGCTTGTTGCAGAATCTTATGGATTTGCCTATCCCGGGCAGTATAGTTGGCTTATTGCTTCTATTTGCTTCTTTGCTGTTGAAAATATGTCCCATTCAATGGGTAGAGAAGGGCTCGGTCTTTTTATTGAAGTATTTACCGCTGTTATTTGTTCCTGCCACTGCCGGTGTGATGAAGTATTTTGATCTCTTCGGTGGCTACACTGTTTGGCTCTTTGTCGTTACCATTATTAGCACTCTGCTTGTCATGATTTTTGCTGGACATACGAGTCGGTTATTGGCAAGATACGGGGGAAAGCGAAAGGAGAAAGCGGAATGTCACAAGCACTTATCGGAATCATCTTCATAAGCCTAACAGTTTTCATTTATATATTTATGACCCGATTATATCATCGATTTCATTTACCGTTTCTAATTCCCGCTTTAACATCGACTTTTGCCGTTGTGTTCCTCTTATTGCTGCTGGGGGTTTCGTATGATACGTATATGATTGGCGGACAATGGATTGATGCGCTGCTTGGACCAGCCATCGTGGCGCTTGCATACCCTTTATACAATCAGCGGCATCTTTTGGTTAAAAATTTATATCCGATTTTGGGCGGAGTATTCGTCGGATCTTTGACTGGCATTTTTAGCGGGTTGTTATTGGCTCAGTCACTTGGATTTACTGAAAAGCTGCTTTTTTCACTTTTGCCTAAATCGGTCACAACCCCTGTAGCAATGCAGATCGCTGATGGATTGGGCGGACTGCCCTCGCTTACGGTCCTGTTTGTTATGACAGCAGGATTTACGGGCGTAGTAATCGGACCTTATTTTCTTCACTGGTTCAGGCTTGATGATTCATTGGAAAAAGGGATGGCTTTCGGCAGTGCATCTCATGTCATTGGAACGTCAAAGGCTGTTGAATATGGTGACTATACAACTTCGGTGAGTTCCGTTGCGATGACCTTAAGCGCCGTTGCGTGTTCCATTTTCGGACCATTGGTTGTTTTGTTGTTTTATGCTTAATGTTGATAATTGCTAAGCCAAGCTCGTCGAAGAAGTTACCACAGGTTTCAAATGAACACTTTAAAAATTTGGGTTCTTTAAATCGCTGTTTCAATTCATTCAGCCGGATCATAATACATCCCCCGATTACCGATTATTTTCATTTTACCTTCACGTTTTGTCCGCTCGACGCTTGGCTTTGTGATTTCGGTTAAAGCGCTTTGTTCATCTTGTGATCGAATTCTTGAACGCCGGATTCTTGGTTTTCCAGCTCGTTGGCTGAATGTTCGATACAAAATAATAAGTCAGGCCATGCCTGACTTATTACTTTGTATAGTTCAGTTTCTGTAATAAAGCGTTTTTGTCTCTTGCGAAGCCATGTTCCAAAAGGTATCCTGTCATTTCATTCTCCGTCTTCAGCGAGTTATTGTAAACATTTGTGATGTCCTCTTCACTGTCCGGCCCAAGCAGAATACTGCTCCTTTTTGGTATAAATTTTTGATTTGGCTGAAGTTGTCACAGATTCGGCTCAAGTTCACAATTTTTTGGCGCAAATGTTCACAAATAAAATGTATTACGCCTCATCCTCCGTCCGCATAAACGTCAGCACAGCAAACAATACAAAACTAAGCAGCATAATGGAACCGCCGACAATAAAGAATACGGTCACCAGCCCGTCAGCGAATCCGAATGGATGTAAATAATAGAACCACATGCCGGCGGTCAGGCCGATCGCCCCGATAATTGCTGACCAGACATGTAGCGTGGCGATGATAGTTTTGGCTGGCGTGAAGATTTTGTAATAAACTGCCCAGGCAAATAAGGTCAGCCAGCCGACAACAAGAATGTGGGCGTGTACTGTCTTAAATGCCAGGCTGCCGGCACCTGCCATATGCGATCCGATAAAAGCACCAAGAACTGCGAAAAGGGCGGAGAATCTAAGCAAAACCTTACTATATTTATTCACTATCAGCTCTCTCCTTATGAATAATGATTCAACATTCCTTTTAAGTGTATAACTTGTATATGAATAGCGGATGAACATCATATTTCAATTCAAACATCTACACAGATTTCACCTCTCGCGGATACATTTCCAGGAGTTTGCTTTCGATTTGAATAGCTGCATCTCCCATATTTGCAGCATCAAGCGCTTTTGTTTTATCTTGCGGGTACTTTCCGGCCATATGCTCATACCTCGGGTCATAGTAATATGCTAGCAACAGTTGGATGACGTGATGATAATTTCCCCTCTTTAAATCATCATTAATCTGTTTGGCGATTGGTGTATGAATTCGTTTCTTGATGCGGTCGAACGCTTCGATGAACTTGTCCGGCTCGTTCCAGGGCTGATAGTCGTCCAGGATATTCCGAATGCGTTGTTCCATCGGCAGATTGATGAACAGCTGTATACTTTGTTCTTTTTTATGGAACAAAAATTCGGGCATGGTGACTTTGCCGATCCGCTTACTTTCACCTTCCATTAAAACAAACGGCGCATTCCGGAATTTGTGCATCACTTGAATAAGCTGGGATTCAAATTCTTTCTGGATATTGGGTTCAAGTCCGATATGTCCGAAGATAGATCCCCGGTGTGCAGCCATTCCTTCCAAATCAATCACCGGGTAACCCTTATCAGCGAGCTGATGAAGAAGCTTTGTTTTGCCTGTTCCAGTATTGCCGTTCAACACGACAAGATCAGGCGGAAACTCTGCCTTTTCGAGTTCGGCGACCACCCATTGCCGATATGCGCGTACACCACCTTGAAGCCTGTTCACATCAATACCCATTAAGTCAACCAACGTTGCAGCTGTTTTGCTGCGCATGCCGCCGCGCCAGCAGAATACGGTTTTGGGCGTGTCAATCTGCCGGAATTTGGCGATGAACTCAGGCAGTTTGGCCGACATAATCTCCAACCCGCGTTCTTTTGCTTCCTTCTTGCCCACCTGCTTATAAAGCGTACCAACTTCCGCGCGCTCCTCGTCTGTAAACACCGGTATATTGATGCTGCCTGGTATGGTTGTTTCGTTATACTCTTTAGGTGAACGGACATCAATGATGGTGTGGTTTTCGCTATGCTGTTTTTTGAGCAACTCTTTTAATGTTATATCATGAAACATATTATGATCACTCCCTGACTAATCGACTGTGATATGACCATTGTTGCCATCTGAAATGTCGCCTATGATTTGCGCTTCGATACCGTTTTGCTGTAATTCAGTGAGAAGGGCGTCAGCATCATTGCTGTCCGCTGACATGAGCAGTCCGCCCGAGGTAACCGCATCACACATAATATATTTATCCAGTTGGTCGAGCTCTTTTGAGAATGATACAATCTCGTTGATATGGCTAAAGTTGCTTTTCGTCCCGCCTGGTATCACACCGGATTCGGCCAGTTCCTTCACCCGCGGCAGGACAGGGACGGATTTTGAATCGATCCGTACTTCCACATTGCTCCCGGCTGCTATTTCCGATGCGTGGCCAAGCAAGCCGAAACCGGTGACATCGGTACTGGCATTGACATTGAAATCGTTCATCGTTTCGGAAGCTGTTTTGTTCAACGTTGTCATAACGTGTGTAACCCGGTCAATTTCATCCTGGTTCAGCAAATCTCTTTTCAGGGAACTGCTCATAATGCCGACACCGATCGGCTTTGTTAAAATCAGCTTGTCCCCCGGTTTGGCTCCAGTATTGGTTTTGATGTTATCAGGATGAACGGTTCCTGTTACAGCCAGTCCGAATTTTGGTTCCTGATCCTCAATCGAATGGCCGCCGACAAGCGAGACGCCGGCCTCTTTCAATTTATCACCAGCCCCGCGCAGAATGTCTGCAAGGATGTTTTCATCCAGTGTGGAAATGGGGAAAGCCACGATATTTAAAGCTGTAATCGGTGTGCCGCCCATCGCATACACATCGCTGATCGCATTGGCGGCAGCTACCTGGCCAAATGCATATGGATCATCGACAATCGGTGTGAAAAAGTCGACGGTCTGAACAAGTGCAAGTTCATCGGTTAGTTGATAAACACCCGCATCGTCATTTGTATCCAGCCCGACCAGTAAATTCGGATTCGGAACAGTTTGCGGTAGCGAGTGCAGAACATTTTCAAGATCGGCCGGGCCAATTTTGCATCCGCAGCCGCCTTTGGAGGAGAGTGATGTCAGTTTAACGGCACTTGCCATGTTAATCATCCTTTCAGTAAACTCATAATCTCTATTTTATCATAGACGGATTCATATATGTTTTTAACAATACATAAACGAAAATGACTATTGACTTCTATGTGTATTAACCATATAATACAGTACATAAGATGTATTACGTGCTTAATACACATTTTTTGATCATAGTGTATTAAATGATTAATACATATGTGTCCATCTGAAGAAATGGGAGCTGTGATTATGAATGTGAATTTTAATAAGCGGGACCCGGTCTATGTGCAGGTTATCCGGCATTTTAAAGAGCAAATTGCAACCGGTGTATTTGAACCTGGTCAGGAAATCCCTTCAC
Source organism: Lentibacillus kapialis (assembly GCF_014646635.1). Taxonomy (GTDB): domain Bacteria; phylum Bacillota; class Bacilli; order Bacillales; family Amphibacillaceae; genus Lentibacillus; species Lentibacillus kapialis. The sequence continues at coordinate 74,425 of NZ_BMNQ01000007.1, forward strand.
GGCGTGAGTTGGCAAATCGATTAAAAATCAATCCAAATACCGCACAACGAGCTTATAAAGAAATGGAGGAAGCAGGTTTGATTACGACGGAGCGGAATTTGCCGAGTAAGATTACACGGGATGAGCATGTCCTTAAATCAGTAAGAAAGGAATTGATCATGGAAGCGGTCGATGATTTTGTCCGTTCGGTGCAGTCGATTAATGTACCGGTTGATGAAGTGCTCGAACTCGTTCAGGAAAAATACAAAGACAAACGTGATGATAAGGGGGCTAAATATGATTGAGGTAAACGAGATTCAGAAAAAATTCGGCCGGAAAAAAGTGCTTAAAGGCGTATCGTTTACTGCTGAAAAGGGCGAAATAACCTGTGTTATTGGAATAAACGGGGTCGGTAAGACAACGATACTGAATGCGATCATGAACTTGACTCCGCTCAATGGTGGGCAGATCCTTGTAAATGGCGAAACCATCAACAAACACAGCTATGAAAAAATCACCTTCATTCCCGATGCGATCATAATGCAGCCGAGCATGACAATAGCTGAAGCCATGGAGTTCATGGCGGATTTCTATGACAGCTGGAACCAGGAACGTGCAACGGAATTGCTCGATTTTTTCAAATTGCAGGAAAGTGAGAAAATCAATCATTTATCCAAAGGGAATCGCGCCAAAGTAAACTTATTACTTGGACTGGCGCTCGATGTTGATTATTTGCTGATGGATGAGCCGTTTTCCGGCATTGATATTTTCAGTCGGGAACAGATTGCTGATGTGTTTACCAGTCATTTGGTGGAAGACCGCGGTGTGCTCATCACAACACACGAAATCAATGATATTGAACATCTGATAGATAAGGCAGTTCTTCTGGATAATGGGAAAGTTTTAAAACAGTTCGATAGTGAGGAAGTCAGAGAAACAGAGGGAAAATCAATTGTTGATGTAATGCGGGAGGTGTATCAGCCATGAATCGTTTTGTAAAACTATTGAATTTTGAATTAAGCCGGTTTATGAAAATATATCTTGTGCTGATTGCGCTGACAATCATCGTGCAGGTTGTCGGTGTTATTGTGACAGCCAATTCGTATATGGCTGAAGCAAATAAAATGATTTATGAGGAAGGCCTTTCGCAAGCGCAATTTATTCAACAATACCGTTCCATGTCATTTTTGAGATTTGCCCGAAGTTTATGGTTTATGGGACCGATCGCAGTTTGTGCGGCAGCATTGTTATTCTATATTTTTATGATCTGGTATCGTGACTGGTTTGGAAAAAACACATTCATTTACCGGCTGCTGATGCTGCCGACAGCACGAATAAACGTCTATCTTGCTAAAGCGGCATCAATCGTTTTAATGGTATTGGGGCTTGTTTCGGTGCAGCTCATCATTTTGCCGCTTGAAAACAGTGTATTAAAGTGGCTGGTACCAATTGACTTCCGGTCGGATATGACAGTTGAACAGGTTGTCGGGTGGGACTATTTGTCCATACTCATTCCGCAAACCTTTACGGAGTTTATTCTGTATTATGGTGCCGGTTTTATGGCGGTATCTGTATTGTTTACGGCCATTTTATTCGAACGCAGTTTCAAGTGGAAAGGGATATTGCTTGGAATCGGATTCGTTGCTATTTCCGGTGTCATTATGCTGTCGCCCCTACTGGCCACTGTTTTCATGGATCATTACTATTTATATCCGCTAGAAACACTCGGTTTGGAAGTGGTATTGGGATTGCTTGTGACAGCCGTTTCCCTTTGGATGGGCCATTACTTACTGACGAAAAAAATTACGGTATGAGAGGAGGTATCGGATGAAGCGGTATTTGTATTTAGTCGCGGTCGCATCAATTATCGTGCTGACATTCAGCGCCTATTATATACAACAAACAATAACATCCGGCAGTTATCCTGAAATTGTCATTGAGAAGGTAAGTGGAAACGAGGACAAGGTGGAAGACCTCATGATAAGCGGTAGCTATAGACTTGGCTTTGGAATGGGGGATAACGTAAAGGTTGACATAGATGAAACAGTATACAGCAGTGAACAGCCGTTTCCACAACGTTTTGGCAATAGAATATACGGGGACAACACTAATCGGCTGCAGGATCGTTATCGAAGGTTTATGCGAGGCAAATCCGGAAGTGTCAGGTCATTTCTTGAAACAGATAACGTGGTAGCATACGCAAACGTTATTGGACAGTCCCTTGATGCATCAAATCAGGATATGACCTTTGATATGGCGGTACTGAACAAGCAGACGGAAGAGTCGACCTCGTTTACCGTGCCTGTACCTGACAAGGAAGCATACAGTCAGGTGACCGTAGAGGATGTACAAATGATTGATAATGAACTTTATGTTATCACGCAAAACATAAAAGTGACCGGAGCAAACAGTAAACGGATTTATCGATTTAATTTCAATGAACAAAATATGACGGGGGAAGACGTGATTACTTCCTATGAAGATCAGAAAGCGGAAGCCGTACATACACGTATACGGAAAATGGGGGTTCCAGATGAGACAAAGGCACAGGAGTATGTTGTCTTTTTTAAAGAACACTCGGTTATTGGCCAGGGAACAGACACTGCGCGGGAAATTACTGAATCCGGTAAAGAATATATCGCTTATAAACTGAAGACAAACGAAAAGAAGCAATTGGAACTTCCAAAATCCTTATCTGTTGAAAATATGCTTATCTATAAACATGGCAAACTTTACATGAGAGACGGTCATAACCTGTTGCAATATGATATTACAAAAGGGGAGACTGAAAAGGAAATGCAGCTGCCTGAACAGGGCAGTGGCTTTCCCACACCTGTGGCTATATCAGATGACACCATATATGTACTTACAGCAAATGAACAGAGCAATATCTCACAAATCTCTGTCTTTGATCTGACTTCCGGTGATTTGCTGTACAATGGCAAGATAAAACCTGAAAAACCACTGGAACGGAATGTGACACTTCAGCTTTATGATCTATCTATCAGCTAAAGACCGCCTGCTTATGACGATCAATCATGTGAGAGGAGCTATCGAATGAAACGATATGGGCAATTAACAGTCATATTAGCCATTATTGTACTGACAATCGGGACATTTTATATCCAGTCCGCTATCGCTTCTAATGGACTGCCGGGCATAACGATGGAAAAAGTGAAAGGAAATAAAGATGAAATCAAACCGGTCACAATAAGCGGCAGTTATTCAGTCGGAAATAGCAGGGACGAATTTGTGCAGATTGATTCAAAGGGAGCAACATATGGCGGTAAGGTGTCCTTTCCTGAACACTTCCGGGATAGATTTTTTAATGCGAAAGTCAATCAGCTTCAAGAGACGTATCGCAGTTTTATGCGCGGCAAAGGTGGAAGTGACACATCATATCTTGAGACAGAAGATACGCTTGCTTATGCTGATGTAATCAATCAAACAGTACCCGGACGAGGTGAGGCGACATTTGATATCGCTGTATTGGATAAAGAAAGTGATGAAACAATGTCGTTTACGCTTCCTGTACCAAATCGGGCGATGTATGTACAAGTACAGGTGCAGGATGTGCAAATGACCGGTGATGAACTACACGTTATAACACGTAATTATCCACAAAATGGAGAGAAAGAGGCACATTTTTACCGTATCGATATTTCAAATAAAGCGATAACCGGTGAGGATACGATTGTTTCGGATGGTCTTCATGAAAACAAGCATACACTGTCTAATATGGTATCTGTTTCAGATGAGACAACGGCCTATGATAACATTATTTTCAGTAAAACGACCCGTCCAGTCGCGCGGGAAGATAGTCAAGGCATGGCGTCAGAACAGACGACAAAAGAAAAGTCCGAGGGATATATTGTCTACAATCCGGAAACAGGAAAGAAAAGGTCTTTAAAAATGCCTGAGTCACTGGAAGGTCAGGGGAGGCTTGGCCGTGACAATACATCGCTTTATTTTTCAGGCCAACAACAGATTATTGAGTATAATGTGGAAACAGAACAAATCACCAATGAAGTAGATTTACCTTCATCGTGTAAGGAAGCAAAGTGGGGAGGCATAACACGCATTGCCAATGATAGGGCATATATGCTTGCAAAAGCCCCGCAATCCTTTAAACGCTTGCTGGTGCTTGATTTAAAATCCGGTGATACGCTGTTTGAGGGGAAAGTTAAGCTGGAAGGCTCACCTGAACAGAATGACAAACTCAATTTGTATGAACTGCGGGTCGATTAAAACGAGCGCCTGCTTCTATCCCGGGAGCAGGCGTTTTGTCATTAATCAGTTCAAAATATAGTATGGCTGATCACTGTCATTGGGTTTTCTTCAGCACAAACCATCCGGAAAGTCCAAGCAGAATGCCAATAATCAGAACTTCCCAGTGTGGAAGGTTAACAGCTGCTCCAAACGGTGGCAAAAGATAAATAACCAGCAAAAAAAGCGCGACAGACAGGAGACCATACAGCCAGAAAATGAAAAACTCCAGTATTTTGTTTATCCCTTTGAATGCACTCCATCTCAAGTATTGAATGATAACATAGACAAGCAGAAAGGCGATTGGCAGAAAGAGTACAGTTTTCACGGTGAACGAACCTAAAAAGACATTGACTTCAGCGTCACCTTTGTTAAAACCATAATAAAGAATTATATTAAATAGGCTGTTAAAAATAGTGCTTGCTCCCATGAAAAATAAGGTTCCCATAAGGAAATAACTCAAAAAGCTTCTGGGTATTCGATTGGGAAGAGCACCCGCGATTTCCTGAGCATAAGCTTTCGGATTATCGCCAAACACATCGTTTGCCGTTTTTCCGTCCTCTTGAGCTTCGAGGAGATGATCCAGCATTTCGGCAAGCACTTCTTCTGTTGCGATATCCGATTTGCTGTAAGATAGCCTAATGTAGACAAGCATGTTTTCATAATAGGCGAGGTTTTCCTTGTTCAGCAGTTTGCGTTTTTGGTTATTTTCTTCCACTAACATCTTTGTATTCATGTTCGATCCCCCTCATCCTGCAATAATCGGTCAACCGGATGCTTGATACCTTCCCAGTGCGTCTTAAAAAGATCAAGTGCCTCCACGCCTTTGTCTGTCAGATGGTAATATTTCCTGTTCGGCCCGTTAGGTGATGGCTGCATGTTTCCTTTAATCAGATCATCTTTTTGCATGCGCAGGAGTACCGGATAGATGGATCCTTCGCTGACAGTAAGCCCATAATCCTGAAGCTTCATCGATAATTCATAGCCATACACGGTCGACCTGGAAATGATAATCAATATGCATCCCTCCAATATTCCTTTTAACAATTGGCTTCTTATTGTCATGTGTTTCGCCTACCTTGTATAGCAATATAGTTAAGTAAAAAATGAAGAACCAGTGCTGTATTTCACATACAGTGACTTGTATTGCCAAATAGTATAACAGTCTTTCAGCTATATTGCAATGCCAGTTACTGCTGCGAATAGTGTAATTGTCCAGCATGTGGCTGACAGAGATTCTATACAGCGCATATTTATGTAAAAGCAGTATTAACACCTGCTTATCTATTCAGATAAGGCAGGTGTTAATAAAAAAATGATTGATTGAGAGGGTGAAGTATGGGTGGCTTAGTACTTATAGCTAGTAATGCTTATGGGCGTGATTATCGGGTACATGCATTTCATTGATTGATAATGGTGAAACAGGATCAAGACAGGTTATGCCGGTGAAATCTTCCAAGTCAACTGTCAGGCATATACCGGTTTCCACAAAATCTGTAATGGGTTTATCAGTCGAAAAGAATTGGCATACCTTTCCATGTTTATCATATGGTTTTACAACTTCACATGATTCCGAAACAGGCAGCAACAATTCCAGCTTAACGCAACAGTCCTTATCATGAACAAATTTTTTAGCTCGGAAAATGGGCGTCTCGACACATTCAAAAAAAGATTTTCCGTATGCAGATGAACGCGATACGCCGCTCCCTACAAATGGATCGCAATCTCCTTTACAGTAAAGGATGAACGGAATGGTTGTATTTTGAGGCCCGGTGTCATTTCTGTGTGACAACAACTGGTGAATTGATCTGTCGCAGCTGGTATGGCAGCTCATATCTGCTACTTCATCTTGCGCTTTGATGATATTTCTGACTATATCACATACACAGCTGTCGTCTCTTCGTTTTGAATAGACATTTTCCCTTCCTTTATGACAGCTCATATACTTCTCTCCTTACATTAGAATATTGAACAATAGCAACATATGTATTGCATGCATAAGAAGCCTGTATAAATGTCTATTTCCTGCCAAATTAATGAAGTTGTCTACTAGAAAAAGGGCTAAAAGAGCCGTTATATAAAAAATGTGCGCTTGTACAGGTATATCTATCTACTCAATATTGCATTATCCACATATAAAGTAAGTGTAAAGAGTTTTTAGTGCTTAACAGGCCAAAAAACTCAAAAAATTAAAGAGGAGGAAAGTAATTTGCGACAAAGAAGAAGTTTTTACGATATGGAAGACTATTATTATCAGGACGATTGCTGCGACAAATGCGGGAAAAAAGAATGTGGCTGTGAACGCGGTGAACTTGTTGAAGAAGTAGTGTTTTCCGATGATGTCCAGAAAACGGCCGAGTTTATTCTGCCGGCTGCTCTTGGCCCGTTGAATGGCGGAGGAGCTCTTCCCCCTTCAACAGTAGTTGATGCTCTTGTTGGTGCCCTGGGCTTAACTGGTCTGGTAAATTTAAGAGTTAATCCGGACTTTACAGGCATCCAGCAGGAGGTTACCGTGATTAAGGATAAAGTTATTAATCTCGGATTCATCCCGGCAACAATTGATATCGAGGAAACTACTGCCGGAGTGGTATCTGTTAGCATTCCAATCAGGATCTTTTTCCAGGAGCATACCGATTGTCCTGGAATATGCCCTGGAGATCAGGTGACTGAAACTGTTCCTGAACCGGAAGCTGTGTTAAATCAGCCATTAATTACAACAGATGCCAGTGGCGGAACGGTGATTAATTTCTTGCTGTTCAAAGCTGTTTTGCGTACGAATATCACAGTAATACGTCGGGGAGTTAAACGAAACGGCAAGGTCGAACCGCTGAATCCACATCGTTGTAAACAGAACGGTATGCCGGTTACAATTAATACACCGCTTAATTTAACACCAAATACTACTGACTTATCTACCGGTGGCGGTGGTGGAGGCGTTACAGGTGCTTCTGCCCCAGCCAGTAATAACGCTAACCAATAGTGGCAGACTTATCTAAGGCTGTTTGGTGCAACAGCCTTAGATTTTAAAAAGTCAATGCGTCATAAGTATATGCTTCCGTTTAGTAAAGGTTAATCCCATAACCCATGATATTAAATATATGAGGTTGCACATTCAAATGAAGTGCGACCTTCTTTTATATAAGTCGAATTTCCAACATAGGCTTGTATGTAAGATTTATAACAATACGGAGTTGTAAAAAGATTGGAAGCAATACTGTAAATACATGTGAAGATTATGAAGGAGATGCAGGTCAAGATAAAAAAATGGCGGAGGAGGTGGGATTCGAACCCACGCGGGCGTTAACCCCTAACGCATTTCGAGTGCGTCCCCTTCAGCCGTGCTTGGGTACTCCTCCATAGATGGTGCTGGTGAGAGGACTCGAACCTCCGACCCCTTCATTACGAGTGAAGTGCTCTTCCAACTGAGCTACACCAGCATGTTTAGGTGTGATTTTTAATTCCACTCAAAAATGATAATACATATTTGTTATTTGTGCAATGGATTTGACTGGAATTTTTATAACCTATGTAATGATCAACGGTCAACTGGCCGTGGAAGTTGTTCGGAATGTCACCAATAATATTTTGCAATCACTCAAATAAAACATTTGACTGGAAATTCTTTTGTGCTTAAATTGGCAAGCAGCGGGAACAGTAACTAATGGAGGTGATCGCATGGCAGTCGAAGGTTATATCAGATTCGGCCTGGCAATTGTTATTTTAATGATGATCGCGATTATTCTCTACCGATTCAACGCCGGAAAAAGCAATAGGCGGCAAAGTTCTTTGGAAATTATGAAAGAGCGCTATGAAAAAGGTGAGATCACGAAAGAAGCATATGAAAAAGCCAGGAAAAAGCAGGGGAAATAGCAACGGCCGCTTGCCTGATGAAGGGAGCAGACAAGCGGCCGTGAAGTTTAGATGCTTTTTTGGATCAGCTGTTTAATATTCTCTGTTTGCCCATTATGAAACCAATCCACGATTGTGCTGCCGATTACTACACCGTCACAGTTGGCGGACAGTTCATAAGCCTGTTCGGGCGTTGAGATACCGAATCCCGCGAGCACAGGGGTGTCTGTCATCCCTTTCAATTTTTGCAAATAGGCTTGAACATTGCTCCCGTGTGATGTTCTGGCACCAGTTGTTCCTTTGACTGAAACGGCATAAAGAAAACCTTCTGTACGCTGAGCAATTTCAGTGAGCCGCTCATCAGGGCTGGTCATGGCGGCAAGCCGGATATTGGAAATGGCATATTGCATAAGATATTCAGTGATCAAGGTTTCTTCTTCCAGTGGCAGGTCAGGTATGATCACTCCATTGACACCTGCATTTGCACAGGCTTCCGCAAACTTTTCAGGACCAAACGTGAGAATCGGATTTAAATAAGTCATTAAAATGACCGGAATCGAGCGTTTTTCCTTGAATGTTTCCAATACTTCCAGAACGCCTTTCAGTGTTGTACCATTTTGGAGGGCCCGCTGTCCGGCATTTTGGATAGTTGGGCCATCTGCGGTCGGATCGGAAAAGGGGATGCCGAGTTCAACCGCTGCCGCACCGCTTTTCTCAAGAAAGCTGAGCCGTTCTTTGAGGATATCAAGTCCGCCGTCACCGGTCATGATGTATGGAACCACAATATTTTCGCTTGCTGAGCGTTTGTTTTCCAGTGCTTTATCCAAAAATTGATTACTCATTGACGTTCCCTCCCAATACATCTTTAACCGATTCAACGTCCTTATCGCCGCGGCCGGATAAACAAATGACCAGTGATTCCGATTCATCCATTTCTCTGGCAAGTTTCGTCGCAAACGCGACTGCATGAGCGCTTTCCAGAGCCGGGATAATGCCTTCTGTCCTGGACAAGCGTTTAAAGGACTCTATTGCTTCTTGATCCGTGATAGACGTGTAGGTAACCCGTCCGGTATTATAAAGGTGGCTGTGCTCAGGTCCGACACCGGGGTAGTCAAGCCCGGCCGAAATCGATTGGGCCTCTTCTATCTGACCGTTTGAATCCTGCAGTAGGTGTGTCATTGTTCCATGCAAAACGCCGACACTCCCGGCAGATAGTGTTGCCGCATGTTTATTTGTTTCGATCCCGCTTCCACCGGCTTCCACACCGTAGATTTGAACGCCTTCATCCTCAACAAACGGATAAAACATGCCCATGGCATTGCTGCCGCCGCCGACACAGGCAACAACCGCGTTCGGTAGCCGTCCTGTGTCCGCCTGATGCTGCCGCCTTGTTTCTTTTCCAATTATCGATTGAAAATCACGCACCATTTTCGGAAAAGGATGGGGCCCTACAACAGAGCCGATGATATAATGCGTATCTTCCACATGGCTGACCCAGTAACGCAATGCTTCATTTACCGCATCTTTCAAAGTCCCGCTTCCCTGGGAGACACTTTCAACTTTGGCACCGAGCAGTTCCATCCGGAAAACGTTTAATCTTTGCCGGCGGATGTCTTCTTCACCCATGAACACAACACATTCAAGTCCCAGGAGTGCACAAACGGTGGCGGTTGCGACACCGTGCTGGCCCGCGCCAGTTTCGGCAACGACCTTTTGTTTTCCCATCCGGCGCGTCAGAAGTGCCTGGCCAATTGTGTTATTGATTTTGTGAGCACCTGTATGGTTCAAATCTTCACGCTTTAAATAAATTGAAGGACCACCCAATTGTTCAGACAGATTTTTAGCATGATAGAGCGGTGTTTCACGGCCGACATAATCTTTTAAATAATAATCGAGTTCCTCTCTGAAAGAGGGATCGTTCATGGCTGCGTCGTAGGCTTCTTCCAGCTCAAGCAGCGCCGGCATGAGCAACTCAGGTACAAACCTTCCGCCGAACTTGCCGTATCGTCCTGTTATATCCGGAAATGTATATGTGGTCATTTAGATCACCCTTTCATTTTAGCGTTATTAATAAATTGATTGATTTTTTCAAGGTCTTTTAAGCCGTCCGTTTCTACACCGCTTGATACGTCCACACCCGTCGGTTTGGCAGTTGAAATCGCTGTTTGCACATTTTCAGGATTCAATCCGCCTGCGAGAATCGTTTTTTGCATGTCAAGACCGGCATCTGCCAGACGGCTCCAGTCAAATGTCGTGCCATTGCCGCCCCGGTTGGGTCCTTTAGGGCTGTCGATCAGATAATAGTCACACGGATAAGCCTGTATTTCACCTGGGTCATGTTTGCCCATCCGGAACGCCTTAATGACAGGGTAGGGGAGTGATTCGGCAAAAGCCGCCGGTTCATCGCCGTGCAGCTGAATAATATCCAGTCTTGCTGTTTCGGCAGTCTGTATAATCGTATTCCTGGTTTCATTGACAAATACACCGACTTTTTTGACTGATGACGGGACCTCTTTGCTGATGGCTGCTGCTTTTTTCGGTGTCAATTGCCGTTTGCTCGGTGCGAAGACAAACCCGATAAAATCCGTACCGGCCCTAACAGCCTCCTGTGCCGCTTCAATCGTTGTCATGCCGCAAATTTTAACGTACATGGGTCTGTTCTCCCTCCGTTAGCGGGACTTGCAGATCGCTAATCGTTTGCGGCAAGTCATCAGCCCGCATCAGCGTTTCGCCGATAAGGACGGTCCTCGCACCGCTCGCGGCAGCCTTCATGACATCCCCACGCGTTTTAATCCCACTTTCGCTGATCAGAATGGTGTCAGGATTCGTAACCATAGATGCCAACCGGCCAGTGGTATTTAAATCAACGTCAAACGTTTTTAAGTTCCGGTTGTTGATGCCGATAATGTCAGCACCTAAATCTATGGCCGTTTTCATTTCATCTTCGTTGTGCACTTCAACAAGCACATCAAGACCCTGATCACTGGCATACGTGTAAAGCTCCCGCAATGTGGACACAGGCATGGCGGCGACAATCAATAGAATGATGGAGGCACCCGCCGCTTTGGCATGATCAATTTGCACTTTGTCGATGAAAAAGTCTTTACAAAGCAGCGGAACATTGACTGCTTTACGGACGGCACGCAAATCATCCATCGACCCTTTGAAAAACGTCTGGTCGGTCAGAACCGATATGGCACCGGCTCCATTGGATGCATATCGTGTAGCTTGATATACCGGATCAACATTCGGGTCGATGGCTCCTTTAGAAGGAGAGGACCTTTTGATTTCAGCAATAATATTCATACGCTTTGTATGATGAAACGTCCGGGCAATCGACGGCACCTTGTCAATCGCTGTCGAGAAATCAGGAAGGGGCTCATTTTTTAGATGCTCAACTTCCTTTTTCTTTTGTTGGATAATTTTTTCTAAAATGGTCATGTTATATCACCTCACGTGTGATTTTGTTGCTATAATCGACCAATCGCTGCAGTTTATCCATGGCTGAACCGCTCTGAATGCTTTCCTCAGCCTTCTGGATGCCATCTTTAATCGACGCTGCAGCCCCGTTAGCAAATAGGCCCAGACCGGCATTGAGCAGTACGGTATCGTAATAAGGGCCCTTCTTCCCGTTTAAAATATCCAGCAGAATAGTGGCGTTATCTTTTGCATCGCCGCCCCGGATGTCGTCATTGTCATACACCGGTAAACCGATCTCAGATGGATGCAGCGTGAATGATGTGACGTTTCCTGCTTCCAACAATGACATATGATTTTCGCCGGCAAGTGATGCTTCATCCATATACCCTGCGCCGTTGATGACAAGTGCGCGCTTTCGTCCAAGCTGGTGCAGTGTTTCTGCCAGCACTGGCAGCATATCCCGACGGTAAGAACCCATTAGCTGTGTGTTCAGCTTGACCGGGTTTGTCAGCGGTCCAATCAGATTAAAAATTGTCGGAAGCCCCAAGTTTTTCCGTACGGTCATGAATCGCTTCATGCCGGGTAGAACATTGGGTGCGTAAAGGAAGGCGATATTATTTTCTTGAATCATTTCCTCCACGTGTTGTTTTGAAAACGATAAAGAAATATCCAAATGTTCCAATACATCAGCGCTTCCTGTCTGACTGGAAACACTACGATTGCCGTGTTTGGCGACTTTAACGCCGGCACCTGCAAGTACAAATGCGGCTGTTGTGCTAATGTTGAAACTGCAGGACCCGTCTCCGCCAGTGCCGCAGTTATCCATTACATTCGTCAATATATTGGTCGTTTGAGTGGATTGTTCCCGGATAACATCAGCAAGACCTGCGATTTCTTCGGGCGTTTCACCTTTTGCCCGCAATGCTGTCAGGAATGAAGCGAGTTCGCTTTCACTGATATGATCTGCAAATGACGATGTAGCGGCATTCTTCATTTCATCGAATGTCAGGTCTTCACGGCTCAGCAGTTTTTCAAGATAATGTTTCATGATGAATCCCCTCCAAGATTTTAAAGTTTACGCTTGATGTGTCACATCATAGTCTTTGATGGCCATTAATGACTTTGCTTTGTGAAGCGTTTCGTTGTATTCGGCCTCTGGATCTGAATCATTGACAATGCCTGCACCGGTCTGCAGGTATGCGTGATTATCTTTTACGATGAGTGAGCGGATCGCAAGCGCCATGTTTAAGTTGTAGTTGAAACTGATGTATCCAACGCCTCCACCGTAAACGCCGCGCTCCGCGTCCTCCAGGTCATTGATCAGACGCATCGCTTGAGTTCTTGGTGAACCTGACACTGTTCCGGCGGGCAGACAGGCAATCAGAGCATCAATACTGGTATAACTTTCAGCTAACTTCCCGCGGACTTCCGATACCATGTGCATCACATGCTGATAGTTTTCCACTTTCATATAAGTTGGTATGGTGACACTGTCGGCTTCACAGACCCTGGCAAAATCATCACAGCTTAAGTCAACAAGCATGTCATGTTCCGAAATTTCCTTTTTGTCTGTCAGCAGTTCGCTCCTCAGGGTTTTATCCTCATCTTTCGTGCTGCCGCGCGGGCGTGTGCCTGCAATCGGATTTGTCATGATATCCCGTCCGTTTGTCTGGATCAGGCTTTCCGGGGAGGCGCCAAGCACAACGTAATCCTCAAAGTCAATATAAAACATGTATGGTGATGGATTAGCTTTCCGCAGTTTCCGGTAAAAAAGAAATGGATCACCTTGCATGTCAGCTTCCATCCGCTGTGATAACACGACCTGATAGATTTCACCGCGTGTGATATGGTCTTTAGCGGTCTCCACATTCCGCATAAACTGTTGTTTATCCATCTCAGGGTTGAATTCGATATTTTCTCCGGCTGATACATCGGCTGTCGGGAATGGAATCAAGGCTTTCTTTAGCGATTCCAACCGTTCATCCAATGCATGCTCAGGCTGTCGATTCAAGTTGGTTGCAACCAGATATACCGATTCATCGCTATGGTCATAGATGATAATGTTTTGATAAAGCATCAGGTGGATATCCGGCATGTCAATGTCGTCCGGTAGCGCACCGCCGATATTCTCATAGCTTCGGATGGCGTCATAGCCGATATAACCCACCGCACCGCCGAAAAACGGGAACGGCAATGTCATATCCACCTCGGGAAATTCATTTTGAAATACATTCAGTGCCGGTTCACGCCGGTTTACGGATGTTTCATTTTGGTGATTCACAATAGTCGTTGCATCTTGACTGCCTTTTAATTCCTGATAGGGATCAGCTCCGATGAAGGAATACTTACCTTTTTCCTCATGCTGGATTGAACTTTCCAGTAAAAACTTTTTCCGACCGTATAAGTTTTCGTATATACCGATTGGCGTCAGTGTATCAGCGTTATGTTTGGTATACTTATAAGGTAATGTTTTCATCTCCTTAAAACCTCCCTTTATGAAATAAAAAATCCTCTGCAAACACACATGAAACTGTGTGTGCAGAGGACGATTGAAACCGCGGTGCCACCCCTTTTGGAGATTTTGATAAAGCCTCCATCTTTGTTCGGATACGGGAAATCCTTTTTCCGATATCCTATCCGTATAACGGCGGAGCGCCGTGTTTCCCTACTAACATTTCAGGAAACCTCTTGTAAGTCCATTCAGCAATGATTCACGTGCCGGTATCACACCATCACCGGCTCTCTTGAACGCTTCAAAAAAGCTTACTTCTCTTACTCAAACGATTTAATTATATGCAGTTTTTAAATAAGGCTGGTTTTGCACCGAGTTTACGAAGGTGCAAAACGCCAACTCGTGCGAGAAGTCGGCCAACTCGTGCGAGAAGTCGGCCAACTCGTGCGAGAAGTCGGCCAACTCGTGCGAGAAGTCGGCCAACTCGTGCGAGAAGTCGGCCAACTCGTGCGAGAAGTCG
>NZ_BMNQ01000008.1 GCF_014646635.1 Lentibacillus kapialis
ATTGACTTATCGAGGAGTCACGCTACAGCATTAGTGCTAGAGCCGGACGTGGCAATATTCGACGAAGTATCAATAGGGCTAAAAATTATATACTTTCTGATCTTCTTAGAAAAACTCGGCATTCGCATCGTCTTATAGCGAATGCCAAAGCTTCTTATAAGGTCATCCATAATTTATACTTTCTGACGTTATAAAAAAGGCAAACCCCCTAAAGGGTCTGCCTCATGACTTCATGTTTTGCTCGGCCATTTCAATTGCACGTTTCACCATATTGCCGGCATCCTGTGCTCTGATGCCGCCCCAGCCTTCCTTCTGGATTGTGTCGTAAAAACCTAACTCTTTTGCAATTTCTTCTTTCAATTGATCTGACATTGCTCCGCTGCGTCTGGCCATGAAAGAATATCCCCTTTCCTGTCAAGAGTGGTTACGACATCTATAGTTTATGGAGACCACAGCAAAAAACACCCGTAATATGTATACAAAAAAGGAAATTTTTATTACCGGATGTTTTCGTATATTATTTTGATACCATTACAAAACTAAAAAAGGCGAACTTAAATCAGCCGGAATGATGTTCAACATAACAGACAGCTTATATCAATTAAAAAAGCAGTAAACCAAAGGTCACTGCTCTGCAATCATTGCTTTCCCACCCTGAAAGTTCAACTCCACTGTCTCGGTCAAAACGTCGGCATAGCTGTATGAAACACGTTCGAATGCATTCTCGTCCTGATCCAATTCAACAATAAAAACAGAAGGATATGTTTCTGCTAATATGCCGCAGCGTTCAATTGTTTTGCGTCTGCCACCGTTTGCTTTTAAACGTAATCGTTGGCCGACATGACACTCAAGACCTTGCTTAATTTCGATTAATGTTTTTGCCACTATACTCCACCTCACTCATAATCATGTTAGCATATGCTTGTATAACAGTCAAGT
This sequence comes from Lentibacillus kapialis, assembly GCF_014646635.1. Lineage (GTDB taxonomy): Bacteria > Bacillota > Bacilli > Bacillales > Amphibacillaceae > Lentibacillus > Lentibacillus kapialis. Next base: position 940 of record NZ_BMNQ01000008.1, read on the forward strand.
AAAACTTTTTATTATACCAGTATAGCTTTTTAGATGTCAACAAGAAAAATTGCCCTTTCATGCTTATTATGACAAATTCTTTACAAATTATGTATGCATATGTGACCGGAATCGGCGTGATGCCGATTCCATGGTTGATACTAAAATTTTAATTGTCATTCTCCTCCGGGATATAGGGCATCCCTGTTCGTAAAAGCCCCCTTGTCTCCACGCCTCCCATACCCTTTTCGCCAGTTAATGTATTGCGGAGGACATCCCATACTGCCACTTTCTCCATAAACGGTGTGTACGCGATTTTTGCTGCAATATAAACCGGGTCCAGTGCGTGAATGTTAATGCGGGATGGTGAGCTCGCAAAGTTCGCCCCGGCCCGGATAAGCGATTCAAAATGCGATTGGCAAGCACCGGCAAATATCACCAGATCATCCAGTCGAGGATTCTTTTTTCTTATATTTACAACAGTTTCAGTAAAATATTTTGAATGGCGGTAGGCACGAAGATCGCTTTTAGCCCCTTTATTTTCGGAAAAGGCATCGTGGCCTGTAATCACAATAATATTGGGCTGAACAGCGTCTACGAGCGGGCCAATTTCTTGTGGCATTTCTTGTTCATGAACGTAGACCCCATGGACCTCCAAACCCACCCTTTGGTATAGTTCGGTACATTTTCTAAGATAAGTCCGGTCACCGTCCACATGCAGAACCTTGGCTGGCAACTGGAATAAACCGGCAGTATGCTGATATCCATTGCCTGAGTGATAATCGCGCTTATCTTTCATTAACCGATAATCCTGCCGAAACAACCGGTAAGAATATTCCTCCTGCTCCCGCACCTTCTGTTTCAGCATTTTTAAATCTCTTTTCCCGACATGCTCCAAATCATCCAAAGGTGCATCTGCTGCCAGCCGCATATCCTCGCCATGGAGGATAGCTGTATCCCCGGTGATTGATGCAATACGGAACAATAAATCATGATTATGTGATTGGCGTGTGACACGTTCACCTGCTGAAAAATTCATAAATACACCTCATAGCCTCTGATCCGGATGATGAAATGCAACTACAGCCAGCGTGAATTGGCTTCTCCGCTGATTAAGTAGCATTCATGCTAAATAGGTCTCTATCTACAGGCTATGATACCAGGGCTTGCCTTGTGTTTATTCTGTACAGAAGCTCGCCATAAAGGCAATAAGAAAACTGTTGCCATATGAGGTCAACAGTTTTACGTACTGTTTTCAATTATTGTGTGAAATGTGTTGGCTAAGACTGCAAACTCCTTCATGTTCAGGGATTCGCCACGCCTTGTCCCGTCAATCCCCGCCTGCTTCAAGCCATCTGCTGTCGTCTCGCTGCCGAGTGATGCTTTAAAGTGTCTGATAAGATTATTACGCAACGTTTTACGCCGTTGTGCAAAACACGCTTGAACGATAGCGAAAAAAAAGCTTTCATCGGTGACCTGAACAGGAGGTGACTCTCGCTTAGTCAGTTTCAAAACACTCGAATCAACATTTGGTGGCGGCATAAAGACGCTTTTAGGTACATTCATGACCACTTCTGCACGCGTATAATACTGTACGGCAATGGACAATGAGCCATACTTTTTATTATTTGGCTTTGCAGCCATCCGCTCAGCTACCTCTTTTTGGATCATAACCGTAAAGCGTGTTACCGGTAAATGTTCACGCAGCAATTTCATCAAAATTGGTGTCGTGATGTAATACGGCAGATTAGCAATGACATGAATTGGCTGATCAGATTTAAACTGATTCTGCACCATAGCAGAAAGATCCGCTTCCAGAATATCCTGATGGATGATTTGTATATTATCATATGGCGCCAGTGCATCTTGCAGGATGGGGAGCAGACGCTGATCAATTTCATAGGCTATCACCTTATCGGTATAAAACGCCAATTGCTCTGTGAGCGCACCAATGCCGGGACCGACTTCTATGACACCGGACTGCTTATCAATACCTGCCTTTTGAATAATATTGTTCAGGATATTAACATCGATAATAAAGTTCTGTCCCAAACTTTTTTTAAAGGAAAATCCATGCGCCCCGAGTATCTCCTTTGTCCGCTTAGGCGTTGCAATCCATTTAGCCATCTTTATTTTCCTCCTGGATAACCTGGTACATGGCCTTATCAAATTGATCTTTTGTGATCTGAAACATGGTAAGCCGTTTGAGGAGTTGCTTGCCGTTGGTATGCCCAATCTGCAGCAGTTCACCAAGGTGGTCCCGTCTTGCGGCCGCCTTCGAATCGCCAATCAGACCTGCCGAAATCAGGTCATTTCTCGAAATGTCGGAAGCCTCTCTTTCAGTTATGTCATAAACGCCATGAAGCGCTTCCTTTATTGCCTCAGGCGATGCATGTTCGATTCCGAGACTTTTTCCGACTGAATGTTTCGCACGAGCGGCATCACGCGGCAAAAAAGCATGTTTGCAGCCCGGTACAGCCTGATCGACAATATGACGAATCCGATCACCGGGATAGTCTGGATCTGTAAAAATTATGACTCCCCGTTTAGCTTGCGCGTGTCTGATCTGTTTTATCACACGATCATTGACTGCGGAGCCATTTGTTTCAATTGTGTCCGCCTCCACTGTCTGACGGATTTTAGACGTATCATCGCGTCCTTCCACAACAATGATCTCTTTTACTTTCACATACATACCTCTTCTCATAATTGGATTGTTAGATGAATGATCCGTGTATTTGCTGCCAGTTGATAGTCGGAATACAGTAATGCTCCTGTCACATGTGACAGGAGCATTATACCATATCTTAATCAAGAATTTTGACTGTAACCGATTTTCTGCCAAAACTGAGTGCATCTGCCTGAGATGGCATATGTAGATCAATACGGTTTCCTGTGATGTTTCCGCCGGTATCGCCGGCAACCGCAGTTCCGTATCCTTCCACATGTACTTTGCTTCCCAGCGGAATAACACTTGGATCAACGGCAACAACATTCATGTTAGGATTTTCATTTAAATTGATACCGGTGGTTGTAACACCTGAACATCCGGAACAATCTGCTGAGTAAGCTGTCGCCGACATTTGCAGTACTTCCCCGTTGCTCGACCTGCTGCTGGTATCATTACTGCTTGATTTGCTGCTGCTTTTTGGTTCACTGTCGCTTTTCGGGCTACTTTCTTTGCTGTTGCTACTTTCCGAGGACAATGTAGTCAGGTTATGCTCTGGCTCTTTTTCTTTCGTACCAAGTGCTACAATGCGTTTTTTGCTTTCCTGTTTCACTTCTTTATTAACAAGTTTTTTGTTGACTTTTTTTCCATTTTCTTTTGTTATTTCAAACGTTTTAACGAGAGTACCTTCTTGCCCCTTAGAAATGACCTTCTTTTCACCCTTCTCAAGGGTATTATCCTTGCGCTCTTCTACCTCAAAATCAATGGTTTCTTTTACTTGATCCGTTTCTTTTTTAATACGTGTAATGGTGATGGGGCGATCTTCTTTGATATTTTTATCCTTACCAGGTTTTAATTTGTCTGCACCATCAAGCGTAATCTTATTTTCATCCAGAAGCTTCCCGACTTTTCCGCCGGTGGTCCAGACTTTTTGTTTATCACCGCCGTCATTAACCGTTACCTGAAATGCCCGATCAATCGAATAGACCATCTTATCAGTTATAGCTTCTTTTTTGGAATGAGAAGTTTTATCATGTTTGGTGACATCAATCCCTTGTTCTTCAAGAAATTCATTGAGATTGTCAGCCGTTGTATGGTAATCTCTTTCGTTGCCATTAATCATAAGGGTAATTTCATTTGCTTTTTTGTATGTAATCGTCATGCCGTCTTCAATCACAGCATCGGTTTTATGTGATAGTTTGTCATGTTCGTCGTAGGCAATACCTGTTTCATCCAGTAATTCGTCAACGGTATCCGCGTGTGTCTCAATAACCCGCTTTTCTCCATTATCAACAATGGCTACTTCTGCTTCGGTTGTTTCAACAATGATAAATCCTGAAAATACAATAAGTGCTAACAACCCAACTCCAGACACAATCCATTGCCAGATTCCTTTCGGCAAAAGATTAGAAAAAACATTCATCTTTTTTGCCTCCTTCCATCGCGATTTTGATTATATAGACAGTACTATGCAATTACAACGAAAATTCGTTTACGGTTAGTTTACATTTAAATTACAAAAGGTAACCATCGTATAACAAATCTCTATAAATACTGGCATAACAACTTTTGCACATTAGAAAACTTGGCATTCGCCTCGTCTTATAGCGAATGCCGAAGCTTTTCTTATAAGGTCATCCATCATTTATACTTTCTGACGTTATAAAAAATGAGACCGTAAACTTATCCGGCCTCATTGAAAAAAACGTTTTTATTACAAAGAGATTACGACAAATTTCAAGGTTTTTTGGTGATGTTGAAAAATTTAAAAGCATTTTCTGTCGTTATGCTACTAAGCTCATCGAACGGTATTCCCCGAAGTTCAGCAATTTTCTCAGCAATTAATTTGACGTAGGATGGTTCGTTACGTTTGCCCCGATTTGGATGAGGAGCCAAAAACGGGGCATCCGTTTCAACCAGCAGCCGGTCAAGAGGAATTTCAACCGCTGCCTCCTTTGGTAGAGAGGCATTTTTGAACGTAACCGGGCCACCGAGCGATATATAAAAATTCATATTTAGAAAAGATTGCACATATCTGGGCGAATCATTATAACAATGCATAATACCACCGATTTCATGAGCTTTTTCCTCCTGCAGCAGCTCCATAATATCTTCTGTTGCCTCACGGTTATGGATGATAATTGGCATATTGACCTTTTTGGCCAAAGCTATCTGTTTACGAAAAACCTCTTTCTGCACATCCTCAGGTGACTTGTCCCAATGATAATCCAGTCCCATTTCGCCGATCGCCACTACTTTGGGATGACTTGCGAGTTCCTCAATCCAAGTGAGATCTTCATCGGTCATATCCACGGCATCAACCGGGTGCCATCCCACTGCTGCATAAATTGTTTCATATGCCTCTGCAATCTCAATTGCCAGCGGAATTGTCTGACGGTCAAACCCGACAACAACCATGTATTTCACCCCGTTATCAAAAGCCCGCTGGATGGTTTCTTCCCGATCTTCAAAAAACTGGTCCGCGTTCAAATGAACATGCGTATCAAATAACATAGCGCCACTCCTTATCATAGGAAAAGGCCAAACTCGGCTGAGCTGACCTTTTCCCGATTTTATATCATTACTTTACGATTGAGCCATTTGGCAATGACTGTTCAACCGAAGTCAGAACCACTTGCCCGCTGTCGTCTTCACCGCAAAGGATCATTCCTTCAGAATTTTCCCCCCGAAGTTTCACAGGTTTCAGATTGGTCACACAGATAACTTTTTTTCCGATCAGATCTTCCGGTTTATAAAACTCAGCTATCCCGGATATGACTTGCCGCTTATCTGTACCGGCATCAAGCTGAATCTTCAGCAATTTATCGGTCTTTTTCACCGGTTCAGCGTTCAGAACTTCTGCCACCCGCAAATCCAACTTCATGAAGTCGTCAATCGCGATTTCCTCTTTTTGTTCCGGAATTTGACTTGTTGCCTTTTCTTCCTCCTGCGCCGGCTTTTGCATCATTGCCTTGATGGTTTCAACCTCTTTTTCGACATCAAGCCGCGGAAAGATGGGTTCGCCTTTCTGAACGGGAGTTCCTGCTTTGATCAGCCCATTTTGATAAACATTATCCCATTCATTCAGTAAGGTTTTATCCAACCCAAGCTGACGGGAGATTTCCTGAGGTGCTTCCGTCAAAAATGGCTGTAGCATAATCGCGATTTTGCGTAGTGATTCAGCAAGGTGGGCCATCACATTGCCAAGTCGCTCTTTGTTTGCTTCGTCTTTGGCAAGAATCCATGGTTCTGTTTCATCAATATACTTATTGGTACGGCTGATCAGTTGCCATAATGACGAAAGGGCGACTGAAAACTGCATATTTTCCATCGCATTTTCAACCTTTTCGATTGTTTCGCTCTGCAGTTTTTCCAAAGATTGTTCAACGTCTGTTTCAGATGCAATGTATGCCGGCATTTCGCCGTCAAAATATTTTTTAATCATCGCAATAGTGCGGTTCAGCAGATTACCAAGATCATTTGCCAGATCGTAATTCATCCGCTCAACAAAACCTTCAGGCGTAAACACACCGTCAGAACCGAATGGAACTTCGCGCAACAAATAATACCGCAGCGCATCAAGCCCATACCGGTCAGTCAACTGAATAGGATCAACCACATTTCCTTTCGACTTGGACATTTTACCGTCTTTCATCAATATCCATCCATGTGAAAAGACTTTTTTCGGCAATGGCAGATCCAATGCCATCAGCATAATCGGCCAATAAATCGTGTGAAAACGGACGATTTCCTTACTCATCAGGTGAACATCTGCTGGCCAGAATTTCCGGTACAATGAATCGTCATCCGTTCCGTAGCCCAACGCTGTAATATAGTTGGTCAGAGCATCAATCCATACATAGATAACGTGCTTCGGATCTCCCGGCACTTTAATTCCCCAGTCAAAGGTTGTCCGTGATACAGCCAAATCGCCCAGACCAGGTTTAATGAAATTGTTCAGCATTTCATTTTTGCGGCTTTCCGGCTGAATGAATTCCGGATTTTCCTCATAAAATGCCACCAGCCGATCAACATACTTGCTCATTTTAAAGAAATACGACTCCTCTTTCACCTTTTCAACAGGATTACCGCAATCGGGACAGTGCCCATTATCCAATTGGCGTTCCGTGAAAAACGATTCGCATGATGTACAATACCAGCCTTCATATTCATCAAGGTATATATCACCCTGTTTCACGAGTTGATCGAAAATACGAGCCACCACTTGTTTATGCCGTTCCTCCGTGGTGCGGATAAAGTCATCATTGGTAATCTTCAGCTTCTCCCATAGGCTTTGGATACCAGTGACAATATCATCGACATATTCCTGTGGCTCCATGTTTTTTTCCTGCGCCTTACGCTGGATTTTCTGACCATGTTCATCCGTCCCGGTCAGGTACATAACGTCGTATCCGCGCAGCCGCTTATAGCGTGCCATAGCATCACCGGCAACTGTGGAATAGGCATGTCCTATGTGTAAATTTCCGCTCGGATAATAGATCGGGGTTGTGATATAAAATGTTTTCTTTCTGTTTGGCATTGGCTTGCCTCCTCTATCATTATTTCTATTGTAGCTATTTTAAATCAGTTTGCCAATAAAGTGAAACTTCATTCAGTGGGACGCTTTTTTCCCACTGAATGTTAGCTGAACAGAATCGGGCATTTATGAACAGATAGCCGCCGTCTTTGACGGATGCTGCAGCCTGTTACATGCAGGATAAGGCAAAAAACTGCTATTTATGTCGGTTGAAATGTCACGATAAACGTTATTTTAACAAAAAACATATACGTTGTTTAGTTTATTAAATTTTCTCATTTATTTATATTTTAGTATATATATTTATTGACACTTATTATAATGACTGGTACTATATTCCATAAGTAACTGTCGAAACATGCCGAAAAATTTTGGAATACCTGGCAGTAAACAAGCCATTTAGAGGGGAGAAATGGAAAACATGAAATCCACTGGAATCGTTCGGAGAGTTGATGAACTCGGTCGTGTCGTTCTTCCGATTGAATTGCGCCGTACGCTTGACATTAACGAGAAAGATGAACTGGAGATTTACATCGACGATGACAGGGTTATATTGCGAAAACATATACCGAATATGACATGTCAAATCACAGGGGAAAATTCAGATGATAACTTCTCATTGGCAAATGGTAAAATCGTCCTTAGTCCTAATGGGGCAGAGCAACTGATTGAAGAACTTCAATCCCGATTAGATAAGTAACTCAAATGTTATATAAAAACATCTGTATGTGTAAAAAACGGCTGACGCTTTGGTTGTCCAACGTCAGCTGTTTTTTTATTAACGTCAGAAAGTATAAAATTTTTAGCTTTATCGATGCTTTGTCGAATGTTACCACGTCCGGCTCCAGCGTCTTTGTTCAAAGATCAGAAAGCAAAAATAATAGAGGGTTTAATGGTGACATTTATGCATGGTCATTAAACCGCATTGCTATTGATCAATATGGTATGCTTGGTAAACGTCCCGTTTTGGCATGCGCCGGTCAGAAGCGGTACATTTGATGGCATCTTTACTCGATAAATCCGATTCATTAATATAGTGAGAAACGTGCTCAACGACTGAAAGACTGCTCCACCAACGGTCATTTTCCTGTGTCCACTCTTGGGAAGCCCCTTCAACCACCAGGCAAAATTCACCTTTCAATTCCGTTTTATCAGCCCAATCGATAATTTCTGCAGCAGTGCCGCGTACATATTCCTCAAATTTCTTCGTTAATTCTCGGGCTATTGTAACCCGGCGGTTGCCAAGATGGGTATATACCATTTTCAACGTATCTTTTATCCGGAAAGGTGATTCATAGAAAATAAGCGTGCCACTGATCAATCTTATCCGCGCGAGTTCCGTTTCTTTCTCCTTCTTTTTGCGTGGCAGAAATCCGTAGAATAAAAACTCATCCGCGGGCAGCCCTGACCCGGCCAATGCACATAAGGCTGCATTCGCTCCCGGCAGTACAACAACTGGATAATCAGATTCAATCGCTGTCTGAACGAATTCATATCCCGGATCTGATATACCGGGCATACCTGCATCACTGACAATAGCAATTGATTCACCATTGTCAAGCCGGTCCAACAGCTGCCTGCCGCGTGTTTCTTTATTATGTTCATGATAACTGATGAGATAGGAGGAAATATCAAAATGATGCAACAGCTTCTTTGTGTTCCTCGTATCCTCAGCGGCAATGATGGAAACTTCCTTCAATACCCTCAATGCACGAAACGTTATATCTTCTAGATTGCCAATCGGCGTCGGTATGACATAAACCGTGCTGTTTTCCTGTCCGCTAAAGCTCTTTTGAATTTTCATATTTTATCACTTCTTTCAGCTTATCCCGGATTAACTCGGCTTTCCCTTTCCGTGATAGCTGTTTAATCTCATGTTCCTTGCGCAAGGCATCCTCTTTCGTTTCAAACTTCTCTACAAATACCACTTGAAATGGTCCGCGGCCGCGTGTATATTTAGCGCCCTTTCCTTCCTCGTGCATTTGAACACGTTGCTCCAGATTATTTGTATACCCGGTATAAAGCGTGTCATCAGCACATTTTAAGATATAAACGATATGCTCATTGTTTTCCATAAATAATCTCCTCTGCTTCCGTTGTATACGTATTATCATCATTATAAATATATAAAGGCGGTAAAGTTGTCAAATCAGCGCTTCCATCCCGGATTCCTTCAATTAAAATCATATTAGCATCCCGTCCGTGCTTAGGATAGATAAACTGAAGCCGCTTAGGTTCAATTTTATATTGACGGAATAACGTGATAATATCGGCCAATCTAGCCGGACGATGTACCATTGCAACTTTACCGCCCGGACGCACATGCAATTTGCTTGCTTTGACGGTATCTTCCAGTGTGCTGTGCACTTCATGGCGGGCAATCGTTAAATGATTATTTCGATTGTGTTCTGTTCTGGCGGGTGTCGGGAAATATGGCGGGTTGCAGGTGACCACATCAAATCTGCTGTGTCCAAGCACATTTTTCATTTCCTTCAAATCACCATGAATCATCGTGAGTTGATCTGCCAGCCCGTTCAATTCCATGTTCCGCTTCGCCATGTCAAAAAGCCGCCCCTGTATCTCAACTCCTGTGATTGACGCATTCGTCCGTCGGGATAACAATAATGGTATCACACCATTACCGGTACATAAATCAAGAATATTGCCCTTTTTGATCGGAACATACGCAAATTGAGCCAATAATACAGCATCAAGGGAAAATGAAAATACTTCAGGGCTCTGAATAATATGCATCTTGTTTTCTGACAGCAAATAGTCCAGCCGTTCATCATCAAATAATTGTACCATTCAACACTTCCGTTCTTTCAGCGATACAAAAACTGTCTCTATCGGCTAGAGACAGTCCTATAAGTGCGTGTTCAAAAAGGAGGATAAAAAGGACCAAGAAGTTCGAGGCGGCGCAGTTTCGAGCAGCGGAATATATGCTTTTAAATACATAAGCATAAGTAATGCTTCCATGAATCTGCATCGCACGTAGGAAAAGTGGTGTTCTTTTCCAAGGAGCGGAGAAACAAGCCAACGAAGAAATTCGAAGTGTCATTTTTACCGGACTTTTTGAACAACCTCTATAATATGCTATTTTGTTTTACTAAGAAACTGAAGGCAAAATAAGCAATCTTCTTCCTGTCGTGGCGTGCCAAAATGGACATTGCAAATATGAAAACCCTCTTCGTACAGCCGTGCCAGGTTGTCGTAGCCTTCTCCGGGTATAATACTAGAATCATTTACCACTTTATTTTCCTTAAAATCATCATCCGCTTGCTCCAGGCGGCCGCGTAAATGGTGATTTTCCATTTCCAAGCGATGCTTTTCCTCTAAGAGATTGCTTAGTTTGCCCTTTAAATCACCAAGCTGTTCATATAATTCGCCAATCTGGGTCTCCATATCGGACACCTGATCGAAAATTTGCCGCTGTGACACGCTTATTCACCCCACTATTCTGTGGCTTGCGCTGTAATAATACCTTCATCAACCATCTCATCTAAGGTATATTCAATAACATGTTCGTTTTCGGGTATTTCTATATGAATGACACGTTCCAGAATATTCAAACCGATGACATTTCCTTCACCGTACGGCGTGTTGATTTTCTCACCGATATCCGGCATTTCACGTTTTGCCGTTTCATAGTCATCGTTTTCGTATTTGAGACAGCACATCAGTCTGCCGCACAATCCCGAGATTTTTGCAGGATTAAGGGACAGATTCTGATCCTTGGCCATTTTAATCGAAACCGGCTCAAAGTCGCCAAGAAAAGTTGAGCAGCAAAGCAATCTGCCGCACGGCCCGATTCCGCCGAGCATTTTGGCCTCATCGCGCACACCAATCTGTCTTAGTTCAATCCGTGTTTTAAAGGTTGCTGCCAGATCTTTTACAAGGTGGCGGAAATCGACACGACCATCAGCCGTAAAGTAAAAAATAATTTTATTGCGGTCAAATGTATATTCAACGTCCACCAGATTCATATCCAACTGGTGCTCTTTAATTTTTTGAGTTCCTGATTCCAGCGCTTTATCAGCAAGTTCGTGATTTTCAACCACTGCTGATTTATCTTTTTCATCCGCCACACGAATAACTTTCTTAAGCGGAAGGACAACATCCTCTTCGTCAACCTGTCTATTCGTAATGACTGCTTTTCCAAACTCAATCCCGCGAACCGTTTCAACAACAACATATTGGTTAACCTCTATATCAATGTTTCCTGGATCAAAATAATATATTTTACCCGCTTTTTTAAAACGGACCCCAATTACTTCTATCATTCAATCACCTCTGTATTTGAATGGTGAGCTGCTCCATCACAAGTGTCGGGTGGACATTTTGCTTGAGTTTTCGTTTTGCATCAAGCAGATTATTCAATATTTCCAGCAATTTTTCCTGTGAGAAGAACATCACCAGATTGTTGATTTTCTCATCTTCCTTGAAAAAAACGATCATGTCCTCTTCTTTGCCGATATGGTAATAAAGTATATCTTTAAATGCCAACATCAAAAGGTCCAGACCCTGTTCCTGCTGAGGGCGTTCCTTGAAATGCGGTATCCACTGCTGGTGGATAAATAAAAAAGCATCATTTGTATGTGTTGAAAATATTTCTACCAATTGTATCATTAATTTTCTTGCCTGAGCAAACCACTCATCCCCATTCCAAGAAATTGCTTCATCCAAGTTGTTGGTTAATGTGCTCAGTAAAACAGCCGTCCCTCGGGAAATCCCTTGATTGATTAACTGCTGCTGAAACGCCTGCGGATTGAGCGGCTTTAAATCAATCGTCTGACAGCGCGACCGAATAGTCGGAATAATTGATGAACTGTTTTCGGTCATCAAAATCGCCGTCGTCTTTTTGGATGGTTCTTCCAAAAATTTTAAAATACGATTAGATGCATTCATTGTTAACGTATCAGCACCTTTCACGACATATACCTTTTGGTCGGTTTCCAGGCCTGAATAAATGAACTCCTTTTGAAGATGTTCAATCTGTTCTTTTTTGATGGACTGTTCATCCGGTTCGATCCAGTGCATGTCAGGATGGTTGCCCGAATCGATCCGTTTGCACGCACTGCATTCCTGACAAGGCTCAACATTAAACCGGTTTGTACAGAAGAGTGTCTTTGAAAGTAATGTGGCAATCGTTGTTTTCCCTGTTCCGCGTTCACCCTGAAGCAAGTAAGCGTGGGAGATGCGGTCTTTATGAATGCTGTTGGTTATGATTCTGCTGGCCAGCGGCTGGATTTCGGCTATGTCAGACCACGTTTTCATTTTCTTCCCTCTTTATTATATATTGACCTATAAATCCTGCATGTCAGCAGTTTACGGTTTTTGGTCAGGCATCGCGGCTCTAGCCTGCAATGCCTGTGAACTAAAACTGTATGAATTGTTCGATCGGAAGGATAAATACGGTCGCACCACCAACCTCGACTTTGACTGGTTTTGGAATATACGAGTCGGCATTACCACCCATTGGAGAAATCGGTGCTACCATCTGTTCGCGCTTGGAGCAATTGTCCTTGATGACATTCAATGCATGATCGACATATTGATCCTCACAGCCGATCATCAATGTAGTGTTTCCTTCTTTTAAAAATCCGCCGGTTGTTGCCAGCTTCGTAATTTTAAAGTTCTCTTCACCCAAAGCATCAAGGAGACGGTTAGTGTCTTTGTCCTGAACAACTGCAACTAGTAACTTCACGGCTCTTCACCCCTTTTTTGCTTATTTTTTAAGTGGAAATCGATATATTTGACTGCGTCACATTCGACTTGTGTGAATGGCTGGTCTGCATTAATTACTTGAATCCGGTGAGGATATCTGGATACAAGTAATTGATATGCTTCATAAACCTGTTCATGGAACCGGATTTCTTCAAGGTCAAGGCGGTTCCTTTCCCTATCTTTATTCGCTGCAATACGGGCCAATCCCTTTTTTGGTTCAATATCAAGAAATAATGTTAAGTCAGGCATAGCATCCTGTATGGCAAACTTATTTATCAAAAATACTTCTTCCATCCCAAGTCCTCTTGCATAACCTTGATAGGCAAGACTGCTGTCAACAAACCTATCACATAAGACAATTTTTCCTGATTTCAAAGCAGGAAGGACGACTTCTATCAAATGCTGACGTCTGGATGCCGCATATAAAAGGGCTTCGGTACGTCCATCCATAGCTGTGTGTGCCGGGTCGAGAATAATCCCACGTATTTTCTCAGCTATTTCAATACCACCTGGTTCCCGAGTCGCCAGGACATCATAACCCATTCCTGTAAGTTTTGCTGATAGCGTTTGGAGAATTGACGACTTACCGGAACCATCTCCACCCTCCAATGTAATAAAGTAACCCTTCACGTGTTGTTGCTCCTTTGTTAATAAAGTGAAACCTCAATCAGTAGCGAGTTTGTCCCGCTGATAGTCAGTTGAACCGAAAAGGACATGTACTGGCAGTTGGACCACCACTTATCCTCTTCCAACTGCACCCCGAGTTGGATAGAAATGAAAAAAATCTTATCGCTGATTAGATGCGAGAAAAACGTTTATTCCATCATTTATATCGAAATGCTGCATATGAACACCTTTCTGTGCTAACTCTTTCACCGCTCGGATATGGATGCGGTTAATCCGCTCGCCTTTCATGATAAAAGGAATCCCCGGCGGATACGGTGTGATTGCTTCTGCCGCAATATATCCCTCTGCCTCTTCAAGCGGTATTTGGGCCAACTGGTACCGCGACATGCGCGACATGGTTGAATAATCTAAATCCAGTTCCGTCAATTGTTCTGTAAAAAGATTGTCTACATTCATTATATCATGATTGCGTTGATTTTTTAATTGTGCATCAATCTGCCTAATGACTTTTTTTAGCCGCTTAACTGCCTCAAAAGGAGCTAGTCCATGAATGAATAAAACCTGATAGTTAGTGGAAAACTCCGGCAATATACCTTCCTGTCCAAACAACTCCGCTATCATACCACCAGTGATGCCTGGTTTTGCCTCCAGTACTATTTTCAGCGGGTCATCTGCCGGAAGGACGTCCCAAGACTCACTCGAGTCTAAAATTTCTCTGACATCACGGGTACTTTTCATTATCAATGCCATTTCATGTTCCGTTAAATTTGCCAAAAACGAACGTGCCAAATCCAACGAAGCCATAATCGGGTATGACGGACTGCTTGACTGAATCATCTGCAAATAGTGATGAATCCGGCTATTGGAGAGCCGTTCTGACTGAACATGCAAAAAAGCACCCATTGTCATTGCAGGAGCTAACTTATGTGCCGACTGAACAACCGCGTCCGCCCCATGTGTCAAAGCAGACTCTGGAAACATCGTGCTGCTTGAAAAATGGACACCATGCGCTTCATCAATCAGGACTGGTATATCATATTCATGAATGAGATTAATCATTTCTTCTATCCCAAATGATTGACCAAAATAATCCGGATGAGTCAGTACCACAGCTTTGGCATTCGGATGTTGCTGCAGAACCATTTTGATTGTTTTAATATCCGGTGCCGTATAACGATTGACCGAATTATCAAATGCCGGTGCCATGAAAATAGGCTTTGCACCACTCAGTTCCAATCCATTAAAAATTGATTTATGACAGTTGCGCTGAACCACAATTTTATCCCCTGCAGCGCAAACTGATAATATCATGGCCAGATTCCCTGCTGTACTACCGCCGACCAAAAAGTGGGTTTGGTCCGCACCGAAGTATGCTGCAGCAAGTTTCTGAGCTTCATCAATCACACCGCCCGCTCCATGTAAGTCATCAAGTCCGGGCAGTTCCGTCAAATCCAATGGCAATATCGCATCAAAAAATTCCCGTGCATATTTCTCGAAAATTTTGCCACTTTTGTGGCCGGGCACATGAAATGAAATCGGATCATTGCGGTAAAATTGGTTCAGGGCATCAAATAATGGTGTGTTGTTCTGATTAAGATTCATGATAACCGTCCTTTTTGTATGTCTGATCATTATCATAATCAACACAAAGGACCGCTGCAACAAATTGAGCGGTCCCTTGTGTTCTAGGAATATAGTGTTGGCTGATTCATATTTTTTAATTTTTGCAGATAATAGCGATATTTTTCTTCTCTTGGTTCGGTATGAATCATGTTCGTTTCGCATTCACAACAAATGAACAATTTGTATAAATGAATGCCTCGTTCCTTTTCCTCTTCGCAAATCCCGCACCGTTCCGTCATTAGTTTTTGTACCATGTCCCCACCTCCGTTAGTTTAGTGTCTCCTAATCTAACGAATTTTATACAAATCATTGAAACTTTTTAAAAGCTGTTTTCAATAAAAGTATATTCCGGAGGGGCTTATTTCTTTACACTTCATACAAGCACAGGCCAGAACAAATTTTTCTTATAAGAGGTTATTCAAAAAGTCCGGTAAAAATGACACTTCGAATTTCTTCGTTGGCTTGTTTCTCCGCTCCTTGGAAAAGAAAAACACTTTTCCTGCGTGCGAAGCGGATTCAGGACAGCATTACTTGTGCTCATGTATCTAAAGGCATACCCTTTCGCTCCTCGAAACTCCGCCGTCTCGAACTTCTTGATCCTTTTTAGCCTCGTTTTTGACCACGCACTATAAGATCATCCATCATGTATACTTCCTGACACTATAAAATAAATAAGTGAATGGCGGCCAGTGATGTCAGGCCAAACAAACCTAAAAATCCTGAAATCAGGACGGTAAATAGATTGATAGGAATATGCAGACCGATTGCCCCGCCGAACACATTAAAGAAAAACAAAAACAATATGCCGATTCCCAATTTCACAGTACTGTTGGCAATAAAACGCATTGGTTTAACAGGAGCTCCCACAAATAATAGAATGACGATCAACGCAACCATAATCGAAATAACCAGTGTCGAACTCATGCCGAATCACTCCCTTTTCCTTGTCCCTTTCTACTTTTATATGAAAGAGCATCCGGAAAAAGAACTGAAATCTATGGATTGTATCTGATAGCACTGATTTTACGATATCTTGCCTCCCGCCATAAGAATAAGTACTTTGCCTGAGCGAGATTTTCTTTATAATGGCCATCATCTGTTGGTTCGATACTTTTTTTCACAATTGACTGGATGTCTTTCCACTCTTTTTCAAGCGTGAACAATGAATCCAATAATTGCTCGTCAACTGCCTGTTTTTTCCGTTTCTTCCCCATGCGCCTCACCTGTCTTTATAGATCTCTTCTGCCTTCCAATGCTTTTGACAGCGTTACTTCATCGGCATATTCAAGGTCTCCGCCAACCGGTAATCCGTGGGCGATACGGCTCGTTTTGATGCCTGATGGCTTAACAAGACGGGAAATATACATTGCTGTCGCTTCACCCTCAATATTTGGGTTTGTCGCCAGTATCAGCTCCTCAACCGCTTCATCTTTCAATCTGTTAATCAGGTCCGGCACATTTATATCTTCAGGGCCAATCCCGTCCATTGGTGATATCGCACCATGCAGCACATGGTATCTCCCGTTGAATTCTTTCATTTTTTCCATCGCAATAACATCTTTCGGATCCTGTACGACACAGATAACAGAGCTATCACGGGACGTATCCTGACAAATGGCACATGGATCCTGATCTGTAATATGGCCGCAGTTTGAACAGTGTGTTAATTCACGTTTTGCGTTCACCAGCGATTTGGCAAAATCCATCACGTCGTCATCATTCATATTTAAAACAAAAAATGCCAGACGAACAGCAGTTTTAGGGCCGATCCCTGGCAATTTTGTGAAACTGTCAATCAGTTTGGAAATCGGTTCCGGGTAATACATACATACGCCTCCATTAGAAAAACTCAGACCTGACCGCTATAGCGGATGGATACTGGAGTTTTTCATACAAGGTCATCTATCACATGTTTTTCGATGATTAGAACATTCCGCCAGGCAAATTCATCCCTTTTGTAAATTCTCCCATCGTGTCATTCGTCTTATCTTCAATTTGCTTGATCACATCATTTGTCGCAGTCAAAATAAGGTCTTGCAGCATATCAACATCATCAGGATCCACAACTTCTTCTGAGATTTGTATATCCGTTATTTCCTTTTTGCCATTGGCCACGACGGTCACCATTCCGCCCCCCGCTGAAGATTCAAATGTCATTTCATGAAGTTCTTCCTGAGCTTTCATCATTTTCTTTTGCATTTTTTGCATCTGCTTCATCATATTGTTCATATTTCCCTTCATGGAAAAACGCCTCCTAAAAGTAATCTATTCATCATGGATCTCAAGCAGCTCATCCCCTACCAATTTTCTAGCTTCCTCCACTAGGGGGTCTTCCTGCCGACCTTCCTCTTTAGTAGCTGATTGTTCCTGCCTGCTTATATATTCATTGCGCAGCTCCTGCCATTGATTTGCCGGAATCGGAATAATCGTCCACTTTTTTCCCGTAACACTCGTCAGCACCGACTCGACGGTATCCTGATTATCCAGAAACAATGAACAATGGATTTCATATTTAAATTGAACAACTAATGCTTCTTCAGATGCCGCTGCAGGCTTGCTGTCTTGTATTGTAGCATGTGCAGGAGCGCTTGTCGATTTCAGTTTGTTTAAAAATGAAGCCCATTGCGACTGCACTTCTTTCAGCTTTGGCCGCTCCGCTGCATCCAGGACAGCGCGGATTTTTTCATATGGAATGTTGTAACTGTTCTTGGCTGTTCTTGGTTTTGAGCGTTTCGGCTCTGGTGCTGGTGCCGGCTGCCTGGCTGCTGAAGGCGATTCCTTCAAAGCGGTCAATTCCTTCTCCAAATACTCCAGTCTGCCGATAAGCCTTGTAACAGCCTCCGATTCTGCCGCATTCTGGGTCTCTTTTTTCCGGTTATCCTTATTCGTTATTGTTAAAATAGCAATTTCGATAAATACTTTCGGGCTGGTCGTCCATTTAATTTCCTGCTGGCACTGGTTAAGACGCGTCATCGCATCCTGAATCCAGTCTTCTGTGATAGTCACAGCAAGCTGTTTAAATGATTCATCAGCCATGGCCCGCTCGAGAATCCCTTCAAGTGTCGGCGCACTTTTGTACAGCAACAAATCGCGCAGGAAATAAATCAGGTCATACACAAAACGTGCTGGGTCTTTTCCATTCTGAATCAAATCATCAAGCAATGTTAACGCCTTTTGCACGTCCTGATCATACATGGCTTGAGCAACATCTGTTAAAATCCCCTGAGCAACACCGCCTGTGACGGCCAGGACATCTTCTGTTTCGACCTGTTCATCACTGTACGAAATCGCCTGATCGAGGATACTAAGTGCATCCCGCATTCCGCCTTCTGCCGCCAGTGCCACCGTTTCCATCGCTTTATCCGATACAGCGATCTGCTCCGCTTCAATCACCATCCGCATCCGGTCGACAATGGACTTATTCGAAATTGGTTTAAAGTCAAAGCGCTGACATCTTGAAGCAACTGTCAGCGGGATTTTGTGAGGTTCGGTCGTAGCCAGTATAAAGACGACGTGCTTTGGAGGCTCTTCCAATGTTTTCAAAAGAGCGTTAAATGCACTTGTTGAAATCATATGCACCTCATCGATGATATACACTTTATAAGGGACTGAGCTTGCAGCATACTTGACCTTATCACGTATCTCGCGGACATCCTCAACACTTGTATTCGAGGCCGCATCCATTTCGATAATATCGTTAATCGAACCATCCTGAATACCGCGACAGGATGCACATTCATTACACGGTTCTTTGACAGGGGCATGTTCACAATTAATCGTTTTGGCAAAAATCTTCGCGGCACTTGTTTTTCCGGTTCCACGCGGGCCGGAAAAAATATAGGCATGTGAAAATTTTTCCTGGGCAATCGCATTTTGTAGTGTTTTAGTGATGTGGGACTGGCCGACAACATCCTGAAATGTTTTGGGCCGCCATACGCGGTATAGTGCCTGGTAGGTCATAATGAATGGTTCCCCTTTATGAGGCTTTGAAAAAGTCCCGGAGAGATAATGCAGCCAATTTCCGATCCTTTTCCCCTCTTTTTTTAAACATACATTTATAATTTCTATCTAAATTATACTCGAAGTCAGGGGTGAATGTGAAGGGGGATTGCAAATAAACGGAAGGCTCACCGCTTTATAAAACCTTATAGTTTCTAAATCCCTCTGTATAGGTTTCTCCAACAAACCCATTTGTTTTCACTTTATTAGAAAAAAGACTGCACCAACTGTCGCTTAGGACATTGATACAGTCTCTTTTCATTATGTAAACCGTGCACCCATTGTTGATCAAGCGTCCCTAAGCGTTACCCAAGTTCATGGCTCGGCTCAGGCTTCCCCGCGGCACACAGGAATGACCACTTACTGCTGCTTCCTTCCGGATCTGACAGGGTTCATGGGTTCCTGTTGCGCAGGACCTGGGCGTCAACACCATTCCCTTGAGGCAGACCTTAAAGACGTTTAACCTCGAATGGGAATTCGACCTCGCTATAGCGGATTGCGAGTACAGGGCACCGCTACCTCCCCGCTTAGCACGGCAACCATTATTATACTTACTATAAATGCAAAATGCAATCATAATCATGAAGTGGATACAATTTACAGACAGACTTACCGAAAAAAACCATTGATAAGATAAATTGTACATAACTACCCTGGTTAGTTCTTCCCCCGTAACCTCCGGAAAAAGTCTGTCAAGAGGGCACTGCATTCGGCGCGTAGTACATCGTCTGTAAGTTCAACACGATGATTAAAACGCTCATCCTGCAATAAATTCATCAGTGTACCGGCACAACCTGCCTTTGGATCCGGCGCCCCGAACACGACCCGTTTGATACGTGATTGGACAATAGCACCGGCACACATGGGACACGGCTCAAGCGTGACATACAATGTACATTCTTCAAGTCGCCAGCTGCCGATGATTTGGTTTGCCTTCTCAATCGCAATCAGCTCTGCATGGGATAGCGTCGTCTGTGATGATTCACGTATATTGTATCCTGTCGTAATCACCTCATCCTGATAAACAACTACCGCCCCGATCGGCACTTCATTCATCGCTTTTGCCTTTTTTGCTTGTCTAATTGCTTCTTGCATATATACGGCATCATTTCCCATTTCAACACCTCATAACGTTTGAAATAATCCATAAAGGAAAAACTAAACAAGAAAGGAGTGGCTTTATGGATACGTCTATTGATAACAGTGCCATTATATTTGTTGATATTATAAACGATTTTAACTTTGATGGAAGTGAAAACCTGCTGAAACATACAAATGAAATTTTACCCGCCTTAAAAAAGTTAAGGCAATTCGGCAAAGAAAATAATATCCCTATTATCTATGTCAACGATCATTACCATATCTGGCAAGCAGATTTCCGAAAGATCATCGACCATTGCCAAAACAGTCGGAATCAGCATATTATTCAAACGTTAAAACCGGATGATTCTGATTACTTTCTTATTAAACCACAACATTCAGCGTTTTTCCAAACACCATTGCATACATTGCTAGATGAGTTAGACAGAACCCATCTCATAATGGCAGGCATTGCCGGGGATATTTGTATCTTATTCACGGCAAAAGATGCTTATATGTACAAATACAGTATGCACATTCCGGAAAACTGTATGGCGTCCGAAGAAAAAGATGGCAATGAGTACGCGCTCTATCTGATGCACTCCGTTATGGATGCCCTGATTGATTCAATCTAAGTTATATCCGCCTTCCTTAAATCATAGTGTAAAAAAGGAATGAATTTAAAGGAGGGATTTTTTGCAAATTCATGTTATCAAACAAGGAGATACGATCTATAACATCGCCGATACATACGGCACCATACCAACGGACATAATTGATGCGAACGAACTGGATGCACCGAATAACCTTGTGGTTGGCCAGGCACTTGTCATTCCAATCGCGGGACAATTTTATTTTGTACAGCAAGGAGACAGCTTGTATTCGATTGGCAGGCAATTTGGTCTGACCGCTGAACAGCTTGCTCAAATCAACAATATTCCGGTTGACGGCACGTTATCTGTGGGGACACGGTTATACATTCCCGAACAGCCTAAGCCGGAAATCACTGCAAATGCCTATATTGAACCTACTGGGGGAGAAGTTTCTCAAACCTTGATCAATTCTGCAGAGAAAATAACGCCATACCTCACCTATCTTTTGCCATTCAGTTATCAGGTTAGCCGTGATGGAACCCTGACAGCCCCGCCGCTGGATAACTTTGCACAAATTGCGGCAAACCATAACACAGCGCTAATGCTTGCTGTCACCAATCTGGAGGAAGGCGAATTCAGCCGTGAACTTGGTCACATAATCCTGACAGTCCAAGCTGTTCAAAATACGCTATTGGATAATATCATTAATGTGGCAAACGAAATCGGTTTCAGAGATGTTCACTTCGATTTTGAATTTTTGCCGCCGGAAGACCGTGAAGCGTATAATAATTTTTTACGAAAGGCAAAGCAGCGCTTATCAGAGGAAGGTTTATTAATGTCCACTGCGCTTGCCCCCAAAACGAGTGCAGAGCAGAGTGGGGCATGGTATGAGGCACATGATTATGCCGTTCACGGCGAGATTGCCGACTTTGTTGTACTGATGACGTATGAATGGGGCTATAGCTATGGGCCACCACTGGCTGTATCACCGATTGATGAAGTACGAAAAGTCGTTGATTTCGCATTGAGTGTCATGCCTGCTGATAAAATTCTGCTTGGACAAAACCTCTACGGCTACGATTGGACGCTCCCATACACAGAGGGTGGTGAACCTGCGGAAGCCATCAGTCCCCAGGAAGCTATTACACGTGCACGCAACCATAATGTGGCCATCGAATTTGATACCGAAGCACAGGCTCCTTTTTATACGTATACCGACGCCCAGGGGAATAGTCATGAAGTATGGTTTGAAGATGCACGTTCCATTCAGGCAAAATTCGATATGATTAAAGAACTTAACCTTTTGGGCATCAGCTACTGGAAATTAGGCCTGGCATTCCCGCAAAACTGGCTTCTCCTACAAGATAACTTTATAATACGTAAACTCGATTAAAGAAATCCCCCTAACCGCTGTTTGAAGCGATCAGGGGGTATTTCTTTTATTATGCGCTCAAGATGTTCAAGGCTTCTCTGTTAAATGCCGGAATATCATCAGGATCACGACTTGTCACCAGCTGGTTATTGCAGACAACGACTTCCTGATCCAATACCTCTGCACCTGCATTTTCCAGGTCAACGCGGATAGACTTAAAACCAGTTGCCCTACGTCCGTTAAGTGCCCTTGCATTAATTAACAACTGCGCGCCGTGGCAGATGGAAAATACCGGTTTTTTGTCATCCATAAATTGTTTAGCAAATGTCACAAAACGTTCATCTGCCCGCAGCATGTCCGGTGAAAAACCACCGGGAATAAATAATGCATCGAATTCTTCAGGCTTCACATCATCGATACCTTCATCAACGGTGACAGTTGTTTCGTTATTTTTACCCGTTACTTCTTTACCTTTCTTAGCACCAATTGTAATCACTTCATGCCCAGCATCTTTAAATGCTCTGGCCGGCTCTGTATATTCAACATCCTCAAACATGTCTGTCATGACTGTTGCTATTTTTTTAGCCATTTAAATTCACTCCTTAAGAAATGCTCCATGATATTTCTACCCGGCAATGGTTGAATTCAAACATGCGGGCAAACTTTACTTATAAGCTATTAAACGCATTAACCCATATAAAAAAACAGACCACCAATTTAATATAAAAATTGATGGTCTGTTTAAATTCCTAACTTATTCACATGCGGCTTTAACCGAACCAACTGCCGCAAGTAAAGATTTCTATGCTATTACACTATTCTTCAAGCGTTGAAGTATCACCTGTTGGCAATCCCAGCTCCCACGATTTCAGAAGACGGCGCATAATCTTACCACTGCGCGTTTTCGGAATTGCATCTTTAATTTCCAGTTCCCGTGGTGCAGCATGTGCACTTAGGCCATTTTTGACAAATTGACGGATATCCTCAAGCAGATCATCAGACTCTTCATAGCCTTCATTCAGTGTGACAAATGCTTTCACTATTTCTCCCCGCTCAGGATCGGGTTTACCAATTACCCCGGACTCCGCAACAGCAGGGTGCTCAATCAATTTGCTTTCCACTTCAAACGGACCAACACGTTCACCAGATGTGTTAATGACATCATCCAGCCGGCCCTGGAACCAGAAATAACCGTCTTCATCCATATAGGCACTGTCACCGGAGACATACCAACCATTGATAAAATAGCTCTCATATTTTTCCGGACGCTTCCAGATCTTCCGCATCATAGCTGGCCAAGGTGCTTTGATCGCCAAATTCCCCATTTGATTTGGCGGGACTTCATTTCCTTCATTATCAACTATTGATGCTTCTACACCCGGTATGGGTTTCCCCATTGAACCCGGACGAATTTCCTGGGACGGCAAATTAACGATAAGTTGAGCACCTGTTTCTGTCATCCACCACGTATCATGAATTCTCAAATCAAACGCCTGTAATCCCCAGGTAATGACTTCCGGATTGAGCGGTTCACCAACACTCATGACATGCCGCAATGATGAAAGGTCGTGTTTTTTAACAGGATCTGTACCGGCACTGACCAATTTACGAAGGGCAGTAGGCGCTGTATACCATACCGATACATTATACTTATCAATCGTGCCATACCAGGCATCCGGACTGAAGCGGCCTCCGCGTACAACATTCGTTACACCGTGAAGCCACGGTGCAAAGATTCCATAACTTGTGCCGGTTACCCAGCCGGGATCGGCAGTGCACCAATAAACATCATCCTCACGCAGGTCCAACACCCACTCGGCAGTGGCATAATGCTGTACCATGGCGTTATGCACGTGATAGACACCTTTTGGCTTACCTGTAGAACCGGAAGTATAGTGAATGAGCATGCCATCTTCAAGGTCAACCCATTCCATATCGAAATCCGTTGATGCTTCTTTCATTTCTTGCTGATAATCAATGTATTTGTCAGATGTTTCGTTGTGTTCACCTATAAGCACAATCTTTTTAAGATCAGGCAAATCATCCTGCGGCACCCGGCCAAGCAAATCCGGTGTCGTAATCAGCATACTTGCCTCGCTGTCCTCCAGACGGTCACGTACTGCCTGTTCCATAAATGCCTCAAATAGTGGTCCGGCAATAGCGCCTATTTTCAGAATACCAAAGAATGTTGCATAGAATTCCGGGCTTCTCGGCAGAAACATAAAAATGCGATCGCCTTTTTCAACACCCTGTTTTTTCAAGACATTGGCAAATTGATTACTCTTCTTGCTTAGTTCACCAAACGTTACTTTTTCCTCACGATCGGGTGATGAATACAATAACGCAGCTTTATCTTTTTTATCCGGGTTTTCCGCATGGCGGTCAACAGCTTCATACGCCATATTGACTTTACCCGTATCATTCCAGCTAAAATGTTTTTTCATATCATCCCATGAAAATGTCTTGCGCATCTTTTCATAGTTTTGCAGATTGTACGTACCATCTTGTGCAGGTATACGCTGCATATCCATTCCTATCACCTCATCCAGTAAAATTTGTAATCGGTTGCAAAACCGCTTACTTCAAAATACGTTATAATTGTACTAATTATACAATCATAATGCATTTTTAAAATTTCCGGGTACTATCCATTATTTTAGAACATTTTGTGACAAGTTTAAAGTATTTTAATTGTTTATGATTGAAAAACACTTCTGTACCAGCTTTCATACAGGAGACGGTAACATACCACGTATAACAGACGCCCCCGGCAGGAATCGAACCTGCGCACACGGCTTAGGAGGCCGTTGCTCTATCCCCTGAGCTACGGGGGCAACATACTCATGAAAAGCACCTTAATGCTTAATTCTAACAGCGGAAAAAAGGCACAATAAACATTATACAAAATTTCACGCTAAATGAAAAGGCAGATTTTGATTTTACGTGGAAGTGGCTTTTTTTCTGTGCTACAATGTCAAAAGTGATAGAGACGGATTGGAGGGAAAGTCATGCCACAAGTTCCATTTATTGCAATCGAAGGGCCTATCGGAATCGGAAAGACGTCACTTGCAAAAAAACTTTCCGTCCATTTTGATTTTCATCTGTTAAAAGAAATTGTTGAGGAAAATCCGTTTCTCGGAAAATTTTATGATGATATTGAAGAATGGAGCTTTCAAACGGAAATGTTTTTTTTATGCAATCGTTTTAAGCAATTGGAAGATATTGAACACAAATATCTGAACCGAAACAAAGCGGTCATAGCCGATTACCATATATCCAAAAACATGATCTTTGCCGGACGCACACTACAACCGGATAAGTTTGATAAATATGAACAAATTTACCACATATTAACGAAGGATATGCCTGTGCCAAATATAATGATTTACTTACATGCCAGTCTTGACACGATTTTAAAACGGATTCGGCTTCGCGGCAGGGATATCGAACAAAACATCAAAGCGTCTTATTTGTCGCAGCTCGCACAGGATTATGAAAGGTTCATGCATGAATTTGAGATGCTTCATCCCGATATTCCGGTCATACGGATCAACGCGGATGAAATGGATTTTGTTAAACACCAGGAAGATCTTGATAAAATTATCAATATAGTGGAACAGCAAATGAATAACCGCAAAAAAATATCCAAATAGTAAGTAAAGGGGAACAAACATGAATTTACGTGATAAATACCGGATTCCGCATGACAGTATCATTACTGTTGCCGGAACTGTCGGCGTCGGCAAATCCACGATGACAAAAGCGTTAGCAAACGCTTTGAACTTTAAGACATCCTTCGAAAAGGTTGACACGAATCCATACCTCGGAAAGTTTTATAAAGATTTTGAACGCTGGAGCTTTCATCTCCAAATTTATTTTCTAGCTGAGCGTTTCAAGGAACAAAAGAAAATATTTGAATATGGTGGCGGGTTTGTCCAAGATCGTTCCATATATGAAGATACAGGCATTTTTGCTAAAATGCATTACGAGAATGGAACGATGTCCAAAACGGACTATGAAACCTATACCAATCTATTTGAAGCCATGGTGATGACACCCTATTTTCCACATCCCGATTTATTGATTTATTTAGAGGGTTCTTTTGACCACATTCTTGAGCGAATACAAAACCGCGGACGTGAAATGGAAAAAAATACATCAATTTCCTATTGGGAAGAATTGTATAACCGCTATGAAGAATGGATCAACAACTTCAATGCTTGTCCGATATTACGCATCGATATTTCTGATTATGATCTACTTAAACAAGATGAGCCCATTGAACCGATTCTGGAAAAAATCGGCCACTTTATTCAGCAATCACGCAAATGGAAGACAAGAGAAATCATCAAGTGAAAAGTGCTCCCAAATACGGAGCACTTTTTAAAAGAAAATTTTATAACACCCTCTGTAGTGATTTATATCACCACTAGCCTTTCGCATTTACGTTACAGTAAACGATGAAACATACTCTCGTAAACAGAAAGGGGCATCACATTGGCTGTCATTCGAACGGAAAATGAAAAGGACCTGGTCGTAGAAGCAGATTTATCCGATCTCCAGGCATTCATTAATGAGGCAACATCGAATTTGGTTGTATACAAAGATGAGATTGCCATGATTTATGATAAAATGCCAAAGTTTGATTATATATATTTTTGCTTCTATGCGTATTCAACATATCGGTTGCTGGAAGCGACATTTAATTTTGATACAAGCGATGTTGGGCATATCCGCGTTTCTGCGCCGGATGAATTTTTCTATGCATTCTATGGCATGATTGCAGCCCTGCATGCTCAAGTAACGTTTTAAGAAAAAAGAGGATCCAGTGTATCACAGGGTCCTTTGTTTTTTTAAAACTTTTTTCCTAATTCAACCGAGCGTCCGCGGGCACTTTCCACACACGACATTATCGTTTCTTGAAAATTATGTTCAGCTAATGTTTCAAGTCCTGCCTGGGTAGTGCCTCCGGGGCTTGTTATATTCTCACGAAGTTCGGACGGATTCAATCCGGATTTTGCCAGCATTTCCCCGGCGCCAACTATTGTTTGTGTAATCAAATCATGTGCTGTATTAGAATCCAAACCGGCTTTGGCTGCCGCCGATTCCATTGCCTCAACCAGATAATAAACATATGCCGGACCGCTTCCCGATATGGCGGTAACCGTATGCATATCCGCTTCTGCTACTTCGGTCGCTGTACCGATTGTATTAAACAGCTCCATAGCCGTTTGAAGATGTTTTTCCGTGGCAAATTCCCCCCGGGTGACAGCTGTGGCAGATTGACCTGTTGCAGAAGATGTATTAGGCATTGCTCGGACTACAGGTACCTCTTTGCCGATCAATTCTGATATTGTATCAGTTGAAACACCCGCTGCCACTGAAATAAGCAACTGATCCGTGCCCAGGTAATTTCTGATTGACGTCACCGCACTCTCTACGTCATAAGGCTTAACGGCTATGACTACAATGTCAGCGCCATTCACTGTTTTTTGTTTGTCGTCTGTATTTTGAACATTATATTGTTTTTCCAGAAATGCCAGGCGGTCTTTATCAGATTTATTCGTTACAACAATTTGCTCTTTCGGAAAAAACTCACTATTTAATATTCCGGTCAAAATTGATTCAGCCATTGATCCGGCGCCGATAAATGCCAATTTTCCACTCATCTTTTTCTCTCCTTTGAATTTTAGGTTGATTTATGAATTCAGTTATATTAAAAACACCCCAATCGAATCCTGTGTGAAAAGGACGGATTGGGGTGTTTCCGTGGTACCACCTTGTTTGGCATGCTGAACATACCCACTCTGTTTTCATAACGCAGTGGGGTCTGCGGTCAGGTTTGATCTGACAACTCCAAGGCAGGTTTCACAAAAGCTGTGTTCCCATGGAATCTCTCAGCCGGTGAATTCCACTCTCTTACGGATAGCATTTTTGCTACTGACCTCTTCTTCGTTATATCGTTATATGTCTGTAAAATTATTATCTTCACGTATATGATAGTATTTTTATGTACTATACCTGCTAACCTTCCGAATGTCAACTATTTTTAAGAAACTTGTTCCGACGGCCCACTTCCGTAACTGCCCAGGCTCACGATCCAAAGAAGCAAATAACGGAAGAGAGGGGCCGCCTAAACCGGGGCATCCATATCTAACGGATCCTCATTCCGCTAAATGGACACAAATCACCCTATTTAGTGCTGTAATGAATCCCTATTCCGTTATTCGGGTAAAAACAGAGCGAAAATAGGGTGGAAAGAGGAAATAAGGGAATGAGGATCCGCTAACGTGCTGGAAAAGCTTTAATTGACGCAAATAAGGGAATGAGGATCCGCCGAAGCTGGATTTTCCCGACAGAACAAATCCTCATTCCGCTTCAGTGTTGGGTATTCTCAAATTTTATACTTTCTTTTAAGGTCATCCATAAATTTATACTTTTTAACGTTTAAAAAACCGCTACATATAATATAACGGTAGAATTGCTTATTTTCTATTTTTACGCATTAGATAAAGTGAAGGAGGTAGAGGGATTCGAACCCCCGCGCGGTTTGACCCGCCTGTCGGTTTTCAAGACCGATCCCTTCAGCCAGACTTGGGTATACCTCCATATTGACGACAAGAATAAATTTAACATGCATTCATTAAGTTGTCAATTCTTTTTTATTCTTTTGATAGCAGGGTTGGAAGTAAGTTAATCTTATCCCAACCCGTTATCAATTCACATGAAAATGAAATGACTTGTTCCTTAATTGTGTTTTATATCCTTATAACGTGCTTACCGCCCATATAAGGACGAAGGGCCTCAGGTATCATAACCGATCCGTCTTTCTGCTGGTAATTTTCCAGAATGGCAGCCACTGTGCGCCCGACAGCAAGGCCTGAGCCGTTCAGCGTATGCACAAATTCCGGTTTGCCGTTTGCTTCTCTACGGAAACGGATGCCGGCACGTCTGGCCTGGAAGTCTTCAAAGTTGGAACACGACGAAATTTCACGGTATGTTTCCTGGCTCGGAATCCACACTTCAATATCGTATTTTTTGGCTGCTGTAAAACCTAAATCACCCGTGCACATGCTCATGACACGGTATGGTAAATTTAAACGGTGCAACACTTTTTCTGCATTACCCGTCAATGTTTCCAACGTATCATAAGAGTCCTCAGGTTTTGTGAAGTGGACCAGCTCGACCTTATTGAATTGATGCTGACGAATTAACCCGCGTGTATCACGTCCGGCTGATCCTGCTTCAGACCGGAAATTGGCGCTGTATGCCGCATATTTCTTAGGGAGGTCTTCTGCACTCAGAATCTCATCACGATGGAAATTGGTAACGGGTACTTCAGCTGTTGGAATCAGGAAATAATCCCAGTCCTCCAGTTTGAATACATCTTCAGCGAATTTGGGCAATTGCCCGGTTCCCGTCAGGCTTCCGCGGTTAACGATCTGCGGCGGCATCATCTCTGTATAGCCATGTTCATCCACATGCAGATCCATCATAAAGCTTATCAGCGCCCGTTCCAGACGCGTTCCAAGCCCTTTATAAAAAACGAAACGGCTTCCGATAACTTTAGCAGCCCGTTCAAAATCAAGAATGTCCAAATCGGCACCAATATCCCAATGCGGTTTTTCATCAAAATCAAATACTGGTTGATCACCCCATTTACGAACCAGTACATTATCATTTTCATTGTCACCTATCGGAACACTTTCATGAGGGATGTTCGGGATCGAGAGCATCATTAATTGTAACGCATCTTCAATTTCTTTCAGTTCTTTATCGAAATCCTTAATTTTTGCTCCGACCTCCCGCATTTCCTTGATGGCTGAATCCGCATCTTTCTGCTCCTTTTTCAGAGCGGAAATCTGTTTCGATGTCTCATTGCGCTTCGCTTTCAGTGACTCGGTCTCAGAAATTAATGCTCTGCGCCGTTCATCAAGCTCACCGAACCGTTCAAGCTCTGCTAGGTCCTCTCCGCGATGAGCCAATTTTTCCTTTACCTCCTGAAAATTATTCCGTAAAAATTTCATATCCAGCATAGTAAATGCCTCCTTTTAAAATACATTGCCGTTAACCAAAATTGGCACCAGATGGGCAAAAAATTTAAATTAAGTTAGAAAAACTCGGCATTCGCCTCGTCTTATAGCGAATGCCGAAGCTTTTCTTATAAGGTCATCCATATTTTATACTTTCTGACGTTATAAATAAAAAACTCCCGTCCCTGATAAATCAGGGACGGGAGTTTTTCCCGCGTTGCCACCCTTATTGAAGCGCATGTTCGCTTCCGGCTCAAATACGATAACGGCGTTTAGCCGGGTATGCTTACTAAAACATTCAGCAAACCAGTTCAAGGATGGATTCACAGGGTGCTCTTATCGGTTTTCACCCGCCACCGACTCTCTTTAGAAAGGCAATCCTGCTACTGCTTCCTATCACGACTGTTCCTAATATTAAGCTATATCATAACGAATTTTGCATTAAAATGCAAGTGTCTGTTTTGATTGTTCCACCATTTGGGCAAAATATTCAATCAAGCGATTGTCATCGGTCAATTCAGGATGAAAGGCTGTACACAAATAATGTCCTTGTCTAGCAGCAACAGCCCTGTTCTTGTAAGCAGCCAGCACTTCCACATCAGATCCCATTTCCAGTATATACGGGGCGCGGATAAACACTGCGTTAAATGCAACCCCAACATCATTTACATCCAAATTCGCTTCAAAGCTCGCCACCTGGCGGCCGAATGCATTCCGGGCAACCTTCATATCCATTAATCCTAAATGTGTCTGCTCTTGATTCTCAATAGCATTCGCCATTAAAATCAATCCGGCACACGTACCGAAAACTGGTTTACCTTGTTTTCCAAACTTCTGGATTGCATCAAAAAAACCATAGCTGTCAATCAACCTGCGCATTGTTGTACTTTCGCCGCCAGGCAGAATCAGACCATCAATTTGTGTCAGCTGTTCTTTACGTTTAATTTCAACGGCTGCAGCACCTGTTTCCTCAATTGATCGGATATGCTCACGCACAGCGCCCTGCAATGCCAGTACACCAATAGTGTTCATAACGATGCCTTCCTTCTACTCGCTGCGGTCCTGCATGCGATCATGTGCTTCCAAAGTACCCATTTCAATGCCTTTCATAGCAGTTCCAAGATCTTTAGAAAGCTCGCCAATCAATTGGTAATCCGTATAATTTGTTGTTGCTTCAACAATAGCTCTTGCAAATTTTTCCGGATGGTTCGATTTAAAAATACCGGATCCGACAAACACACCGTCTGCTCCAAGTTGCATCATTAATGCTGCATCAGCCGGTGTTGCTACACCGCCTGCTGCAAAATTGACGACCGGAAGACGGCCTTGCTCTTTGACTTCCATCAGCAGTTCATATGGTGCACCGATTTCTTTTGCATAGGTCATCACTTCATCTGCTGACATGGACGTTAGCTTTCTTATTTCCGATTGAACCTGACGTATATGACGTACTGCCTCAACGATATTCCCTGTACCCGGCTCACCTTTTGTCCGGAGCATGCTTGCCCCCTCACCGATACGGCGTGCTGCTTCACCAAGATTACGGCATCCACACACAAACGGCACAGTATAATCGGATTTCTTCAAGTGATATTCTTCATCTGCAGGGGTCAGTACTTCACTTTCATCGATATAATCAACACCCATTGCTTCCAGGACTCGCGTCTCCACAATGTGTCCAATACGTGCTTTTGCCATGACTGGAATGGAAACGGCGTTCATAACCTCTTCTGTGATTTCCGGACTTGCCATCCGGGCCACACCACCGGCAGCGCGAATATCAGATGGCACCCGCTCCAATGCCATGACAGCAACTGCACCTGCCTGTTCCGCAATTTTTGCTTGTTCAGCACTGACAACATCCATGATGACGCCGCCTTTTTGCATTTCTGCCATACCGCGTTTAACGCGTTCAGTTCCTGTGTTTGCCATATGATTCCCCTCCATTTATTTAAACTAGTTAAACCAGCCTTTCACCGTATCAACAACCGTATTGAAAATATTGCCAAAGAATCCACCAATGGCACCAAGTGTCAGCATAAACCAATTATCTTTTTCAACACCTTTTTGTGCCACCAGATCGATTGATTGTTTGTCAGCATTCGGGAAAATGTAGCCATAATCATTTTTGCCATTATAGACAACTTGGGCTGTACCGACTTGTTCGCCTTTTTCAATTGGCGCTGCCAGCTTGCCATCTTTATTCAGTTTGTCTTTATCCAGTTTATATTTAATGCTGTAATTTTCGGACTGTTCGCCAATTACAGGTGCTTTAAATGCTTGGCTAGTAGCGACTTGTACACTATCTTCTTTACCTTTTGAAACGGGGATGTCTGACTTACCTTCCAGTTGATACCCTGCTGGGAAAATTTCCTGGTTTTCAAATTTCTTAAAGCCATAATCCAGTAATTTTGCCGTTTCCTTAAAACGGGCTCCCTTGCTGTCTGTTTTCATGACAACAGATATATATCGTTTATTATCTTTTTTAGCAGTTCCTGTAAAGCAATAACCTGCCATGTCAGTGAAGCCGGTCTTCAATCCGTCTATGCCTTCATAATAGAATTGTTCTAAGTTAACAGAGTCATGCTCCAACATCCAGTTTAAGTTTTCCACTGTATAGCCTTCAAACTCAGTCTTCGTCTGGCTGGTTACTTCCAATGCCTGCGGGTAGTCATTCACCAGGTTGTAGGCCAGTAATGCTGCAGACCTGGCTGATAATCGGTTATTTCCGTTCGAATCTGTCCCTTCAGGCGCATTCTCACCGAGTGAACTATTGGCTAGTCCAGTTGAGTTAACAAATTCATACTCAGGCAGCCCCATTTCTTTTGCCTTGTCGTTCATCATCTTGACAAAGTCACCTTCAGAACCTGCAATAAGTTCTGCCAGTGCAATGGTCGTACCATTATCCGAAAAGACAGCCATGGCATTATATAATTCTTCGACTGTATATTTCTTATCCTGTCTCAGACCGATACCTGAGAAAGTAGCATTTGCTGATATGCTATAGGCATAGTCGCTGATCTTTGTTTTCGTGTCCCAGCTGATGTCGTCTTTCTCAATCGCTTCCTGAACCAGATATTCAGTCATCATCTTAGTCATACTTGCTGGAGGCAGTGCCATATCGGGATTTTTGGCATAAATCACCTTACCGGTTTCAGCATCAACTAATATAGCTGATTTTGCATTAATATCTGGCGTTTCTGCTGATTGCACAGAAAACGGTTGTACCGTTACTGTTGTCAGCAACACCAGTACCGCAAGAAATAAAGATACACTTTTCTTCATGTTGTATTTCACTTTCTCTACCCCCGCCATATAATGAAATGAATGGTTTATGTTCGTTTAATTACCACACCAAAATATTTTATCATAAAAAACAGAAAAAAAATAGATAGGGTATAGCCCTATCCATCAAAAATTTAACGGGTTATATTTATTGCGGCTACAGCTGTATAACCTGTTTTATTTATGAGTAATTCGGAGCTTCCTTCGTTATTTGCACGTCATGTGGATGGCTTTCTCTTAATCCGGCATTTGAAATCCGGATAAACCGGGCATCATGCCGTAATGCATCGATTGATTCCGTACCGCAATAGCCCATGCCTGCACGAAGTCCGCCCATCAACTGATGAACTGTGTCAGCAAGCGGGCCTTTATAGGCTGTTCTACCCTCTATACCTTCAGGGACCAGCTTTTTGGCATCTTCAGATTCTTGAAAATAGCGATCCTTGGAACCGGATTTCATGGCACTTACTGATCCCATACCGCGATAGACTTTATATTGTCTTCCTTGGAATATCTCCGTTTCTCCGGGGCTTTCTTTTACACCGGCAAACATACTGCCGAGCATAACAGCATGAGCACCGGCTGCAAGTGCCTTCACAATATCACCCGAATACTTGATGCCGCCATCAGAAATAACCGGCACACCATATTCGGAAGCTGCGAGTGCACAGTCGTGAACAGCAGTTATTTGCGGAACACCAACACCAGCCACAACCCTGGTTGTACATATGGAACCCGGACCTATGCCAACTTTTACTGCCGATACACCTGCTTTAATTAATCCGACTGTTGCTTCAGCAGTTGCCACATTTCCCGCTATAATATCAAGCTCGGGATATGCCTTGCGAACTGCATGAACCTGATCGAGTACACCTGAGGAATGACCATGGGCCGTATCGATAACAATCACATCGACACCTGCATCAACCAGCTTGTTGATGCGCGTCATCGCATCACCTGTTACACCGACAGCTGCTCCAGCTAATAGTCTTCCAATAGAATCTTTCGCTGCATTCGGGAATTCAATCACTTTTTCAATATCCTTTATCGTAATTAAACCTTTCAATATTCCGTTTTCATCAGTTAAAGGCAGTTTCTCAATCCGATGTTTCTGCAGCAGACCTTCTGCTTCCTCCAGTGTTGTTCCTACGGGTGCGGTCACCAAGTTCTTACTTGTCATCACTTCTTTAATCGTGGTGGAATAATCCTGAATAAAGCGCAAATCACGGTTCGTCAAAATTCCGGTCAATTTTTGATCATCAATATTGTTAACGACTGGAACGCCGGAAATCCTGAATTTCCCCATTAAATGTTCAGCATCATAAACCTGATGCTCCGGGGTAAGGAAAAATGGATTCGTAATCACGCCGCTTTCTGACCGTTTCACACGGTCAACCTGTTCTGCTTGATCTTCAATCGACATATTTTTATGAATAATCCCCAGTCCACCTTGCCTGGCCATCGCAATTGACATATCCGCTTCTGTTACTGTATCCATTCCGGCACTTATCAGTGGAGCGTTAAGTCTGACTTTTTCAGTTAGCGCTGTACTGACGTCCACATCCTTTGGTAATACCTCAGATCTGTCTGGCATCAATAAAACATCGTCAAATGTCAAACCTTCTTTTGCAAACTTATCATCACGCATCTTTTATCCTCCTATCTTTAGTGGTGTTAACAACATGATTAATTATATTGCAAATTGGTGAAACTAACGCATATACACCAATGGAATTCTATTGTTTTATAGAATACGCCAACCAGCACGCTTTTTCAACACAATAAGCAATATGTAATAAAAGAAATTCTATTCGGAAAATTTACACACGCGAGGGAGCGCAGTTTATGACAAAACATCATTTGAACGGCTTTTTTACCTATCTGCAGTCACAGCAAACAGCCCGCATGTATTTACAGAACTGTTATCACCGGTTGCATGGTGTTGATGCCATGGTAAAAAGTTTTGAGAACTGCAATAAATTCATGCACTATTTGAATCATGGTCTCAAGTTTTATGAAAATGGCAAACAAATGGAAACCCTTTTGCAGCCCATGCTGTTTTTTTATGGCATGGTCCATTTACTGAAAGCAGCACTTTTAACAACAAGACCGGACTACCCTGAATCAACAGCAATATTGGCTCATGGTGTATCAAGCCGAAAACGCAAAAAGCGAAATTATGCATTCATGGATGATGAGGTCAAAATCCAACATAATGGATTGTTTCCTTATTTCTCTGAACACTTATTCTCGACCAATAAGACCCCAATTGAAAAAATAAAAATGGAGCAGCTATTTTCGTTAATTCCTGAAATGTCCCCAATATTTAATTTTCATCAGACGGAAAAAATGATTACCATCGGAAATGTTGAAACCACCCGTTTACAATTTTCGACTGTTTTATTAGACAACTACCATTTGACGGCAAATGCTTTCATTAAACGTCTCAGCCCTCATTTACCATCAATTCGTCATACGGAAACAAAAAACAGCACTCTTCATGTTGATTTATCAGCCCCATTCGAGCCGGCATATACAAGTCCTTTTTTCACGAGTATGCATAACAAGGGGATTTATTTTCCGGTATATCGCGATCTTTTTTTGCCGATTTCCGACATGATGACTCACTATTTACTTCTTTATAATTTGAGCATGTTATGTCGCTATGAATCCGAGTGGTGGGGGGATTTGCTCGCCTCGAAGCCCGATGCGGACTATCCATTCATTAAACATTTCCTGACAATCACTGCTGAAAAAATGCCGCAAGCATTGGAGGAATATTTATTATGTCTGAATGATTGACACACCCTTTAAGCACTAACCCTCAAGTGAGGCTAAACTCAGTCGCTCTATACTTTTCTGATCTTTTCAAAAAAAGTAACCCAGAACGAATCGAAGCCTAATCCGTTGTGGGTCACTTGTTGAATGATTTAACATGTTATAATTCTTCATTTTTCTGATCATCCGCTAATCCTGAATTGGTTTCAGTTTGATCGGATTCTTCAGGTTCTGGCTCCGGTTCTTCTTTATCTATCTTTGTAACCGTTGCAACCTCTTCATCTTCCTGTAAGCGGATCAGTTTGACACCTTGGGCATTCCGTCCGGTCTGGGAAATGCCTTCAACCGAAATGCGGATGAGCACGCCGGCTGCCGTGATGAGCATAAGGTCTTCTTCACCTGTAACAGCTTTAACCGCCACAACATGATTGTCATCCGATAGTTTACAAGTGAAAATACCTTTTCCACCACGATTTGTTTTACGATATTGATCCTCAGGGGTCCTTTTCCCGATACCTTTATTGGTGACATGGAGTATCTGTAAGTCTTCATCCAGTATCTCCATAGATACTACTTCATCATCATCCCGCAGTGAAATACCACGTACACCTGCTGCATTTCTGCCCATTGAGCGAACCTGCTCCTCTGAAAAACGGATAAGATAACCATTTTGGGTACCCATCATTACATCTTTTGTACCGTCAGTAAGCCTGACCGAAATCAACTCATCTTCTTTCCGCAATCCAACTGCAATTAATCCGCCTTTTCGTATATTGGCAAATTGTGACAATTGAGTACGTTTAGATAACCCGTATCTTGTAGTGAAGAACAGGTAATAATCCTCACTGTATTCAGATACTGAAATAGCCGTATTAATCCATTCATCTTTTTCGATCTGCAGCAGATTGATAATCGGTATGCCTTTGGCAGTCCGACTGAACTCAGGTACTTCATATCCTTTGGCACGGTATACCTTCCCTTTATTCGTAAAGAAAAGGATAGTGTCATGAGTGGACGTGGATACCAGGTGTTCAACAAAGTCATCATCGTTTGTTCCCATGCCCTGGATACCACGGCCACCGCGCTTTTGTGTCCGGTATGTCGATGCAGGCAGGCGCTTGACATAGCCTTGGTGGGTAAGCGTAATGACTACATTTTCCTCTGGGATCAGATCTTCATCTTCTATAAAATCTGCTCCGCCGGAAACAATCACCGTCCGTCGCTGATCATTATATTTTTCTTTTATTTCTCTTAGTTCTTCACGGATAATATCCAATACTTTTTCTTCATCAGCCAAAATAGCTTTCAGTTCATCAATCTGTTTGAGAAGGTCGTTGTATTCATTGACAATTTTTTCGCGTTCCAGACCTGTCAGACGCTGCAGCCGCATATCCAGAATGGCCTGTGCCTGTTTCTCACTCAGACCGTAATTCTCCATTAGTCCGTCCCGGGCGATATCAGTTGTTTTTGAGTTACGGATAAGCGAAATAACCTCATCCAAGTGGTCCAATGCTACGCGCAGACCTTCCAGAATGTGCGCACGTGCTTCGGCCTTCCGCAATTCAAAAGCAGTGCGGCGTTTAACAATATCTTTCTGGTGTTCCAGGTAATGTTCGAGACATTGTTTAATGGTCAGCACTTCCGGACGCCCATCAACCAATGCCAACGTATTGATACCGAATGTCGTTTGAAGAGCTGTGTGTTTATATAAATTGTTTAAGACAATGTTTGGATTCGCATCACGACGCAGTTCAATGACGACACGTAAACCATTCCGGTCCGATTCATCGCGCAAATCAGTGATACCATCAATCCGTTTATCACGCACAAGGTCTGCGATTTTTTCAACTAATCTTGCTTTATTCACTTGGTAGGGTAATTCAGTCGCAATAATAGTTGACTTGCCACTTGGCTGTTCTTCAATATGAACCTTAGCCCGAATCGTCACAGAACCTTTTCCGGTTTCATATGCTTTGCGGATACCACTTCTGCCAAGTATTTCACCTGCTGTCGGAAAGTCAGGACCATAAATATAGTTATCCATTAAGTCATTAATCGTAATGTCAGGATCTCTGCTGATTGCCAACACCGCATCGATTGTTTCACCAAGATTGTGAGGCGGTATGTTAGTTGCCATACCCACTGCAATACCGGCTCCACCATTAACCAGCAAGTTCGGAAAGCGGGCAGGAAAAACTACCGGCTCTCGTTCTGTTCCATCATAATTATCCGCAAAATCAATCGTATCTTTCGTGATATCACGCAATAGTTCCATGGAAATTTTTGACATACGTGCTTCTGTATAACGCATAGCTGCTGCTGAATCACCGTCTACAGACCCAAAATTGCCGTGACCGTCTACAAGCATATAGCGATAGCTGAAATCCTGTGCCATACGTACCATCGACTCATAGACAGCAGAATCACCATGCGGATGATATTTACCGATGACTTCACCGACAATACGTGCAGATTTTTTATATGCTTTATCTGCATGCATTCCAAGATCATTCATGGCATACAGTATTCTGCGGTGGACGGGTTTCATGCCATCTCGCACATCCGGCAATGCCCGTGATACGATAACACTCATTGCATAGTCAAGGAAAGATGTGCGCATTTCCTGATTAAGATTAATTTCCTGAACACTGGGACGTTGTTCATCCGCCATTAACAAAACCTCCAAATCTTCCTGCCTGCTTCCAATCTATTTCATATCAGAACGTTTCACTAAATATCGAGGTTCTGGACATATTGGGCATTTTCTTCGATAAAATTCCGGCGTGGTTCCACTTTATCACCCATAAGCATATCAAAAATATTGTCGGCATCCATTGCATCGGAAAGCCCCACTTGAAGCAATGTACGAGTCTCAGGATCCATAGTGGTTTCCCACAGCTGTTCGGCATTCATTTCGCCAAGTCCTTTATAGCGCTGCAGACCCGGCTTTGGCGATTTCGGAAGCTCATTCAGAAGACGTTCCATTTCGGTATCGTCATATGCATAATGAGCAGCCTTTCCTTGTTGGATTTTGTACAGTGGCGGCTGGGCGATATAAATATAGCCATGTTCGATTAAAGGACGCATATAGCGATAAAAAAAGGTTAACAATAAAGTGCGGATATGCGCGCCATCAACATCAGCATCGGTCATGATGACGACTTTATGGTAGCGGGCTTTCGTAATATCAAAGTCTTCACCAATACCGGTCCCCATTGCCGTAATCATTGCCTGAACTTCCCTATTGGATAGAATTCTATCAAGACGTGCCTTTTCCACATTTAATATTTTGCCGCGTAATGGAAGAATAGCCTGGAAGTGCCGATCCCGGCCCTGTTTAGCTGAACCGCCGGCAGAATCACCCTCAACAATATAGAGCTCGCTGATACTTGCATCTTTTGATGAGCAGTCAGCAAGTTTTCCGGGTAAATTGGAAACTTCAAGCGCACTTTTGCGTCTCGTCAATTCACGAGCTTTTTTAGCAGCGAGACGAGCGCGTGATGCCATCAGACCTTTTTCAACAACAATTTTTGCCACATCGGGGTTTTCAAATAAGAACTTCGAAAAAGCTTCACTGAATGCTGAATCCGTTACCTTTTTCACTTCACTGTTTCCGAGTTTTGTTTTTGTCTGCCCTTCAAACTGCGGATTTGGATGCTTAATGGAAATGATAGCTGTCAAGCCTTCACGAACATCATCACCACTCAAGTTCGGGTCATTTTCCTTAAACATGTTATTCTTACGTGCGTAATCATTAATAACCCGTGTCAGACCGGACTTGAAGCCCGATTCGTGCGAACCTCCCTCATATGTGTGAATATTGTTCGCAAACGAATAAATATTGCTGACAAATCCATCGTTATATTGAATCGCCACTTCAACCATAATCTGCTCTTCTTCAGTTTCTGAATAAAATGGCTCATGGAGCACTTCACGGTTACGGTTAATATATTCAACGTATGAACTAATGCCGCCCTCGTAATGATATTCGACGGGCTCATGATCTGTCCGCTTATCCTCAAGTGAGATCATGATTCCTTTATTCAAAAAAGCAAGCTCGCGCACACGTTGTTCAAGTAACTCAAAATTAAATTCTGTCGATTCGACAAAAATATTCGGATCAGGTTTGAACTGTGTTTTAGTTCCAGTAATATCTGTTTCACCAATTGTTTCAATCTTTCCCTGTGGTACACCTTTTTTGAAACCAAGGTAGTAAATATTTCCATCACGGTGTACGTAAACGTCAAGACTGCTGGACAAGGCATTAACTACTGATGCACCAACACCATGCAGCCCGCCGGACACTTTATAACTGTCATTACTGAATTTTCCACCAGCATGTAATACTGTCATGATGACTTCGAGTGCAGGCTTACCCGTCTTTTTCTGTATATCAACCGGAATACCGCGACCGTTATCAATGACAGTTATACTATTATCTTTTTCAATAATGAGCTGTATTTTATCGCAGTAACCGGCAAGTGCTTCGTCTATACTGTTATCGACAATTTCCCACACCAAATGGTGGAGTCCTTTTTCACTGGTCGTGCCAATATACATGCCAGGTCTTTTACGCACTGCTTCCAAACCTTCCAGTACTTGAATCTGATCGGCACCATAAGCTTGTTCATTTGAAACTTTTCTCTCTGCTGACATTTTTTTCACCCACGTTTCCTGGAAAAACTTATGTCTCAGCTCACTCAGGCAGCGAGGACCAAAGTTTTTGCATACTTTTAGAAAAACGCGTCACTCCTCTTGCTTTATAGCGAGAGCGACGTTTTTCTTATAAGGTCTGAATAGACCTTCATGATTTACTCTATTTCATCTGAAAAGTCATCCAATTTGCTGATTGTCGAAATCATACTGGCTCGCTTTTTCAGTGTTGAGACGGATAAGGAACTGTAATAAATGTTCTCTTTCGTAACAACAACTGACTTTATTTCGTCAGTTGGACCAATTAGTGTATGCTGCTTTACGGCATTTTCCATCATTTTAGCCATTATTCCCGAAGATGTTACAACACTGTGATCGATAATGGAAATGACGTCTTTTGACTGGATTACATTATCATTGCCAATATGGATAAACATCGAATTCCTCCACAATCATGTCTCAATCATACCATTTTCTACTCGGTACAGTTGCGCTTCCTGCAATGTTTCATGATTGATGCCATTAACGTTCGTTGTCGATACAAACGTTTGAACTTTGCCTTTAATTGTATTTAGCAAGTGAGATTGTCTCTGATCATCCAATTCACTTAATACATCATCCAGAAGTAAAACAGGATATTCGCCTACTTCATTGCAGATAAGTTCAATTTCCGCTAGTTTCACCGATAGCGCTGCTGTTCGCTGCTGCCCCTGGGATCCATAAGTCTGAACATCTTTATCATTGACATAAAAAACGATATCGTCCCGGTGCGGTCCGATTAACGTTGTACCACGTTCTATCTCTTTATTCTTTAATTCATGGAATTTATTGGTATATATATTTTCTATCGTTTCCTTATCTGCCGATTTTGATACTTCAACTGTAGGAATATAGCTGATTTCAAGCCTCTCTGTACCATGACTGATCGAATGATGAACCGGGCTGGTCCATTTCCGGAGCAAATCAAGAAAAATAAATCGGCGTTCCAACAAGATGACTGCATGCTGAATCAATTGATCTGTCAATATATCCAGCATTGTTTTATCCTGTACCTCCCGACGCTGTAGCTGTTTCAGCAAGTGATTCCGCTGCTTTAAAATCTTCTGGTACTGTCCAAGATGATAAATATATGTGGGCTGAATTTGCCCAAGTTCCATGTCGATAAATCGTCTTCTTGTCTGTGGTGATCCTTTTACAAGTGATAAATGCTCAGGGGCAAACATGACGACGTTAAATGCACCGATATAATCGCTTAATTTCCGTTGCTCAATATGATTTAATTTTGCTTTTTTCCCTTTTGCCGACAAAATGATTTCAAGGGGGATTGTCTGGTTCCGCTTTGTGATCCTGCCTTCTATTTTAGCATACTCCTGCTCCCATTTAATCAGTTCCTTTTCCCTTGGTGTGCGATGTGACTTTGAAAATGCAAGTACATATATGGCTTCCATCACATTGGTCTTTCCCTGGGCATTTTCACCAATAATCACATTTATCTTGTCGTTGAAGGAAATATCCACTTTTTCGTAATTACGGTAGTTTTTTAGTTGCAATTGTTCAATGTTCATGCGAATTTCCCTTGATTAATCCCGTGTGACAACATAAGTCCCTATATCTTCCATTTTGATCACATCGCCCGGGTAAAGTTTCCTTCCCCTTCGATGCTCGGGTTCACTGTTCACCAGCACTCCCCGATCTTGCAAAAAGGCTTTTACCATACCACCGGAATCCAGTACATTCAACAATTTGATGAATTGACCAAGCAGGATATAATCCGTCTCAATGTGTATCTTTTCAGGTTCATGCATGCTGATCACCAGACTTTACAGTTATTGATTGACGTTTGTTGTACTTCTTATCTATTTTACTAAAGATTTGATGCTATGGAAAGGAAAGATACCTTAATTATTATAAAATCAGCGGAAAATACAGATATCCGGGGAATGGAAGAAGAAGGAAATCGGCGAATAAGCCGATTCCTCATTATCCTATTTAATAAGTTCTCACTGGTAAAATCAGCTGCAAAATAGAATCATCGTCAATTGGACGAATAATGAATGGGCGCATTGCTCCGGTAAACTTAATAACGATCTCATCACTATCTATGGCCTTCAAGGCATCAAGCATATATTTTGAACTGAATGAAATTTTCACATCTTCGCCTTCAAATGACTCCGCTGTAATTTCTTCGGCGACCTGACCGACTTCAGGTGAATTGCTAGTAATTTGCAAAATTTGGTTGTGCTGGGTCGTTAATTTAACAACATTATTTCGTTCTTCTCTGGCAAGCAAAGATGCGCGGTCAATAGTATCGATTAATTCTTTTGTTTTAGCATGAAGCTCTGTCTGGCTCTGGTCCGGAATTAGCCGGGATGTTTCCGGATAATTGCCATCAAGTATTCTAGACAGGAAATTTAAATGTTTTGTACGAAACATAATTTGGTTATTTGTAACACTAACTTCCACCTTCTCACCTTTATCGTCAAGAATTTTATTCAACTCGTTCAGGCTTTTACCTGGCACGACGATACTTGGTAAATTTAATGTCACATCTTCCAGCGGAATACTGCGTAGTGCCAGCCGGTGACTGTCTGTAGCAGTAAAAAGCAATTTACCGTTCTCGATTTTGATATTAACACCAGTGAGAATAGGCCGTGTTTCCATCGTTGAGACAGCAAAAACGGTCTGTTTGATTAAATTTTTCAGCAAGTCAGACTGGATTTCAAGATTGTTGTCTGTCTGTAAAACAGGAAGCTGTGGATATTCGCTGGCATCTTGCCCATTCAGGTTAAACGTTGCCTTGCCTGATTGAATGGTCATATTAAAGTTTTCATCAGCTTTAATTTCGACTGTATTATCCGGGAGTTTCCGCACAATGTCAGGAAAATAGCGCGCCTGTACTACAATACTGCCTGGTTCAATCTGTTCAACATTTACCATACCGTCTTCCTCTGAAGGGATAAACGATTCAATTGAAATATCTGAATCACTTCCGGTTAAAGTAATACCCTGAGCTGTCGCGTCAATTTTCATTCCTGTCAAAATCGGAACAGCGGTTTTGGATGAGATAGCTTTCATGACATTTTGGACACTTGAAATCAATTGCTGACGCTGAACGATAAATTTCATGAACTTTAATTCTCCTTTTGGATACATATTATTATT
Organism: Lentibacillus kapialis; assembly: GCF_014646635.1. Lineage (GTDB taxonomy): Bacteria > Bacillota > Bacilli > Bacillales > Amphibacillaceae > Lentibacillus > Lentibacillus kapialis. Next base: position 45,056 of record NZ_BMNQ01000008.1, read on the forward strand.
TTTTTATAAATATATAATAATACTACTAATAGTGTCTGTGATTTTGTGGATATCTTTAGAAATTCCACACCAATGGAGTTATACACATGTTGATAAACTGTTTATATGTTTGTTTTTTTCATTCACATGATTAACAGTGAAAATCTATTAAAGTGATTTCATCTCTTCTTTTAATTCTTCGATATCCCGGTGTAACAGTGTGTCGTTTTCCATCATTTTTACAATCTTTTCGTGGGCATGAATAACGGTGGTGTGGTCTCTTCCGCCAAATTCCTCACCAATTTTAGGCAATGAAAAATCTGTTAGTTCACGCGATAGATACATCGCAATCTGTCGAGGAAAAGCGATAGACTTAGTCCGTTTTTTCGCTGCAAAATCTTCTAATTTGACATTGTATTTTTTCCCGACCGCTTCCTGGATACCTTGAATGGTAATAGTACGTGGTTTGCTGCTGGGAATAATATCTTTCAGTGCATCTGCTGCTAGTGAAGCGTCAATATCCTGATTAACAAGCGAGGAATAGGCAACTACCCGTATTAATGCGCCTTCCAACTCACGAATATTGGTATCAATCTGATTGGCAATATAAAGCATTACTTCATTTGGTATATCGAGACCATCTGCTTTTGCTTTTTTTGACAATATGGCAATTCGCGTTTCCAGATCCGGCGGTGTAATATCTGTAATCAGTCCCCACTCAAATCTAGAGCGCAGCCGGTCTTCAAGTGTCGGAATCTCCTTTGGAGGCCGATCACTCGATATGACAATCTGTTTGTTCTCTTCATGTAGAGCGTTAAATGTATGGAAGAATTCTTCCTGAGTTGATTCTTTTCCGGCGATAAATTGAATATCATCGATTAATAGAACGTCTATATTGCGGTACTTATTTCGAAATTGGGTTGCTTTATTGTCCATAATCGCATTGATGAATTCGTTCGTAAATTTTTCGGATGTTAAATAGACGACGTTTGCTTCCGGATTGTGGTCCCGGACATAATGACCGATGGCATGCATCAAATGTGTTTTGCCAAGCCCGACACCGCCATAAATGAATAACGGGTTGTACGCTTTTGCAGGGGCCTCTGCCACAGCAAGGGATGCAGCGTGTGCAAAGCGGTTTCCGGATCCGATAACGAACGTATCAAAGGTATATTTAGAGTTCAGCATCGTTTTGGTATGATTTGTTCCGCCATTATTATTTTCGATAGGAACTTTCTTTGGAGCGTTATCCTCGTTATCTGCCGAATCATTAGAATCCGGAACGATAAATCGTGTCGATAAATGGGCACCTGTTATCTCCAGTAGAATTTCATCTATCAGTTTAGTATATCGACCTTCAAGCCAGTCACGTGCAAATTCATTTGGGGCTAGAATAATTAGTGTGTCTTCTTTTATAGATTGGGCTTTTGTGTTCTTTAGCCATGTTTCAAAACTGGGTTTGCTTATTTTCTCTTCAATTTTTTCAAGCGCTGCATTCCATAATTCATCGATATTTTCCAATTTTCTTCACCCCTTTCATCCTTAATAGATGATAGAAAAACCCTTTCGCGGTTCATATTCTGACAGGAACAGACGGAAAGGTTTTCTGTTAAAAATGGATACATATTTGGTTGTGGATGCTTAAGTGTGGCCATTGCAGCATAAATTTAGGGTTATGTACGTTGTCCACACTGATGTTAATAGTTAAATAAACAAAGGTGTGTAAAAATATCCACACGTTATCCACACTCTGTGGAAAACATATTCCTAAAATCATTTATTACACATGTTGAACACAATTATAATACCAAATAAAAAAGCACCATGCAACGCTTTTTCGATACTTATCCACAATAACAATTGCTTGTAGACATTTTTTATCCACACCACTATATTTTGTGAGTGAATTGTCGATATGTGTTGTGAATAAAAAAAGTTTGTCTGAAAAAATGTCACAGGATTATGTGGATAAAAATTGTGAAAAGAAAAGTTGACAGACAGAATTGCTTTTCTTTATAATGTCAAAGACTGCCTTTAAATATGAATGTTATGTTTAAATTCCTCAGGGAGGTGTATGATAAATGAAAAGAACATTTCAACCGAATACTCGTAAGCGGAAAAAGGTACACGGCTTCCGTAAACGAATGAGTACAAAAGAGGGGCGCCAAGTACTGAAGCGGCGTCGTCGTAAAGGAAGAAAAGTATTGTCTGCATAGACCACTGACATTATCAGTGGTCTTTTTTCCACTATAGTGGAAAGATGAATGGTGAAGGTGATCGAATTGAAAAAAATATACCGGATAAAAGACAATAAAGAATTCCAGTATGTGTTTAAACATGGCAAGTCGTTTGCAAACCGGCAGCTCGTTCTATACTATATAGAAAAACCCAGACAGGAGCATTTTCGTATTGGCTTGTCTGTTGGTAAGAAAATTGGAAATGCTGTCATGAGGAATCGTATTAAACGTTATCTGCGACAGGCGTTTCTTGAGCTGGAAGGCTGTATTAAGCCAACAAAAGATATTATTATCATTGCGCGTCATCCAACGAGGCAGATGAATTTTCATGAAGTTAAAAAAAGTTTAGTTCATCTATTGTCCAAGGAAAGGCTATTGTTAAAAAAATAGTGGGCTTTTTTGATTATATATGGAATCTTCTATTGAATTAATGGTAAAATAACTATTAGGTTTTATACATAGGTTGTTTTTCGCTTGTTAGGAGGAAATAAATTGCGTAATAAGATTTGGTTGCTAGTAGCCTTATTCGGGTTATTAGCGCTTCTTTCCGGATGCATGGATATAACAGAACCGATTACTCCGGAGAGTACTGGAATTTGGAATTCATATTTTGTATGGCCACTATCGCAAGTGATTACTTACTTTGCAGGATTGTTCAATGGAAGTTATGGATTAGCTATAATCATTGTAACAATTATTGTGCGTTTGATTTTGCTGCCATTAAACGTTAAACAGCTGAAAAGTTCAAAAGCGATGCAGGAAATACAACCTGAGCTTAAAGAAATTCAGCAAAAATATTCTTCAAAAGATGCCAATACACAGCAAAAACTGCAGCAGGAAACGATGCAGTTATTCCAAAAACATGGTGTGAACCCGCTTGCAGGGTGTTTACCAATATTTGTGCAAATGCCGATTCTGATTGCAATGTATCATGCCATAAGACGGACACCCGAAATCCAAACCCATACTTTCCTATGGTTTGAACTGGGATCACCGGATTATATTTTGCCACTGATTGCCGGTGCAGCGACGTTTTTCCAGCAAAAACTGATGATGGCCGGCAGTCCCGCGGGGCAAAACCCGCAAATGATGGTCATGATGTATGTGATGCCGATCATGATTACGGTCTTTGCATATTTCTTCCCGGCAGCATTAGCGTTATACTGGGTAGTAGGTAACGTATTCATGGTTGCCCAGACGATTTTCATTCGTAAACCGATGATGAATGATAATAAAAATGGGGGAGACAAAAAGTGAGAGAAATAACTGCTAGCGGACAAACGGTTGATGAAGCGGTCCAATCAGCATTAGAGCAGTTAGACACCACAAGAGACCATGTTAAAGTTGAAGTGATTGATGAAGGAAAAAAAGGGCTTCTGGGTGTATTTGGTTCCAAGCGTGCCTATGTTAAGGTAACAATGGAAAAAAATCAGATTGAGGAGGCCGAGAAGTTCCTGCGTGACGTAATCGGAAAAATGAATGTTGACGCCAACGTAACAACAACGTTTTCTGAAAATCATATCACGTTTGATCTGTCAGGTGGCAAGATTGCTATATTGATCGGTAAGCGCGGACAAACGTTGAATGCGATCCAATATTTAGTGCACCTTGTCTTGAATAAGGATGGGGATCACTATTATACAGTTAGCGTTGATGCGGAAGGCTATCGTGGCAGAAGGAAAGAAACACTTGAATCGTTGGCACATAAAATGGCTGATAAGGCGTTAAGATTTAATAAAACAGTAGAACTCGAGGCAATGCCCGCATTTGAACGAAAAATCATCCATAGCGCATTGCAAACGAATGAGCACGTAATAACTAGTTCTGAAGGCGCAGAGCCGTACCGTTACATTGTCATAAAACCATAGTAAAATAAAAACCTCCGGATTACGGAGGTTTTTTTGTAACGTCAGAAAGTATAAATGATGGATGACCTTATAAGGAAAGCTTCGGCATTCGCTATAAGACGAGGCGAATGCCGAAGCTTATCTTGTGCTTATTGTATAAGAGGCATTAAAAGAAGTTGTTCAAAAAGTCCGGCACAAGGACACTTCGAATTTCTTCGTTGGCTTGTTTCTCCGCGGCTCATGTATCTAAATGCATACATTCCGCTGCTCGAAACTGCGCCGCCTCGAACTTCTCGGTCCTTGTTATCCTCCTTTTTGAACATGCACTAAAAAGGAAATAGATAATAGAAATGGCTTAAGTATCTCGCGGGGCTTACTGAATCCATCTATCCACATGTGGATAGATGGATTTTGATCGATCCCTTTATTATCGCTGTGGACAAGTTTATTTTTAATTGATTATATGATATTCTATTGTATTAGTGAAAGAAAAAATAAATCCAATTGATATAGATAATAAATGACGTAGAATGGAGGTGAGGTAATGGAGACTGATACGATTACAGCAATATCCACCCCTGTTGGCGAAGGGGCAATTTCAATTGTTCGCTTGAGTGGTTCGGCAGCAATCCCGGTTACCGCGAAACTGTTTGAGGGGAAAAATCTGCACGATGTAGATTCGCATACGATTCATTACGGAAAAATCATTGATCCCAATACAAATGAAATTGCTGAAGAAGTGATGGTCACGATTATGCGGGCGCCAAAGACATTTACACGTGAGGATATTGTTGAAATTAACTGTCACGGTGGCATGGTCGCCGTTAATCGTGTGCTCGAAGTCATTCTTGAACAAGGTGTGCGGATAGCAGAACCAGGTGAGTTTACCAAACGCGCTTTCTTGCACGGGCGAATTGATTTATCTCAGGCGGAGGCGGTTATGGATTTGATTCGGTCAAAAACCGATAAAGCCATGTCAGTTGCACTGAAACAGATGGATGGACGGCTCTCACAATTAATCGGTCGCCTCAGACAGCAATTGATTGAAACAGTTGCACATGTTGAAGTGAATATCGATTACCCGGAATATGACGATGTTGAGGAAATGTCACACGAGATGATGCGTATAAAATCAAAAGAGGTACATGCTGAAATCGAGCATTTGCTTGAAGTTGCCAAACAAGGAAAAATATTACGTGAGGGATTGTCCACTGCCATTATTGGACGGCCGAATGTGGGTAAGTCTTCATTGATGAATACCCTGGTTCAGGAAAATAAAGCGATTGTGACTGAAGTTCCCGGAACAACTCGTGATATAATTGAGGAGTATGTCAATGTCCGCGGTGTCCCGCTGCGACTGGTTGACACGGCTGGAATCCGCGAAACAGAAGATATTGTGGAAAGAATTGGTGTTGATCGGTCACGAAAAGTACTGGAACAATCAGATCTTATTTTATTTGTTTTAAGTTATAATGAGGAATTGACTGAAGAGGACCGAAAACTATTTAAAGCAGCACAGGGATTGGACTATATTGTAATCATCAATAAAATGGATTTGGAACAAAAGCTTGATTTAGAAAAGGTAAATGAACTTGCCGAGGACAAACCGGTCATAACTGCCTCCCTAATTAAAGAAGAAGGAATTGATGAATTGGAATCAGCTATCTCCGAGACTTTTTTTGCTGGTGATATTGATACAGGTGACATGACATATGTTTCCAATATCCGTCATATTCAATTGCTCAAACAGGCCAAGGAAGCACTGGAAGATGCCATGAGCAGTCTTGATATGGAAATGCCGCTTGATATCGTCCAGATTGATGTCACTCGTACATGGGAGTTTTTGGGCGAAATAATAGGTGATACAGCCAGTGACAGCTTAATTGATCAGTTATTCTCACAATTTTGCTTAGGCAAATAAGAATGGTGTTAAATTCGTTTTTTTATTAGTATGGTTTTTTGTCAATTTTGTTGCTCTTTGTTAACTCTCGCAGTTGATATAAACTGCGACATACTATGAAACCATATTTGAGTGCTATAATACCGCTCCGGAAACACACGCCGCTTTCCACGGAGGAGTGTATTTCCTCCGCTAAATGTGACCGAATAATTCTCAGGACCATTGAAATATTTAATTAAAAGACCACCATCAGCGTAGGCAGATTACGAAGACTCCTGTGGGAAAAGCACGTGTCTGAAGACCCCGCAGCATTGGTTTTCCGCGAGGAGGCTGAAGCCGTGCCCACAGAAAGCGAAGTAATCTGCTGGAGCGCTTTCATAGTACTCAACCATTAACACTTACGTCGCAGTTTATGGATTTAACGTCATAAACAACAACCTTTTAGAAAAAAGCTAAAATAAGAGCAGAGTTTTCAGGGATAAAATAAACCTTTCAGAAGCTTTTCTGAGCAGTTTGCTGAACGCGATTTAGATGATATATTACAAAAACAGAAAGGGTGAAAATGATGGTATATGATGCTGGACGCTATGATGTAATTGTTATTGGTGCCGGTCACGCTGGTGTAGAAGCAGGTGTTGCGGCAGCAAAAATGGGCGCAAAAACGTTAATGCTGACACTGAACCTTGATATGGTTGCTTTTATGCCGTGTAATCCGTCACTCGGCGGACCTGCAAAGGGTATTGTTGTTCGTGAGGTTGACGCACTGGGTGGAGTGATGGCTAAAGTTATCGATAAAACATATATCCAGATGCGCATGCTAAATACCCGGAAAGGACCCGCAGTTCAAGCATTGCGAGCACAAGCAGACAAACCGCTGTATATCAAAGAAATGAAACATGTACTCGAAAATCAGGAAAACCTGACTCTCAGACAAGGCATGGTCAATGAACTGGTCATGGAAGATGGTGAATGCAAAGGGGTTATTACAGAGACAAAAGCAGTTTACTATGCTGATAATGTCATTGTGACAACTGGCACATTTATGCGTGGCAAAGTGTTGATGGGTGATCTTGAATATGAGAGTGGACCAAATAACCAGCGGGCTTCCATCAAACTTTCCGAAAACCTTGAGGAGCTTGGATTGGATATTACACGATTTAAAACAGGAACTCCGCCGCGCGTGAACAGTCACTCAATTGATTATTCCAGAACTGAGATTCAGCCGGGAGACGAAAAGCCACAAAGTTTTTCATATGAAACGACAGAATATATTACAGATCAGATTCCGTGCTGGCTGACGTATACGAATGAATTTACACATCGGCTCATTAACGATAATTTGTCATCGTCTGCTATGTATTCCGGTATGAAGCGGGGCACAGGACCGCGTTACTGCCCGTCAATTGAAGATAAGATTGTCAGGTTTAATGATAAACCCCGTCATCAGGTCTTTCTTGAGCCCGAAGGAAGGGATACGGAGGAAGTATATGTTCAAGGCCTATCAACATCACTTCCCGAATATATTCAGCATGATATGGTGAAAACAGTGCCAGGACTGGAAAATGCTGAAATCATGCGCGGTGGATATGCCATTGAATATGATGCAGTTATTCCGACACAATTATGGCCAACAATGGAAGTGAAAAATATCCCAGGGTTGTTTACAGCTGGTCAAATTAACGGTACCTCAGGTTATGAAGAAGCGGCAGCACAAGGAATTATGGCTGGTATTAATGCCGGAGCAAAAATAGTCGGCAAAGAGCCATTGATTCTTGATAGATCTCGCGCATATATTGGAGTTCTGATAGATGATTTGGTTACCAAAGGAACCAAAGAACCATATCGTCTTCTGACATCCAGAGCTGAATACCGGCTATTGTTGCGTCATGATAATGCTGACTTGCGTTTAACTGAAATTGGTTATGACTACGGCTTAATAACTGACGAACGTCATGATCAATTTATTGAGAAGCAGCGTCTTGTCGAGCAGCAAAAGAAACGGCTTGAAAAAATAATTATCAAACCGGAAAAGCCTGTTCAGCAAATGTTGGAAAATGCCGGCGGTTCACAATTAAAAGAAGCCGTGAAAGCATATGATATGCTGAAGCGTCCAGAAGTGACGTATCATATGCTGGAAGATGTCATTGAAACAGATAACCGTTTGCCCAATATTGTCAAAGAACAGGTTGAAATCCAAATCAAATATGAAGGCTATATTAAAAAGGCGAATGAACAAGTGGATCGTATGCTAAAAATGGAAAATAAAAAAATTCCAAATAACATTGATTATGATGATATAGACGGCATTGCCTATGAAGCAAAGGAAAAACTTAAAAAGGTACGTCCACTATCCGTCGGTCAAGCATCACGCATAGCAGGGGTTAACCCGTCAGACGTATCCATTCTGCTTGTGTATATTGAGCAAGGAAAAGTTGCCCGTGTAGCCAACTAACTGCTTAAGGAGCCATTTCATGAAATCAGAACAATTTGTCGATGCTTTAAGTGAACAGGGAATTGAATTGAATGAAAAACAAAAAGAGCAATTTGCTGATTATTTTCAAATTCTGGTGGAGTGGAATGAAAAAATAAACTTAACCACTTTAACAGGCGTAGAAGATGTGTATTTGAAACACTTTTATGACTCTATTTCAGCTGCATTTTATCACGATTTTACAGGAAACGTGATGATATGTGATGTGGGTGCTGGGGCAGGGTTCCCCAGTATCCCGCTTAAAATATGTTTTCCCGACATAAGTGTGACCATAGTCGATTCATTGCAAAAACGGATTAATTTTCTAAATCAATTGGGAGAACAACTGAGTCTTAAAAATGTTGCTTTTTATCATGATCGAGCTGAAAATTTTGGAAGGAAAAAACAATTCAGGGAATCGTTTGATATTGTCACTTCCCGGGCCGTTGCCCGTATGTCAGTATTGAGTGAATTATGTTTGCCACTCACAAAGAAAAATGGCTGGTTTATCGCGATGAAAGGATCTCAGGCTGAAGATGAGTTAAATGATGGTCAAAATGCCGTGAACGTATTAGGTGGCGAGCTGGATAAAATGCATACATTTCGCTTACCTGAAGAAAATAGTGAGCGGTCTATTATATCTATACATAAAAACCGAATTACACCTAAGAAATATCCGCGAAAGCCGGGTTTGCCAAATAAAAGCCCGATTACTTAGCCTTTTCTATTTGTTAACCTGAAAGATTATTTGGTGATTTCATACTCATTCAGAAATATATATGATAAAATAACAATAGGATTTGCCGGATTGATGGATTATAAGTTTCCTCAAAAAATAATAGCCTTCATAAATTGTTTCACGTGGAACAATGTTAGTTGTGATGATATATGACTTTTTCGTTATTTAATAGGGAATTCAGCAGGTTTGTAGTGAAAGAACATGATTATAAAGGTGGTGTTAGGTGGTGGTAAGGCCTTTAAACCGAATTTTTGGTATGGGCGGTAAAAATGAATCCGTACCAGAGGAAGAAAACTACCATCCGGATGAGGTAACCGAAATTGCTGTTGAAAAAATAGAACCAAATAGATTCCAGCCAAGAGCTGTGTTCAATGAAGAAAAAATAAGCGAATTGGCCCAAACAATCCTGACACATGGCATGATTCAGCCAATAGTTGTCCGAAGGCTGGAAAATGAAGAAAAATATGAGCTTATTGCTGGAGAACGCAGATGGCGGGCAGCACAAACGTTAGAATGGGAAAAAATCCCCGCGATCATCCGCACCATGACAGATACTGAAATTGCCTCTGTTGCGTTAATTGAAAACCTACAGCGTGAAGAATTAACAGTAATTGAAGAGGCTAGTGCCTATGCAAGGCTCTTGGAACTGCACGATTTGACACAGGAGGCACTAGCACAGCGGCTCGGAAAAAATCAGTCAACCATCGCCAATAAATTAAGGTTGTTAAAGCTTCCTGAACAAGTGCAAAATGCAGTATTGGATAAACAAATAACAGAAAGACACGCAAGGGCATTAATTAAAATAAATGACCCAGCAAAACAAGAGGAAATGCTAAAAAAAATTCTGGGTAACGATTTAAATGTAAAGCAGACTGAAGAACAGATAGAGAAAATGAACCAGCCTGAAGGAAAACAAATGAAAAAAAAGCCTAAGCGGAAGGGTGTTAACAAGGATGTCCGAATCGCCATGAATACAATCCGCCAATCTCTGAATATGGTTTCTGATACAGGAATCGATGTAGAGACAAATGAAGAGGAACTTGATGAGTTTTATCAAATAACAATTAAAATACCAAAGAAGAATTAATATATACCATCATATACTAAAACACCATTCATCTTTTAAAGGCTTAAGATGGGTGGTTTTTAAATCCATAAATTCTACAAAGCAGTAAGAGCTTGGAATGGTTTGTTAATCTATATATTGTAGCTAGTTTTTTGAAAAAATATCTTTTTAATAGGTGCTTGTTTAAAAAAGTGATAGAATATAACTATAGATGTTAGGTAGGTGACAACATGGGAAAAATAATAGCCATTGCTAATCAAAAGGGTGGCGTTGGAAAAACAACATCAGCAGTAAACTTGAGTGCAGGTCTTGCTCAACTAAAAAATAGAGTGCTGGTCGTTGATATTGACCCTCAGGGTAATGCTACCAGTGGCTTAGGTATCAGCAAAGCCGACATGGATCAGTGTATCTATAATGTTTTGGTGGAAGATTTACCTGCCGAACAAGTTTGTGTACCGACTCAAATTGAAAATTTGGATATGATACCTGCAACTATTCAACTTTCGGGTGCTGAAATTGAACTCGTTTCTACAATCTCACGTGAAGTTCGACTTAAAAAGGCACTCGAAGACCTTAAAGAGCAGTATGATTATATCATTATTGATTGTCCGCCCTCTTTAGGTCTTCTTACCATTAATGCCTTGACATCAGCAGATACGGTGCTTATTCCTGTTCAATGTGAATATTATGCATTGGAAGGATTAAGCCAATTATTGAATACGATCCGATTAGTCCAAAAACACCTGAATAAGACGCTAATGATTGAAGGTGTTTTGTTGACAATGCTTGATGCACGGACGAATTTGGGCATCCAAGTTATTGAGGAAGTTAAAAAGTATTTTCAGGATAAAGTATATCAGTCAGTCATCCCGAGAAGTATTCGCCTGGGAGAAGCGCCAAGTCATGGACAACCTATTCTGAAGTATGATCCGAAATCAAAGGGCGCTGAAGTATATCTTGAATTAGCAAAGGAAGTGGTCGGTAATGGCGAAAGGGTTGGGTAAAGGAATTAATGCGTTTTTTCCGCCTGAACTTGAAGAAGAGACGGATGACATTATTCAGGAAATTCCCGTGAATGAGTGCCGTCCAAATCCTTATCAACCGAGAAAAACCTTTCATGCAGATGCTATTGAAGAATTAAAGAATTCAATTCTAGAGTATGGTATTGTCCAGCCGTTAATCGTAAGAAAAAGTATCAAAGGCTATGAAATCATAGTTGGGGAACGGCGTTTTCGCGCTGCTAAAGAAGCGGATTTGAAAACAATTCCAGCTGTTGTTAAAGATCTATCAGATGACAAAATGATGGAAGTAGCCCTGCTGGAAAATTTACAGCGTGAAGATTTAACAGCTATTGAAGAAGCGTATGCTTACCAGAACTTAATGAATGAACTCGGCATTACACAGGATGAATTATCGAGACGCCTCGGGAAAAGCCGGTCTCACATTGCGAATATTGTCCGTCTCCTCTCGCTCCCGGAACAAGTGGTAGCCTATATTAACAACGGTGAGTTGTCAATGGGGCACGGTCGGGCGCTTCTTGGTGTAAAAGATAAAGATAAAGTGATTCCGCTTGTTAATAAAATCCGCCATGAAAAATTAAATGTGCGCCAGGTTGAACAATTGATTACGCAGATGAATGAGAAACCGTCTAAGAAGAAAGAAAAACCAAAGAAAGATATCTTTTTACAAGAATATGAGTCTGTATTGCGTGACCGACTGGGTACAGCAGTTTCTATCAATCGGGGAAAACGAAAAGGTAAAATTGAGATTGAATTTTATTCAAACGAAGATTTGGATCGTATATTGGACACGCTGGAAAAATAATGAAGGAAAGACTGACTCTATGAGCGAAAAATGGTCAGTCTTTTTCTTTATAGTGCGTGTTCAAAAAGGAGGATAAAAAGGACCAAGAAGTTCGAGACGGCGCAGTTTCGAGCAGCGGAGAAACAAGCCAACGAAGAAATTCGAAGTGTCATGTTTACCGGACTTTTTGAACAACCTCTTATAACATCAGAAAGTATAAATTATGGATGACCTTATAAGAAACGTCAGTATTCGCTATAAGACGGGCGAATGCCGCGTGATTCTATTCTAGTCCAATAATAAAAGGATGTTAAATATGATATATTTTGATCAGGCAGCATCGTCTCATCCCAAACCATCGGCAGTAGGGGAAGCGATGCTCTATGCATTAAATGAGATAGGTGCCAATCCTGGTAGAGGCGGCCATAAATTAGCTAAAAAAGCGGCAAATCTAATATCTGAAACCAGAGAAACCGCATCTCGTATTTTTGGTTGCAGCAACCCCAAGAAAGTATTGTTTTATCACAATGCAACAGCTGCTTTGAATCAGGCAATAAAAGGAATGTCATGGGTCAAGGGAGACCATATTATTGCAACAACTTTTGAGCATAATTCGATACGAAGACCACTTGAAAGTCTTAAAAAGCAGTATGGTCTAAACATTACATATGTATCTTGGTGTGGGGATGAGACAAGTTTTTTGCATCGGATTAAACAATCTATTAAACCTGAAACCAAACTAATTGCAGCAACACATGCTTCCAATGTGACTGGAGCTGTTATTCCTGTTGAAAAAATTGCATTATCTGCCAAACAGCATGATATACCTTTACTTGTTGATGCATCACAGACCGCCGGGCACAAAATGCTGCATATGAAAAACGCGGGAATCGACATGATGGCTATTCCGGGCCATAAGGGGTTATTAGGTCCTCAAGGGACAGGCATGTTGTTAGTCGAAGGTGACATCGATTTATACCCATTGAATCACGGCGGGACCGGCTATTTTTCCGAAAGTCCTGATCAGCCGTCACAGTGGCCTGAAAAGCTGGAAAGTGGAACATTAAACACGCCGGGTATCGCAGGACTTAACGCTGCGATGAAGTCATATGAGGCACGTGATGCCGAAAATGTTCCACGTGAAACAATTTTGAGTCAGGTCGTATTGAAAGGCCTGAAGAAGATTGAAGGAATCACATGCTATGGGCCTGATATTCAGGAAGAACGTATGCCCATTGTGGGGTTTAATGTTTCAGATATTCCATCCCAGGAGATCGCAATGATCCTTGATTCATACTATAATATAGCTGTCCGAGCGGGGCTTCATTGCAGTCCTTTGACACATGAAACGTTAAACACAACTGAACAAGGTGTCGTCAGGGCTAGTTTTAGCATGTATAATACAGAAGAAGAAGTTGTGCAGTTTTTGCAGGTTATACAAGAAATCGCAGAATCTTATAAAACCTTGTAAGATGTAAGATCATAAGATGGAGATGGACTAATGGCCCTATTTGGAACGATTGTTAATGCGCTTTGTATAATAGCAGGAAGTCTGGTTGGAGTCTTTTTTACGAAAATTCCGGAACGATATAAAGAAACAGTCATGCATGGCATTTCACTGGCGGTTATCTTAATAGGCGTCCAGATGGCATTGGAAACGGAATCGATTATTGTTGTGTTACTAAGTTTATTGACCGGTGCTATTATAGGCGAATTCGTACATCTTGAAGAAGGACTTAACCGGATGGGTAACTGGATAGGCAGTAAAATTACGACTACAAATGATAATTTTAGTGTTGCGCAAGGATTTATCACAGCATCACTCGTTTTTGTGATTGGCGCTTTGTCAGTTATCGGTGCATTGGATAGTGGCTTGCGCGGAGACCATGAAGTGCTAATAACAAAAGGAGTCATCGATGGTTTTGTTGCTCTTGTGTTGACAACAACACTCGGATTCAGTGTTGTTTTGTCAGTTATTCCGGTTGTTATTTATCAGGGTACGATTGCCTTGCTTGCGACATATATTAATCAATGGATACCTGAATCAATTTTAAATGGACTTATTGGGGAACTGACAGCAGTCGGTGGTCTACTGATTATGGCTATCGGCTTGAATTTATTAAAAATTGTTCAAATAAGAGTCGGTAATTTACTTCCGGCAATTGTGACGGTTGGAGTCGTCTATTACATTTATTTGTTGTTTTAAGATGAAGCTGATTTTTAAGCTTTTTGTATCATTCGTTAGGTTTTACTCTTGCAGTTGAAATACGATATAGTGTAAGGCTTCTTTCATTCTGAATACGAGAAGCGTTTAAGACGGTTAGGCAATACACTTCGCTTTTCATGGACACGACCTCAGCCTCCCCGGGAAGCAAAGAACACTTTCCTCGAAAAAGGAAACCACTTTTCGGCGGGTACTCTGAGCGAGCTGTTACAAGCAGGTAACAGGTGAACAAAGATTTAGTGACTCCCAAGAAGCGCCAAATCAAGAGACCACCAGTTCTTATTAGGTTGACGAGCATGTGTATGTTGCTGCGGGATTAAATAACAACGAAAAACAGTCAATATGAAAGCCCTTGCCGTTTCGGGCAGGGGTTTTTATATTTCTTTTTCCATTGGTGGCTGTTTTTCGGGTGCAATAACTGCGGGAAATGTTGCTGTGTGTGTTAATTGCCTGTCAATATTTTCTAATAAAGCCGCAACACGCTTTGCCATATTAACAACAAGGGAGAGGCGTGTATTCTGTAATGTAGTGAATTCCATGAATCCGCTGATATTAACAACGCCGGTAAGATGGATATCACCAATGGCAGGAAGGCTTTTATTTAAAGCTGCTCCGGGATTCAACGAACCGATATCAGCAATGATGCTACCGACTGAAGCAGCTTTTCCCAAAGAAGCATCTACTGCAATAATAAATCCATTTGGGTGTTGCTTATAAATGTGTTGAATGTAATGTGGTATATTTGTGGCATGAACAGGTTCCGGTAATGTGCCATATACGTGTAAGTACCTTGGCTCAAGTTCTGACAAATAGGAACCGATTAAAGGCCCGAGAGCGTCACCTGTCGACCGGTCTGTCCCAATACAAACGACAATGTACTCTTTCGGTGCTTCCGGCAACCAGGAGATAATGCGTTGATTCATCTTGCTAAGCAGATCCGGGTTCATATAATTGAGTTGAAGTTTTTCTTTTTTTGAAATGAAACGGTTCATCAGATTCATAGCTTTTCCTCCACAAACATATTGGTATTAGTATACGGAAAAAAATATCAATCTATACCTGATAAACCTAATGGAGGAGAAGCAATGATGCGATCTGGTCTGAAATGGATGTTTTTAATCATCGGGACAACAATTGGAGCTGGTTATGCTTCCGGACGGGAATTATGGCAATTTTTCGGCCATGAAAGCGGACTGGCTATTCTTTTATTTGCCATATTTTTTTCGGTGTCCTGCTATGTCATTATGTATGTAAGCTATAAAAAAGAATCAAGTGATTATTTACCGGTACTGCGCGCTATTGTTGGGGACAAGCTGACAAAGGTGTATGACGTCATGATTTTCCTATATTTAACGACGACAACAATAGTTATGATTGCAGGAAGCGGTGCGACCGGACAAGCATTTAATTTATCCTACTGGTGGGGGGTATTGATTATAACAGCCTGTCTAATTGCATTATTTTTAAGAGATATTAACGGCATTTTGGCTATGAATCAAATTATACTGCCGTTATTGATTGGCGGGCTGCTGTATATTTTGTTATTATTTATCAATGATCAAGGACTGAATGTATGGGCTCATCTGCATGAACAACGGAATTGGACAGCAGCTTTCCCGTTTACAGCATTGAATATACTGCCACTCATTGCTGTCTTGGGGGCGATTGGCAATAAGATCAAATCAAAACAGGAAATATATGTTGCAGCAATTGGCAGTGGGCTGATATTAGGCACTATATCCTTTATTTATAATAACAGTTTGATACAAATTGCAGATGAACTGCTATTATATGAAATCCCATTATTTGCTATATTGAAGCATTATCCGGTTGAAATTCTTATTTTTTTATCAATTCTTTTGTGGTTTGCAATTTTCACAACTGCTGCATCAGGTGTACTTGGCATTGTGACTAGAATCCAAAACCGCTGGAATGCACCGGTTTGGATATTGGCTTCAGCAGTTATCATTCCGATGATACCATTAACGACCGTTGGGTTTTCCGCACTCATTAACTATATTTATCCGGTATATGGTATTTTAAATTTATATGTGCTGACACGATTACTTCTTTATCCATTGTGGAATGGGAAAGAAAACAGACGTGTGTGATTTCACTTCTCTTTTAATAATGGGGTGGATATTGTAAAATCAATATATATATAGTTGAGTTGTCGGAGGTTTTATTTTGGATTTTGTAAATGGTGAGTTTGTTGATTTATGGGATTATATAACTGGACCTAAGCTTTGGCTTGGACTTGGTGAAGTATTATTTAAAGCAATTGCAATTATCGTGATTGCTCTGGTTATCGTCAGAATCGGAAATAAAGTCATCGGCCGAATTTTTGAAAGCCGAACTCGAGGCCCATTACGTATTACCGAAAGACGTGAAGTCACCATTAAGAAGCTGATTCAAAATTCAATGAAATATACCGTCTATTTCGTTGCATTTATCATGGTGCTGGATGACGCATTCGGTTTTGATGTTGGTGCTTTGCTGGCAGGCGCTGGTGTAGCAGGTCTTGCCATCGGTTTTGGTGCACAGAATCTTGTACGGGATATCATTTCAGGTTTTTTCATTATATTTGAAGACCAGTTTTCCGTTGGAGATTATATTTTTACCGCCGGAGTAGAAGGGTATGTTGAAGAAATCGGAATGCGCACAACCAAAATTGAGAGCTGGACTGGTGAGCAGTATGTTGTTCCGAACGGAAACGTAACGCAGGTGACCAATTATTCAATTCATAATGGACTTGCTATAGTTGATGTGAATGTGCCTTATGAGAATGACGTTGCAGCTGCTGAAGAAATAATCGGGGACGTTATCAGTACACTGCCTGATAAACATGAAGAAATTGTTAAAGTGCCGGAGATTTTCGGAGTACAGGCATTGGATACATCCCACTTTGTGCTTCGGGTTGTTGCGGAAACATTGCCTTCTTATCAATGGAAAGGCGCCAGAAATATCCGGAAAGAGATTAAAGAAGTACTTTATAAAGAAGGCATACAGATTCCGGCGCCACGTCTTATTATGTATTCGCGGAATCAGGAGCATGATTCACAAGAAGTTGACCGGCAGCGGGAAATGTGAGAAAGGAGAAAAAGCATGGCGGACAAGGAATTTGGTATAAATGACATTGTACAAATGAAAAAACCGCACCCATGCGGTGAAAATCGATGGAAAATTATCCGCATGGGTATGGACATCCGGATAAAGTGTATGGGATGCAGTCATAGTGTGATGATCCCTCGTAAAGAGTTTGCGAAAAAAATGAAAAAGGTTCTTGAACACGCTGTAGAAGAAGAAAGCTGAATAGTCCGGGGCGCGGGGATTTTGATTTTGGTTTGTGAACGCGACGAATCCCGTTATATATTTTTAGCAGTTAAGAAGGTTTAAATTATTTCTTACTTCATAAGTGCAACTAAGGCTTTCGCCATTAAAGCTTGGCGATAAGCCAAGTTTTCTAATAACGTCAGAAAGTATAAAATGGTTGACCTTATAAGAAAAGCTTCGGCATTCGCTATAAGACGAGGCGAATGCCAAGTTTTTCTAAAATTTATCCGAAATTCGGTTTAGACGCTATAATTGTTTGTTTTATTAAACACTATGGATGACAATATGAATTTTAGTGAAACACACGGTGAAAATAAGCATCTTTGAATGCTTATTTTTGCATTTTTACGGCTTGTCATTTTAATACCTTATATCTATAATTGTAATGACTGACGCGTTCATATGAATGGAATCCTTAAGGAGTGAAAGTTAATGTCATTGACAGCAGGAATTGTCGGGCTTCCCAATGTTGGCAAATCCACATTGTTTAATGCTATCACACAAGCGGGTGCAGAGGCTGCGAATTACCCGTTTGCCACGATTGATCCGAATGTGGGGATTGTAGAAGTTCCCGATGATCGCTTAAATCAATTAAGTGAATTGGTTAAACCGAAAAAAACGATTCCAACAACATTTGAATTTACAGATATAGCCGGAATTGTAAAAGGAGCAAGTAAAGGCGAGGGCCTGGGGAACCAGTTTTTATCCCATATTCGCCAGGTGGATGCGATTGTCCAGGTGGTCCGCTGTTTCCAGGATGATAACATTACGCATGTGTCCGGTGAGATTAGTCCGATCGATGATATTGAAACAATTAATCTTGAACTTATTCTGGCAGACCTGGAAACAGTTAATAAACGGTTGCAGCGGGTCGAAAAAATGGCCAGACAGAAAGAAAAAGAAGCTGTAGCAGAATATGATCTGCTGGAAAAATTGAAAGAAGGACTGGAATCAGAAAAACCTGTCCGTGCTCTGGAGTTTTCCGATGATCAATGGAAACTGGTGAAGGGTCTTCATTTGCTGACAAGCAAGCCGGCATTATATGCTGCGAATGTGAGCGAAGATGATGTAGCAGAACCCGAAGCAAATAAAGAGGTACAAAAAGTCAGAGAATACGCTGCTGGTGAAAACGCCGAAGTAATTGTTGTCTGCGCTAAAATTGAAGAGGAAGTAGCTGAACTGGATGCTGAGGAAAAGGAGATGTTCCTCGATGATTTGGGGATATCAGAAGCTGGGCTGGATCAGCTGATCAAAGCATCCTATAACTTATTGGGACTTGGCACCTACTTTACAGCAGGAGAACCTGAAGTACGTGCATGGACCTTCCCTAAAGGGATAAAGGCACCACAGGCAGCCGGCATTATCCACACAGACTTTGAACGTGGATTTATTAGGGCAGAAACGGTTTCCTATGAAGATCTTATGGAAGCTGGATCTATGGCCCATGCACGAGATAGAGGCAGGGCTCGTTTGGAGGGCAAAGAATACATCGTACAAGATGGTGATGTCATCCATTTCCGATTTAATGTTTAAAGTTGGAGACAAGTCTGCAGCTTGGTAAATACAATAGGGTTAATTGTTGGTTGAAAAAAACGGCGTGTATTATTGGCTGTGACAAATAAGAGAATGTATAGACGTATATTACAAATCAGGATTTCTCGAGTGCTTGTTTTTTTAGGTTTATTTTGATATAATATACCATCGTGAGTAATGAAAATGATATTACTCCTTGCTCTTTTTAACAAAAAAGAGCCGCTAAGACCAAAAGGAGGTGTTACGGATGAGAAAATATGAAATCATGTACATCATCCGCCCTGACATGGAAGAGGAAGCGCAAACAAGTTTAATCGAGCGTTTCACCAACGTGTTAAAAAATAATGGGGCGGAAATTGAAAAAGTTGATGAAATGGGTAAGCGTCGTCTTGCATATGAAATCAACGACTATCGTGATGGATATTATGTTGTCATTAAGTTCAATGGTGACGAAACGGCAATCAATGAATTTGATCGCCAGGCAAAGTTTACTGGTGATATAATCCGCAGTATGGCAATTCGAGAAGAAGATCAATAAAACAGGGAGTGGTTCTGATGTTAAATCGTGTCGTTTTAGTTGGCAGATTAACGAAGGATCCTGATTTACGCTATACGCCAAATGGTGTTGCTGTTGCTAATTTTACATTGGCAGTTAACCGCCCTTTTTCTAACCAGCAAGGAAATCGGGATGCCGATTTCATTAACTGTGTTGTATGGCGGAGGGCCGCTGAAAACCTGGCAAGCTATATGAAAAAAGGAAGCATGGTTGGTGTTGATGGCCGGCTCCAGTCACGTACATTTGAAGGACGTGATGGTAATACCGTCTTTGTAACCGAAGTAGTGGCAGATAGTGTTCAGTTTCTGGAATCAAAAGGAGCGTCACAGAACAAAGGTCAGCAGCCATCAGGATTCCAACCCAACCAAAATCAGAACCAAAATCAAAATCAGAACCAGAACCAGCCAAATCAAAACAGTGATAATCCATTTAGAGACAATGGAGAACCGATTGATATATCAGACGATGATTTGCCTTTTTAACAAACCGTGTTAAAAGAGCTTAGCAATAAGGAGGGTTACGATATGGCTCGTCGTGGTCGTGCAAGACGTCGTAAAGTATGTTATTTCAAAGCGAATGGCATTACGCACATTGATTACAAAGATGTTGATCTTTTGAGAAAGTTTATTTCCGAGCGTGGGAAAATTCTCCCTCGCCGTGTAACTGGAACATCTGCAAAATATCAGCGTAAATTGACAAAAGCAATCAAACGTGCCCGTCAAATGGCATTATTGCCATACGTGGCTGAGTAATAAAAACCCGATTCACGTGGTAATGCGTGAATCGGGTTTTTAATTCGAAGACGAAGAAGCGGTGGTATGTTCATCCCTATCTTCACTTCAGTCCATAAATCCATTTTCACGTAAAATCGACTGCGCCTTATCTGTCTTAAGAAATTGATTAAATTCCTTGGACGCTTCCATTGTGGAGCTGGTGGAAGTGACCGCAGCTTGATACTGGATTGGTTCATGGAGCGCCTTATCAACCGGGAATATCTCCTTGATCAAATCAGACTGGGTCAGGTCGCTAGCACAAACGATACCAAATTCCGCTCTGCCGGATTCAATATATGTAAGAGTCTGCTGCGCATTATTGGTGTAAATCAGTCTATCTTCAAGATTATCCCAAATGCCGCTTGCAGTCATCGCCTGTTTGGCATATTTTCCTGCCGATACACTATCGGGGCTGCCAATCGCAATTTGTTCCACTTCCATATTTGGTAAATCACTCAATTGGCTGGCTGAGATGGATTTGTTGCGGCTTGATACAAAAACCAGGCTGTTTTGGGCAAAGTCGATTCGTGTATCTGCCACAATGGCGTCCTCCTGAGCAAGTCTGTCCATCCACTTTGGATCAGAAGTAAGAAAGACATCAACCGGTGCACCCGATCGAATCTGTTGGGAAAGCTTGCCTGATGCCTCGTAGTTTAACGTTAATGTGATGTCGCGGTGCTCTGATTCAAAGGCCTTTTTGAGTTCGGAAAGTGTTCCGCTCAGACTGGAGGCGGCTGCCACAGGTAATGTTGTTTCGTCTGTATTTTGCTCGCTTGAACAGCCTGCAATAAACATGGTGCTGATAATCAGAAAAGCAAATGTAACATATCGCATAACCAGATCTCCTATTTTCGTCGTTTTCGTTTGGGAAAAGCTATAATAACCTTGATCATGAATATAAAGGTGTACAAAATAAATAAACCTGTTAATACGTCACCAATCGGGAAAAATAATGCTATGATGGTATACAGCAAAAAAGGGATTGTCGTCATATAGACAACCAACTTCCATAATATTGAGAATCTTATTTTGCGTTTAAGTAGTTTTGCTATACCCGCGCCTATATACGCCATCAGTGAAACAAGCAAAAGTACAACCATGTTCAGTGGCAAGTAGTAAAAAATAAAAAAGTAAATAAGCAATAGTAGCCAGTGCATTCCCGTTCCGGGATCGGTTAGCTGATCAGCCAACGAAGGGGCGGAGACAATCAGCAGAAGAATAAACAAATACAGAACTGCTATATCCATGCTAATTCGGTTCAAGGCAAATATTGCTTGCCTGTTCGGCAATTTAATACTATTAATAAATGCAATCCAAAATTTCACGCTTTTCATCTCCGGTATATTATCATACAATGAGCTGTGCGAGAAAGGCCATCTTTAAAGGGCTTCATACATACTCACATATCTATATTTAAAATACCATTAATAACACAAGTTGACTATAAATATTCCTTGAATTTCACATATCGACAAAATTCCCGAAAATATTCCCCGGGAAATAATGAGTTTATATTATTTCGAACACCAAATGCTGCTGAAATCGTGTTATCATATAATAATGAGGTGATACCCTTACATGTGTAATATAAAAATAACTACAGCAATAAATTCAGGTGATCCAAGAGGGTGCAATCGATGAACCAATCACGACAGCTAACTGACGGTGCACTTTTAACAGTGATATTTATGATATTAATGATGATTGCGATTTTTGTTCCTGTCATCACATTAATCACTGTGTTTTTATTGCCTGTCCCATTTATTATGTTTGCTTCCAGATATGATTGGAAGCCAGCGGCTATTATGCTGATAGCGGCTTCTATTTTGTCAGCATTGTTAACATCCATTTTATCTTTGCCACTCCCTATAGCAATGGGGCTTGGTGGAATCATGGTTGGCAGTGCCATCTATCATAAACTTTCTGCATATGAGACGCTGGCTCGCGGAACGATTGGATTTGTGGTTGGGCTTGTATTTATATTTGTTTTTAGCCAATATGTATTTCAGGTAAATTTGGTAAATGAGTTAAACAACAT
Source organism: Lentibacillus kapialis (assembly GCF_014646635.1). Lineage (GTDB taxonomy): Bacteria > Bacillota > Bacilli > Bacillales > Amphibacillaceae > Lentibacillus > Lentibacillus kapialis. The sequence continues at coordinate 67,554 of NZ_BMNQ01000008.1, forward strand.
GTTTGAGCAGTCGATTACAATGAGCCGGGATGTCCTGGATCAATTGGGTATGGAAAAGTTGACGGAAGAGCAGATGACCATGCTAATCGAACAATTCGGAATGCTGACAGATCTCTTGCCTGTTATCATAGCAATCACAGCATTGTTGCTCGCATTTGTCAGTCAATGGGTAAGTTACAAAGTGATTAGCCGCTTGGATAATAAACAGCTGCAATTTCCTCCATTTCGGATGATGCAGTTGCCGGTTTCATTAATTTGGATTTATTTCTTTTCACTCATTATGACATTTTTTGGTCTTGATCAGGATGGCATGATTTATCTCGCCGTTAATAACATTTTGATGCTTGTCGGGATTTTGATGGCATTACAAGGGTTTTCGTTTATTTTTTATTACGCCCATGTTAAACAGATGTCTAAGGCGTTGCCAATCGGGAGTGTTGTATTGACGATTATTTTGCCGTTCATCTTTCTTTACCTTGTGCGACTGTTGGGTATAATTGATTTAGGCTTTTCCTTGAGAGATCGCATTTCCGATGATAAAAAGTAAATGGGAGTTCAGGTAGGAGCTGATGATATGCAAGATTATCAAAGAAAGCGAATGTTAAGCAGTCACCTGTGGGTGATTTATTCACTATCTGTTATACTGCTTGGCTTTATTTGGTTTTTTCACTGGACGATTGGTCTGATGTTGACCATTGTGCTTGCTGCATCAATGTACTTTAGCATTTATGCAGAGAAAAAGAGACAGCAGGATATAGAAAATTATATCACGACGCTCTCACACCGTGTGAAACGTGTTGGAGAAGAAGCACTATTGGAAATGCCGATTGGGATTATATTATTTAATGAGGACTATAAGATTGAATGGGCTAATCCTTACATGAACCGTTTGACAGAAGATGATACGTTGATCGGGAATTCCCTTAATATGCTCTCAGATGATCTCGTGTCTAAAGTTAAAGAGAATGACAATGAATTATGGCTTGATTTGGAAGGATATCATTTTCGGGTTTTCATCAAAAAGGATGAACGTCTTTTATATTTGTCAGACCGTACCGTACAATCCGAAATTCAGTCACGTTACGTAAATGAAAAAACGGTTCTTGCCATTATATTTCTTGATAACTATGAAGAAATTACACAAAACATGGACGATACACTGAAGAGTCAATTAAATTCCAAAGTAACTTCCGTCCTGAATAACTGGTCAAATGATTACGGCATATATCTGAAACGTACGTCTCAGGATCGATTTGTGGCCGTTTTAACGAAAGAAACACTGGATCAGTTGGAGAAATCGAAATTTGATATTCTGGACGAAGTGCGCGAGTTGAACGCTGAGCAAAATATCCCTATTACATTGAGTATTGGAATCGGTGTAGGGGACAGTACGTTGCCCGATCTTGGTGAAATGGCCCAGTCAAGTCTTGATTTAGGTCTTGGACGCGGCGGTGACCAGGTTGTTATAAAAGATGATGCCGGTAAAGTCCGGTTTTATGGCGGGCGCACCAATCCAATGGAAAAACGCACACGGGTTAGAGCACGTGTCATCTCCCACGCCTTGAAGGATTTGGTTCAGGGAAGCGATAATGTCATTATTATGGGACATAAAGCGCCTGATATGGATTCGATTGGTGCAGCAATCGGCATATTAAATATCGTTAAAGCCAATGGTGTGGAAGGATATATTGTGCTTGATCCTGATGATATTGATACCGGTGTTTACCGTCTTATTGAAGAGCTTAAAGAAGAGGAAGATTTATGGCAACACTTCATTGAACCAGAAGAATCAGAAGCACTGGTAACCAGCCGGAGTCTTGCTGTTGTTGTCGATACGCATAAACCAAGCATGGTTGCCAATGAAAAACTTTTAAACAGAGTAGAGTATAAAGTGGTGATTGACCATCATCGCCGTGCTGAGGAATTCATTGATAATCCGACTCTTGTTTATATGGAACCATACGCATCGTCAACGGCTGAACTGGTGACAGAATTGCTTGAGTATCAGCCGAATACGTTGAAACTAAAAATGCTGGAAGCGACGGCTCTACTGGCCGGGATTATCGTCGATACAAAGAGTTTCACACTAAGGACCGGGTCACGAACATTCGATGCAGCTTCTTATTTGCGTTCAAAAGGCGCAGATACGGTGCTGGTTCAACGGTTTATGAAAGAAGATCTGGATATTTATATTAAACGGAGCAAGTTGATTGAACGGGCAAGAATTTATCATGATACAGTTGCTATTTCGAAGGGAGAGCCCGGACAATCGTACGGTGGTGTCTTAATTGCCCAGGCGGCGGACACTTTGCTGACAATGAGCGGTATTAACGCATCGTTTGTCATTTCTGAACGAAAGGATGGACGGATTGGAATAAGTGCCCGTTCACTTGGTGATGTGAACGTTCAGATTATAATGGAGAAAATGAATGGAGGCGGTCATTTGACAAATGCCGCCACACAAATTGAAGATACAACGATTGAAGACTCGGAGGCATTGCTGAAAGATATATTAGAGGAATATTTTACAGGAGGGGAAACCGAATGAAGGTCATATTCAAACAAGATGTCAAAGGCAAAGGCAAACAAGATGAGGTAAAGAATGTTTCAGATGGCTATGCCCGCAACTACCTGCTAAAAAATAACCTGGCCGAAGAAGCGACACCGGGCAATATGAAGGCACTTGAGGCACGACAGAAAAAGCAGCAGCAGCAAGCGGAAGAAGAAAAGAAAGAAGCTGAACTTTTGAAAAATGAACTTGCCGACTCGACAGTTGAAATCTCAGCAAAATCAGGCGATGGCGGCCGACTCTTCGGATCTGTCACATCAAAGCATATTGCTGATGTGCTGAAAAAAGATTACGGGTACAAAATCGATAAACGCAAAATCGAACTCGACAATCCGATTCGCGCACTAGGTTATACGGATGTGCCAGTGAAACTGCATCCGGATGTCACCGGCATCATTAAAGTTCACATTGTGGAGAAATAAGCTGCATGATATATCCGGCATCTTTGAACAATTTCTTCACGAGGAGGCAGGACAATGAGCGAACTTTGGAATGATCGCACTCCACCACACAATATTGAAGCAGAGCAAGCTGTGATTGGTGCTGTCTTTTTGCAGCCTGATGCACTATCTTCGGCCGCAGAACGGCTGATGCCTGAAGATTTTTACCGGGCAAGTCATCAACGCATATTTGATACGATGCTGAAGCTGGTGGATAAAGGTGAACCAATCGATTTAGTGACGGTAACAACGTCCCTGTCGAATGAAAAAAAGTTGGACGAGGCCGGTGGGGTTGCTTATCTATCGGATTTGGCCGGTAGTGTCCCGACGGCAGCAAATATTGTCTACTACAGTAAGATTGTTGAAGAAAAGGCTGTACTTCGCCGGCTGATCCGGACAGCAACAGACATTGTGACATCGGGTTTTTCTCATGAAGATAATGTGGAAGAAGTTTTAAATGAAGCAGAAAAGAACATTTTGGAAGTCTCGGGGAGGAAAAATACCGGGACTTTTAAAACGATTAAAGATGTTCTGATAGATGTATATGATAATATTGAACAACTCCACCACCACGATGGTGATGTGACGGGGATTCCAACAGGTTATCGTGATTTGGACCATATTACGTCCGGTTTCCAGCGAAATGACTTTATTATTATTGCTGCACGACCGTCAGTTGGTAAAACGGCTTTTGCCTTGAATATTGCTCAAAATGTTTCGGTTAATACCGACGAAAACGTTGCGATTTTCAGTTTGGAGATGGGAGCCGATCAGTTGGTTTCTCGTATGCTTTGCGCAGAAGGCAATATTGATGCACAACGGTTGAGGACAGGACGGCTTGAACCGGATGACTGGAGCAAACTGACGATGGCGATGGGTAGCCTGTCCAATGCGGGCATTTATATTGATGACTCCCCCGGTATTCGTGTCAGCGAGATCCGGTCAAAATGCCGTCGGCTTAAGCAGGAGCACGGACTTGGTATGATTTTGATCGACTATTTGCAGCTTATTCAAGGGAGCGGTAACTCTCGGGAAAATAGGCAGCAGGAGGTTTCGGAAATATCACGTGCTCTTAAAGCTCTTGCCCGTGAACTTAATGTGCCACTGATTGCTCTCTCTCAGCTATCCCGTGGTGTCGAGTCCCGACAGGATAAACGTCCAATGATGTCAGACTTGCGTGAATCGGGAAGCATTGAACAGGATGCGGATATCGTTGGTTTTTTATATCGGGATGACTACTATGATCAGGAATCAGAGAAACAAAATATTATTGAAATCATTATTTCCAAACAGCGGAATGGTCCGGTCGGCAATGTTGAGTTGGCATTTGTAAAAGAATATAATAAATTCGTTGACTTGGATCACCGCTATTCAGACAGTGATGTACCGCCGGCTCCTGTACAGGCATAAAACAGCTTCAAAGAAAGAAGCTGTTTTTTCTGCTTGATCTTTAAGTAGTAACACGAACGTTGAAATTTATTTTTGCAATATTATTCGTTTTTATTTTGACAGGAAGTGAATTTGTTGATAAAATTACGCTGTTATTAGGGAAAAAGCAGATGTTAATATACATGGAGGTGCGCTATGTCTTCAGTGGTAGTGGTAGGAACACAGTGGGGCGATGAAGGAAAAGGAAAAATCACAGATTTTTTATCGCAAAATGCTGAGGTTGTCGCCCGTTATCAAGGTGGTAATAATGCAGGGCATACGATTAAATTTGATAATGCAACATATAAATTACACTTAATCCCATCCGGTATTTTTTTCGATGATAAGACTTGTGTGCTTGGTAATGGTATGGTGATTGATCCAAAGGCATTTGCGGATGAAATCAAGTATTTGCATGATCGCAATATTTCAACGGACAATTTGCGTATCAGCAACCGGGCACATGTTATTTTACCATATCATTTAAAACTGGATGCACTCCAGGAGGAAGATAAAGGCGCCAATAAAATCGGTACAACGAAAAAAGGTATCGGTCCGGCGTATATGGATAAAGCAGCCAGAAGTGGCATTCGGATTGCAGATTTGCTTGATAAAGAAACATTCCGTATAAAACTCGAACAAAATTTACGGGAAAAAAATCGTCTGTTTGAAAAAGTTTATGAAATTGACCCAATTCAAGTTGAGGATATACTGGACGCGTATTATGAATACGGACAGCAGATGGCTGCGTACGTATGTGATACATCAGTTGTTTTAAATGAGGCGCTCGACAGTGGGCGACGGGTATTGTTTGAGGGGGCACAAGGCGTCATGCTTGATATTGACCAAGGGACATATCCATTTGTTACCTCATCGAATCCAATTGCGGGCGGAGTGACCATTGGATCGGGTGTCGGTCCATCGAAAATCAATCATGTTGTCGGTGTCTCAAAGGCCTATACAACACGTGTTGGTGATGGCCCGTTTCCAACTGAACTCCATGATGATGTTGGTGACCGGATCCGTGAGACCGGCAATGAATATGGAACCACGACAGGACGTCCCCGACGTGTTGGCTGGTTTGATAGTGTCGTTGTCCGTCATGCTCAGCGAGTGAGCGGAATTACAGATTTATCGATTAATTCACTGGATGTCCTCACTGGTATTGAAACACTTAAAATTTGTGTGGCATACAAGTATAAAGGAAAAATTATCCATGAGTTCCCGGCAAACCTGAACAATTTGGCGGCATGCGAACCGGTATATGAGGAGATGCCCGGATGGAATGAAGATATAACAAACGTTAAAAGTATCCATGAGCTTCCGGAAAACGCACGCCATTATCTTGAACGGATTTCACAATTAACTGAGATCGGTTTATCCATTTTTTCAGTTGGACCGGATCGCACTCAGACAAATGTTGTCAGAAGCGTATATAGCTAGGAATATATACCTTAAGCTCTGGAAATATATGTAGACTCCTGCGAAAGGATAGGCATAGGCCACAGTGCGAAGTATATTTCCGGAGCAGATTATACGTTCTAACTAGTTCGGTTTCTTCCTTAATAAAACGACTTTTGTCCAAGACCCTAGCCTCCTAATGGGAAATAAGCCCCCTGCTCGGCTTGAGCAGGGGGCTTATTTTAATGTTCACTAAAAATCTGGGCTGTTCACCAAAATCTGTAATATAAATGTAAAATTAGCAAGAAGAATACGCCTAAAACCGTGACTGATTTGGTTATAAGGGTTAGGCTTTTTTATAACGTCAGAAAGTATAAATGATGGATGGCCTTATAAGAAGATTTCGGCTCTATGAAGATAATCGTCAGTAAAAAATAAGGAAAATAAGAACATGCTGACCTTTTAAATTCCGGCTTATAACAAAAGACATTTAAGTAAAAGTACGATAGAATGGATAGAAGGAGTCGCAGGCAGTGCGTGTTTGATTGAAACAACGTTGAAAAGGAAGTGACCGTATGGCTCAAAAAATACTGGTAGTCGATGATGAACAACCAATAGCAGACATTTTAAAATTTAATCTTGAAAAAGAAGGCTATGACGTTATCATAGCATATGATGGTGATGAGGCGATCAAGCTCGCTGAAGACGAAGGACCGGATCTTGTGCTGCTTGATCTTATGCTTCCGGGCAAAGATGGTAATGAAGTTTGCCGGGAAATCCGCAAGACACGATCCATGCCGATTATTATGCTGACAGCAAAAGATGCAGAAATTGATAAAGTGCTAGGGCTGGAGCTTGGGGCGGATGATTATGTGACAAAACCATTCAGTAATCGGGAAGTGATTGCCCGGGTAAAAGCAAATATCCGTAGACAGCAGCAAATTCCTGATGATGCCGTCCAGACAACACGAAATATTGAGATTGGACGTCTGGTGATTCATCCTGATGCGTATGCTGTAACACGGGATGATGAACAGTTGGATCTGACTCACCGGGAATTTGAACTGCTTTATTATCTTGCCCGTCATATCGGTCAGGTGATGACGCGTGAACACTTGCTTGAAACGGTATGGGGTTATGATTACTTTGGTGATGTCCGGACGGTTGACGTGACAATCAGACGCCTCCGTGAAAAGATTGAAGAGAATCCAAGTAACCCAATGTGGATTGTGACACGAAGAGGTGTTGGTTATTATTTGCGTAATCCTGAACAAGAGTAGGTCATTCTGATGCACAATGTTGGTTTTTTCCGATCGATACAATTGAAATTTATCATCATGTTTATATTGTTGTTGCTTGTAACCATTCAGGTGATCAGTGCCTATTTTGTCCGTGGCCTGGAACAGGAACTTGTAGAAAATTTCGAAGAGTCGGTTGAAGCCAGTGTCGAAATTTTGGAAGTGAACCTTGAGCAGGCCTTCAGTAAGGATCGGTCAGATAACAATGATGAAGAGTTGACGCTGCAGCAGGAAGTTCAGGATATCGTAAAAGTTAACGACACGGCAGATATCATTACGATCCAAGTCGTTAATATGCAAAGCCGGATTATTGCTTCAAATGACACATCCGGCAGCAGCAATATCGATAAAAGGACCTCTGATGATTTTATAAATAATGTCCTGCGATTCGGAAATGAAGACAAAGGCAAGATGATTAACAGCGAAGGAAATCGGAACTACAGACGAGCAGTCCCGATTTATGATAATGAACAGACACAGGTTGGCGCTCTTTATATTGAAGCATCACTTGAAGGGGTTTATAGTCAACTGGATGACATTAACCGTGTTTTTCTGCAGGGCTCCATTTTAGCCATTACTGTATCGGCGCTTCTGGGAATTCTCGTTGCCAGAACGATCACCAAGCCGATTAAGGAAATGCGCAGGCAGGCACAGACAATGGCACGTGAGGATTTTTCTCAAAAAGTTAATGTCTATGGAAGGGATGAAATTGGCCAGCTTGCCGAATCATTTAATGATTTAAATGCCAAATTGAAACATTCAAGGGCACTGACAGAAGAAGAGAGGCGTAAGCTGAGTTCAGTCCTATCCAACATGTCCGACGGTGTTATGGCAACTGATCGCAATGGATTCATAACGCTGGCAAACGATGCTTCCGGGCTTCTGGTGGGTCAGGATCCTGATAAAGTACAGGGGAATTTCCTGCCTGATGTATTGCAATTGGATGAGAATTCAGTCGACCTCTCAGAATTAGCCGAGAGCGGGACGATGATTATTGATTTCAGCGATGATGACGATATTTATCTGATTCGTGCCAATTTCTCAACCATTGCCGATGAAGATAATGATATCAGCGGATTTATTACGGTTCTTAGTGATGTGACCGAACAGGAGAAAATTGAGCGTGAGCGTCGTGAATTCGTCTCAAATGTATCACATGAGTTAAGGACACCGCTGACAACGATGCGTAGTTACATTGAAGCTCTAACGGAAGGGGCATGGGAAGACAAAGATATTGCGCCAAAATTTCTTGATGTCACCCAAAATGAAACAGATCGAATGATCCGAATGGTCAATGATTTGCTGCAGCTTTCCAGAATGGATAATCAAAGCGAGGCGCTGCAGCAGGAACGAACGGATTTCATACACTTTTTCCATCAGGTGATTGACCGTTTTGAAATGAACGTATCAGACCAAATAACGCTGCAGCGCGAGCTGCCGAATGAAAAGTTGTATGTCTGGATTGATCAGGATAAGATGAATCAGGTGCTTGATAATGTCATTTCCAATGCGATCAAGTATTCGTCGGAAGGCGGTACGATCCGTTTTAAAGCAGAAAAGCAGAAAGGACAATTACTGGTATCTGTTTCAGATGAGGGCCCCGGCATACCATATGATAAGGTCGATAAAGTGTTTGACCGTTTTTACAGAGCTGATAATGCCAGATCACGGAAACTTGGCGGAACAGGTCTGGGGCTGGCAATTGCCAAAGAAATCGTTGAATCACATCATGGCAGCATTTGGGCTAAGAGTAAAGAAGGTAAAGGGACGACGGTTCTCTTTACACTTCCGCTGGTGAATAAGAAGCGGAGGGGAAAATAATGCAGCTTGAAACTGTAAAGTCATTTATACTGTGGGTCCTGGTAGGCATCAGCTTTGTGCTTTCATTTGCCCTATGGAGTTACCGTCCGAATTTCGAAGAGCTTCCCCAAAATGTCGTGGAGGAGAGCACAAGTCTTGGCGGATCTGAGAAGTCCATAAAAGAGCTGATTGAACCGGACTCGATTATTTTTGAAAATGACAATACTTACTATGGGTTCAGTAATCCGGCTGATCGCAACTCGTTATATCAGGACATGCATAAATGGAGTTTATATGAGTTTCGGACAAGCAGTGCAAATGGTACGCCTTCCGGGAAGTACCGAGTGGAAGTTATCTTCCCGGAGGTCGTCCCAATGGAACTGGCTGATGATTTGTTTACGTTTAACGGAGACATTAACATGCCCGGATGGGGATTTAAGCGTCTGTTTTTTACGTTTAACCAGGATACCAAGACTATGAACGTAACCTTCTTATCCGATGACGGTAACAAGCAGGCAATGGCGACTGTCAATAACTCTGAAAAATATGCGCAATTATGGGAGTATCTCACGACATTTGAGGGCTTAAGTAAATATATACGGACTGAAGGCGCTGAGGGGTCTATCTATGTACCGGGCAATCAGCAGAGTATCTCAAGCAAGTCGATAGCAGTCGAGAAAATCGACCCAAAACTTATGGTTGATACACTGTTCACCGATCCGGATATTGTAAGACGGAATCGCGTCAATGAAAATGAAATTTACTTCACTGACAGTGCACGCGGTATTATGCGTGTTTACACGAATAGGCGGACAGTTGAATTTCAGAATCCGCTCCAGTCATCATATGAGCAGATGGAACCGGCGGAATTGATAGATAAAAGCAGATTGAATATTAATGATCACCAGGGCTGGACGGATGAATATAATTTAATGGCTGTTAATACAAACGCATCGAATAACAAAGTACGCTATCAGATGTATTATGAGGGTTATCCGATTTTTGGCAGCAACTATTCCTCGGTCATTGAACAGCAATACCGGGAAACGGAACTGCACCAGTATAATCGTCCGCTGTTCAGGCTTGTCAACTATCTGGGCGGGGATGAGGCAACGAAGCTAATATCAGGCGCACGCGTCATTGACAAACTTTCGAGCAGCAGTTCTTACCATATGGACCAGGTATATGATATTAAAGTGGGCTATTGTTTGACTTATAAAAGCGATGCCGACGCGGTAATGTTGGAACCGGCATGGTTTATGGATTACAATGGCAGCTGGCAGAAAATTGATTTTTCTAATCTGTCACCTCAGCAAGAAGGAGGGAACTGAGGATGCAATGGAAACAGATTAAAACGCTTTTTATCCTTTGTTTTCTCATATTGGATGTTTATCTGCTGCTGACGTTTTTGAATAAACAAAGTGAAGCTGAATTTGCTTTGCCGGACACATCCAATTCCTCATTTGAGGAACAATTGAAGTCCGAGGATATCAGTATTAGCGCTGATTTGCCCAGCGGAGACTTCAGCGCATCTTACTTATCATTATACTCAAAAAAATTTACGGATGAAGAGCTGACTTTTTTTGACGATAAGGAGAACCAGCAGGCTGAGGCCATTGATGAAAAATTAATACTGTCGCGTTTTGACAATCCCGTTTCAATACCGGAAGATGCTGATGACAACCTTATAAAAGAAGTTGTGAAGAACAGCATTCTTCTATCTAATAATTATAGATTTGGCGGTTGGAACAAGGAAATGAACGTTCTTGTATTTTTCCAGCAAAAAAACGGTTATCCGATCTATTACAATCAAAAAGGAATCGTGCTTGTTTACTTAAATGATGATAATGAAATGATTTTTTATACACAGACAATGCTTGGCAATGAGTCACCGTTAGAAGAGAAGGCGCTGGTTGAGCCGATAACGGCTATTCAGGCCTTGTTTGATGGTAACAGGCTGGAAAATGGGGATGAGATAACGAATGTGAGTATGGGACTGCATACAAGAATTCCGCTTGAGAGCGGCGAGCAAGTTTTTTCTCCGGCATGGAGGATAACAGTGAATGATGAAGAAAGCTTTCATGTCAATGCGATTGAGAACCTGATCGTTTCGAGTAATGAACAGACGTTTTTACTAGGTGCCATCTCATCTACGATTGAAAAAGTACAAAAGCTTAATAAAGACAATGATATGAAAGGTTTTGTGTTATCACACCTGAATGAAAAACTGACATCTAATCAGCAACCGGAGAGTGAGATTGAATGACATTACGTTTTAGTGTACTGGCATCGGGAAGTACCGGAAATGCTTTTTATATAGAGTCGGATGAGCAAAAGTTGTTAGTTGATGCCGGATTGAGCGGGAAGCAAATGGACAGGCTGTTCGACGAAGTGGCGGTTGATCCAGCGAGCTTGGATGGTATTCTAGTAACCCATGAGCACAGTGATCACATTAAAGGACTTGGGATAATCGCCCGTAAGTATAATCTGCCGATTTATGCGAATGAAAAGACGTGGAAAGCCATGGAAAATTCCATAGGTACGATTTCGCCTGATCAAAAGTTTGATTTTGGTATGGAGACAGTCAATACATTCGGTGATATTGAAGTGGAATCGTTTGGTGTCTCCCACGATGCTGCTGAGCCAATGTTTTTTACGTTCCGGAATGATGGAAAAAAAGTTGCTCTTGTGACGGATCTTGGATATGTATCAGAGCGGATTAAGCGAACTGTGGAGGACGCTGATGTTTACATTTTTGAGGCAAACCATGATATCGGCATGCTGCGAATGGGGCGCTATCCGTGGAACGTCAAGCGCCGCATTTTAAGTGACTCCGGACATGTGTCGAATGAAGACTGTGGTCTTGCCCTTAGTGACTTGATTACGAATCGGACAAACCGGGTTTATTTAGCGCATTTAAGCCAGGATAATAATATGAAGGAATTGGCGCGTATGTCAGTGGATAATATTTTAAAAGAACGCGGCATGACACTTGATATTCAGGATACAGACCCCAAAATCCCAACAAGGTTATATGAGGTCGGATAATAATTTTAAGATTAGTGTAATACTATAATGTGAAGAAAGGCTGTTTTCATTATTTTTGATATGAAGCAGCTAATGAAACAGCCTGAGCCATTTTATGTTAAAGGAGCAATTTAAATGGGCTACTTTGATGATGAACGGGAAGAGGGCCATAAGAAACGGCGCTGGATAGGCCCTGTCTTTGCCGGCATTATAATTGGCATTATTATTGCACTGATCGCGTTACCCGGTGTGTTACAATCAGGTTTTTTATCTGAAGCATGGAATAATGATCGTGAAACTGCTCAGGATAGTACAGATAGCAATCATACTCGTCCGGAATCAAGTGGTTTTGTATCGGTCAATGTATCCTCTCAAATAACGGAAGTGGTTGATAAGGTCACACCTGCTGTCGTCGGCGTCATCAATATTCAGCGGCAAGGTGACTTCTGGCAGCAGCAGGAAGGTCAGCAGCAGAGTGAAGCTGGCTCGGGATCCGGTGTCATTTATAAAAAATCGGAAGGTAAGGCCTATGTAATCACCAACCATCACGTGATTGAGGGAGCAGATACCGTTGAGGTTGTGCTCTCGGATGATAAACGGGTTGAAGCTGAAATTCTCGGCAGTGATTTGTTCTCTGATTTGGCCGTGTTAAGGATGAACGGCGACAAGGTTCAACAAACCATTGAAATGGGATCATCGAAGAGTATAAAGGTTGGGGAACCGGCCATTGCAATTGGCAACCCGCTTGGCATGTTTCTGGGATCGGTAACTCAAGGTGTTATCAGCGGTACACAACGAACGATTCCACAGGATTTTAACCAGGATGGCCGCAATGATTGGCAGGCAGAAGTTATTCAGACTGATGCAGCGATTAATCCCGGAAATAGCGGTGGAGCCCTGATTAATATTGATGGGAAGCTGATTGGGATTAATTCGATGAAGATCAATCAGGAAGCGGTTGAAGGCATCGGATTTGCCATCCCGATCGATGCAGCGCGACCGATTGTAAACGAGCTTGAAAAAACCGGACAGGTGAAACGTCCATATATGGGTGTGGAAATATATTCTTTGGAAGAAGTACCGCAAACAGAATGGAAAAATACATTAAACCTTCCGGATAAGGTAGAGGGCGGCGTCTACGTATGGACCGTTGAACCTGGTTCGCCGGCAGATAAAGCCGGAATGACCCGACTGGATGTCATCACGGCGGTTGATGGTACCAAGGTCATGAACATGATTGATTTGCGTAAAATTTTATACCAGGAAAAAGAAGTCAGCGATTCATTGACGGTCACCTATTACCGTGATGGCAAACAGCAAGAGGCAACATTTGAATTGATTGAACAGCGGTGAGCGCTGTAAGCAGAGTCGGTTCATTTTAAAAAGTTTAAAGCTATCCATTATGTAATGGATAGCTTTAATCATATCTAACTGCCTTCTCTTTTGTTATCCACAGTATGTGAACAACATGTAGATAACATCCATATCTTGTATAGAACATCATTTCTGCACCAAAATAACCGCGAACATTTGTGCATATGTGGATAATTTTGTGGATAGTCTTGTCAAAGCTGTCCGGCTGATTTACGCCACCAGAGTAGTACCAATAAAATAAGCATCACAATATCAAGCCGGGCTTCAAAGGCAAATTGCAGGATCCCCTGATTCATTAGGATTGGCAGTTTCGTGAACCAAAGCGCCCCAAGGATTATGAGAACAAGCGGTGCAACAGCATGTCTAACAAATAATCGCGCCAATATAAATGCACTACAGGCAATTTCCGTGAGAGCGACGAGAAGCAGCATGTTTTCAGGGGATGGCAGTCCAAGGTTTATGAATGTTGTCTTGAAGTCGCTGGACACGAGTTTGAGAATCCCCGATGTCAAAAAAACATACCCAACCGCATAGGCAATCCACTTAGACCCATGTATTGTTTGCATACGAGAAACACCTCCATCGTTAGTGATGGTTAATACGTATGCAAGATAGTGGGCAACCTTGACAACCTTCTTATAAAAAAGCTCCGTATTCAAGCACAGTCTGGAACTTGTACTATGCTTGTCTTTTTATTAATTGGAAAAGTTTCGTAGCCCAGAAAGCGATGAAAACGATCGCAATATCAATCAGTGTTAAGTAGAAAAAATTCATGCCTTTGTGCACCCTGAGCAGGTCAACCGATACTGAAAAGGTACCATATCCAAATACAAATATTATACTGGCTACAATCGCATAAAGATAAAAGTTTTTCCCGTTGTTGGTGCAATACTGGTACAACAGCATAAAGATCACCGGAAAAAGAACGGCTGTTACTGTAACACCTTCCGGAAGCAGGTATGAAATGCTGTGCGGGTGATTGAAATAGTTATTGGCTGTCAGCAGTGTGTCTATATTAAGCCACAATACGTGTACACTATAACCAAAGAAAGAGATTTCAAACAACCGTTTCCTGTCTACTGTAAAATATAAGATAATAAGCGGAACAATAATGGTAGCAAGATTAATCCAGAAAAACCACGTATCCATGCCGGAAAATAGCTGCCAATGTTCCTTCATAAGACTTTCTAGCTCTTGCTTCTGTTCTAAAATTGTATAGTATAATTCCTTTTCGTTCATTTAGACCCCTCTCTTTCAAGGGTAGTTTCAGTAAAATAAAAGAGAACTATTCACCAGGTTATCCCCAAAATTCTGTGGATAGTCTGTGGATAGTGCAGGAGCCACTGTTCAAAACGTTAAAATTTGTTAAACTGTGGGTAACAACATGATACGGGGTAAAGAAAATTGAATGGAGGTAAAAAAACAAATGGAACGTTTAAGTGAAGAACGAATTGAAAAAGAATTGGAAAGTCTGCCTGATTGGAAACGGATTGATGAGAAGTGGATCGGTCGTCGCTACCGGTTCAGTGACTTTTTGAATGGTGTGCGCTTTGTCGATCAGGTTGCTGAATATGCAGAAAGCAAACAGCATCATCCGTTTATTTCAATTGATTATAAAATCGTTACGATGAAAATATCATCATGGCAGATGAAAGGATTGACTGATCTGGACTTTGAAATGGTCAACCACTTTGATGATCTTTATGAAAAAGCAGCAAAATAAAAAATGCGGGCATATTACCCGCATTTTATCTTTTATGATGTTTCCATTCATGTGCCAGCTTACCGTAAACAGCGTGATCTGCAAAATGATCATAAAGCCATTCTGCCTGTCGGATCCGGCCTTCCTGCACAAAGCCCAGCCGCTCCGGAATTGCCCGGCTTTTATGATTGGCATAAGCGGCCCGTATTTCGATCCGGTTCAGCTCCAGTGAATAAAAGGCATAATCTATCAAACCGCTGACAGCGCGTGTCATAATCCCTCTTCCTTCATATTCAGCACCAAGCCAGTAGCCGATGTGCCCAATGCCATTCGTCCAGTCAAATAAATTGAATCCTGCAACACCGGCAAGCTCACCCTGATAGAGAATACCGGTGGTGAGGCCTCTTCTTTCTGCAAACTGCTTTAATACGGATTCAATAAAGGACCGGGAATCGTTGGGTGTTTTGGTATGGTCAACCCACGACAACCATTGCCGCAATGTTTCCCTTGAGTCATCCGTCAGCTGAAACAGAGGAGCTGCATCAGTGATTTCCAGGTGCTTCAAAGCAATTTCTTCGTCAATTTCAAATAAAAACATCATTTGCGCCCCCTGATCAAAGTTGAGAATTATTTTAACATATATACCGGAGTTATCAAGGGATATTTTTCATCTGGTTCCTTCTTACTAAATTTTATTTTAAGGATAGGTTAAAAGAATGATTTTCCTACATTTTTAACAAACTATTAGTATGGTTAGCCCCCAAAAACGGGGGAATTTCATAAATCAATAAAAAAATCATAAGCGTCTATTTTCCGAGAAAATGTTGCTTCATAACCTGAAGTTTTCTAAAAATACGCTGTTCGGACGAAAATAA
>NZ_BMNQ01000009.1 GCF_014646635.1 Lentibacillus kapialis
TGCTATTTCCGTTTGTTCCCTGGCCATTTGTTCCGTCGCCGTTTGTGCTATTTCCGTTTGTTCCCTGGCCATTTGTTCCGTCGCCGTTTGTGCTATTTCCGTTTGTTCCCTGGCCATTTGTTCCGTTGCCATTTGTGCTATTTCCGTTTGTTCCCTGGCCATTTGTTCCGTCGCCGTTGAATCCTGGCTGAGACCAAGGATCTCCACTGAAACCATCAGCAGACCAGCCCTCAGATTGCCAACCTTCCATATACCATGGGATGCTGGACCAGTCACTTGCAGGAGGGGATTCAGTTCCTTCACCTTGCCAACTGTCACCCTGCCACGTTTCACCTTGCCATTCCAGATTGGATCCATCCCATGGATTCCCATTCCAGGTGTCGCCCTCCCATGCATTACCTTCCCATGTGTCCCCGGTCCAAGAACTAACGGCATAAACTGTAGGGGTTATTACCGGAAAGAAAGCTATGAATAATACGGCAGACAGTAACAGACTTTTCCTTAACCATTTGGCAATTTTCATCACCTTCTTCAGACCGCGTTATAACTGATTATTAATTCTCGGTTTGATTATCATATTTTTCTTTGATGGACTTTTTCGTTTCTTCAATATTTGTAGCACTAATGTTTTCAAGTTCTGACACAACTTCTTCCTGAGCTTCATCAATAGAGTCTCTCACATCATTACGTTTTGAATAGAATTCTTTTCTTTGTTCTCTATTGATAATGCCTTCATCCTCAAATATCCGGGTTAAACGTGATAAATTATTATACTGTTCTGTGTTTTTTAGTCCCCACTCATTTGATACACTCGTGATATCAAAGCTGTTCTCAACCCTAGTATGATCTAAATCCCTAAGTGCATCGTCTTTCCAATCTTCCCATGCTTCTAACACCTCTTCTGCCCGATTAAACTCTTCTTCCAACTCATCCTGATTGTTAGCTGTTGCAAAGACACCACCTGATGCATCAGCCATTTCTTTTAACTGCTTCTGAGCATCGGAGCCTATATTGAAGCCGATTATATTCATGATAGGTTGAGCATTCGAATCTGAAAGTGATTCGGCGACTTTCACAGGGTCACCACCACAGGTTTCCACCCCGTCGCTGACAACATAAATCAGGTTAGTATTATTCTCAGCATCAAATTCTGAAAGAGAATCCTTTGCCTTTTTCAGTGCATCAGAAAGTGGTGTCCAGCCAGCCGGTTCTATTTTGTCCAATTCTTTCTGAAATTCATCCTCCTTATATGGCGCATAGCCATAAACTTGTTCAATTGCTTCACAGGACATTTTTTTATCACTATCGGAGCCGGTCCCTTTATGTCCATAAACCCGAAACGAGACATTTGCTTCCTCTGGTACTTGCTTCATAAAATCGTTAATGGATTCTTTCGCAATCTGCATCATCGTTTTCTCTCCAATATAAGTGCCCATACTTCCGCTCGCATCAAGCAATACTTCTACATTATAGTTTTCTTTAAAGTGATATCGCGAGTCTGGAAGATCAGGGTTTCCAAAGGACCCGAACTCCCATTTTTTGATGGTATCCTGGGGATCAGGAAAATCCTCGGCAACTAATGAATAAAGGTAATCAAAATAACGATTTAATTCTTCTTCACTAGCATTTTCAGGAAGGGGCTCCAGTTGTTGGACATCTTCCATTACGTCATCTTCTAAGTGATCATCCCGGACGTCAACTCCCGCATAAGGTCCTTTTTGCTGCTGGATAAATCCATTTGTAACCTGTGGTATTTCGGCTACGTTTTCTAAAACTTTAACACTGCCGTTATTTTCCTTATCTGATTCGTTTTCATTAGTGTCATTGTCTGTATCATTATTAATTTCTTCAGTGTTATGTTCAGTATTTCCTTCAGGTTGTGCTGATTCATCTTCACTTTCAGTACAAGCAACTAAAAATACAGATAATACTAACATAAAAACCCAGAAGGATTTGCTTTTCATAAA
The DNA here is from genome assembly GCF_014646635.1 of Lentibacillus kapialis. Taxonomy (GTDB): domain Bacteria; phylum Bacillota; class Bacilli; order Bacillales; family Amphibacillaceae; genus Lentibacillus; species Lentibacillus kapialis. The sequence goes on from NZ_BMNQ01000009.1 coordinate 1,968, forward strand.
TAGTCTCCTATTTTACATTCTATATTAAAGATTAAGTATAATTTATTCTCAGCCTCCGCTTCCGATATCCTCAATTAATTCTTCAAATTTTTTCACTAGTGTTTGGCCAAATTCACCGCCACTAAACGCTTTTGAAACAACTCCAACAAGGATTACAATAACAGCCGCAATTCCAATCCATTCCAAAGTCTGCGAACCTCTTTCATCGCGCTTGAACTCTGCAAACTTATTTAAAGTCTTTGCATAAATTCCATTCATAAATTTCACTTTTCATTCCTCCATTTTAAAATAAATTAAAGATACTGTTTTCACCCATCAGCATATTCATGATCATCAACCCGGCAATCATCAATATCGACACGGGTGCAATCAAAAACGTTGTAACCAATGTAACCTTTGGCGATGCTTTTGCCGCCAACTCCTTCACTTGTTCCTGACGTATCTCCCGCAGCTCTTCAGCTTGAATCTGAAATGTTTTCGCTATCGGTATTCCGAGATCCATCCCTTGTATCAGTGCTTTAATCAGTGACTGGAATTCTTCATTATCATTCCGCTTCAGAAGTTCACGATAGGCTTTTTCACGGGGAACTCCAAGGTCAATTTCCTGATTGAAACGTGAAAACTCCTCACGGATGGGGCCATCGAAATATCGAATCACCTCCCTTAATGCGTTATCAAGACTCACCCCAGCTTGAAGGCTGGTACTGACAGTGTCCATAAAATCGGGTAATTCTGCTCTGATTTGCTGCTGTCTTTTCTTTACCTCCCTTCTGATCAATACAATCGGTATGAAATAACCCACAATCGGGTTGAATACAAGCATATACTGCGAGAATGGAAGCCCCATAATAATCGTCAGTATTCCGGTGAAAAAACCAACTATCAATAAAAATATTTTCAAACCCTGAAATCGGGACACTGTTAGTTTCAACGGATTTCCTGATTTTCTGAGCCACTCCTCCACCATGTGGTTTTCACTGAAAAAGTTTATCCGCTGACCCAGGTCGGTAAAGTCATCCGCATACTTTGTGACGCGGCTGAATATTTGAGCACGTCTGCTTTTCTTTTTTTCCTTCTTTTCAAATGGATCAACATGGGTAACTTCTGAAACGCGCCCGAGAACATAACGCTTGTCACTTAAAAAAGACCAAAAATGTTTCAGGAATAATAATATACAAAACCAAAAAGCGATAATCGATAAAATGATTAATGCATCCATAAGCTACACCTTTATATTTGTAATTTTACGAATGAGAAAAAACGATAATACAATAGCTGCCACAAATACAACCAATATAACCAATCCAAATCCTGACCATAACGGATCAATAAACCCATCAATGACATTATTCATAACAAGCAGCAAAAAAACTGGTAACGCAGGTACAATGAATGAAATATACTTTTCTTCAGATGTCATCGTTTTAATGACCTGGTTTAGTACTTTCCTGTCCTCAAATGTATTAGCCATCGTATCCAGTGTGAGTGCCAAATTCCCGCCTGTTTGTTTCTGAATGAGAAGCGTTGCAATAAACAAATTGAAATCGCGTGATTTATTCCGTTTTTGTACCGCCCGGAAGGCCGTTTCCAAATTAACCCCCAGTTTCAATTCATTTGAAATTCGTTTAAATTCATCTTTGGCAGGGGTAGAAACTTCACGGGCAACTATATCGATACCCTGATTAATCGTTAATCCCGATCTTGCCGCATTACCCAGGATTCTGCAGATTTCACTTAATTGCTCATTAAAACGTAACTCATAGCTGTTTTTTCGAAAATAGAATAATAGATAGTTAGATACAAATAGCAGCACTATCGGTAAAATCATACTCAATGTTAATGGCATTCCAAAAACAGAATAAAACATGACGAACAACACAAGATAACCAACAATTAAAATCCCAAGATATTCAGAAGGCAATAATTTGAGATTTGCATTATGTAACTTAATCCTTAACTTCTCTGCAGATTCTTTCTCATCAAACCTGTCTCCCCACGTACTGATGAAACTTTTTCTTTCTTCCTCAGGGAACCATTCTTTCACCTTCTGTTTCCATTCTTTCTTCTGTGCTCTGTATCCAAGGAAAAAATAGACACATAAGAGAAAAGACAAAACACCTAAACTATAAAGAATAGACACTGTCAGTTCCATAGTTGCCCTCCTCTTGTGGCATAAACAAATCCTTATCAAAATGTATACCAAATACGTCCATATGGGGTAAACATTTTGGAATGATGCCTGTTGGCGTAAAGTGTCCCCGAACATTGCCTTCTCCGTCAACACCTGTACGTTGGAAACGGAATATATCCCTTACCTCAATCTGATTATCTTTTGTCTTTTCAACTTCTGATACATTTGTGATTTTTCGTGTTCCATCTGTTAAACGCTGGACTTGCACAATGTAATCAAGTGCACCGGCAATATAATCACGGATAACGTGCGTCGGTAAATCCATTCCGGCCATGACAACCATTCCCTCAACACGATTGATCGCATCAAACGGGGTGTTAGCGTGAACCGTTGTCAGCGAACCCTCGTGACCAGTGTTCATGGCCTGTAGCATATCGAAAGCCTCGGCTCCACGAACTTCCCCGACTATGATCCGATCAGGACGCATACGAAGCGAGTTTTTCACTAAATTCCTGATGGTTACTTCACCGCTGCCTTCCACGTTTGGAGGCCGCGCTTCCATACCAACGACATTCGGCCGGTCAAACTTCAGTTCAGCAGAATCCTCAATGGTGACAACGCGTTCACCATTGGGTATTGATTTACCCAGTGCATTCAGCAGAGTAGTTTTACCACTCCCGGTACCACCGGAGATAAGCAGGCTTAATTTCGTTTGTACCAATGCTTGCATAAACCTTGACATATCATTTGTGAATGTGCCAAGTTCCTGTAAGTCATCCATTATGAATGGTGTCTTTCGGAACTTCCGGATTGACAGAAGTGTTCCGCCAAGACTAATTGGCTCGATAACAGCGTTGACACGGCTTCCATCGGGCAATCTAGCATCAACCATCGGAGAACTTTCATCAATTCTTCTTCCAAGCGGTGCAACGACCCTGTCAACGATATGCCTGACATGTGCTTCGTCTTTAAACGAAACATTTACCCTTTCAAGACGCCCACTCTTTTCGACGAAGACCTCTTTCGGGTTGTTGACAAGTATCTCCGTGATTGAATCATCTTTCAGCAGCGGCTCCAGCGGTCCAAAGCCGACACTTTCATCAATAAGCATGCTCAGCATACGTTCTTTGTCCTGTCTTGGAATAACCACTTTTTCCTCTGACATAAACTGATTGATGAAACGTTCAATCTTCAAACGTTTATCTGAGTCACCAAGGCTGGTTATCTGATCCAGGTTAACTTCAGTCAACAGTCTAGATTTATAATGCTCCACCAGCTCATCCAGGTAGCCGAAATTGGACACAACTCCAGTATCTATGTCATTATTGTCAGGCTGCGCTTTTGTATTTCTTTGAAAAAGAGACACGATACCACCACCATCTGATCATTATTTCAGCATTGAATGAACCCATTTGTGTACATCCTTGGAAAATGGAGGGAGTTTCTTTTCCTGAGGTGTTTTTCTTAATGGTTCACCCTGATTAATGTATGCCTGAACATTTTTAATATCCTTCCTGATTTCCGACGTTACCGGATAAGTTGAAAAGCGCTCCAGATCTTTTTTGGTCAGTTCATTGTCTTTGCCTTTAAAATTTATGACGAACTCAAGCCGATCCTGTGTGATGACACCTAAGCGCTGAAACAAGTTTTCTACATTCTTCAACACGCGGATGGCTACTGTATCAAGATTCATCAAATAATAAATACGGTTAGCCTCTTCCAAAACTGCCATTGTCCGTTCATCCATCAACACCGGTAAATCGACGATAATAAAATCATAGTGGCGCTTACTGGCACGCAACAGCTTTACAATGAAATCTTCCGTTACTTTCTCGGCCAGTTCAGCATCTCTGGGACTTACAAGCATATTCAAATCCGAATGCTTTTCCTTTTCGGATACATTCCGGATATGGTGTTCACCCAGTTCCTCCATAACGGGTAGAAGATCAATGATTGATCGGCTGCTGTCAATTCCCAGAAATGTCTCAGCGCCTCCATAGTGCAAATTCAAATCTATAAATAGAACTTTTGCGGTTGATTCCAGTTTCAATGTTTGTGCAAAAGTTGTGCTGATCAGCGATTTTCCTGTGCCCCCGCCCCCGCTATAAAAAGCGAATATCTGTCCACCCCCGCGTTTAAAAACTTTTTCGGATTCTGTTTCATTTTGCATACCAACTTCTGCAGCCATGATTTCTAGGCGTTCCTTGAAAATCAGCTCTTCACCCGGAAGTACATAAAAATCAGTGATACCGAGCTGATTAAGACTTCTGAGCAAACTGAAATTTTCTTCATCACTCAGACAAACAATCGATGAATGAGGATGTTCAGATAATGCTATTTGCGCATCTTCTATGGCAGTCTCTCCATTATTTATAATCAGAATCAATTGTGCGTCTGTCTTTCTCAAGTCTGCTACAGTCAGAAAATTAAGCTGAAAGGATTCGTTTATTTGTTGCTCTACTACTGCCGCCAGTTCTTCATTTTCCCCTATAACATATATATCGTTTACTTTACTCATACGGTTCCTCCAACAACATATCTATGAATTTTAATCATCTTTATTATTATCGTTATCTTTGTTCTTATCTTTGTTATCATCGTCCGATTTATCGGATTTTTCTTTTCCATCTTTTGAATCACTGTCGGCATTCGGGGCATTTTCGGTGCTCTCGGTCTGATTGCTCTCCTCCGACTCCTCTTCCTGTTGCTCTGATTCGGCCACATTTGCTTTGACAAGTCGTAAACTGTCTGCATAATTCTGCATATGTATTAACTTTGAAACATTTTCATACGGAATTTCCAGCTGTACCCCTGCAAAGTCTCCATCCCCATTGGAAGCTGTTCTGGCAACCTTCACATCCTCCATAAACACTTCCGTAACCGGCTCATCATCGAAACTATGGGAAACAATGATATCAGCACGATCCAACGCCGTCATTTCCTCATCAAACGACACCTTCTCTGATTTAAACACTGATACTAGCCGATTGTTGGCCTCCGTTACTGCAGAAGCTTCTTTCAAAATGTTATCAGTTATAACATCCCCGGGTGATAACGGTACAACGGAAACTTTGTTCATCAGCTCCTCAACATCTGTTATGTGCTCATCACGAAGGTACTGCTGAGGTATTTCATCTGTTGATACATCATCAGGTGTTATGACTTTCCTTGATGAAATTTCATTGTCTGCCGTGTAAATGGTTACGAATGTCCCAAGATCGGTATTAATTGCCTGAACTTTCTTTAATACAAGAAAACCGGACACTGCAGCCAATAATATGGCCAATAAGAAAAATATAATTGCTCTCCGCTTCGATTCTAGCATTTACCGCAAACCCTCTTTCTCTATCCAATGAATACTTATATCAATAGTTACCTAAAACTATAATGACAAAAAACATAAATATGTCAATCCTATGACAAAAACCGCCTTAATCATAATGATCAGAAAGAACTAGACATAATATTCCTGAAGCCGGTTAATTGCTTTAATAAACCAGTTAAATTAGGTAATAAGAATCATTTAACGGGGTTATAACGTATGTGTTATTTTATTTTATAGGTAATAAGACTTATTTTTAGCAACAATTACCAATTAGTCTGAATTCAGTCTAATATTGACAATAACTGGTACAAATAATTGCTTCATAAAGGGAAAAATAACGATTAGAAAGGGTGATACCAATGGCCAAAAGAGGTAAAAAACAATACAGTGATTTTTCGAATGTCCGGAATCAGCAAAATCTGGTCCCTGAAGAATTTCCAGAGGGGCCATTTGGTTCAGGAATAAACGATGGAGAGCTGGAGGGCAGTAAATCGACACCGTGGAAAGAAGGGCAGAAACGGAAAAGTGCGTTTGTTTACCCGGATAAGGAACTTCATGACGATTTGCCTAGACAAACCCCCGGTGCCCACCCGATTCATGATGAACCGGGCGAAGAAGATCCGGATGATTAGAAAAACTCAGGCCTACCCTCGTCTTATAGCGAGTGCCGAAGATTTTCTTATAAGGTCATCCATAATTTATCGTTTCTGAGGTTATAAATAAGAGCAGCAAGCCTACGGGCTGCTGCTCTTATTTATCCACTTTTTTGATGATGAAATAGGCACAGCCGAAGTTGCAATACTCGTAAAGATAGTCATCCAGTGTGCTTATTTTTGTATCAAAGCCGGCTTTGGGGTTCTGATCATCATAAAAACCTTTGAGTCGTAGCTGATCATAGCCCCAGTCACCGACAACAAAATCATATTTTGACAAAATGTCGGAAAAGCGTTCTTTTAAATGTTCTTCATGAAAACCGTCTTTTTCATTTTCAATGATTTCATATGTCTTTCCTTGTAACTCAATCACAAAATTCACCCCATTTGCGTAACCTCAGTTTATCATAACCTGGCGCTGTTCAACCAATATTTTTGGGAAATTTACTGTATGAAATTTACCGGATACAGCAAACTAAGTTAAACAAATTTTTTCAAGCAACAGGAGGACTATCATGAAAAGGAACTTACTTCTCTTATTTTTATTCGTCGTAAGTATCATGCTGGCAGCATGCGGCGGAGCGGACAATGCTGCAGATGATGAGCGCCGTCAGGCTGAAGAACGTGATCAGATGGTTGAGGAATTAGATCCGGAGCGGGAAACAACGCCATCCAACCCATCCGGTGACAACAAACTTGGCTATGTGCGATACACAAAAGAGCAGGTTGAAAATGAAACTGAAAAACAGCACGGTGTCAATATCGATCGAACTGCGCTTGCCAACATGATCACACGAATCATTTTGCGGAATGACGGATTTGCTGAAGCGGCAACACTTGTTACCGATAATAAAACTCTCATTGCATATGATAAGGAAGATGCACTGGATAAAGACAAAGCTGCTGATATCGCTAATAAGACAGCGGTCTCAATCCTGCCGGGTTATTTTGATGTTTATGTTTCAGACAATGCGGCTCTGATAGGCGATATCCAAAGCCTGCACAATTCCAGCATTGAGGATAACAAATATGACAATACCATCAACCAGATTATTGAACAAATGGAACATTCTTCACAAGGAGCGGAAGAATAATCAACTAACAGACGTTTCTTCGCTAGTCCTGTCTGTTTACGAAGGTGGTGAGCTCAATTTTTAAAAAAATGTCCTTTATGCTGGCAGTTTTAATCTTTTTCGCTGCCGCTCTGAATCCAGCGCAGGCAGAAGAAAAGAAACAGGATCTGCATGAGAAACGAATGGCTTTATACAAAAAAACAGAGACTGTCACGCAGGTTCCCTGGTATTATATTGCTGCGATTGACCAGTATGAACGGAACAGCTCAGATGAAGATAAGGACGATCAGCTTGTATCCATTTCAATCCCCGATGAACTATGGTATGGGATAGGAAACAGTTCGATGATAAAAAAGGAAAGCATTATCGGCTTGTTTCAGGGGAAAGGCAAAGATGGAAATGATGACAATAAAGCCGATCCGAAAAATCCGGAAGATGTGCTGTATACGATGGCATCGATTCTGCTGGAATATGGTTCTTCCCGTGACGAAGTAAAAATTGCGCTTTGGAATTATTATCAGCGTGATTTGACTGTACAGACGATCATGAATACGGCCGACGTTTTCAAAAAATTTGACCGGCTGGATCTGACCGACAGGGATTTTCCAGTTGATACAAATTATAATTATAGTGTTAACAATAACTATGGTGATCGCCGTGGATTTGGAGGGTTAAGGATACACGAAGGTTCAGACATATTCGCGGATTATGGCACGCCGGTCAAATCCACAACATACGGCGTGATTGAATTGAAAGGCTGGAACTTATACGGCGGATGGCGGCTTGGCATTCGTGATATTAATAATGTTTACCATTATTATGCCCACATGAGCAGCTATAATGATGACATTAAAGTCGGTCAGGTTGTCAAACCGGGTGATCTGCTTGGCAAGGTCGGTTCAACCGGTTACGGGCCGCCCGGCACATCGGGAAAATTCCCACCACATCTGCATTATGGCTTGTACCAGGACAATGGTCACAGTGAGTGGTCATTCAATCCGTATCCATATTTGCAAAGGTGGAAGCGAATGTCGGACTAAAAGACCCGTTGGATAACATTTAAACAGCGCAAACCATTTTAAAACAAAAAAGAGCCTCTACCCTATTGGCAAAGGCTCTTTTACTTTGTATCTTAATTATTTTCGTTCTGCACCTTTTTTCACGGCATTTGTAATACTTGCTGCCAATCCTCCCCATATAATCAGCATGGAGATGATCATGAATATAATAGCGCCTCCAGTCATTTATTTCGCCTCCCAGGAATTGTGTGATTCGCCTCCGTTATCGCCTTTGGATCCTTTCCATTTCGTTAAAGCGAGGATGATGCCTACCACTAGTGCCCCGCCGGCAACAAACCAGCCGCTATACATGATAAAACTATCCGGATAGCCTGCATAGTTGCCGGTTTCCGTTTCAAATTGCTTCCATAAGTTTTGCCGGAGCAAAATAATCATATTGTAACCAAGAACAATCGGTGTGATAACCATCAGACTGATATTCCACCAGTACCTGATTTTTATGTCGGAAATGTCGTTTGCATGTGCCTTGAATTCATTAAGCTTGCGCAGGAACCAGGCGATAATGACAACTTCGACCAGGCCAAGCGCCGCAACACCGAATTGGTTGATGAAATAGTCCGCTGCATCAAGGAAGTTCAAACCGCCCCGAGTTGCAAATATCAATGACACAATGAATGCAAAGCCACCGCCAAATAGTACAGCTTTATTGCGGGATATGTTCAGTTTATCAGACAAACCGGCAACATACGTTTCAATAATTGATATGAGCGATGACAATCCGGCCAGAACGAGTGATGCGAAAAACAGAAAGCCGAACAGTTCGTTCAGTGCCGGAAATTGGTTGATAATCTGCGGGAATACCACAAATGCAAGGCCAACACCGCCGGTAACCACATCTTCCACTGCAACGCCCTGATTCACTGCCATAAATCCAAGCACCGAAAAGACACCGATACCGCTAAGTAGTTCAAAACTCGAGTTGCCGAAACCTACAATAAATGCATTATTCGTAATATCCGATTTCTTAGGCAGGTAGCTCGAATATGTGATCATAATGGCAAACGCGATGGACATACTGAAGAATATCTGCCCATATGCCGCCACCCAGACATCCGGATCGGCAAGCGCGCCAAAATCAGGTGTGAAGAAAGTGTTCAATCCTTCAAAAGCTCCTGGAAGGGTCACTGCCCGGATAACGATAATAAGAAAAACAACTACCAGCGTTGGGATAAATATTCGGTTCGCCATTTCGATACCTTTTTTAACACCCTGGTAAAGAACACCTAAAACAACCAGCCAAACTATAATTAATGGTATAAGTACACTAGGCACAAAGCCTCCAAATTCACCGGGTGCTGCCGTTTCCAAATAGTTGCTGAACAAAAATCCCTCTGTATCCGATCCCCAGTTCAGATTAAATGAAAAGATTGAATACGAGATTGCCCAGGCAATAATGACCGAGTAATAGGTCGAGATGACGAAAGCAACCAGTACCCCCCACCAACCGACCCACTCCGTATTTTTATTCATTCGTTTAAATGTGAGCGGTGATGATCCGCGATATTTGTGACCCATGGTAAATTCCATAATTAAAATGGGTATTCCTGCTGTCAACAGCGCAATCAGGTAGGGAACCATAAATGCCCCTCCACCATTTTCAAACGCTGTCGTCGGGAAACGCCAAATATTGCCGAGTCCGATCGCAGAACCTACCGCAGCCATAATAAAACCCGCTCGTGTTCCCCATTGAGAACGATTTTCCATTTAAATACCCTCCTCTTTACTGATTATGTCTGTTTCCAAAGAATCAGAAGCCAGCATAATCTTTATATTTTTTACTGTTTTCAGATATTTATGATTGTATTATAACGGTACTTTTTTACTATGTCAAAGCTTAGCTGTACTATACCTATCCTCCATTACTGTTTATAGTGAGACACTACTCTTGGTTTTCGTTTGTAATCGAGTCTTTTGGCACCGAAATGGATGGGCCATCGCTTCCACCGCCACCGTAAAAGTCCGGTACATCACCCATCAGAGCTCCGCCGTCAATATAGATTTCTGTTGCAACAGTCTTGGTCTCTGTTGAAAATGGAACGACAATTTGTACATCCGCTTCCACTTCTACATATAACGACACCCACGAACCGTTTAATCCAAGCGGCTCATCATCCCGGACAATATTGGTGCGCACATTCCCGACAATTTCAAAGTTAACGGGAATCTTGGGGCCCAGATTAGCCAAAATAGTGTTGCCGGTTGCTTGACCCAGTGGGATTTCCACAACTGTCGGATCTTTTTCAGGCAAATTTTCTGTTGTATCTTCAAATTCTTCCGGCTCAAATAATGAATTTTCATAATCAGGTGGTTCACCCGAATTCATATATCTGAAATATTCCTCGACCCGGTCAGTTGCCACACGATTGATTTCACTTACGACTGACGAGTTCCAGTTGTATGTTGCGACTTTACCTTCATTATCATATGTAATATTCAATAAGTCATCATAATTATAATTTTCGGCAAACCGAACAGCCGTATTAATACCCCGTGTCGCAAATTCAGTCGTTTTTGTTTGGGCTATATCCATAAGGGTAGGTTTGATTCCTTTGTCGATTATCATGATACTGAGAAATACCATTAATGCAAATACAATCATGGTGATCACAACAATATGTTGCACGGGAGGCGGTGATCTGGATATTTTTCGTTTGCGGAATACCATTCGTTTCCTTAGCATAAGAAACCTCCTTAAAACACCTTATGCTTGTTTTAAAGAGGTTAGAATATCATTATGCTATTTTTAATAAAGCTTCTTTACCTGTCATCCCCGGTTCCCAACCATACACTTTAGACGCATCGGTCACCTTTTGCAGTGGTGCATTGAGAAGGTCATCAATTGTTTTAACACCTGTCGCGCGCCCGGCAATTACTTTTCTGTCTTTCAGGACGTCATTTAAAAGATCAACATCCAGCGCGCCGCACATAATGTAACCCACCTCATTGGAGATGACCAGCAGATTTGTTTTAGGAAGTTCCACTGTGACTGCCGTAAAATGCATCCCTTCCAGTTCCAACGGATTCACTGTCATCATATATATCAATGCCTCCCTCTCCATATACACGATATGGTATGCAGCGAGAGGACATCATGTCACAAACCTAATGATCATTCCATTTATGACGCAGTGTATCGGTTAGGAGATCTCTGAGGAATTCAGGGAGAAAATAATGCTTATCTTCGGCTCCGGCAATTTCAGGAAGCAGACGCCCGAACGTAAAGGTGTCAGCCGTCGCTACTTTATACAAAAGCTCCGGATCCAACGGCTCGTCGTGATGCAGAATTCGCTCCACATATTCACTTCCATCTTCCCTCAGTACTGTCTCAACATCGATACCGGCATAAATCATTTTACCGAGAATTTCTCCCCGAAACCCGAAACCTTTTAGCTTCAGTTCGGTGAAATCCCTTGTCAATGATCCCTGAATGACCTCTGTCAACTCAGCACCGGTCAGCTCCACCATACAAGGGTTGATCGGGTGCGGACAAATGCGATGAATAGCCTTATGTGTCACCTCTCCTGACGGAATCTGATCAAGCAATAAACCGCCATTTAGCATAGCCACATCTGCATTGGTCCATTCCTTAAGCGTTTCGGTCAGTTTCTGCATGATTGCGGTATGCTGAAACCATTTCACATCGATCGGTTCTTTTAATTCGATAACCGTCTGTTCCAGCAAAGCATCGGCCTTGTATGTCAAATCATTCAGCGCTTGTTCTGTTGCCAAATCACGCGGAAGTACTGTCATATCCTGAACAGTTGCTTCCTTATCAACAAGCTGTTTTTGATCATGGTCCCATGTCAGCACGACCTCACCGGCAAATCCGCAGTGTTTTCCTGCGGCTGTGATAATGGTGTTATTGACTATTTCACCCGTGCGCAGCAAATGGTGGGTATGTCCGCCAATAATGACATCGATATCGTCAAAGCGGCGAGCGATTTCCTGATCTTCATTAATACCTAAATGTGACATTAAGAGAATGATATCCGTCGATTCCTTCAGCCTGCTGATGTGTTCCTCAAGTGTTTGAAACGGCGCAGAGATATGCCAGTCAAGCAGTTCATAGAAGGCATTAAATGGAGCAGTCAGACCGATTACCCCGATTTTTATCCCGCTATCCGACTGAATATGTACTGTGGAGTGCAGCCAATTCGGCTCAGCGCTTGTCAAGCTGTGCAAATTGGCGCAAACCACCTCAAAATCCGCATTATCATATAAATGATGGAGATCATCGTGTGCCATCGTAATGCCTTCATTATTGCCGATTGTGACCAAATCATATCCGGCATGATTCATCAGCTCCACATTCGCTTTGCCCATGAATGCTTCGGCAATCGGATGTACCCGGTCCACATGGTCACCGATATCAATCACCCAACACGCATGATTTTCTGCCAAACGTTCTTCTTTTGCCCCTTTTAAATAACCGGCAACTTGCGGCCAAATTTCAAAATTACTATGTAAGTCATTCGTATAATAAAAGTAAAGTTTTTCCTGCATGTCACATACTCCTTTTAGCGCGTGTTCAAAAAAGAGGATAAAAAGACCGGGAGTTCGAGGCATTGCGGTTTCGAGCTGCGAAATGCATCTTTAACATTTTACCAGGTTTTTTGAACAATCTCTTATAGCAAACCCTCAATAATCAGTCTGATCCCTATAATAATCAGCAGCAGACGCAATATCCATTCAAGTATATTGCTTTTGACAAGCTGGTTAACCTTGGCTCCCAATGTTCCACCAATCCAGGCACCGGCAATGAAAAAGATGACATATTCCCAGACAACATGGCCCAGAATTATATGTGTACCTGCACTCATAATGCTGATAAAGAAAATGACAAACATTGACGTTGCTGCAGCCGTATGCACCGAGAATCCCAAGAGAAGAATCATAGCCGGCACAATAATTGAACCACCGCCAATACCGAATAACCCGGATATGATACCGATAATCAACGATATCAAAAATATGGACAGAAAAGGAGTCTTTTGTCTGGATGAACTATCCTTAACCGGCTCTTTTCGTTTCATCAGAAACAAAAATGACATGGCAATCATGAGCAACCCAAAATATAATGAAAAATAATCCGTATTGATAAACTGATTCAGCCATGATCCAATTATACCACCCGGAATACTGCCTGTTAAAAACAACAGACCAATTCTAATATTTATTCGATTGTTCCGATAGTAAGCAGCAGCTGATGAAAATGCTGTAAATACCATTGTAATCAGCGAAATTCCTACAATGACCTGGGGAGTTGCCCATGCAAAGGCATCTGAATAGTAATGCAAGAATAACATACTCGGAATCAATATGACGCCGCCACCCAAGCCAACCAGACTTCCGATAAAAGCGGCCATCAGAGCGATCAGTACAGAAATAACGTAAACCAATAATATCACTTCCAACCCAATAGTCTTCATCTATATTAGCACGAATCAAGGTGTTTTTTATATTTTTATACTCACTTCTTACCATTATAATCGAAAATAAAATTGAAAAAGCGGCACAAAAAGGCATATTTTAAATTTTTTAATGCCTCTTTTTCCGCTGCCAATTCGATTATAGGAGTGAAAAGAATATGTTAGAAAAGCTCGGCATTCGCCTCGTCTTATAGCGAATACCGAAGCTTTTCTTATAAGGTCATCCATAATTTATACTTTCTGACGTTATAAAAGAACCCGCCGGAACGGGCTCTATGAGATACTTCGATTGACATGATAATGGTTTATTGTAAATCACGATTAAAGTCAAAAGTCTTCATGCACTTTTTTAACCTTATCTGTCGATTAAGTATAACTACTCTTCAACATTATGCTGATCGGATAAGGATTTTTTAATTTCCTGTAGTGATTCATGCATTTTAAAAAAAATAATTAATAGTTCACAATAAACTCTCGTTAATAATGGTCCCACAATAATGATCAAAAGACCCATAATAACTTGAAAACCACCACCGACAACTGAATTAGCGCCAGTTACCATCATTCCGAGCCCGCTAAGTACAGAAAAAACAATGCCAATCCAGAATACAATCTTAATAATTGTTGGTGTAAGCATTTTGTCAAAACTTAAAAATTCATTCACTTGCTTTCCCTCCCTTCTTTGTTATAAATATTATATAATATATTCCAATAATTTCCTAGATACATGAAGAGAAAAGATCAAATCATTATACTGGAACAGCATATTTTAATCGTTGAAGATTATATCAATATATCCAACATGTTTATATGAAAAAACGCTAATGTATTTAAAATACAACACTTAAAAGTTATCATGTGGATTTGGATCACCTGGACTTCCCTACCGAGGGGAGGGTTAAAACACCAGAGTATTAGGTATTGTGATATCCTCCTCACATTTTATAATTTCTCTTATCTTTTTAAAAAACAAAACCCTTGCCACAAACGGTGTTGTGACAAGGGTTATGGTTATTAGCCGATGGAACCTTCCATTTCCATTTTGATCAGGCGGTTCATTTCGACTGCATATTCCATTGGGAGTTCTTTTGTGAATGGCTCAATGAAGCCCATGACAATCATTTCCGTTGCTTCTTCTTCACCGAGACCTCTACTCATCAGATAGAAGAGCTGTTCTTCGGAAACCTTGGAAACTTTGGCTTCGTGCTCCAATGAAATATTGTCATTATTGATTTCGTTATATGGAATGGTATCGGATGTTGACTCGTTATCCATGATTAACGTGTCACATTCAATGTTCGAACGAGCACCGGTTGCTTTGCGTCCGAAATCAACAATTCCACGGTACGTAACTTTACCGCCTTGTTTAGAGATTGATTTGGACACGATACTTGATGACGTGTTTGGTGCCAAGTGGTGCATTTTCGCACCTGCATCCTGATGCTGGCCGCGGCCTGCAATTGCAATGGACAATGTATTGCCGCGTGCACCTTCCCCTTTAAGCCAGATGGATGGGTATTTCATCGTTAACTTCGAACCGATATTTCCGTCAATCCATTCCATCGTAGCATTTGCACCTGCTGTTGCACGCTTTGTAACCAGATTATAAACGTTGTTGGCCCAGTTTTGTATAGTTGTATAACGGCAGTAAGCATCTTTATGAACGAAAATCTCTACAACCGCACTGTGCAGTGAGTTGGTTGTATAAACCGGTGCTGTACAACCCTCCACATAGTGCACAGAAGAACCTTCGTCAGCAATGATTAGTGTCCGTTCAAATTGTCCCATGTTTTCCGAGTTAATTCGGAAGTATGCCTGAAGCGGTGTCTTTGCTTCAACACCTTTTGGAACATAGATGAATGATCCCCCGGACCAGACTGCTGAGTTCAATGCTGCAAACTTATTATCGGATGGCGGGATAACTTTGCCGAAATATTTTTTGAACAGTTCTTCGTTTTCCTTAAGGGCAGTGTCTGTATCCTTGAAAATGATACCCAGTTCCTCAAGGTCTTCTTTTAAGCTGTGATAAACAACTTCTGATTCATACTGTGCGGATACACCGGCCAAGTATTTCTGCTCAGCTTCCGGGATACCCAATTTATCAAATGTCTGCTTAATTTCATCAGGGACTTCATCCCACGATTTACCCTGTCGTTCAGACGGTTTTACATAATAAACAATCTCGTCAAAGTCAAGTTCAGAAAGGTCACCACCCCACTGCGGCATTGGTTTTTGATAGAATTTCTCCAATGCTTTCAAGCGATAGTCCAGCATCCACTGGGGCTCTTCTTTCATTCTTGAAATTTCTTCAACTACTTCACGTGTCAACCCTTTTCCGGAACGAAAAACCGAAACGTCTTTATCATGAAAGCCATATTTGTATTCTTCCAAGTCTGGCATTTCTTTTGCCATGAATATACCTCCTTAAAGTAGTCGTTCTTAAAGTGTTCTTTCTATCCTGTGATCCCAATGTCTGCCTGCTACTCCTGAACACCTTTTTCCATTGCCTTCCAAGCAAGGGTTGCACATTTAATCCGCGCCGGAAATTGGGAAACGCCCTGTAATGCCTCAACATCGCCCATATCCATTTCCTCTGTATCCACATCCTCACCAAGCATCATATCAGAGAAGGCTTTCGACATATTCAATGCGTCATCAAGCTTTTTCCCTTTGACTGCCTGGGTCATCATTGATGCGGATGACATGCTAATGGAGCAGCCTTCGCCGGAGAACTTGGCATCCTGGACAACGCCACCTTCAACTTGTAATTGCAGCTGAATCCGGTCACCACATGTCGGGTTGTTCATATCAACAGTTAGCGCGTCTCCCTCAACCGAGCCCTTGTTTCTTGGATTTTTATAATGATCCATAATAACCTGTCTATATAGTGTATCAAGGTTGTTAAAAGACATCACCAAAATACTCCTTCGTTTTCAAAAGTCCATCTACCAGCCGGTCGGCATCATCTTCAGTGTTATATAAATAAAAGCTCGCCCTTGCTGTTGCAACTGTATCCAGCCATTTCATCAACGGTTGTGCACAATGATGACCGGCACGAATCGCTATCCCTTCTGCATCCAGTACAGTCGCAGTATCATGCGGATGAACATCGTCCAGGTTAAAGGTAACAAGTGCTGCGCGCTCTTTCGGACCGTATATGCTGATGCCATCTATTGTGTGCAGTTTTTCCATTGTATAGTCGACTAGTTTTTGCTCGTGCGCTGTAAGGTTATCCATTCCGATTTCATTCAAAAAGTCAATGGCTGCACCCATTCCGACAGCACCTGCAATGATTGGTGTTCCACCTTCAAACTTCCATGGGAGCTCTTTCCAGGTAGAATCGTATAGATTCACAAAATCGATCATTTCACCACCGAATTCGAACGGCTCCATGTTTTCAAGCAGATGTTGCTTGCCATACAGTACCCCGATACCGGTTGGCGCACCCATTTTGTGCCCGGAAAAAGCATAAAAATCACAATCCATGTCCTGAACATCCACATTCATGTGAGGCGCTCCCTGCGCTCCGTCAACGACGATAACCGCACCGTTTTGATGTGCGATTCCAGCTATTTCCTTAACAGGGTTAATAGTACCAAGAACGTTCGACACGTGCGTGATCGCAACAATCTTCGTGTTTTCGGTTACCGTTTCACGGACAGCATCCAGTGAAACCGTACCATCTTTTTGTAATGATACATATTTCAATGTTGCCCCTGTTGCTTTGGCAGCCTGCTGCCAGGGGATCAGATTGCTGTGATGTTCCATTGGCGTAATCACAATCTCGTCCCCTTCAGTCAGGTTGGCGCGCGCATAACTATAAGCTACTGTATTAATCGATGTTGTCGTGCCGCGTGTAAAAATAACTTCAGCCGTGCTTTTCGCATGAATGAAATTCCGTACTTTTTCACGAGCACCTTCATATTTCTCAGTTGCCCTTGATCCCAATGTATGGACACCGCGATGCACATTGGAGTTGTCTTCCCTGTAATAAGCATCGACCGCTTCGATTACAGGACGCGGCTTTTGTGATGTTGCAGATGAATCGAGATATACCAAAGGGTGCCCGTTCACTTCCTGGTGCAGAATTGGAAACTGCTCCCGTATGGCGTTAACATCCATCAGTATACCTTCCTTTCAATAACCTGCCTCAACTGCGTTTTGACGGATTCAATCGGAAGCTGATTGACAACAGGGGCAAGAAACCCGTGAATAACCAAGCGCTCTGCTTCATGACGGCTTATCCCCCGGCTCATCAGATAATACAGCTGAATCGGATCAACACGACCGACTGATGCCGCGTGGCCTGCTTCAACATCGTCCTCATCAATCAACAGAATCGGATTGGCGTCACCGCGTGCATCTTTACTTAACATCAGGACGCGTGATTCTTGCTCTGCATTCGATTTTGAACCGCCATGTTCAATCTTGCCTATGCCATTAAAGATGGAGCGGGCTTTATCCTTCATAACACCATGCTGCAGAATGTGTCCCTCGGTAAATTTACCAAAATGAACAATTTTTGATGTGAAGTTTTGGGATTGTTTACCCCGGCCGACTGAAACCGTTTTGGCATGGGAACCTGAATTTTCTCCAACCAAATGGGTCACATTTTCAGAGACCGTGTTGCCGTCGTTCATTTGCCCCAATGCCCATTCAATCCGTGCATCACGGTATGTGACACCACGTCGGTTGATGTATGACGTTGTGCCTTCTGCAAAGTTATCCACACCGCCAAATGAGATCTGCGCATTAGCATGGGCAATCACTTCGGTCACGATATTGGCTACCGTTTCTTCTTCGTGATTTTGGGAGAAATAATTCTCAACATATGTCAATGAACTGTTATCATCAGCTACGACCAGCACATGGTTGAACATGGCCGTTTCCGGGTCTTCCTGCCAGAAAATGACCTGCAACGGTTCTTCCAATTGGACATTCTTAGGTACATAAACAAACGCTCCGCCGTTCATCAACGCTGCATGCAATGCAGTAAGCCGGTGTTCATCAACGGAAACAGCGTCTTTCATATAATAACGCTTAACCAGCTCTTCATGATCCCGCAACGCAGTGAAGATATCAGTGAAAATAACACCTTTTTCTTCAAGTTCTTTGTTCAAGGACGCAAATGCTACTGTATGGTTTCGTTGTATCAAAAGATTTTCCTGCGCGTCTTCTTTATCAAGAAAATCCTGTATATCCTCAGGTAGCTTATCCAGTGATGCTATTTTTTCGCCTTTAACTGCATCATGCTTGAACGTGCTGAAATTCCACTTGGTGATGTTTGTTTTGTCGGGTTCCGGCATTTCCGACGAATCAGCTTGTTCCAAAGCTTGAAGGCGTAAATCACGCATCCAGTCCGGTTCATGATTATCGTGTGAAAACCGGGTGATATAGTCTTTATCGTAAGGTAGTTTTGTATCTACAGTCATATTACCCCTCCTAGCTTTTTAGACTTCTTGCTCGACGTTTTCGTCTTCAATGCCAAGTTCTTGTTTAATCCAGTCATAGCCTTCAGATTCAAGGCGCTCGGCAAGTTCAGGACCGCCGGATTTCACAATACGGCCTTGCATCATAACGTGAACGTTGTCCGGTGTGATATAGTTAAGCAAACGCTGATAGTGCGTAATAATCAAACAGCCGAATTGATCATCACGTAATTTGTTGATTCCTTTTGAAACAACTTTCAGTGCGTCAATGTCCAGTCCGGAGTCAATCTCATCCAGTATGGCAATCTCCGGCTTCAGTAACATCAATTGCAGAATCTCATTACGCTTTTTTTCACCGCCTGAGAAACCTTCGTTCAAATAACGCTGTGCCATATTTTTGTCAATATCCAAATAATCCAGCACATTATCCATCTCTTTGATGAATTTCATCAACGAAATCTCATCGCCTTCTTCACGGCGGGCATTAATGGAAGAGCGCAGGAAATCGGAAGTTGTGACACCGCTGATTTCACTCGGGTACTGCATGCCTAGAAACAGACCGGCTTTTGCACGTTCATCCACTTCCATGTCCAGAACCTCTTTCCCGTCAAGCAGGACACTGCCTTCTGTGATTTCATAGCTTGGATGCCCCATAATCGCAGAAGCCAGGGTTGATTTACCTGTTCCGTTCGGCCCCATTACCGCATGGAATTCGCCGCCTTTTATTGTCAAGTTGACACCCTTTAATATCTTGTTACCTTCAATTTCAACATGAAGATTTTTAATCTCTAGTGTTGAGCCTGCCATATCGATACCTCCAATTACTGTTGTTATGCTATTGTTGTAAATGGATATGTCACTATCCATTCTCAATTTATTCTCATTATCATCTTAAATCATTTCGAATGTATTATCAACTCTTAGGGAGTCTATCTTATCAGGGATTATTGTATTATCAGCACCAGACTCACAATTTCCATTATAGTACAAACACAAATTTCTGTTAAATACGATGAACAGCAAAATGCCCGGTTTATGAACCGGACACTGATGATTGCTTATTTGTTTGAATTCAATGCATGCCATTCTTCATTTGTCTTAAGAAGTGCGGCTGCTTTTTCAAGCTGATTCTTTACACTTTCTTTTGCTGTTCCACCCGGAACCTTCCGGGCATTCACAACTGACTCGGGACTTAGCGCTTTAAAAATATCCGTTTCAATCAAATCTGAGAACGAGCGGAATTCATCCAGTGATAAATCAAGCAGATACTTGTTTTGATTGAGACAATGCAGCACAATATTTCCGACCGCCTCATGGGATTCTCTGAATGTCATTCCCTTGCTGGTCAAATAATCCGCCAAATCAGTCGCATTGGAATAATCCTGCCTGACAGCTTCATACATCTCTGTTTCTTTAACGTGCATCGTTTCAATCATAGGGGCAAATAGTGCGAGTGCTCCGCGCAACGTTTCCGCAGAATCAAACATTCCTTCTTTATCTTCCTGCATATCTTTGTTATACGCGAGTGGCAGCCCCTTTAATGTTGTCAGCATTCCGGTCAGGTTGCCGTATACGCGTCCGGTTTTACCGCGTACGAGTTCTGCCACATCCGGATTTTTCTTCTGCGGCATCATACTACTTCCCGTACAGAAGGCGTCATCAAGTTCAATAAAATTAAATTCAGCACTTGACCATTGCACCATCTCCTCACACAATCGCGACAGATGCATTGCGATCATAGAGGCGTGCGACAGGAAATCAACAACAAAATCTCTGTCACTAACGGCATCCAGACTGTTTTCACAGATACTGTCAAATTGAAGTTCATCTGCCACATATTGCCGGTCGATCGGAAAAGACGTGCCCGCAAGTGCGCCGGCTCCAAGCGGCATTTTATTAATCCGTTTCAGACTATCTGCAAGTCGCTCGGCATCCCGTTGAAACATGAACAAATATGCCAGCATATGATGAGCAAATAAAACAGGCTGGGCCCGTTGTAAATGGGTATAGCCGGGCAGGAGAGTATCCAGGTTAGCTTCAGCTTGCTTATAAAGTGACTTCTGGACATTTGTAACTAGTTGAACCAGTTCATGAACAACTTCGCGCAAGTACAAGCGCATATCGAGAGCCACCTGATCGTTCCGGCTTCTTCCTGTATGAAGCTTCCCGCCGACAGATCCGATTTCATCAATCAGCAGTTTCTCGATATTCATATGGATATCTTCATGTTCTTCGCTTAACACCGCTTCACCATTTTCTATTTTAGCAGCCACAAATTGCAGTCCTTCAACTATCTTATCCGCATCGTTGTCAGATAGGATGTTACATTTTTTGAGCATTCTGACATGCGCAAGGCTTCCCATAATATCGTGCTTCGCCAATTTTTTATCGAAGTGAATGGATGAGGCATACTCATCCATTAATTGGTTCGTTGGTTTTGTGAATCGGCCGCCCCATAGTTTCATTGACTTTGCGTTTCCTTTTCTGCGCTATCTATCGTGATATCTGCCTGTAAATGGTCGTCTTTAGACGAGGCATTGACAGACGAATGAACTTTTGTCGGAAGCCCCCATAATTTAATGAACCCATTGGCGGCATCATGATCGAATGCGTCATCAGCATTATAGGTTGCCAGATTAAAGTCATAAAGCGACTGCTCTGACTCACGGCCGACAGTATGAACGTGTCCTTTATACAGTTTCAGCTTAACTGTCCCGGATACATAGTGTTGTGTTTCCGTTACAAATGCTTTAAGAGCATCTGTCAGTGGAGAATACCATAAACCGTCATAGACCGTTTGGGCGAACTTCTGCTCAACCCCCGGCTTGAAACGGGATGTTTCACGTGTCAATGTCAATGATTCCAGTTCCTGATGGGCTGTTAGCAGCACAGCAGCTGCCGGTGCTTCATAAATTTCTCGTGATTTAATGCCGACCAGACGATTTTCCACATGGTCGATTCTTCCGACGCCGTGCTTCCCCGCCATCTCATTTAGCGACAATATCAGTTCATGAAGCTCAAGTTTTTCACCGTTCAATGAGACTGGTTTGCCTTGTTCGAACGATACCGTAACAAGTTCAGGTTCTTCCGGGGCATCAGTCGGATCAGCCGTCAGATTATAAGCATCTTTCGGCGGCTCTGCCCAAGGATCCTCTAAAATACCGCACTCGTTGCTGCGTCCCCATAAATTTTCATCGATACTATATGGACTATCGAAACCGACAGGAACCGGGATGTTGTGCTCTTCAGCAAACGCAATCTCCTCCTCTCTTGACATTGACCACTCGCGTACAGGTGCAACAACATCGAGATTCGGATTCAAACCAGCGAAAGCAACATCAAACCGCACCTGATCATTACCTTTTCCGGTACAGCCATGAGCAACAGCCGCAGCCCCCTCTTTTTCAGCAATGTCAACAAGAAGTTTTGCAATCAATGGTCTGGACAGTGCTGAAATGAGTGGATATTTCCCTTCATATAGTAAATTAGCCTGTAATGCGGGCAGTACATATTCATTAGCAAAGAGTGATTTAGCATCGATCACATATGATTTCACGGCGCCAACATCAAGCGCCTTCTGTTTAACAAAATCAAGATCTTTTCCTTCTCCAACGTCGATTGCTGCCGCGATAACATCGTAGTTATATTTATCTTGTAGCCATTTAACCGCAACAGACGTATCAAGCCCTCCGGAATAAGCCAAAACAATCTTCTCTTTACGCATGGTATCCTCTCCTTGTCATAACTATTTTAGAAAAACTCGGCATTCGCCTCGCCTTATAGCAAATGCCGAAGCTTTTCTTATAAGGTCATCCATAATTTATACTTTCTGACGTTATAAAATAGCGTTGTATTTTTTTAATAGTCAGCCCATTAATGCTGACATCAGTGCTTTCTGAGCGTGCAGTCTGTTTTCCGCCTGCTGAAAAACAACCGACTGCTTCCCGTCAATGACATCCGCTGTCACTTCTTCGCCGCGGTGAGCCGGCAGACAATGCATAAAGATGGCGTCATTGTTTGCCAGCGAACAGAGTTTTTTGTTCACCTGAAAATCGAAAAATGCCTGTTTGCGGTTTCTTTGTTCTTCTTCATGCCCCATGCTAGCCCATACATCGGTATAAATAACATCTGCCTGCTTCACAGCTGCTTGCGGGTCTGAAGTGATTTCTATATGGCTGTCGGACTGCCTTGCGTTCGACAAAGCTTCTTGGACAATGTGAGTGTCCGGCAAATAATCCTCAGGAGCGGCAATACTGACATCCATGCCTGTCATGGCTGCTCCAATGAGCAAGGAATGTGCCATATTATGGCCATCACCAATATAGGTGAGTTTTATCCCGTCCAGTCCGCCTTTCACTTCCTGAATTGTCTGCAAGTCAGCAAGCACTTGGCACGGATGATACATATCAGTCAGCCCATTGATCACCGGAATCGAGGCATTGTCAGCGAATTCTTGTAGGACTTCGTGGGAAAATGTCCTGATCATCATGCCGTCAAGATAACTGGAAAGAACTTTGGCTGTGTCCGCCATTGTTTCCCCTCTTCCCAGCTGCAGGTTTTCTGAATTAAGAAAAATCCCTGCACCGCCAAGCTGGAATATACCTGTTTCAAATGAAACCCGGGTCCTGGTCGATGGTTTTTCAAACAGCATGCCAAGTGTTTTTCCCTTCAAGGGTTCCTCATACGCCCCTGATTTGTGCCGTTGTTTCAGTTCATCAGCCAATTCGAGTAAATGGGTTAATTCCTGCTTGCTCAAATCAGTAAGCTTTAAAAAGCTACGGCCTTTCAGCTTGTCACCGGTGAATACGGGCTCAGCTTCTGTTTTCATTTACATTGCACGCTCCTTTCGCCGATTCAATTCACGGCTCTCATTCAAATAATCATTCATCGGAACAGGTGCCTCCAGCGTCTGGTCTGACGCATATAAATAAGCTAGTAATGTGTCAATCGATGTAAGGCATGTTGTATTAACTGTCAAGGCAGCCATTCTAAGCCGGGTATGTTTATCCTTCGTAAATGACTTTTGTGTATCACAAACTAATGAAAATCCGTTTTGTGAACAAATCGTGCTGGCTTGTGCAGTATCCCAAACCTGATCTGCATGAATGTCATGTTCACTTAGATAGGCGGCAGTTTCCGGATCGGCAGCTATTTTAACCGGTAAGTCCGAAAGCAATGTCAAAAGCTGTTCGTTTAAATGATCAGTTGAGTGAAACGATAAATAAATGGGTTTATTCGCCGTTGTATCAAGAGCGGTATTTTCCATCCAGCCGCACGCTTTTGTCAATGCCTGACCAATGGTTCTCCCCAATCCGATAGCTTCACCGGTTGACTGCATTTCAGGTCCAAGATAAGGATCAACTCCTGCTAATTTCGTTGAGGAAAAGACCGGCATTTTCACTGCGTAATAAGGTGTGTCAGCCTGCAGGCCAAGTTTCCACGCTTGCTCTTTAAGCGGCTCACCCATTTGCACGCGCACGGCCAGATCAATCAGCGGGATACCTGTTACTTTACTGGCAATTGGTGCTGTCCGTGATGATCGTGGGTTAACCTCCAGCACATATAATTCCCGGCCGTCTTCACTGAGCACGAATTGAAGATTAACCATCCCTTGCAAGTTCAATTCCTTCGAGATAGATTTTGTATATGACTCAATTTGATGTTTTTGCGGTGTTGAAAGGTCGGGAGCCGGAAATACGGCAATGCTGTCTCCTGAGTGGGTCCCCGCCCGTTCAATGTGTTGAAAAACACCGGGTATCAGCACATCTTCTCCGTCACAGACAGCATCAATCTCAAATTCCTTTCCCGCAATAAACCGATCAATCAATAGCGGAAAAACAGCTGATTCCATTGCGTCTGTTTTCAGTCCGTTCAAGTATGTCATCAATTCCGATTCATTATATAATATCGCCATGCCACTTCCACCAATGACGTATGACGGCCGTACCAATACAGGATAGCCTATGTCAGATGCAGATTCGACTGCTTCTGAGAATCTTGATACTGTTTTTCCGGGTATATGCGGAATTTTCAGCGCGTGCAGGAGCTGGTAGAACTTATCCCGGTCCTCTGTTGCATTAATGGCCGGTAAGGTCGTGCCATAGACATGAACACCGTGTTTGTATAATTCCTCTGCAAGATTAACCGCTGTCTGTCCGCCGAACTGTATCACAACACCATCTGCTTTTTCATTCTGAACCACTGCCAAAACATCTTCAGCATTCAGCGGCTCAAAATAAAGATGATCGGCCATATTGTAATCAGTGCTGACTGTTTCAGGGTTATTATTTATCACAACAGCATTGATATCCTGATTCTGCAAAGACTTCGCTGCATGCACCGAACAGTAATCAAACTCGATCCCCTGACCGACCCTGATTGGTCCGGCACCTAAAACTACAACATTTTGACCCTTCAATGGCTTTGCTTCATTCGTATTACCCCATGTACTGTAAAAATAACCTGTATCTAATGATGCTTCATCTTTACCTGTATCAACTTTTGTATAGATAGGAGGAGCCATTGTCAGAGAATGTTCCCGGACTGTATCTAATTCTTTGTTGAATAACGAAGCCAGAATCTGATCCGAAAAACCCAACGTTTTGACGCTTAGCCATTCTTCCCGACTGATTGTATGCCAGCTTTTCTCCTCAAGCTGTTTCTCCATATCCGTTACAGCTTTTATACCGTTCAGGAAAAAACGATTGATACCTGTCAAACTGTGAATATCATCAAGTGAATAACCTCTTCGCATGGCTTCGGCTGTCACAAACAAGCGATCATCTGTTGCCTGCTCGAGCGCATTTTCAATTGCTGCTTCTGTCCAATCGGGAAGAAATGGCAGATGATTGATTCCGATATCAAGCGAACGGATAGCTTTATTCAATGCTGCCGGAAAATTGTCAGCTAACGCCATCACTTCCCCTGTTGCTTTCATTTGCGTTCCAAGTGTTCGGTCAGCAGTCTTGAATGTATCGAATGGCCAGCGTGGTATTTTGACAGCAATATAATCAAGCATCGGTTCATATCCCGCATATGTATCAGCGGTGACCGGGTTCTGCAATTCATTGAGATGCCATCCCATAGCAATCTTGGTTGCAATTCGGGCAATCGGATAACCGGTTGCTTTTGACGCGAGCGCGCTTGAACGACTGACCCTTGGGTTAACCTCGATAATGACGTACTCATTACTATTCGGGTCCAGAGCAAATTGAATATTGCATCCGCCGACAACGCCAATGGCTCGAATCACCTTCAGTGATGCATTTTTAAGCATGTTAAGTTGCTTTTTAGTCAACGTTTGGACAGGCGCAACAACAATACTGTCACCTGTATGAATACCAACCGGGTCAACATTTTCCATATCGCATACAATCACACAATCGTCGTTTGCATCCCTGATAACTTCAAATTCAATTTCTTTCCAGCCCTTTATGCTCTGCTCGACAAGTACCTGGCCAACAGGGCTCATATCAAGACCATGCTGCACAATTGATTTAAGATCGTATTTGCTTTCAGCGACTCCTCCTCCGGCACCGCCAAGTGTATAAGCCGGTCTGATAATAATCGGGAAGCCAGCTGTCTGTGAAAAGTGAATCGCTTCATTAACTGAATGGACTGATAAGCTTTGAGGAACAGGCTCTCCAATTGTATTCATCGTCGTTTTGAAAATATCACGGTCTTCACCTTTTTGAATTGCATCTAAAGAGGTACCAAGCAGTTCTACTTTATATTCCTCTAATACACCTGCCTCGTATAAAGTTACTGCCATATTCAGACCTGTCTGTCCACCGAGTGTCGGCAATATACCATCCGGTTGTTCTTTTTGAATAATCGCAGTAAGTGAATCTGTCGTCAATGGTTCTAAATAGACATGATCAGCCATTGTATGGTCCGTCATGATTGTTGCCGGGTTATTATTGACGAGAACGACCTCAATACCATCTTCCTTCAATGCCAGGCAAGCTTGTGTGCCGGAATAATCAAATTCAGCTGCCTGACCGATAATAATGGGACCCGACCCAACCACCAGAACCTTCCGGATATGCTGTAATGCAGGCATACTGTTCCTCCACCTCCCTTTCATCTTTAACATGTGCTAGATAAATTGTTGTGTATTATTATGCAATATAATTTATATTAATGCAACACCTTATATTAAATTTTTTATTCAAAACGGAAATTTACTATCCGTTTATCAAAATAAAAAAGTGCGGACCATTATGTTGGTCTGCACTTATGTTGCTTGCTGGCATGACTGTCTTTATTGTATTTTTGCTTTTTCTTTCACTTTATTCTCTATCCTTCCAATGTTGTCGATCTCTATCGTTACAATATCGCCGTCGTTTACAAATTGCGGTGGTGTCATCCCCATACCAACTCCATCCGGCGTACCCGTCATAATCAAATCACCGGGGTTCAATGTAACCAAAGACGAAATAAATTCAATCAAAAATGGAATATCAAAGATAAGCTTTTGTGTCGTTGCGGATTGGCGTTCCTCACCATTCACATAGGAACGCACTGCTAAGTTCCCGACATCACCCACCTCATCGGGAGTCACAACCCACGGGCCGACAGGTGTTGAGCGGTCCAATGTTTTTCCCTGCAGCCACTGTGGTGTCCTTTTTTGCAGGTCACGTGCAGACATGTCGTTGCCGATGGTATAGCCGGCAATATAATCAAATGCTTTGTCACGTCTGACATGTGAAGCTTCCTTTCCGATGACTGCGATCAGTTCTGCCTCGTAGTCAAGTTTGTTAACAAATTTTGGCTTTTCGATCACATCTTCAGGTCCGATCAATGCATTTGCAAATTTGGCAAACAATACCGGATAGTCCGGTACATTGCTGTCCATTTCGGCTGCATGCGCTGCATAATTTTTGCCGACACATATAATTTTCCCCGGAGATGAGAGAGGGGTGAAGAGATACACTTGATCGCGGCTGAAGCTAATATCATCTACACGATTATATTTGGCATATATCAGTACATCTTGAGCCTGTTCAATCATCCGAGAGCCTGCTGTGAAAAATTGCATCGGATCTGCCGGGAAAAATCTGTCTGCGGTATTTGCAGCATCATTGTCGTTATTAGCATGCTTAAATTTTTTCCAGGCTTTCTGAAGATCAATAATCTTTTCTCCATGTAAGAAGCCCATCCGTGATGGTCCGGGATTACCTTTTATACGGTAGCTTAATAATCTCAAACAATGTACCTCCCTTAATACTAACGATTATATATATATTCGACTCTTTTCACCATATTCCTTGTTTGGAACATTAATTTTCATACTAATTTTCTTTTTTTGAGAAAATCGGAACTTGAATACAGAAACATCGGCGGCCAATCGCTCGCTTAAAATAAAGTCACAACCAATAACATATTAAAATCCGGCACCCCTCTGCAGCAGGAGTACCGGATTATGTCTATTACGATTGAATGTGACTGTCGATTTCAGCTACCATATGTTTACATCTCTCATATTCATTCTGTCGCCTTTTTTCAACGGCTATGCGCTTATCAAGATTCCT
This sequence comes from Lentibacillus kapialis, assembly GCF_014646635.1. Lineage (GTDB taxonomy): Bacteria > Bacillota > Bacilli > Bacillales > Amphibacillaceae > Lentibacillus > Lentibacillus kapialis. Next base: position 30,620 of record NZ_BMNQ01000009.1, read on the forward strand.
TTCATACTCAACATAGCCCATTTGGTGCGATTGTTGCATTGCTCTTTCCATTTCCGGCGTGTAATGCAATCTTATTCCACTATTAATAGTGAACCATCCTTTCATTTGATTACGGTATTAACGATACCATATCCTCAATGCCACGACAATCAGCATATAAAGGCTTATAGACGGCAGAATTCAGAAATATTATGACTGAATTGACTATGCTGAGTTTCATTTAATCATAAAGCAAATTACTGCTAATTGCTTTAAATTCCCTAAAAACTACCTCAGCTTCATTGCGCTGCCAGTCGGCACAATTAATTCGCAGCAAAAAGCTCCGGCTTGTATGTCATCAGATAGCTGTATACATTGGCAATCGACTTAAAAGCATATACTTTATCCTTCACTTCTCCATCTTGTTTAATCAACAGAGAAGGGACACTTTCGACCTTATAATTTTGCATAAAATCAGGATTGAGTGACGCATTCATTTCATAGAAAATGTTTTGCTGATGAACAGCTTCTATTTTTTCAAGCATGGATCTCGCAAGCGCACACGTGCCGCAAAATGGTGTATAAATATATAGTAAATAACGTTCCTGTTGCAATACATCATCCGTAATCTGCTGCAAAAAAATCACCCTAAATCAGAAAAATCGGATTAACCTCAATTCGCTTTCCTGCTAGTTCAGCGGCCAATATATTTTCGGGAGTTGTCGCCACTTCACGATAATCACTGCTGATATAAATATGCTCAGCATGCGGAAGCTCGCGTGACAGCTGATGGCGCAGTCTGATACCCGGATTGTCCTCATCAACCATAATAAAAACATCCCGGTTGTCAAGGTCATAATTTTCAAGAAGTTCATCAAACTTTTCCACGCCAAGTGTTCCATTAGTACAAACAATGTCGGCATCCTCAGCAATCACTTTTTTGATTTGCTTTTTGTCGGTCAATCCTTCCACAATGATAACTTTTTCGGTGTACTCTGTCATCTATATTGCACTCCTTAAAGAAACACCATGATAGGGATATAAATTTAGAAAACTTGGCTTATCGCCAAGCTTTAATGGCGAAAGCCTTAGTTGCACTTATGCAGTAAGAAATAATTTTTCTTAACTGCCTTAGAAAAACTCGGCATTCGCCTCGTCTTATAGCGAATGCCGAAGCTTTTTTTATAATTTATACTTTCTGACGTTATAAAAAAGCCGACTTCTCATCAGCGAGTTTGTCAGCTTTTTCATCATCATTTGTTATTATTCTTGACTGACGGCTTTCTCATACTGCTCAGCAGATAATAGCTGATCGACGTCCGATTCATTGGAAGGTTCTAAAACGACCATCCAGGCTTTGTCATATGGTGATTCATTGACATATTCAGGGCTGTCCTCAAGGTCTTCATTAATTTCGACAACTTTTCCGCTGATTGGGGCATATAATTCTGAAACCGTCTTAACGGACTCAACACTGCCAAATGGCTCATCTGCTTCAATTTCATCACCGACTTCAGGCAGTTCAACAAAAACAATGTCACCAAGCTCATCCTGTGCAAAGTCAGTAATCCCAATCCGAACTTTTCCATCCTCTTTCTTAATCCATTCATGCTCTTCAGTATAAAACAAATCCTTTGGTAAGTTCATCGATATCCCTCCATTAAATCATTGCAACTGTCACTTCAACTATACTAGGCAGCCATGTATTTTTCTAGTATTTCATTCTATTTTTAAAGCCAGTTTTCAGTGAATGTGTCTTCTTTAAACCCGACCGTCACCTTCTGGCCATCTGTGACAATCGGCCGCTTAATCAACATACCGTCTGATGACAGCCATTCAGCCATTTCTTCGATGCTTGCATCCGTGATTTTTTCTTTCATATTTTGCTCGCGATATTTTTTTCCGCTTGTGTTGAAGAACTTTTTCGGTGGGATATCACTGTTTGACATAAGATTCAACATTTGTTCTTTCGTTGGAGGTTCTTCTACAATATGTATGCTTGTATAATCAATGTTATGCCCGTCAAGCCACTTTTTCGCTTTTTGGCATGTGCCGCATTTCGGATACCAGTAAAATGTTAATGCCATATGCTTCTCTCCTCTATAAATAGGCTTCATTCATTATAGCAAATTTAATACGGAGAGGCGAGCTGTTGTACGCATTTCAGCCGCAAAGTTGTGAACTTCGGAGTTTTCTTTTATTAGAAAAATTTGGCATTCGCCTTATAAGTGCTGGCGTTTTTTATAAGGTCATCCATCATTTATACTTTCTGACGTTATAAACGAAAAACTGCCCTGCAGCCTTTTCGGCCGGGGCAGTTTTCCACAGCTGTCAATTAAACAACATATTTTTCTTCTTCAATGACCTTCGCAGCAATTTTGCGTTTCTTGGCAATCACGTTGCTTGGCATGTGGCGGGTTAGCTTACGCAATGATGACAGCATCATTCTAAGGTTATCGCCTTCCTCCACGGCAATGAGTGATTCTTTTGCGTCCGCCTCAATTCGGTTGAAGGCTTCCTGCACATATACTTGTGTGTAAAGAAGTTTCTGTTTGTGTTGATCTTCACCGTCTTTGCTGATTGCCTTCTCAGTACGCAGGATGGCTGCTTCCATGTTGTAAATGTCGTTAACCATGTCAGCCAAATTAATCAGAATTTCCTGTTCATGCTCCAACTTCTGCTGATATTTTTGAGCAGCTAAGCCAGCGCCAAGCAGCACCATCTTCTTAGCATTTTTAAGCAGATATTTTTCCTGCTCCAACGTCGCATCATTGGGTTCCTCAGGCATCATCATCATGAGTTCTTCCTGCAATTTCTGTGCTTCCTGAAGGAGCGGCAATTCACCTTTCATTGCTTTTTTCATTAGCGTCCCGGGTACGATCAGACGGTTAATTTCATTGGTTCCTTCAAAGATCCGGTTGATCCGTGAGTCCCGGTACATTCTTGCCACTTCATATTCTTCCATGAAACCGTATCCGCCATGAAGTTGAACGGCTTCATCGACAACATAATCCAAGCATTCGGTAGCGGAGAATTTATTCAATGAACACTCAATTTGGTATTCAGCAATTGCCTTTGCTACCTCTTTCCCATCTGTTAACTGCTCATCTGTCAATGACCCCATTCGTTGTTCGAACAAACCGACTGTGCGATAGACAGCACTTTCATTTGCGTACGTCTTTGCCGCCATGTCAGCCAACTTTTCCTGGGTCAGTGAAAAACTGGAGATTGCGGTATTAAATTGTTTCCGTTCATTAACATATTTTGTTGCGACTTCAATTCCTCGTTTAGAACCACCAACGCCGCCCATAGCGAGTTTATAACGGCCAACGTTCAGGATGTTAAAAGCAATTTTGTGGCCTTTGCCTTTTTCACCAAGCATATTCTCAACCGGCACTTCAGCATCTTCCAGAATCAATGTACGTGTCGAGGAACTCTTGATACCCATTTTCTTTTCTTCAGGCCCCGTTGAGACACCGGGGAATTCGCGCTCAACAATAAATGCTGTGAATTTATCACCATCAACCTGCGCATAAACAATAAATACGTCCGCAAAGGCTGAGTTAGTTATCCATTGTTTTTCTCCATTTAAAATATAATGGGTTCCAGCTTCATTCAGTGTTGCTGTTGTTTTTCCGCTCATAGCATCCGATCCCGCGCTTGGCTCAGTCAGAGCATAGGCTGCGATTTTCTCACCGGTCGCCAATTTCGGTAAATACTTTTCCTTTTGTTGAACATCGCCAAAAAAAACGATTGGCAGAGTTCCAATGCCGACGTGTCCGCCATGCGTTATCGAAAAACCGCCGGCGCGGGCAAATTTTTCGGTGATGATGGCTGAGCTGATTTTATCCAGATTAAGTCCGCCATACGCTTCCGGAATATCTGCACTTAACAATCCGAGTTCACCGGCTTTTTTCAATAAATCAACAGAGTACTCAAATTCATGGTTCTCTAAGTTGTCAATTTTCGGAATAACTTCCCCATCAATGAAATCATCTGTCGTTTTGCCGATCATCTTGTGTTCCTCGGTAAAATCTTCAGGTGTCACTATATCTTCGGGTTGCAGGTCTTCCGTCAAAAACCCGCCACCTTTAAATAATTTTTCGGTTGTTTCACTCATATTAATCGTTCCTTTCAATGTTGGATTTTAGTGGATTCCCTCCGCTGAATGGCGAACGTTTAATCACTTTGTATCGCTTTGATACGAACTTCAGCGGCTTTCCAGAACACATCAAACCTACAGCAGCTCAAAAACTCCGGCTGCTCCCATACCGCCGCCGATACACATCGTGACAACACCATATTGTACTTGGCGGCGTTTCATTTCATGAATAAGACTGAGTGTCAATTTTGTACCTGTCATGCCGAGCGGGTGACCAAGCGCGATGGCACCGCCATTAACATTGACAATTTCCGGATCCAGATCAAGTGCATGAATGACACGAACTGACTGTGAGGCAAATGCCTCGTTCAGTTCAATCAAACCGATGTCAGATAAATCCAGTCCTGCAATCTTCAAGGCTTTCGGTACTGCTTCAACGGGGCCGACCCCCATGATATCCGGTTCAACGCCTGCCACAGCAAATGAATGAAATTTGGCAAGCGGTTTCATCCTTTCTGAATCAGCCTTTTCGCGATCCATTACAAGAACAGTGCCTGCCCCATCGCTCATTTGTGAAGAATTTCCCGCCGTCACGGATCCGGTGGCGGAAAATGCCGGCTTCAAATTGCCGAGAATTTCTTTTGTTGTTCCTGCACGTACACCTTCATCCATTTCAAACATCGTTGTTTTCTCTTCAACTTTGTTCTTTTCCCCAATTACACGTTCTGTTACGTCGACTGGAACAATTTCATCGCTGAATTTACCTTTTTCAAGTGCTTTTGCTGCGCGCTCATGACTGCGGACAGCAAAGTTATCCTGTTCATCTCTTGAAATGTCGAAGCGTTTTGCCACTTCTTCAGCTGTATGCCCCATTTGCATATAATATCCAGGTGCATCCTGGACAAGCTTCGTATTCGGCTTGATGACATGACCACCCATTGGGATCAGACTCATGGACTCAGCTCCGCCGGCAATAATCGTATCACTTGCACCAATCATGATACGCTCTGCTGCATATGCGATACTTTGCAGTCCGGATGAGCAAAAGCGGTTAATCGTGATGCCCGGCACATCATTCCTGAGACCGGCCAAGCCCGCGATGTTGCGCGCCATGTTCATACCTTGCTCCGCTTCAGGCATTGCACAGCCGATAATTACATCATCAATGTTTCCATCATAATTCCCTGCTCGTTTCAATGTCGCTTTGATCGTTAGTGCTGCCAGGTCATCCGGCCTTGTATTGGCCAATGTTCCTTTATTAGCTTTTCCTACAGGGGTTCTTGCTCCTGCAACAATTACTGCTTCCTTCACGTTTTATCCCCCTCTTCAAATTAGTTTCGCAATGGTTTTCCTTTTAAAAGCATATGTTGCATACGCTGCTGTGTCAGCGGTTCGCTTATCAGACTGAGAAATGCTTCGCGCTCCAGATCCAGCATCGTTTGTTCATCAATCAGCGTTCCTTCCTTAATTCGTCCCCCTGATAAGACATATGCTAACTTTTCGGCAATTTTCAAATCATGATCAGAGGCATAGCCACTGAACCGAAGTGATTTCGCTCCCATCAGCATAGCGGCATAACCTCCATCACCGACGACCGGAATCTTTTCGTGTTTCGGTGGCTGATAGCCTGCTTTAGTAAGTGCCAATACGTTTTGCTTTGCATCATGCAACAGGTGATCGGCATTCACACTGATGGCATCTCTGCTATTCAAAAATCCATTTTCCCGTGCTTCCTCTGCTGATGTCGATACTTTGGCCATGGCTACTTTTTCAAATACATCGTTGGCAACTTTGGTCAGATCAAAATCTACGCCCTTAGGCAAATGGCGGAGCTCTTTCAAGTAAAGTTCTTTCGTACCGCCCCCGCCCGGGATAAGACCAACACCGAATTCAACCAGTCCCATATAGGTTTCAGCAGAGGCCTGGATAGATGCAGACGGCAAGCAAAGTTCAGCACCACCGCCAACTGTCATGTTAAATGGCGCAACAACCACGGGCTTTTTCGAGTATTTGATAGTCATGGCTGTATTCTGGAATTGACGGACAACCATATCCAGTTCTAAGAAATCGCCATCCTGTGCTGACATCAGCATCATGCCAAGGTGAGCACCGACACTGAAGTTTTTGCCTTGGTTACCGATTACCAGCCCTTTGTAATTTTTATTCACTTCCTCAATTGAATCATTAATCATCTTGATAATATCCAAACCGATGGCATTACCCTGTGAATGGAACTCCAATCCCGCAACACCATCTCCTAAATCGATTAAACTGGCACCGGCATTCTTTTTAATAACGTCCTTTTCGTCTTTCAATCGCTTCAAATTAACTTCCTTCGGATTAAAATGCTGCCGTTTGTATTCACCCTTATCATAGTAATACACATTGCCATTTTCGGTATGATAGAAAGATTCATTTCCGGAATCCAGCATGTTCAATACCCATTCGGGAACTTCCGAACCTTCTCTTTGCATACGTTCGACTGATTTCGGCAGATCAAGAGCGTCCCACGTTTCAAATGGACCAATATCCCAGCCAAAGCCCCATTTCATCGCCTGGTCGATGGCGATAATGTCATCAGCAATTTCACCGGCAAGCTCAGCAGAATAAATGAGCACCGGTTTTAAAACAGACCAGACAAAATCACCGGCCTTATCACCTTCAGCAGATACAAGCGCTTTCAGTTTTCGGCTTGGAACTTTTTCCTGTTTTGCCATTTCTGTAGCATTTGTTTTTATTTTTTTGCGGTCTTCATATTCAAATGTTTGAGGATTCAATTCATAGATCGTGCTTCCGTCTTTCCCTTTTTTCTTCAGGAAAAAGCCCTGTCCGCTTTTGGCACCGAGCCAGCCTTTTTCATACATTTTTTGCATAAAACTCGGTACTTTGAATACGTCTTTTTCGTTACCTTCTACCTGATCATGCACATTGTTGGCAACGTGAATGAACGTGTCCAGCCCAACGACATCCAATGTGCGGAAAGTAGCGCTCTTCGGACGGCCGATCATCGGTCCGGTGATAGAATCCACTTCACCGATACTGTAACCGCCTTTCAGCATTTCCTGTACAGTGACAAGCAGCCCATATGTTCCAATCCGGTTGGCAATAAAGTTCGGTGTGTCTTTGGCTTCAACCACGCCTTTCCCAAGCACATCCTCGCCAAATGTTTTCATGAACGCCAGCACTTGCGGATCTGTAGCTTCAGTCGGAATTACTTCCAATAATTTCAGATAGCGTGGCGGATTAAAAAAGTGTGTTCCAAGGAAATGTTTGCAAAAATCCTCAGAACGCCCTTCAGCCATGGCCTCCACTGAAATACCGGACGTATTGGAACTCACAATGGTTCCTTCCCTGCGATACTTATCAATGTTTGCAAAAACGTTTTGTTTTACCTCCAGATTTTCAACAACTACTTCTACAATCCAATCAACGTCCGCTAATTTGTCAATATCATCTTCTATATTACCGACATCGATTAAGTCGAGACTTTTCTTTGATGTAATGGGTGATGGTTTTTGTTTTAATAAAGCTTTTTTACTGTCGGAAGCCATACGGTTCCGTACAGCACGGTCTTCAAGCGTTAAACCTTTCTTTTCCTCACGTTTGGTCAGTTCACGTGGTACGATATCCAACATCACTGTCGGGATACCGACATTTGCCAAGTGTGCAGCAATGCCGGCACCCATGACACCGGAACCCAATACTGCAGCACGCTTGATACTTCGCTCCATATTTTCTCCCCCTATCATCGTTTGAATGAATGCTCATTCATTTTTCTTGAAAAATAAAAGATAGTCGCCTATCTATCTATTTGTTAGTATAAGTTATATTCTGATAGTTCGCAATAAAAACATGGCATATTTTTTCGATAACGTGACACGTCATTTAGCGTAATCGAATATTTAAGTTCATTCAAGACCTATTCGGTTGCGAACTGTCGGCTATTCTTTGTGAAGATCAGTATAAAAACCTTTTATGAACTGACAAACTGCGTTAGAATAATAAAGGTTTTGATAAACGAAAAATTGAATTCAGATGTACAATAAGACCAACAGTCTCGCTACTAAAGAAAGGATTTGCATCATATGAACAAAAAACTTATGACAGAATATGCTCAAATTATTATCGGTGCTTCACTAGTTGCACTTTCCTATAACCTTTTCCTCCTCCCCTCCAGATTGGCAGCGGGCGGGATTTCAGGAGTCAGTACCATTCTCTATGAATTGTATGCATTAAGTCCTGCCCTCACCCAATTATTAATCAACCTCCCCATTTTCATTATCGGCTGGATCGCCCTGGGAAAAGATTTCAGCTGGAAAACGCTGCTGGGTACTTTTTGGGTACCATTTATGATATTCCTGACAGCAGATATCCCTTACACAGTTTCAAATCCTGTGCTCGCTGCAATTTATGGTGGTATTATTCTTGGGGTCGGTCTTGGAACAGTTTACAAAGGACGTGGATCAACGGGTGGCACTGCGGCTATTGCACAGGTTGTTAAAAAATTTACCGGCTTTTCAAGTGGGTATTCTCAACTGATTGTTGATGGTCTGGTTGTCATTTCTTCTATTATTGTATTCAATCTGGAACTAACATTATTCGCACTCATGTGCATCTATATTACAAGTAAAACCATTGATATCGTTCAGTTGCGTACATCAGCAACTAAACTGATCATGATCATTACAGAAAATGAAGTGAAAATCCATGATATGATCAGCGACCAGATTGACCGCGGACTGACAAAGGTCCAAACTATCGGCGGCTATTCCAACCAGGACAGAACCATGATTCTCTGTGTTGCTGAACAACAAGAGGCCGTAAAATTGAAAAGAATGATGCAAGATGAGGAACCAACATCATTTGTTGTCTTTATTGATGCATCAGAAGTGTTGGGACGGGGGTTCACACTTGATAAATATTACGGGCAAAAATTTTAGTAAACCCCAGCAAAAATCGGCAAGTTGCCGATTTCTTTTTTTGGCAATATTGTCACATTTATAAATCGTAATCATTCCTATTTACAAATCGTAATCATTACGATAATATTGATGTATTCTTTAGGAAAGGACTTTGCAGGATGAAACAATATCAAGCCATTATAATCGTATTATTAATAGGGATTTTCGTAGCCGGCTGCACACCGTCTGTATCCGATACAAACAACAAGGCCGGTTTAAAAATCTATACATCCCTTTATCCCATTCAATATGCAGTTGAGCGTATCGGCGGTGGCTCTGTTGAAACCGAATCCGTCTATCCCCCCGGTGTTGATGCCCACACGTATGAACCATCATCCAGGGAGATGACATCCATTGCTGAAGGCGACGCGTTCATCTATCTTGGCGCCGGAATGGAGGGATTTGCAGAAACCGCTTCTGAAGCTCTTGATTCACAGGATGTTGCATTAATCGAATTGGGTGCGAACGAGGCATTATTTAATCATGGAACGAGCGACCAAGACGCGCACGATCACGGGGGACATCACCATGACCATAACCCGCACATTTGGCTTGACCCAAAACGGATGATTGATATGGCCGGCATTATTAAAGACCAAATGATTGATTTAAATCCACCAAAATCAGAGCAATACACTGAAAACTTTAATGAATTGAAAGATGATTTGCTGACGCTCGACGAACAATTCCGGAAAACGCTCCAGCCGAAGGAAAACAAAAAAATTCTCGTTTCGCATGCTGCTTACGGGTATTGGGAAGAGCGTTATGGAATTGAACAAATTGCCATTAGAGGGTTATCATCAAGCCAAGAACCGTCACAAAAGGATTTGACAAAAATCATCGATCAGGCCCGGCGTTATAATATGGACTATATTCTCTTTGAACAGAATACTTCTGATCGCGTTTCTGAAATCATACAGGATCAAATCAATGCCAAGAGCCTATTCATTCATAATCTTGCTGTTTTGACAGAAGCTGATATCGAAAACGGCGATGATTATTTATCGTTAATGAAACACAATCTTGAAGTGCTCAGTCAGGCAACAGACAAGGAGGAATAAAAGCAATGAAAGAGCCGGTTGTATCAATGGCAAACATCAACTATGCGTACGAACATAAGAATGTCCTGAGCAATATCAATTTTGAAATTCCTGAGGGTGCGTTCATGGGTGTGCTCGGACCAAACGGCGGGGGTAAAACAACTCTGATAAATCTTATTCTCGGTCTGATAAAACCCTACAATGGAACCATTCGCCTATTCGGCCAGCCCATCGAAAAATTCAAGGACTGGAGCAAAATCGGATTTGTTTCCCAAAAAGCCAATTCATTCAATAAAGGGTTTCCCGCCACAGTCTATGAAGTTGTATCAATGGGATTAACTGCCAAAATCGGCTATTTTAAATTTTTTACAGCAGCACATAAAAATAAAGTGCTGCAGACAATCGACCAAGTCGGCATGAGCGATTACGCATATGAGAACATTGGAAATCTTTCAGGCGGACAGCAGCAGCGCGTTTTTATCGCACGGTCACTTGTCAGTGATCCGGAACTCTTGATTCTTGATGAGCCAACCGTTGGTGTAGACGAACAAAACGTCCAAAAATTTTACGAGCTACTCCACCGATTAAACAATGAACATAATATCACACTGCTACTTGTGACGCACGACACCGGAACGATGACAGAGCATGCAACAGATATTGTTTGCCTGAATAAGACACTGCATTTTCACGGCGACCCCAGTGAATACAAAACATTGACAAATAGAGATTTATCACAGTTTTACGGTCACCCCGTTAACATTGTGACACACGATCATTAACGTTGGAGGACTCAATTATGCTTGCAGACTTTTTAGAATACGACTTTTTACAGCATACATTTCTAACCGGACTTTTAATCGGAATCGTCGCACCGTTACTTGGTACATTCATTGTGGTCCGGCGCCTTTCCCTAATCGCAGATGCTCTGTCACATGTGACACTTGCAGGTATTGCCTTTGGCCTTTTTATCGATAAGAAACTTGCCTTGGGGATAGCACCATTATACAGCGGGATGGGCTTTTCAGTACTCGGATCCATTTTCATTGAAAAGCTGCGTAGTGTCTATAAAGCGTATCAGGAACTGGCCATTCCGATCATTTTATCCGGCGGTGTTGGCTTAAGTGTTATTTTCATTGCACTGGCAGATGGATTCAACACGGATCTGTTCAACTATTTATTTGGTTCCGTCTCCGCCGTCAGTAAAACGGATTTTTATTCCATTTTAGGAATATCCGTTATAATTGTCCTTGTAATCCGTCTGTTTTACCGTGAACTAGTCACCTTATCATTCGATGAGGAGCATGCCGTTGCATCAGGAATTCACGCAAAATGGATTCATCTATTGTTTATTATTCTTACTGCACTGGTTATTGCTGCATCCATCCGCGTTGTTGGTGTCCTCTTAGTGTCGGCATTAATGACCCTGCCGGTAGCAGCAAGCATGCGACTGGCCCGCGGGTTTAAACAAATGATTGTGCTGTCAATTGTATTTGGTGAAATAGCTGTCATGATAGGGTTAATATCCGGCTACTACTTCAGCATCCCTCCCGGTGGCACCATAGTTGTTGTATCCATCATCATCATGCTTGCGGCAATCGGGATCAAACGATTTTCACTTACAAGGAGGACTACTCATGGAACTAAATGAAGCTATTCAAAAATTGAAGCGGGAAGGCTATAAAATGACCGCCAAGCGAAAAGATATGCTGAGATTTTTTGCTGAGGCTGACGGCTACCGCTCGGCGAAGAATTTGCTTAACTATTTGGAACCTGCCTATAGCGGGATCAGTTTTGATACTGTTTACCGCAACCTGCACTTATTTGATGAGATTGGTGTACTGGAGACGACCCAGCTAAATGGTGAAAAACACTTCCGCATCACCTGTACTCAGCATCATCATCATCATTTTATCTGCAAAGATTGCGGAAAAACGAAGGAGATAGATGTTTGTCCGATGAATGAGGTGCGGCAGAAGTTGGGAAATTATGCAATCGAAGACCACAAATTCGAAATTTACGGCTTATGCCCGGTTTGTCAGGAGGCATAAAAATTGCCGAATCAATAACGTAGTACACGAGGCATCTCAACAACTCACAACTTACAATTTGCTTTGCCCTAACACGTCATTCGCGCACTCTAAACTTGAGCGGAAAAACTTCTAACTCGTGCGGTAACCCCGCATTCTACTTATTCTTTATCTTACTATTATGAAAATACGAATACGTTATTTAATACGCAAGCCCTTTAACAAGTAATTGCTCATTCCGCAAATTAGATGATGACTATCTAATTTGCCTTTTGCCGTGTTATTCCCGGGATGAGGAGATCATCATTATAACGTTACAAGAAAAAATAAATAGCGTACTAAATTTTATGTGATTTAGCACGCTATATACGATCTGATTTATATTATCACCACCATGTGTGAACTACTTTTTCCTTCTGAAGTTCAGCCGAAAATTTCTTCCAGCACCTTTGATTCTTCCTGATCCAGCAAATTTTTCTGAATCAATTCTGTGACCGGTTTGTTCAATTCATGTTCCAGTTCGGAAGCATCATCCGGTTCACCGACAACATATAGATTCTCCCATTCCCGGTCTTTGGCTTTCTTATCAAGTTTTGGAGCAATGTTTTTGTACCAGCGTTGTTTATTTGCTTCATAACGAGCATTGACTTTATCCTGCTGGGAACTTTTGCCCCCGGACCCCATTGAAGCCTGTGCCTTATGTGGACCTGTAAACTGACGCCATTTTTCGGTATCAATATCAAGCTCATAATATTCAGTATCCAGGATTTCATTCAAGTCTGCTTCAATCAATTTGATTTCATTCTTTTGTACAAGAATGATACCTGATTTCGGATAGGATTCAAGAAGTTCCTTTAATTGCTCAAGCTTTGGCTCCTTTTCCCAGAAAAACTCAGTTCTCACAGGAACCTGGAATCGGTCTGCAAACCATACCTCTTCATCGGCAGACGCAAATAGTATAATACCTTTGCGGAATTGCTGTTCATTGCCATGAACAAATTTTTCGACTTTTTGCTTAACAAGTTGATAGTTTTTCAGCTCTTCTTTGTTATTATCTTCTTCTAAATAACTTTCAAAATTCCTGAGACCGTTTTTAAGATGTATTTTCCACTCCCCCGCTTGCTGTTCGGGATCAGATGGGTCTGTATTTAAATACATGGTCAGCACCTTATTGTCCTGCTCTTTCTTTACATTTTCCAGGTGTTTAATCCGTTGGCGCATATTCATTGGATATTGGCACTCCCTTAATCATTATTCACCATTTCTTAATTAAGGTTTATCCGTATATCCAGTTTGCCAAACATATCACGTTATCAGTTTCAGACCTACAGCCGCTGCAATAATCATGCTGACGAATACAATCCGCTTTCCATCTGTTGACTCATTATAAAAAATCATCCCGGCGATTGCACTCCCGGCCGTACCAATTCCGGTCCAAATAGCATATGCTGTCCCCATTGGCAGATCTTCCATAGCCAACGTTAAAAAGACGAAACTAATTACAAAACCGCCTGCCAGCCATGTAAAGGCAAGAAAAGATTTATCCTGATTCACTTTATTAATCCCTGTCACACCCACTACTTCCCCAAAACCTGCTATCAGTAAATATATCCAGCTCATGCCCTGTGCTCACCTGCCTCTTTATCTGTTACTAATTTCAGCCCGACCACGCCGCCAAGCAATACTAAAATAAGAATAATTTTAATCAATCTAAACGGCTCACCGAACACCGCCATTTCAAGGATGACGGTTCCTGTCGTTCCCATGCCGGCAAATACGGCATATGCTGTTCCAACCGGGAGCTTTTGGGAAGCAAGCACAAGTAAATGCATGCTTAGATAAATGGCAACCGCTGTCAGGACCCATGTCAAAATACTGTCCGCATGTTTCAGTCCAACGACCCAGCCGATTTCGAACAATCCTGCCAAAAATAAAATATTCCAGCTTTTATTCACATTTATCACCTCATAACTCGGGTCTGCCATTATTAGAAAACTTGGCTTATCGCCAAGCTTTAATGGCGAAAGCCTTAGTTGCACTTATGCAGTAAGAAATAATTTATACTTTCTTAACTGCTTAGAAAAACTCGGCATTCGCCTCGCCTTATAGCGAATGCCGAAGCGTTTCTTATAAGGTCATCCATCATTTATACTTTCTGACGTTATTAGAAAAATACAGCATTTACTTCACCTTATAGCAGATATCGAATCTTGAACCTTTCCTTCAAGGACATCCATAATGGTTCCGACATTTTAACAAAAAGCCCGGGAAGATATCCGGCATTCAGATATCCTCCCGGGCTTTTTCCCCGCCGTGTACACATTCCGTGCGTTTTCTCTTGGACCAGGCCAGCTTCCACTGCGGAACCCTAGAAAACCTTTTATATGGTGACAGTATATACAAACTATTATGTTTCAGTCAATTTTTTCGGTAGCACTATAGCAGACGGAATCTCATCATTTATTAATCTGAACTTTCCTGATCATTCTCCCTTCTATTTCCAGTACTTTAAACGTCAGCTGATTTCGCTCGATAACGTCTCCTTTTTCGGGAAAAGCATTAAATTCTTTAAACAAATATCCCGCAAGTACATCCTCTTCTTCCGGAATATCCGTATCAAAAAGTGAATTAAGCCTGTAAAGCGTGATTTTTCCGTCACAGATCATCTCATTTTCCGTAAGTTTTTCAACGATTGTCTCACTCTCAGGGTCCATTTCATCTGCTATTTCCAATCCTATCATTGCTTCAATAGCGTCCTCATGTGTCAGGATTCCTTCAGTGCCCCCGTATTCATCAAGAACAATAGCCATATGCTTTTTTTCTTTTGTCATTTTTCGAAAAACCCATTCAATCGACTGAAATTCAAATACAATCAAGGGATCGGTGTAACTGAATTCATGTAATGATTTTTCCGGCTCGATTGACCAGGAAATCAAATACTTGGAGTGGAAAACGGCAACAATGTCATCTATGTCTTCATGATAGACCGGATAGCGTGTAAACGGGTTTTGAATGACAACATTTCGCACCTCTTCAAATGAAGCACTTGATGGTAATGCTGTTATATCAACCCGTGGTGTTTTTAAAACATCCTTGACATCCAGATTGTAAAAATCAAGGACACCTTTGATGCGATTGGATTCCGCCTCATTGAAGGTCCCCTCCGAGTCAGCAATTTCAACCATGCTGCGAAGTTCTGCTTTGGACACTGAAGCATCAGCAGTTGGCTGCCCCCTTGCAAGTATGCGGGTGATAGCGTCTGTCAGCCAATTAAGCACGATAGTTACCGGCTTGAATACCACAACGAAAAAACGGATGATTGGTGAGATGAGCATAGAAATCCGATTGGGAAATGCGGCTGCCACCGATTTCGGAATAACTTCGGAAAAGATAATGATGATAACAGTTAACATGGCAGATGCCAGCCCGACACTAAAGCCGTATTGTATCGCAAGCGCTGTTACAAGTGTCGGAAGCAGTATGTTTGCGATATTATTGCCAATTAAAATAGTTGTGATAAACTCACTTGGTCTGGAAACTAAATCCAGAAGTTTTTGTGCCGATTTATCATCACTGTCGGCTTTTGTTTGCAGTTTCATCTTATTGGTAGCAGTTAATGCCGTTTCACTTCCTGAAAAGAAAAATGAAACAAACAGTAATATGATAATTGCAATGATCACAACAATTTTCCCCTTTCAAAGCATTCCCATGGATAAATTGGACGGGTTACACATATTGTGTTATAAGCATAATCTTCAGGACAAGTTAAATGGTGTGTGATATGTTTGCTAAAAAAAATAGTGACCGTCCTGATCGGGAGTATATTCATCGCCATTGGTGTGAACTATTTTATCATACCAAATCATCTCGTCGACGGCGGTATCATTGGTTTGGGTCTGATTGCTAAATACACCCTCGGTCTGAAACCGGGTTTAACGATTATTCTCGTCAGTCTGCCCCTGTACATTTATGCTTGGTTTGAGTTCCGCTCTTATTTTTACAACGGCGTGCATGGTGTATTAGTTTCATCATTTTTCATTGATTATTTTCACTCATTGACAGCTTTGCATACACCTCCCATTCTGATAAGTTCTATCACCGGCGGATTTTTGCTTGGTGCCGGAATAGGCATGATGCTGCTGACAAAAGCAAGTGCCGGGGGTGTCGATCTCTTGGCATTAATACTTGCCAAAGTCATTTCGCTCAATGTAGGAATCATTATTTTGATTTTTGACAGTGTCGTGGTCTTATTTGGCTGGCTGATTATTCAAGAGTCAACACTTATTTATTCCGGCTTAATGGTCGGAATGGTTGGTTTAACGACTTTCTGCATCACCACAACATTTTCACCGCAACATTAAAAATCAGCGGGGAGGGGGATACAAGACCCGCTGATTAAAACTTCTATCTCTCTATTCATCCTTTTTGGGCACTGGTTCTTTTTTTACCATTCGGACAAACGCCACAACAATTAGCAGTAAAATAACGGTAAATGGCAGTGCGGATGTAAGCGATGCGGTCTGCAGCGCATTTAAACCACCGGCAAATAACAGCACCACAGCAATGGCTGTAATAAGCACGCCCCAAATAATTTTCACCGCCAGAGCCGGATTCAGGCTCCCCTTTGACGTCATGCTTCCCAGGATATAAGTGGCTGAATCCGCTGACGTTACCAAAAACGTAAAAATCAGGAATATAGCCAACAGAGATAAAATGTTTGTCATTGGCAAATCACCGAACGTCTGAAAGAGTGCAACCGTCATGTCTGCGTTTACCGCTTCAGCAATTTGAGTTCCGTTGAATAAATCGCTATAAATAGCCGTTCCGCCAAACGCAGCAATCCACAGACAGGCAATGACCGGCGGTACTACCAGGACACCAAATACGAATTCGCGGATTGTTCTGCCTCTTGAAACCCGGGCGACGAAGGCACCTACAAATGGTGACCAGGCTGTGGACCATGCCCAATAGAATACAGTCCATTCAGTCACCCATGTCTCACCCGAATAAGGTGTTAATCGCAAACTGTATTGAACAAAATTGGTTAAGTAATCACCTAAGCCTAAAACGAAGGTATCCAAAATAAATACGGTCGGCCCCGCCAGAAAAACAAACACGAGTAGAAGCAGACATAAGCCAAGATTCAAATTGCTCAACCATTTAATACCCCTGTTCAATCCTGTGCTTGATGAAAGCAAGTAAGTCACCAGCATAACGCCCGCAATAACCATTTGGATCCATATGGAATTCGGCAGGCCGAAAACACTTTTCAAACCGCCATTCATCTGGGAAATTCCCAAACCAAGTGATGTTGCCACCCCCATGACCGTTGCAATGACAGCAAGAGTATCAACCGTGCCGCCTAAAGCTCTGTTTTTCCCAACAACAGGGGAGATGGCTGTTGAAATTAAACCTTTCTTCTCCTTTTTGAATTGCAAAAATGCAATTATCAAACCGACAACAGCAAAAACTGACCATTGACTGACACCCCAATGAAAAAAAGCGTAACCCATTGCAACCCGTGCGCCTTCTTCTGTCTGTGCCTCTATGTCTGAAAAAGGGGTTTCAAAAAAGTGACTCATCGGTTCTGCGACACCCCAGAATACCAGACCTGCTCCAAACCCTGCTGAAAAAAGCATACCAATCCATGTGAAGAATGGATATTCAGGTCGGGACCCCCTTGGACCAAGCCGTAATTTTCCGTACTTAGTAATTGACAACACCACTAAGAACAGGACAAAGATGAACACTGCCAACAGATAAAACCAGCCGAAGTTAAAGGTGGTAAAATTGAACAATGTAGTGGCTACTGCTTTAAATGTGCCGGTAAAAATCGCTCCTGTTAAAACCAATAAAGAAACAATAATAGCTGACACGAAAAATACCGGGTTTTTGTATGTATGCTTCTCCATAACAATTCCTTTCTTTTCACAGATGCAGATAGTGAATGTTAATGATTGCACAAAAACAACACCCGACAACAGTGATTAAGATGATTTTGATGTAAAAAAGGACAGTGCTTTTAACTATCCGTTATAAGGTATCGTTTCAATTGTACAGTTTTTGATGGTGTTTTTCTAACTATATTGATGCTATCTTTTGCAATTCAGTCCTTTTTTACTACTTCCAGACAGAAACCTTGGTTTTATTTATTCGGAGTTAGAAAACTTGCCTTTTCGCCAAGCTCTAGTGACGAAAGCCTTTGTTGCACTTATGCAGTAAGCAAGAATTTATACTTTCTTAACTGCCAACCGATATCGCATCCCGCTTTCAACTCCAATCTTATCCAATTCTTCACATTGTAAAATTTTTCTTGTGATACTGTTAGATTTAAGATTTAAAAAAACATCGTGCTTCCCTGTTATTGATATACTTACCGATCAGTAAGCTATGGTCAACTAAAGCCCGCCGATGAGCTGTTTTCGTTTTCAAACCAAAATCCTTTATTAAATTTCGTGAATGACCATATTAGCAAGTTTGGGTGTCATTTTGACTAGAAAAGAGCGAACAAATTGTGAACTTGAGCCGAAAATTTGTGAACTTGAGCGGAAATTGTGTGAACTTGAGCCGGAATTATGTGAACTTAAGCGAAAATCATGTGAACTTGAGCCAATCCAATAGCACTGCATCTTGAACGAAAACCAAAATTTTAGAAAAACTCGGCATTCACCTCGTCTTATAGCGAATGCCGAAGCTTTTCTTATAAGGTCATTCATAATTTATACTTTCTGACGTTACAAAAAAGACCTACCTGAAAAGATAGGTCTTGACGTATGTCGTTATTGAATACGGCGGACATGACCGGCAAATTTGTTTTTCCAATAGCCGCTTGTCATATCAGCTACTGCTACCCCGGTGCTATTCTGCGCACCAAGAAATTTGCCGTTTCCAAGATAAATGCCAACATGGCCGTTTGTTTTATATGTGTTGAAGAATACAAGATCCCCCGGCTGTGCACTGCTGTAGGAAATCTTTGAACCGACACCTTGCATAGCTGCTGTGCTGGATGGAATAGAGACACCGGCCTGTCCATATGCCCACGACACAAACCCGGAACAATCAAAGCCTCCTGGACCTCTACCGGCTGTCACATATGGTGTCCCCGTCTGTGAATATCCCGCTTGTATGGCTGAGCTATAGCTGCCGCTTCCGGAACTGACTGTTTTGCCCAGCTGCTTAATATCACCATCATCATTATCAGAAGATGACGACGAACCGGATGCATGGTTTAATTTAACTGGAGGGTGGGCTGCAGTTGCATTTGAACCATCGCCGGAGTGATTAGATTTGGAATCATCAGGATCGTTGTTGCTGTGCTGCTGGTTAATCTCTTGTTCGATGGAACCGAGACTGGCGTCTTTATCTTCCAGATCAGCTTTCATTCCTTTTAAATGTTTTTCTTTCTTTTTCAATTGTTTCCTATCTTGTTCATTTTGCTTTTTTTGAGCTATGATCGTTTGTTTCATGCCTTCTAATTCTATCTTCATATCCTTGAGTTCGGACAACTTTTCCTGTTTGACATCTTTTTTCTTCTGTAATTCGGATTTATCTTCTTCCTGCTGCCTCATCAATTTTTCATCAGAGTCAGCAATCTTGGAGACGGCAGACACGCGGCTGATCATATCACCAAAACTTTTAGAGCCAAAGACAACTTCAAGATAACTGATATCGCCTCCATTTTTTTGCAGTGATACTATCCGTTCTTTCAAAATCGCCTTGCGTTCCTCTACCTTTTTCTCTATATTTGTGATTTCTTTTTCTATTTTTTCTGCTTCATCCTTGGTTTTTGTAATGTTTTGCTTGGTATCGTTCATTTTCCGTTCATTTTTATCCAATGCGTCATTCACGGAATTAACTTTCTCATTCAAGTCTCCCATTTCTAACATAACATCTGCAACTTTAGACTCGGCTTCTGATAGATTTTCCCGGACATCTGAGCGCTCTTCCTTTACACCCTGCAATGTTTCAGCATGCACCGTATCACTCACAAAGACACTTCCAAATAACACCACACCGGCAGTAACTGCTGTTCCGATTGCTTTTTTCACGTTACATTTCCCCCACTTTCAGAGCCGCAAACAGTCTGTTTATGTATCATTCCGTGAAGTGCATCATTGCGGTAATCTATTTTTTGATTATGTATTCCTAATATCTTTAGGTAATTCGAATTATATCAACAAATCGTAACATGCACATTATCAATAGATTACAATTATATTTCAATCGGAAGGAAACGGTATGAATGTCTATATGACACTGTTCCATGCAAAAAGGGCACAAAAATCCCGGCTGTACAGTTGTTTCTCCCGGCTTAAGCCGACAATAATATTCTGATTTTCATTACAAAATATTACAAATTGTATGCAGCTCGTACTACAGAAAAGACCCATCTTTTATATAAAGATGGATCTTTAGTGGACTTATAACTTCTTTACCTGACAAATTGTTCTGTCTCTGTTGACCCCTTTAAAGCCCCGGTTGATGACGTGCCTCCCGAAATCACCTGTGCAACATCATCAAAATAACCTGTTCCGACTTCCCGCTGATGACGTGTTGCACTATACCCATATTTCTCGCTGGTAAATTCCTTCTGCTGCAATTCAGAATAGGCAGCCATACCCGAATCTTTATACTTCCTTGCCAGATCAAACATGCTGTGGTTGAGGGCATGGAATCCGGCCAACGTTACAAATTGGAATTTATAGCCCATTTTGCCGAGTTCATACTGGAAATTGGCGATTTCTTCATTTGACAGCTTACTTTGCCAATTAAACGAAGGCGAACAATTATAGGCAAGCAACTTATTCGGATATTTCTCATGGATGGCGTCGGCAAAACGCTCTGCCTCATGCAAGTTTGGTTCAGATGTTTCACACCAGATCATGTCAGCATATGGCGCATATGCCAGACCCCGGGCAATTGCTTGATCAATGCCTGCATTCGTACGGAAGAATCCTTCTGTCGTCCGATCATCTTTTATAAACGGCTCATCATATGGATCAAGATCACTCGTGATCATATCTGCAGCATTCGCATCGGTCCGGGCGATAATAAGTGTTGGTGTTCCCATGACATCTGCCGCAAGCCGTGCCGAAACCAGATTCCTCACGGCGGTCTGTGTGGGCAATAACACTTTTCCACCAAGGTGACCGCATTTCTTTTCTGATGAGAGCTGATCTTCAAAGTGAACGGCAGACGCACCGGATTCAATCATAGACTTCATTAATTCAAAGACGTTCAATTGACCGCCAAAACCAGCTTCAGCATCAGCGACTATGGGTGCAAACCAATCAATGGAATCGTCACCTTCTGCATGATGAATTTGATCAGCCCGCTGTAATGCCTGATTAATCCGCTTAACCACATTCGGAACACTGTTGGCCGGGTACAAGCTCTGATCCGGGTACATATGACCGGCTAAATTCGCATCCGCTGCAACCTGCCAGCCACTTAAATAAATTGCCTGTAATCCGGCCTTTACCTGTTGCACTGCTTGATTCCCTGTTAGTGCTCCGAGCGCATTCACATAGTCTTTGTTGCTCACAAGCCTCCATAATTTTTCCGCACCTCTTTTAGCAAGTGTATGCTCAATATCGATTGATCCTTTCAGACGGTCAACATCTTCAGCTGTATACGGGCGTTCAACCCCGACCCACCGCAAATCATTTTTCCATTCATTCCTGATATTTTCGATTCGATCATTTTGACCCATCAACCGTGTCCCCCTTTATTTTTCCCATGTTATTTATACCTATATGAAATACCATTGTTATAAAACAAAATTGTTTATAAAGTTTTGTTATATAACACAATAGACAAAAAATTACTCCTCTCTTTTTGATAAACAATAATCACATTCCAATGTATAGCTATGCTTATCAACCTGTTCACCACATTCCGGACAAATTGGACTTCTCACGTTACACCCTCCCTCCTTTTATATAACAGTTTATATATTATTTAATTGTTATAATACAGTTTATGGGTTTAAATTTAAAAATGCAACCCTTTTTTTAAAAAAAGTTGCAATCAAGTTGTTTTATTGGAAGAATAGGATACTGATAGAAATTATCTGGAGATGAAATTGATGAAGCATTTTAAATTGGCAGGAAGCCGTGTTGTCAAAACGGGTATTTCCATTTTTATTACTGCCTGGATTTGTGTTCTATTAAATTGGCCGCCTGTTTTCGCCGTTATTACAGCAATCGTAACCATTGAGCCTACAGTGTCTGATTCCATCAAAAAAGGAATCGTGCGCTTTCCGGCCTCCGCTATTGGATCGGCATATGCAGTACTCTTCATATCATTATTCGGCGATTCGCCGCTTACTTACGCATTGGCTGCTGTTTTTACAATCGCAACTTGTTTCCGATTAAAATTGCACGCCGGGCTCCTTGTTGCCACATTAACCGCCGTTGCAATGATTGAAGTAATTCATACCAATGTACTTATGTCATTTTTTATTAGACTGGGCACCACTACCACAGGTCTTGTTGTTTCAACAGTGGTCAATATGTTTATGATGCCGCCGGAATACACGAATGAGATTGCCAAGAAACTGGAATCGATTGCTTTCAGAACAGGTATCGCCGTTGAAAAAGTCATTCAGGATCTACTTGATAACCAACATCAAGTCGTTGTTGTTGAACAGGACTTAGCTGAACAGCTAGATAAAATGATCCATCAGACGGAACAGCTTATCCGGTTTCAAAAAGAAGAAGCCAAATTCCATCCGCTCGCGGGAAGTGAACAGACACATTTTCAACAGGAGCAGGAGCAACTCGTCAGACTGCGCTTAATTCATTATCATTTAGGTAATCTGATCTATTCATCTTTTAATGCAGTTGAATGGCCCGATGAAAAACGTACAGCTATCATGAATGCTGTCACGGAGATGGCCCAATCGCTAAAACATCCGGATGCATACGAGCGCAGTAAACACCGTGAGCAGTTCACACGGTTGACGAATATATTCTGGGATGACAACAGGGCGATCGCCGAAAAAAAAGAAAAGCAGCCGGCAAATCTGCCGCCTGAACTGACAATTTTATATGAACTTTTATCCATTTATAATCTGGTAGAAAGATATTTCGAAAAGCCACAATAACATGTGGCTTTTTTAGAATATAAAACGCCCTCGGGAACATGTTTCAGCTTTCCCGCCCATGTTTCGACTCTCGGGAACATGTTTCGGCTTTCCCGCCCATACTAACGTCACATTACATTATCGAAAATGGCTTCGTCCGACACCAGCGCATTTGTTTGTGAAGATCAGACCAAATTATGCTCAAACGCATAGATAACAGCCTGTGTCCGGTCGTGTACCTCTAACTTTTCCAGGATATTGCTAATGTGAACTTTAACTGTTTTTAATGCGATGAATAATTCATCTGCTATCCCCTGGTTTGACTTTCCCTGCGCAACAAGCAGCAATATTTCCATCTCCCTGTCTGTTAACTGATTATGCAGATTAGCTTCAGGCTTTTCCCGCATCCGGTTCATAATCTTGCTGGTTACTTCTGGTTCCAGAATCGACTGACCCTCATATGTCTTCCTGATCGCTTTTGCAATCTCACTTGCTTTAGAAGTTTTCAACATATAGCTTACTGCACCTGCTTCAAGGGCCGGATAAACCTTCTCATCATCCAGGAAACTTGTCACAACGATAATTTTAGCTTCAGGCCATTGTTCGATAATCTGCTTCGTGGCTTCAATGCCATCCATCTCTTTCATAACCAAATCCATCAAGATAATGTCAGGTCTTAGTTCAAGAGCGAGCCGAACTGCTTCTCCCCCATCATCGGCTTCAGCTGACACATTGATGTCAGGTTGAGCAGATAAATAAGCTGATACGCCTATACGTACCATCTCATGGTCATCCGCAAATAATACGTCAATCACTATTTTCACCCTCTTTTCTCAAGGCAGGCACTTGGATTTCCATCCGTGTACCTTCATTTGGAAGACTGACGACTTTAAATGTGCCGCCAATTTCAGAAGCCCGCTCACGCATATTTTGCAACCCGTATGAGCTTGTTTTTACATTTTCGATATCAAATCCGACGCCGTCGTCAACGATGCGCAATATAATCGTTTCATCACGGCTGATCAGCATCACATTCAAGGACGATGCCTTGGCGTGGCGGAATGTATTTGAAACAGATTCTTGCAGTATCCTGAATAATTGGTCTTCCACACCCTTATCAATCGTAAATTCTTCCAGTTTTGATTCAATTTCCATCGGGACTTTTTGGGTAAGCTCTGCCAGTAGCTCCTTGGTCCCCTCCTGCAACGATTTTCCTTTTAATGCAACTGGTCTTAAATGAAGGAGCAACGCCCGCATTTCAAGCTGCGACTGGTGTATCATTTTTTCAACCATCTGCAGCTGTTTATTGATAGATGAATTTTCAGGTGAATTGGATTCGTTTATGGCCGACATCATCATGGATGCGGCAAATAGCTGTTGGCTGACCGAATCATGCAGTTCTCTTGCCAAGCGATTCCTTTCCTGGACAACGATCTCCTGCAGACTTTGTTCCCGTTCTTTTGCTCTTTCAGTCGCCAACCGCTGAGCATTTTCAGTCTGCACACGTATTTTTTCCTGTATTTGCTCCATACGCTGCCGGATCTTTTCCAGTTCTTTGTATGGTTCACCATCAGCAGTCAATTTTTGGCCTTTTGCCATTTCATCTAAATGTCTTGAAACGCTTTGGATCCGCTGCCGCCAATACCAACCGGTAGTTATGCCGATAACTGCCCCGGCAACAACCGGTATACTGAGAACCAATACAAAAAACGGAATATCATACAGTGTTTTTTCTAATAACAGTGCCCAGTCGTTAAGCGGAAATGCAGCAAAGGTTATACCGATCATCACGAATGTTATTAACAAGCTGAATAATATCGCAGTGAAGACGTGGCGTAAGATGGGACTCATATCCGCTTCACCTCGATATCTCCGGAAAGCAGCGAGGTTACAATTTTCACCCGGGACAATGTTGTATCATATTTCTCTGTCTGATATAAGAGCGACTGATTCATCAGCTTTAAATGGTCTTCTCCCAAAATATGAGCTCGCCCGAATACTGAACTGTGATGAACGTTTATTTCCACTTCGTACGGCACGTAAATGATAATATTGCCGACCATATGGCGTACCGAAATAACAACTGTATCGTTTGGAAGAACCGTATTGCTCAAATCAATTATCCGATCGCCAAATGCACCATGGATATTGATATCCCGCCACTGATAGGACATTTCCGAAGTATGTTGGTCTCCAAACACTTTATGATCGAATAGTGGCTTTAACTGGATAATCGGATCCGTACTCACAACATCATCACGGGGTAGTTTAGGCTGAAGACGTTGTGCTTCCTGTTTGGACTTCGAATAGTTGATAAGAAATAAAACAATCGCCGCTAAAATTAAAAAGCGGACAGCCAGCATATTCAGTATCGCAAATATAAGCCCGATAACTCCTAACCAGAATAATACTTTACCCCATAGCTGACTAAAATTTTTCCAGCCAACATATACGAAAGCCGCTGAAAACAGTGCTGAAACGATCATTCCGCCATGAAAAAAAGCTACTTCTATAACAAAGAGAATCACTCCAACAATTAATATCCAGTTAAATGTATCTGTCGACAAGCGCTGAAACATGAAGTGATCCCCTTTCATTATTTTTTCGTATAAACCGCCGGTAGATGTCCGATTCTGTTCAACTAACATTCTGTGGGGAAAAGCACCCCACTGAATGAAGTTTCACTTTTCCACGCTCTAACGGTCAGTAAACCGCCCAATTACGGCGGTCAACTGACCTTAAGTCCCTGATTGGTTCAACTAACATTCAGTGGGGAAGGACACCCCACTGAATGAAGTTTCACTTTATGTAGGGTAGACGCAGAATGACTGCGCCTGTTCAAGTATATCATGTTTCCAATGCAACTGTAACAAGTCCTAATTTGTCTGTTCCTGTAATTCTTTTTCAAGTTTGGCCATTTTGCTGTCGAATGTGCTGCGATAGTAAGAGCTGTTCACTTTATACTCCAGGCTCTCAATGTACTGCTCCAGTTCTTCAAAACGGGAAAAGAGCTTATCTGACGTCCCTTCAACAACCTGACTAATTTGTTGGTTGGCATGAGCCACATTCTCACGTCCCATTAGTTCCATCCGGCGGAGATGCATATCTTTCAACTTGTGTTTCATTTCTTCATATTTTTGTTCCAGAGTTTCCAACTGCTGGACAGCTTCTGCGCGGGAGGTTTTCATCCGGTCTGCCCGTGCTTGATATTCTTCATGTTCTTTAACGGCGAATGTGTGCATCTCTTCTTCACCGGCTTTCTCTGCAATACCAGCCTGTTTCAATCGCTTATCGGCCATATCCTGTGCTTTCTGATATTCCCTAGCAAACTCATCTCTCAGCTTGTATTGACGCTCAACAAGCTTCCTTACTTTTTCTTTTTCCTGTTCACTCTGACGCAAGTATTGATTAAGTGATGCAATCGGATTATGTTGTTCTTTTTGATCCAGCATATTATGAAGATCTGCTGAAATAGAATCTTTAATCCGTGTCCATATGTTCGACATCATTTATACACTCCTTTAATATTAACGATTGATTTCCGCCCACTGCCGCTCAAAATTTCGAAATGGGTCGTTAGCTTCCTCCACCGACTCAGCAGATACATCATCACGTCTCCAACTTTTATAAATCAGGTACATTGCGTATGCTGCCGCAACACCAATAACAGCATATATGTTGGATAATCCTATTCCAACCACAATCAAACCGGCTATTATCCAGCCAATTTTCCCCGCTGTGGAATCGCTTTTGAGAAACTGTTTGAAAATAACATATAGTAGCCATATGCTAAGTCCCAGTAATATCATCGGTCCGAGGTTTGCCAGTAAAATAAAAAATGCCAACAAGCCTCCCACAAACAGCAAAAATTTCTTCATGCTTCCTACCTCCTTTCTTATATTTAATCATACCGGGTATATCGCTTCATGGTAATGATCCCGCGCCATATTTTCATCTAAGCCTTAAGACGTAGAACAATGCCGCCTAGCTCGGGCTTACGTTTTCAAGAAGCAAATAGCGTAACGAGGATCCACCAAAGCAGGTTATCTGAACAGAACGGAGCCTCAATTCCACTATATGGATACAAACCGCCCTATTCAGTACTGTAATGGATCTGATCTTCCCTTCTCCTAATCGTGTAAAACAAGGGAAAATTATGGGGGCAGCGGTTTTAAAAATTATATACTTTCTGATACGACAAAAAAGAGGACCCCTGCCATTCAGCCGGATGCCCTCAAAAACATGTTTATAACGTCTTAATATCAATAGCTTTTGGTGAACATTTCTTTTGCGATTAACTCATACGATTTTTTTCGTGCTTCGTAATGATGTGTAATCGTGACGATCATCCATTCATCCACATCAAATAATGCCTGCAAGCGCTCAAGTTGCTGTTTAACCTCCTGTGGATTGCCGATAATCTGTTTATCCATCATATTCCGCAATCGTTCTTTTTCTTCATCCGAGTATGAATAATTTTTAGCCTCCGCAACCGAGGGTACCTTGCCATCACCTTCTCCTTTGTCACGCTTGATGGTCCATAAATGACTGCTCATGGCAAGATCGCGCGCTGCCTCAGTTGTTTCCGCGCAAATAACCGATACCGCGGCAAATTTTTCCGGCGTTTTATCCGGGTGTAGTTCTGCAAATTTATCCACATACGTTTGAATGATTGAAGGCCCGTCCTGGTCGCTCATGAAGTAGCCGAACGTATATGGCAATGCTTTTTCAGCAGCGGCAATCGCACTCTTCTCACTTGTTCCCAGCATCCATGGTTGTGGTGAAAACTCGGGAATCGGAGTTGGTCTGATCTTAGCGTACATATCGTCTTCCGCAAAATCATACTGCAAAAATCGTAATAATTCATCAAGTTTTTCCGGCATAAGTCTGACGTTTTCCAAAAAGTTCCCCGAAAGTGCCATTGATGCTTCGGCAGACCCGCCGGGCGCCCGTCCAAGACCTAAATCAACTCGTCCAGGGTATAATGTTGCCAACAAATTATAGGTCTCAGCCACCCTGAAAGGTTTATAGTGAGGTAAGAGGACAGCACCGGCACCGATCCGGATCTTCTCTGTTTGCGCTCCGATGATGCCAAGCATGACATCGGGGTTGGGACACGCAAGCCCGGCAAAATCATGATGCTCGGCAATCCAATACCGCGTATAACCCAATTCATCGCCCAGCCTGGCTAGATCAACAGATGCATTTAATGCTTCTCTCGATGTTTTACCTGTCGAAATGGGTGACTGATCTAAAATGCTGAGTTCCATTCAATCATGCCTTCTTTCAAAAAGAGTTCTGGTTAGTGCTGATGTCATCCACCATTTTTTCAGCAGCCCTGCGATAATAGTTGCTCATATTCGTAAATAATGCAATCAGCAGCAATTGTTCCAGATAGTCTTCATCCTGATCATCCAGTTTTTGAATCGATTCTATCAGTTCATCAGATTGACTGTTGAGATCCGCTTTGAATTTTTCCGCACTGTTTTCAACCATCTGAAGATAGCAGTCATAGAACGCCTGCAAATCAAATGCGGCATCGTCCGTCACTTTTTCATTCAATCTTCCCAATGTCGTCTTGACATCACTAATGGATAACGCACCCTTCATCTGATAAATCATACTGATAAGAATCAGATGATCTTTTGTATATTTTTTATTTTCGATGGGAAAAAATAATTTCCCTTTGGCATAATTATTAATCATTGTTTTGGTCAGAACTTTTTCATCGTCATTGCGTTTTGTTTCAGCAAACTGACGTTCAAACAGTTGTATGACCTGATCCATATACAAGTTTATATCCGGAATGTCTTGCAGAGACAGATGACTGTTTAAATGCAGACTTTCAGCTAATTCTTCCATAGGTTTCATAATAAAACTCCATTTGTGTTGATTATTGTTTCATTATACTGCAGAATTTTATTGACGTAAATTATTGACTACTTAATAAAATGCGCATATTATGGTTATATAGTTTTTAAAACCACTTATGATTGTGAAGGTGTTTTACATGAGCTTTTCCATCCGCGAACCCATAAACAGTCTGACACACTTGTTCGGGGCGATTTTGTCGCTTGCCGGACTCGTTGCACTTGTGATCAAAGCTACAGCCACGGCAGATTCCGCGCTGGCGATTATGGCAGTGATTATGTTCGGAATCAGCATGATCTTACTTTACAGTGCTTCAGCGACATACCATATGGTCATTGCGAAAGATCATATCATTGCATTTTTGCGGCGGGTTGATCACTCGATGATTTTTGTGTTGATTGCCGGAACATATACGCCACTATGTTTGATTAGCCTGGAAGGTATGACTGGGTGGGTACTGTTTTCAGTCGTAAACAGTCTGGCATTAATAGGTGTTATTTTTAAGTTGGTCTGGTTTCATGCACCCAGATGGCTCTCTACAGCACTGTATGTTGCCATGGGATGGATCGTCATTTTTTTCAGCTCTGCTCTTTTTCCGGTCATTGGCGGTGACGGCATGCTAATGCTCTTAATCGGTGGGATGTTTTACACAATCGGAGCTATTATTTACTGGCTGAAACCTGAGTTCCTTTCATTTAAACATTTGGGTTTCCACGAAATTTTTCATGTTTTTATTTTGTTCGGAAGTCTGTTTCATTTCATCTGCATATACGGCTACGTGCTTTAAAGACACCTTCCCAGTCTTCCCAGTCTTCTTTGGGTGTTATATAACGCAGAATCTTTAAAAGAAGCGTGCGGTTGCTTCCGTGCAACTGCACGCTTCTTTTTAATAACTGACCATATCCGAAAGCACATAATGATACAGCAACGCTTCCGTATTTTCCAGTGACGCTTCATGTGTGCGCTCATAAGCGTGAGATGAATCGATTCCCGGTCCGACAAGCCCATGCACAATATCATTGCCGGCCCTGATAGCTGCTGATGCGTCAGAACCGTAATATGGATAAATATCCAATTGATAACCGATTTTATTCGATTTTGCCAGTTCAGTAAGGTTTTGACGCAGTCCGTAATGATACGGGCCACTTGCATCTTTTACGCAGATGGACACTGTATATTCATCGGTGGACTGGCCATCCCCCATCGCGCCCATATCCACGGCCAAATATTCAACGGTTTCCGGTGTGATATTGGAATTGCCGCCGTAACCAATCTCCTCGTTATTGGAAATAAGAAAATGCGTTGTATAGGGCAGCTGTTTGTTTTCGTCTTTCAGCCTTTTTATGAGCTGCAGCAAAATACCGACACTTGCCTTATCATCTAAATGGCGTGATTTGATGAAGCCATTATCAGTCAATTGGACACGCGGATCAAACGAAACAAAATCACCCACTTCAATCCCCAATTCATGAACATCCTCAGCATTATGAACGTTTGCATCAATCCGGACCTCTATGTTTTCCTGATTCCGTTTTGCATCTCCGGCGTCTTTATAAACGTGCACAGACGTTTGATGCATCAATATTGTGCCGGTAACAACGTGTCCGTCAGCTGTATGTATATCACAGTACTCGCCTTCAATGGCATTAAACTTGAAACCGCCGATTAAATCAAGACGAAGACGCCCATTGCTTTTAACCTCCTTGACCATGGCACCAAGTGTGTCAACATGGGCAGTCAGCATGCGGTGTTCATTTTCATTCTTCCCTGGCAGTGTCGCAATCAGCCCGCCTTTATTGTTGCGTTTTGTTTCAACCTGTAATTCTTTCAGCTGCCGTTCAACAAATTGGATCACTTTTTCTGTGCAGCCGGACGGGCTCGGGATCGAAACAATCTCTTTAATCAGTTCTTTCGTTTCCATGACATTTGGGTATGCAACCATAATCATGACTCCTCTCTTACCTTATTTTTCTTTCTAAACGAGCAATCCAGTCGCACAACAGACTATAATATTTTGGAAGCTTTGCGTAAATTTCCATTGCCAGTGCTTCATTATACGTATGTACGGTCAGATTTCGGTCGTCAGTCATCTGCAACGAGAGGATGGTTTCGTCCTCGGAAAAAACACCAACTTCCCGAAATGAGCGTATAACTCCTTTAGGCGAGCCAATATCCAGGCCTTCAACATCAAATAAAAATTGTCTGCCGGTTTTCCAGCAGGCTTCAAAACTGAATTCAAATCGTTGAATAGCAGCATCACGTTCAATAGCGGAAGGATTGTCATTTACAACCACTTCACGAAAAGCAATTAATGCCCGGTTCGCGTTTCCCAATCGCTCCTGCAATCTTTCCATAGAACCCCCTCTTCTTCTACTTTTTTTACCAATTCATGACTGGCGTTCTCCAGATTCACCACATCCACATGATACGGCAGCGTTGATTCTTCTATGCGTTCCCGGAGATCGACCACCATTGTAACAGGTATTTCTTCGTTGGATTGTAATGCAATATCAATATCAGATGTTCTTTTTTCTTCGCATCTTGCCCATGATCCAAACAGGTAAACATTTACAGGAACATCCTGAAGTGATTGCAGAACGATATGTTTCAGCGTTGTTAGCGTCTGCTCTCTTGTCTTATTTTCTGAAGCCACAGCAATCACTCCTTCTAAGTATATATATTATATCATAATCACGTTTGTTTGATATCATTATGACACTTGACTCACTCAAGACATTCATCCCAATATGCATCAATCATCCGGACATCTTCATCGTTCAGACCAAACGCGGCCGCTGCATACTTATCAAGCTGCTCATTTAAACATTTTTCTTTTTGTATGATCATGTCCGTTGGCTGCATTACCTCACCTTTTTGCCGCTGGACTTGGTGCATTCCGGCGACCGTTTTCGACATTAGTTTCATGTATGTTTCTGACACAACAGGAATTGGAAACATTTTGAGATCTTTCACTTTAAATTGCGGGAACATTTTACGTTGGAACTTATCAAATTTATGAATGAACCAAAATGTTGTAATTTTTGAGTTGATCATACCCAGTAAAAACAACGGGTCTTTTTGGAAATCAATAATGTTATTGGAATTGCGGTCATTCAATATTTCCGCTTCCGTATAAGCGGCATGGATAGCATACGTCAATTTAGAGGGAATCTGCCTGACCAGAATTCTTGGTTTCGTGAAAATCTCTTCATTCCGTCTCGCGGCCAGGTTCGGTCCATATTTAAGCCAGCTGCCGCCCCACTCAATCGAATAGCGACAGACATCCCGTCCCTCCACATACCTCCAATACGTATCGTCAACCTGAAAATCACTGTGATACACCCGATTTTCTTTCATCTCTTTCGTTTGCTCAGGATTCCCTCTGCCGACTTCATATGCAACTAACCCTGATTTAACCGTTGCAACCGAACCTAAACTGTGACTACCGGCTTCAATCTTATGCATGATGTCGTGAGCTCGTTTATTTTTCATCAGCGATATATTGATAATGCTTTGTTCATCCAGCAATGTTTCCGGCTCCACCTCAGCTATAACTTCAACATTTTCATGATTAAATTCGCCCAGTTTGACCGTCGTTGGTTTGGCTTTCTGAAATATAAGCAAACATGTGTTAACATCTGCCTGATCAAACATGCGGTTATGACTATTGATGATTTTCAGATTGCCGGTATTCTCGAGAAGGAATCGCCGTATTTTTTTGCATGAATCGATGGTCAGCAAGTTATTCGGGATGATGAAGCCGAGCCAGCCGCCTGCTTTCAGTAAATGATAAGACCGCTCAATGAACAATAAATATGTATTAATTTGATAGTCTGCCAAACTGTAGCGTCTGTTAAAATAATTTTTTTCCGCCTGTGTAAAGCCCTCATCCCGAGCAAACACATAAGGAGGGTTGCCGATGATGATATCAAAACCGCCTTCACGCATTATTTTCGGAAATGATTGGTTCCAGTCAAATGCCTGATCAGAAATATCAGGATGATCAATTATGGCATTGCCTGTTTTCAAATTGTCTTGAAACATCGGCCATTTTTGCTGTTGCGCCATTGACTTGAACGATAAGATTAGTTTGGCCAACTCAAGACTTTCGGCATTCAATTCAACACCAAACAGATTGTCAGTGATCATATGATTATTGGCAAATTCCATTCCGACCGGTTCTTCAAAAGCTTTAACCCATTCATTTATTAGCATATCATAAGCCATGCTTAAAAAGGCTCCGGAGCCGGCAGACGGATCAAGGATTCTAATCGACTGTAAATACTCCCGGAATACCTGATCAGATTCATTAATCTTATTAGTGTGATCTTCCGGGAAGCCCACAGCCAATTCCTGTTTCCTGTCATCCACCCATTTCAGTAAGGTTTCCTGCAGCAGCACTCTGGTCACGTCCGGCGATGTATAAAATATACCATCTTTCTTGCGCTTACTCTGCAGTAGATCATTATTTATTCCTGTCATATTTGCTTTAAATACTTCCATATCATTAATCGATTGTTCAAAAATACGGCCAAGTACATTGATATCCAGGTCAGTCGCAAAATCATAACGAATTAACTTCTTAAATAAAGGAAAGACAGCATTCTGTACAGTCATCTGATTTAGAACAGGATCCTCTTCCAACAACGCGCTATCGATATGATGAATATCCTTTTCAGCATGTTCTTGCTTAATTGTCCGAATTAATTCTTTCAGCTGCTCCCAAGTATCTGTATATCTTGGATCAAGCGCATGCTCCTTTTCCTGTAAACTTTGCCGGAATACCCTGTTCGGCAGTAAACCAAAATCCTCACAAAAACAGATAAATATAACCCAGTCAAGGATTTTTGTTGTTTTTTTGAATAGAACACATTCAGTCAGTTCGTTATTCAATTGCTGTAAATTCTCGAATAATTTTTTTCGTATACTCTGATATTCCCTGTAAAAACCGTTGAACATCTTATCCCTGTTTGGCTTGCCATTATTTTTTACTTTACCGTTTGTGCTATTGCTTATATGAAATGAATCAGTTTTAATCCGGTTAAATCTATACATGAACGACACCTGCTTTGAAAATTACAATCCAGCTGTTATTGTAGCACAATCACTATATTATGTGTTTGGCCTGTCTATTTTAAACACGCACTATAAGAAAAACTTCGGCACTCACAAGACAAATGCCGAGTTTTTCTAAGCACAAGATCTAACTGTTAGGATTAGCACTAAACAATTGACACTAAGCTGAATCAGCTGTATTATAAACCAGTAACCAGTTAAAGTTTACCTTGGTAAACATTTAGTTGTGGGTAAAACAAATATGGGATATTCAATCAATTTTTCATTTTTTATACATACTCTAACCATAATGATTTAATAATAATAAACGAGAGGATGCATAATCTATGATCGATTATTTTATGACCCTTGATCCAATCTTGCAAGCTGCAATTGCTACTATTTTCACGTGGGGAATGACCGCATTAGGCGCAGCACTTGTTTTTACTACGAAAGGGGTTAACCAGCGTTTTATGGACGGGATGCTGGGGTTTGCCGGTGGTGTAATGATTGCTGCAAGCTTTTGGTCACTGCTTTCACCAGCATTGGAAAAGGCAGAAGGAGGACCTGTACCGGTATGGCTTCCCGCCGCTATTGGCTTTTTACTAGGCGGTATTTTCCTGTGGGGTTCTGATAAATTACTCCCGCATCTTCACCCGGGGTTAAACATGGATCAGGCTGAAGGGATCAACCCGGAAAGAAAAAGACGGAGCACGCTGCTCGTTTTAGCCATAACACTGCACAACATCCCCGAAGGACTTGCAGTAGGTGTTGCTTTCGGCGCGATTGCTGCTGATTTACCGGCAGCATCCCTTGGTGGTGCGATTGCCCTGGCTGTCGGCATTGGAATTCAGAACTTTCCCGAGGGGCTTGCTGTTTCAATGCCACTCCGGCGCGAAGGAATGGCGCGAAAGAAGAGCTTCTTTTATGGACAGATGTCCGGCATAGTTGAACCGATAGCCGGCATTATTGGAGCATTAGCAGTTACCGTCATGCAGCCGCTTCTACCATATGCACTCAGCTTTGCAGCGGGGGCAATGATTTTCGTTGTAGCTGAAGAAGTGATCCCTGGCTCACAGGAAAACGGCAATAAAGATTTAGCCTCTATGAGTGTTATGGTTGGATTCACCATTATGATGATACTCGATGTTGCATTGGGATAACAAAGATAAGACATTCGTCGGCAAAATCCCCTGCTGATCATACCCGTGATCAGCAGGGGATTTCAGTAGTAAATAAAGAAAAACCGGGCAAAGTACGGCTCGGTTCTTTTCTTTCCTTCCATAACTAGAGAAGGTCCGATAATTTATATTCCTGTCCATGCACGCCTTTATAATACGCTGAATACATTGCTCCTCCACATGTTTCACAGCTGCATCTTATCTCGGGAACGCCCCCGCGTTTCCAAGAAGCAAATAGCGGAATGAGAATCCGCCAAAGTTGGATTATCCATACCGAACGGATCCTCATTCCGCTAAATGGACAAAAATCACCCTATTTAGTGTTGTAATGAATCCTCATTCCGCTATTCGTGTGAAAACAGGGCAAAACCAGGGTGAAATAGGACAATAACGGAATGAGGATCCGCTAACGTGTTTGAAAAGCTTTAATTGGAGCAAATAACGGAATGAGGATCCGCCGAAGTTGGATTATCCATACCGAACGGATCCTCATTCCTCTAAGAGAAGGGGGAGAT
The DNA here is from genome assembly GCF_014646635.1 of Lentibacillus kapialis. Classification (GTDB taxonomy): domain Bacteria; phylum Bacillota; class Bacilli; order Bacillales; family Amphibacillaceae; genus Lentibacillus; species Lentibacillus kapialis. Next base: position 66,440 of record NZ_BMNQ01000009.1, read on the forward strand.
ATGGAGACATGGTTAATTTCCATTATGGCATTGGTCATATCTGTATATACATTGAATTTGATAAAAAATAACACATAAAAAAACCACCAACATATGTATTGGTGGAGACGGTGGGAATCGAACCCACGTCCAGAGATATCGTCACTCAGACATCTACACGCATAGTTGACATATTATCATTCGCTTACCCTTCAGCCTGCCAACAGGCTTACAGGCAGCTAGTCTGATTGTATTCTGCCGTCATCCTCAGACGGTGGATGGCGGAATAGCCCGCTTCATTTGAGACCCTTCAATCTGCCACACGGGCGATAGCAGGAAGGATCGCTTTAGGCAGTGCTTAGGCAGCTGCTAAAGCTGGTGAATTGTTTTCTTCGCCAGTTATATTTAGGCAATAACGTTTTACGAGCCGTAACCTCGACGCGCAGTCTGAGCTCAATCTATCCCTGTCGAATCCGTAACGTCCCCATGTAAGGGGTGGAGAATACGCCCGGATAGACGAGCACTATTCATTTATTTATTCTCACGATGATTCTTATTATAACAAATATGCAGTATAAGTCAAGGTTCAGTAACATTTCAACTACCGTGCTAACATATAACCTGTTTGCCGCTTGATTTCTGAACAAACGGCTGTGAAAGCATCATCTGCTGGTTCGTGGGCTACTTTAATCGAGACTTCTGCTTTATCCATGTGAACGGATGGATTTCCTTTCATTCCCCAGGCTTGTGGCACCTGCTCTCGTGTTATGCGAATGATTTCATTTTGTTTTGGTTGCTTAGCGTATTGAACGGTCATGCCTGTTTCATCACTCAAATTCCGCAGCATGTCTTGATAGCGCACGGCAACCTCAGGCGAGATAAAATGCAAAACCATGAGCGGTTGCCCGTTCGCCTGTTTCATACTCGTTTTGTAAATTTTTACATTATAATTCCGGGCATATTGTTTGGCTACCTCAATTGCCTGATTATTTTCCATCGGCTCTTGACCCGGTTCTGCCTCAAATCGTTCAGCTTTATCATCCTGTCCATCTGCCGCACCAGGTTCTTCCGCAAACCGCAAATCAAATCCGGTCATTTTCTTGAAGTGGTCTGTAACAGTCTGCCCGTTTTCCGGTTTCGCTTCCTTGGTTACAACCAGTGATTCATTGATATGGACAGATGGCATATCGACACTTTTTTCCAGTAACTCCGCAAGCAATGGCTGAAACGCCTCGTGCCGGACTGAATCAGAAATGGCAATTTCCCATCCTGTCCGGTTTTTAATCACTTGGGTCACGTATTTACGTTCAGAATCCGAAATACTGTCCGGAAAATCAAATGACAGCAGGATATGTTCGCTTTGTGTACCATTGTTTTGAATACCACAGCGTAGAAAGCGTGGATTATCTGCAAAATACGACCGGACAAAATCCATGGCGTGATTGGGGTTCATTTTAATTGCCTGAATGGGTAAATCCAGATTGCTTAACCGGAAACGCAAATCTTTATCCAGCTTGTAGCCGATTCTGCCTTCCCGGTCCATATGACGATGGTCATCCGGGATACTTTGCAATGCCAGCGCAACCGCAAATTGCCGTGCTTCATCGTTTATCTGCAGCCGTTCGAAAATTTCTTGCAACGATAAGGTGTAATCCGGAATCAAATCCCAATTTATGTCGTTCAGATACGGTCTGCTAAACGTTAAGACATTTTCTGCCATCTGTGCAAATGCATCGATCGACAAGCCCCATGGACCGAGTGTTTCAGCAACGCGTCCTGCTTCGACTTTATCCGCCTTTCCTTTGGCTGTTTCACAAAAAAGCGTCGCTATTTTCGGATGTACATTTTGGCACAATCCGAATTTATAAGCTTGTTTTCCTTCCTTTTTATACAGCAGAACTGATCCAATGTGCTTTCGGAGCCGTTCCTGTTCCCGATTTCGTTTATACTTTTTTCCGGCAACCCCTTTACCATCTTTCCGTTTTTCAAATGGATAGCTTTCCCCGTTTTCCACCAATAGTGGATGGAAGCGCGGGTGGATTTTATCACGCATCGATGTCCTGGCATCCTCATCACCGTGTACCAGCAGCGTGTAGGTTGGGTCAAGCGCCTCAATGAACCGGGTCATTTCGCTGGCATCCGCATGGGCGGACAACCCGAATTTATCGACACGACACGTTACCTGATAAGTGGTGCCATCAATATTCAGCGTGTCTTCCTGTCCTTCCGCAAGCGCGAGCAGTTTTTTGCCCGGACTCTCCTCATCCTGGTAGCCGGTGAGATAAACGGCATTCTTTTTATCAGTGACAAGATGTTTGGCATACCACGCACTTGCCCCGCCTGTCAGCATACCGGATGAAGCGATAATACAGGATGGTTTTCCATTGACGACCGCTTTTCGGTCATTCGGACCGACCGCGGTGCATCGTCCTTCCGTCAAAAAAGCATCCCCATTATTCCGAATGCGGTGTGCAACGGGGCCCTTTAAATAATGAGGGTAATTCCGGTAAATCCTGCTGACAGGGGTTACCAATCCATCAACATAAATGGGGAATGTTGGAATCAACCCTTTTTCCATATAATCCTGAAGAATCAAAAGTACTTCCTGTGCACGTCCAAGTGCAAAGGCGGGCACAAGAGCAAAGCCGCCGTTTTCAACTGTTTCGGCAACATTTTCCGCTAAACGCTTTTCTTCTGTGTTGCGGTCTGTATGCATGCGATTGCCATAGGTTGATTCCATCACGACAACATCCGGGTGGAGATCTTCCGGAACTTTTGCGCCGGGGATCGTTCGTCCGCCACGGAACGACAAATCCCCTGTAACCAGGATGCTCTCCCCATGGCCTTCAATCGAAAACATGACAGCGCCAACAATGTGCCCGGCACGATACGCCGTGATTTTAACCGTTCCTATCTCCAAAACACCTTTTGCCGGAAACACACGGATATGCTGCAGCAGCGCATTCATTTGTTCTTCGGTATACGGCATCAGTGATTGGGTCAGCTGGCTTTGTTCGCTCAAAATTTTATACGAATCTTTCATCATCAACTGCATTAAATCAGCTGTGGGTGCTGTCGAATAAACCGGAACATCCGGGTATAAAGCATGCACAACCGGCAATGCTCCAATATGATCCGCATGCGCATGGGTTACAATAACAGCGTCCGGCCTTCCCAACTCATCAAGCATGCCCAGCATCGGCAATCGATCTTCACCTTGCATCCGCATCCCCGCATCGATGATAATACTCGTCTCTTCCAATTGTATATGTACACAGGAAGCACCAATTTCGCTGCCCCCACCTAATATCGTTACGCGCAAAAAGAAACCCCTCTCTATAATATCACTCGGAAATTATTGCATGCTCTCCTTCACGGCGCGATCGGCATCACGCTTCATTTGTTTTCGCTTCAGGTCCTCACGTTTATCATATTTCTTTTTCCCTTTACCAACACCAATCAGAACTTTGGCAACACCGTTTTTGATATACACTTTCAACGGTACAAGGGAATAACCCTTTTGCTGAATGAGACCGACCAATTTATCAATCTCTTTCCGGTGCATAAGCAACTTCCGCGAACGGGTCGGATCGTGATTGAAACGGTTCCCTTGTTCATATGGTGCTATATGCATATTAACCAGCTGCATTTCACCACGATGGTCGATTCTTGCATGCGAATCCTTTAAATTAATACGGCCGGCACGAATTGACTTAATCTCTGTTCCCCGCAAAACCAGTCCGGCTTCATACGTCTCTTCTATAAAAAAATCATGCCTGGCTTTTTTATTCTGTGCTATTATCTTTCCATTTCCCTTTGGCATACGAGGTTTCCTCCTACTACTTCCGTGCACTTATTTTAACAGAAAATCCCCCTTGTGCCAATTATCAATGGACTTAATCGGTTTAGCGTTTCCCATAACAGTTACCTTGTTAGAGCGTTTCTGCCTTTTGCGCAAAAAACGTGCCTGAAGTTATTTACCACAGGCACGTTAGTTATTCAATGGATTTCTTCAAAACATAACCGGATGTCTTAGTTTGTCAGACCTTCAGAAATCTTATTAATATTCCATTCCAGCATTTCAATATACGTATCGCCTTCTTCACCGGGCTTTGCCAATGAATCAGTGAAAATTTCTGCAGCAATCGGTATCCCTGTTTCATCTGATACAGTTTCCATACTACGCGGGTCAACACTTGTTTCTACAAACAATGCCGGCACATTGTTGTTTTCTATCAAATCGACAACTGACTTAATTTGGTCAGGCGTTCCTTCATTCTCATCATTAATTTCCCAAATGTAGGCTGCCTCAAAATCATATGCTGCAGAAAAATACTTAAACGCGCCTTCACTTGTCACTAAATAGCGCTTATCTTCAGGAATATCCGCTACTTTCTGCTTGATTTTTTCATCCAACTTTTCAAGTTTTTCTATATAAGCATCAGCATTTTCCTGATATGCTTGCTTGTTTTCAGGATCAATTTTAATTAAAGCATCCCGTGCATTTTTTGCATAGGTGATACCATTTTGAACATCCAGCCATGCGTGCGGATCTTTGTCACCTTTATGACCACCGGACTCAAGCAATTTTGCCTCCACCCCTTCACTGATACGGAATACCGGATCTTTCTTGCCGTTTTTGCCTGCCGTCTGAATCATTTTCCTAAACCATGAATTACCTGCTTCCAAGTTCAACCCATTATAAAAAACGGCATCAGCATCTGTCACTGCCTGAACATCCGCAGGCAGTGGATCATATTGATGAGGGTCAGATCCAATTGGTGCAAGACTTTCTACCTCAGCCTGTTCGCCGGCTACATTTTGCACGATATCATAAACGACTGAATAAGTTGTGACAATCTGCAGATTTTTTTCTTTAGTCGCAGTACCATCAGTTTCACTCTCTCCTGAGCAGCCAGCCAAAATGGCAAATGAAAATAATAGAGTCATAAATAGAATTTTCTTCACAGATTCTCCTCCTCGACTTTTTAATAAGATAGCCGTTTCCGGCGTGAACGCAACGCTTTCCACAACACCCCATGTTTTGGTGAAACAATGAATGTAATACCAAATAAGAGCGTTGCAACCAGCACAATCGTCGCACCTGATGCAAGATTCGCTTTATAACTAATGTATAATCCAACTACAGATGCAATCACGCCAAAACCGGATGCTAAAAATATCATCGTTGAAAGCCGATTTGTGAGTAAATAAGCTGTAGCAGCCGGCGTTATCAGCATTGCCACGACTAAGATTATCCCCACTGTCTGCAGCGATGCGACAGTTACCATCGTCAGCAATGTCATAAGGAAGTAGTGAATAACATTATTTGGTAAACCGTATGCTTTTGCCATCGTCGGATCAAACGAGGTGACCAGCAGTTCTTTGTAAAAAACATATACACTGACCAGCACAATTACTCCTATAATCATCGTCATCCACATATCAGACGGACGAACGGCAAGAACGTTTCCAAATAAAATGTGGTATAGATCTGTGCTGCTTTTTAACAGCGTAATCAGAATAATCCCCAGTGCAAATGCCGTTGTAAACATGATACCGATAGATGAATCGTTTTTAATCCGGCTATTTTGGCCGATATATCCAATACCGATTGCAGTCAAAATTCCCGTTGTAACTGCTCCAAAGAAAAAATTGATGCCGAGAAAATATGAAATGGCCACCCCTGGCAGAACTGCATGTGAAATCGCATCACCCATTAATGCCATGCCGCGCAGCACAATAAAACTTCCAATCACGCCGCATATAATACCAACTACAATAGATGTGACCATCGCTTTTTGTAAAAAATCATAATGCATCACAGCTTCCAAAAAATTCATGATTCCACCGCCAACTCTTTCAAGAATGACAACTGGCCTTCATAAGCTTTCGCAATGGTTTCGGGTTGCATAACATCTTCCGCCTCTCCAAAGTCCATTAATGCCTGATTCAATAAAATGACCTTCTGAAAATATTCCTTTGCTTTACTTAAATCATGGTGAACCACCAGTATGGTTTTTCCATTTGCGCTTAATTCTTTTAAAATAGCCATAATCGTCTCTTCACTGCCGATATCAATCCCGACAAACGGTTCATCCAAAAAGAATACTTCCGCTTGTTGTGCCAGCGCTCTTGCCAAAAATACGCGCTGCTGCTGCCCACCGGATAATTCACCAATCTGACGGTTTTTCAAATCTGCCATCCCCACTTTACCCAGCGCATGCACTGCTATTTCTTTATCTGCTTTTTTTGGCTTTCTGGCTATTTTTAACGCTGGGTATCGACCGATTAAAACCGCATCTAATACAGAGATGGGGAAATCCCAATCAATATCGCTTCGCTGCGGTACATAAGCGATTTTTTTTCTAATTTCATGAATGCTTTTGCCCATTACTCTGATGTGCCCTTTATCTTTTGGTATCAGACCTAAAATAGATTTTAATAATGTTGATTTGCCTGCACCATTGGGACCTATAACACCGACGATATTACCGGATTCGATCGAGAATGAGATATCCCGAATCGCTGTTTCACCATGGTATGAAACACTCAGTTGATCCACAACAATTGACTCACTCATTCCAATACCTTCTTTCTGAAACAAATATAATTTACGAAGCCCGCTTTTTATTTCCTTTGTGTTAATTATTAGCATATATAAAATTTAATTAAACGTCAACAATAAAGTTTGCCTTATGCAAAAAATATTTGATTTACTATATGTATATAATGCTATTTTGTTCTGTTCAATCAACAAAATCCCCGCTTAAACCTTAAGCGGGGATTAACTTCTTACAGATTTTGAATTAGAATGAACCTCTTGAAGATCCAATTACATTAAGAAAAACCGGGCAAAGTGCGGCCCGGTCCTTTTCTTCCTAACTTCGTTAGAGGATATCCGATAATTTGTATTCCTGTCCATGCATACCTTTATAATACTCCGGATACATCTCTCCTCCGCAC
>NZ_BMNQ01000010.1 GCF_014646635.1 Lentibacillus kapialis
CCAACTCGTGCGAGAAGGCCACCAACTCGTGCGAGAAGGCCACCAACTCGTGCGAGAAGGCCACCAACTCGTGCGAGAAGGCCACCAACTCGTGCGAGAAGGCCACCAACTCGTGCGAGAAGGCCAACCTGATGTCAGATCCCTAGTGTTACTATAGTGATCCTTTTGTCGATGGGATCCCATCGATTCTGTCATTCAGGGATACAGCCTGATCGAGTGCACGACCAAATCCTTTGAAAATCGACTCGATGATATGGTGGCTATTTTCCCCATACGCCAGATTAATATGGATTGTCATGCCGGCATGAATGGCGAATGCCTGGAAAAACTCTTTAGCTAGCTCGGTATCAAATGAACCGATCTTATCTTTTAGACCGTCAACGTGGTACACGAGATAGGGGCGTCCACTAATATCGACAGAAATGAACGAGAGAGCCTCATCCATTGGAGTGGTAATGGTTGCATAACGGGTGATGCCTGCTTTATCGCCAAGTGCCTTCTTGAAAGCCTGCCCTAAAACAATCCCTGTATCTTCAACGGAATGATGCTGGTCAACTTCAAGATCACCGTTACAGTTAAGCATCAGGTCAAATAGCCCGTGTTTGGCCATCAGTGTCAGCATGTGATCGAAAAAACCAATCCCTGTCTTAACTTGTGACATCCCTTTGCCGTCCAGTTCAAGTTCTGCTGATATGGCTGTTTCAGCTGTTTTACGGTTGGTTGTGGCGCTACGCATCGTCCTCATCCTTTCTGATTTGGATTGAATTAGCATGAGCTGTGAGTCCTTCTGTATTGGCAATGGCTATAATATCCTGTGAAATCGCATGGAGTGCTGATTCCGAATAATGGATCACACTTGATTTTTTGACAAAATCATAGATACCAAGTGGTGAGGAAAAGGCCGCTGTACCACTGGTCGGTAAGGTGTGATTCGGTCCGGCGGCATAGTCACCAAGCGGTTCAGGTGAATAATCGCCCAGGAAAATCGCTCCGGCATTTGTAATATTAGCAAGATTTTCGAATGGCTGCCGGATCATCAGCTGCAAATGTTCCGGGGCTATTTGGTTGGCAACATCAAGAGCTTCATGAAGCGTATCAGCCAGTATGATGCGTCCGTTTTGGGCGAGTGACTGCTGAATGACGGATTTGCGTTCCAATCGTTCTGTTTGCCGGGATAGTTCGGCTTTTACAGCTTGAGCTATGTGTCTGCATGTTGTTATGAGCAAAGGGCGTGCTTGCTCGTCATGTTCTGCTTGGGATAGTAAGTCTGCCGCCACGAATCGGGCTTGAGCCGTTTCATCTGCAATGATGCAAATTTCGCTTGGTCCCGCAATCATATCAATTGCCACATCGCCAAAGACCCACTTTTTGGCACGGGCAACATAAGCGTTCCCGGGTCCGACAATTTTAAAGACTTTGCCAATCGTTTCAGTGCCATAAGCCAGTGCTGCAATTGCCTGTGCTCCGCCGGCTTTATACACTTTATCAACACCGGCTTCTTCAGCGGCTGCAAGCACATACGGACTGATTTTGCCATCGCTGTCAGGCGGTGTGGTCATAATGATCTCATTCACACCTGCTAGTTTTGCTGGAATGATAGTCATCAGGACGGAAGAAGGGTAGGCAGCTTTTCCACCTGGTATATAAACTCCGACCCGTTCGATAGGTGTCACTTTCTGTCCAAGTGTAATGCCGCCGGTCTGATTGATAAACCAAGATTGTTCCTGTTGGTTAGTATGAAATGCCGTGATATTTTTACGGGCTGTTTGTATGGCCACTGTAAATTCATCACTGACGGCTTCCTGTGCCTCTGCAAATTCCGCCTCAGAAACAGATATGTCATCCATTCTGACGCCATCGAATTTTTCGGTCATATCCAGTAAAGCTTTGTCTCCCGTTTGCTTCACCTTGGAAATGATATTTAATACGGTTTGGTCCAGCTGGCTGTTGTCGGTCTCTTCTGTCGGGTTTTGCCGTTCTTTTAAAAATTGGTCGGCTGTTGTAAGCTTCATTCCGTGTCACTCCAAACCAGTTTGTAGCGTATTGATAAATGCATGCACGCTTTCGGATTTTGTGGTGAAACTTGCTTTATTGACGATTAATCTGGTGCTGACCGAATCAAGTTCTTCAAGAATTGTCAGACCGTTTTCTTTGATGGTATTTCCCGTTTCCACAATATCTACAATCACATCTGCTAATCCGATGATGGGTGCAAGCTCGACCGATCCATTCAATTTAATAGTTTCAACCGGTATATTTTTTTTGCGGAAATGGGTTTTTGCGACTACCGGGTATTTGGAGGCTACTGTCAGCACATTGCCATTGGTCTGCTGTTCATGACTGAAACCGGCAACGGCAAATTTGCATTGGCCAAGTTTCAGATCGAGTATTTCATAAATATCTGCTTGGGCTTCCATGATATTGTCTTTTCCGGCAATACCGATATCTGCTGCACCATTTTCGACATAGGTTGGGACATCAACAGCCTTCACGAAAATTAATTTGACCTGATGGGTATTATCATAGAAAACCAGTTTTCTGGATTTATGGCTTAAGTCATCGAAATAAACACCCGCCTTTTCCAGAAGTTTAATCGAATCATCTGCTGTTCGTCCTTTTGCCAGAGCTAACGTAATCATCTCCACTCAATTATCCCTCATTTCTGTTTCCAGCAAGTTTTCCAAATCATCGATGCTCTGAAATGTCATGTGATTTCGCCGGTCGACAAGCAGGAACTGATCGTCTGTGAATCGTACAGTGAATGTCGCCGGAATGTCTCTTTTGTTATCAGCATTCTGTGTCAGCACCTGATAACCTGCATTCCGAAGCCGATTGGCAGCCGAAAGTGCAACAGTGCTTCTGCTTATATCGTAGTAGATTACCAGTTCAATTGTCTCATCTAATTGTTCGATTGGAGTTGTTTCTTTTTTAGCGTTCAGCAAATGATCAATAATACAGCCGAATCCGATAGCCGGGATGTCAGCACCGAATTGTTCAGCGAGACCATTATATCTTCCGCCCATCAGGACGGGCTTACTGTAGCCAGTGATATATCCTTGAAAAATAACCCCGGAGTAGTAGTCCATGTGGTTAATCAAACCAAGATCGAAAACAATGGCGTTTTCAATGCCATAATCCTCCAGTAGAGCATAAACCTTTTTCAGGTACGCAATTGTCTGCTTCATTTTGCTATTCATCGTAATGGTTGAAGCTTTCTCAATGACGATTAGCGGATCTCCATATAATAAAGGGATTGATTCAATTGCTTTAATGATTGGTTCTTCCACAGATAGGCTTTCCAAAAACGGGCGAATTTCCACCAGATTTTTTGACTGAATCAGCTCCTGCAGCTTTTCCAGCTCTCCCGGTGATAATGGCAGTTCATTAATCAAATCTTTAAAAAAACCGGCATGGCCAATTTCAATTTTGAATTGATTAAACTGCAAATCCTGCAATATATGAACGGACAGAGCGATTGTCTCGGCATCATTTTCAGGCGTATTTTCACCAAAACATTCTACGCCGGCCTGGGTAAACTCCTTGGGGCTCGTCTCGTCCTTAAGCTGCCGGAAAACACTCTGCACATAAAAGAGTCTGCGGTAAGGTGTTTTTTCATTTGCCATTTGTCGTGCAATAGGTATAGTCATATCAGGGCGTAAAACAAGCACATCGCCTGAAGGATCGATCGTTTTAATCATATTATGTTTGCGGACTGTTCCGATCATGGATGTGTACATATCATAATTTTGGAATGTACTCGTCCCGGTTTCCAAATAGCCGTAAGTGCGGAAACGTTTCTTTATTGCTGTCACCAGATTGCTCTGCAGCTGATAATCAGTTTGACTCAAGCTATGCCCATTACCTGTTAAATACGGTTGCATACAAAAACTCCAATCAAGTATCCGCTTTATTACTTTATCGATTTATCTAATTAAAGTTAACTGATATTTTAGCCAACAATGGAGCAAATGTCAACCGAAAAAATGGAGTTATTATGAAAGAAGGGATTCTGCACAACCATTTTTACAAAAGTTGTCTTGTTCATTGAGCGTACGCACTCTAAAATGTCAAACAAATTCCATAAACATTAAGGCATAACAGCCAAGTAAATGCTATAATAAACAGAGATATGCTTTGTTATAAAACTTTACAGCTGGTGTTCCATATGAAACAGTTAAAAATGGTATTGCTAATGATAGCCGGGACCATCTCATTGGTGCTGGGTGTGCTGGGGATTGTTCTCCCGCTTTTACCAACAACACCTTTCTTGTTGTTGGCAGCTGCCTGTTATGTCAGAAGCTCGGAAAAGTTATATAACTGGTTGATTACGAACAAGTATTTTGGGTCCTATATCCAGAATTATCGTGATGGCAATGGGATTCCATTACGAGCAAAGGTAATTGGCGTGTCGACTCTATGGCTGGCCATGAGCTTTACAATTCTTTTTGTCGTGCCGCTTCTGCCGATAAAATTATTATTGGCGGGCATCGGCGCCTATTTCACGTGGTTTATTCTCAAACAGAAAACACTGCAAAACGGGTAGTAGAATCAAGTGGGGTAGATTTGTGTATGCAAAAGAAACATGTTATCAGTATAATTGTGTTACTTTCTTTGATTATCTGTACTATTAGCTGGCTGTATGTTCCGGGAAAGACAAAGTCAGAAGGTCAGATCAACAATGCAACCGTATTTGTACATGGCTATAAAGGGACCAAAAATTCATTCGGAAATATGCTGAACCGCTTTGAAGATAAATACGGATGGGGTCAGCGGGCATTGGTATACAGTGTTTCGTCGTCAGGCAATCTGGACGTAAACGTTTACGGGAAGGAAAACGTAACTGCCCCGATACTCGTCCACGTTATTTTCGAAAATAATCGAGCCAGCATCCAAGATACATCAGCTTGGCTTGCAAAACTGCTGGAACATATGAAGGAAACATTCCAGTTCAACACGGTTAATTTGGTGGGGCATTCAATGGGTGGCCTTGTCACGATGGATTTTATTGAGACATACCAAAATGAAAGGGTATATCCAAAAGTAAATAAATTAGTTACCATCGGCGTCCCTTTTGATGGGATATATAATGAAGACTACTTTCGTATCCACCAGGATCCTGCTGCTGAAGATCTGAAGCCTGATTCCGAAGCACTAAAAAAGCTTCATTTGAATAAAGATGTTATACCAGAACAATTAAAAGTGCTGAGTATTGGAAGTACAGGTGATTCCGTAGCCGTTCCGCAAAGTGTTGGCACAATAAAAAATATTGTCTTAGAACCTCAATTGGATTATGTGATGATTCATGATTATACATTGGGTCATAGCGAGTTGCATGAAGATACCCGGGTTGATAAAATGGTTTATTCCTTTTTAAATCCAAAGAAGAATGGACAGATTGAACAATAAAGGATTGATGTTTGTGATAAAAAGTCACCATACGTATGAACAATTGAAACAAATAACATCCCCTGAGAATGTAATGGCAGACGAATATTTGGATAATCATACCTATACACGTCTTGGCGGAAGAGCTGACTTCTATGTAACGCCTGAAACATATGTAGAGGTACAAGAGATCGTGAAACTATCTAAAAAAGAAGGTATCCCGTTCACTTTGCTTGGAAATGGGTCTAATATGATTGTGAAAGACGGTGGGATCCGGGGTATTGTTTTGAACTTAGGGCGCTTGTCGAAAATAGAGGTGGAGGGAACAAAACTTGTGGCCCAAAGCGGTGCCAGAATTATTACGGCTTCGCACAAGGCTTTGGTCCATACATTAACAGGGCTTGAATTTGCGTGCGGCATCCCCGGATCGGTCGGAGGCGCACTGTTCATGAATGCCGGCGCATATGGCGGTGAAATTAAAGATGTGCTGGAGAGTGCAATCGTCGTGGATGCCTCAGGTAACCTGCTTCATTTACCGGCTGATGAACTTGACTTGAAATATCGTTCGAGCAATATACCAGATAAAGGGTATATTGTACTGGAAGCAAGGTTTTCCATGAAAGAGGGCAGATATGACGACATTAAAGCAATAATGGATGATCTGACGTTCAAGCGGGAGTCCAAGCAACCGCTTGAATATCCCTCGTGCGGAAGTGTATTTAAGCGTCCACCGGGTTACTTTGCAGGTAAGCTTATTCAGGACAGTAAGCTACAGGGAAAACAAATCGGTGGTGCACAAGTGTCGTTAAAGCATGCCGGTTTTATTGTTAACTTGGATGATGCATCAGCGACTGAGTATATCAACTTGATCCATTTCGTCCAGGATACTGTGAAAGCGAAATTCGGCGTAAACCTTGAACGCGAAGTGAAGATTATTGGGGAAGATCCGGCCTGATAAATATTATTAATATGAGCTGGGTTGAACTCAACTTAACAGATTGACACATAAAAAGAGATAGGGACAACAGAATTGAATCTAGAAAAAATCCGAACTGTGATTCAAAATTCGTCAGTTAGATTTCGAATCAGTTCGGATTTTTTATAACGTCAGAAAGTATAAATGATGGATGACCTTATAAGAAACGCTTCGGCATTCGCTATAAGACGAGGCGAATACCGAGTTTTTCTAAGTTGTTCGCTCAAAAATGGTTGTTTTTAGACAAACAATTCATAACTGCGACGTATTGACAGGATTGATTTCCACTTCGGGCAGTAGTGCACGTTAGGGCAACGCTTCAGTTCTGCCCCGGACTTTTTATGTTCTGAAGCGGTGCAGGAAGCTTTGCAACCTGTCGTTTGTGGAGTTTTCCAATACTTCAGCCGGTGGTCCCTCCTCAGCAATGACGCCGTTATCCAGAAAGAGGACGCGGTCAGCAATATCTCGAGCAAATTCCATTTCGTGAGTGACAAGAACCATTGCCATTTCGCCTTCATTGGCGATGTCCCGGATAACCTCCAGTACTTCTCCTACCAGTTCGGGGTCGAGTGCTGATGTCACTTCGTCAAACAACATAACTTTTGGACGCATGACCAGGGCACGGGCCATCGCAACACGCTGCTTCTGTCCGCCCGATAATTGGTTCGGGTAACTATCAAGCTTATCGCCGAGCCCCACTTTTTCCAGCATTTCAATGGATCGCTGCTTTGCCTCTTGTTTATCTACTTTCTGCACATGTATTGGTGCTGACATACAGTTATCAAGAATGGTCATGTGCGGAAACAAGTTAAAATGCTGAAAGACCATTCCAATATTCCCGCGTACCTGTCTCAGATGTTTTTCGTTAGCAGGGACAAGCTCGCCGTTTTTCTCCATATGCCATAGATTTTTGCCATCAACAATGATGTCACCTGATGTTGGTTCTTCCAGTGTCATCAGCATGCGGATGATGGTTGTTTTTCCCGATCCGCTGGGTCCGATGACAGCCACTTTTTCAGCAGGTTCAATATCCAGGTTAATGCCTGTCAGCACTTCGGTATCACCAAAGGATTTATGCACATCCTGATATTGTACAATTGGTTCTGTCATTACGATGCAGCTCCTTCCTTTTCTTCTTTAAGAGGTTTACTTCCGCTTTTTTCCTTTTTATCAAAACGCCGGTTCATTCTGCGTTCCAGCTTGTTGATCAATATGGCAGACGGATAACTTAATAAAAGGAACAAGAGGGCCACAATCGTTAACGGCTCCAAATACCTGAAATTTGCAGAGCCATATGAGTTTGCCAGGTTCAATATTCCCGCAACCCCAATTGTTGAAGCCAGTGGAATTTCCTTGAACATAATGATTAAATAATTTCCAAGCATTGGTATGGTTGGCGGGATCGCCTGCGGTAGTATAATTTTAGACCACTTTTGCCCGGTCGAAAAATTGAGTGCTTTTGCTGCTTCCCATTGTCCTTTTTCAACAGCCTCAATTCCGGAACGATAGACCTCACCGATATACGTACTGAAATGAATACCTAAGCCCACAATGGCACTTGTGAACGGATCCAGGGCAAATCCGACAATCGGTACCATTGGCCATGCATAGAAAATGAAAAACAGCTGTACAAGCGGTGGTGTTGAGCGGATAAATTCCATAATCCATCTGAACAGCCACCTTATTGGTGTTATTCGGATGGCGCTCAGTAATGTCCAGACAAAGCCGAATATGAGTGCGAATAAATAAGTGGCAACAGTCAACCCTAATGTAATTCCAAGCCCTTCCACAACAACCGGGAAGGCTTCAAAAAATGTATTCCATTGCCAATTTCCACTATTCATTAACTAGCCACTCCTTTCTTTGATGCTGTTTCCATTTTTCTGGTCAGCCAGATGAGTGGCAGCGCCATTATGAAATAGAATACGAGTATCAGGAAATAGACAGTTGGTGCCTGGGACAAGTTGTTGCCGCGCAGGATATCACCGTAATATAAGATATCGGTCATACCAATCAATGAGACAAGTGATGTCGCTTTAAGCATCTGGATAAGGTAATTGCCAAATTCGGGCAACATCATGCGGACAGCCTGAGGGAAAATAACCAGACGCATTCGCTGAAATCGGGACATATTAAGAGCTGTTGCAGCTTCTGTTTGTCCTTTTGCTACAGAGAGAATCGATCCGCGTACAATTTCTGACATGTAGGCCCCGTAGTTTAAAGCAATTGCAAGGACACCTGCAAGGTAGTCACTTCCCAAACTAATTCCAAATAAAATCGGCAGGGCATAAAAAAGCCAGAATAGCTGCACAATTAAAGAGGTTCCGCGGAATACTTCGACATAAAAGATCGTAATGTATTTGATAATCGGATTTTTGGACAATCGGCAAAGTCCGGCGACAAAAGCCATCAGATAGCCGAGAATGATGGACCCGAGCAGTACTTCGATGGTAATACGTAATCCTTGCATTAATGTTGGGAATATCTCAGCAATTGCGTTAATAATCATCACTCCTTCAGATACGTTTGTATTCAAAAATAATAGGGTCGGACCCCCTGGATGAGGGAGCCGGACCCTATGGAGTCATTGCAGGGATATTTAAGTATATTCTTAAGCCTGGCTTAATATTTTTCACCGCTGCAGATTTCTTCGGTCGTGGTATCTTCCGGTGGTGCGTTGTTCTCAGGATCAAATCCGTTCTCTTCCAGAATTTCAGCTACTGTTCCATCGTCAATCAACTTTTGCAGTTCTTCATTATATGCTTCACGCAATTTGTCGTTATCTGGATGAAAAGCAGCAGCACCATAGCTTGGAACACCATCGAGATCCGGCTGCTCAAAGTCGTCTACAAATTCAAGCTTGTTACTATCAGCTGATTCCAGTGCCATTTTAACGGTCATTTCAGTGCCGGTTGTAGCATCAGCACGGCCGGACTCAACAGCTGAGAACGATGCAGGAATGTCTGCAACTTTCTGTATCTGGCTATCTTTCACACCCTCTTTTTTCACATATTCAATTTCTGTTGCACCGGACATAATGGCTACAGAAGCACCCGACTCAGCTATATCTTTATAACTGTGAATATCCTTCGGGTTACCTTCCGGGACAACAAGACCTTCCCCATACGTCATTTCCGGCTCGCCAAAGTCCGCATTTTCACAGCGGCTAGGGTTAATCGCCATACCTGATGTGATAACATCAAATTTACCTGCGTTTAAACCAGGGATCAACTGGTCGTAATTGAGTATTTGACCCTCAACATTGTCCACGCCCAGTTCTGCAAATACGGCCGCAGTGATATCGGGTGATGCACCTTTTATTTCGCCGTCTTCCTTATAACCATATGGCCTTTCGTCCGCATATCCAATCTGAACGGTTCCTGAATCTTTAATTTTTTCAAGCGCTGAATCGCCGTCTGAATCGCCATTTCCGCCATCCCCGCTGCCACTGCCGCTGGCATCATCAGATCCGCCGCCGCAAGCCGCGAGTACAAGCACGAAAATACCGAAAATGGAAGCTAGTAATAGTTTTTTCATCTCCTAAATGACCTCCCGTTATGTTTTGTGTAAATCGGATTGACGCCGGTAAGTATAGCGTTCAGCCCGTTTACTTTTAATTCTCTGTATAAAGTTGTCCGCCTGTGTGGGGGCAAGGCGCTAAGTGTTCGTGTCCAATTTCTAAGTAAAGAATGATAGAAAGCACTACTTTTTTACTAGATATTGAACATTCAGCAGGTGGGGGAAAGTTCTAAAAAAAATCATACTATAATAGTATAAGGATTTCACAATCTGTTCAAACTTTATATTTTTTGATGATTTGAAATATACATCCAAATTCCGTCAATGTTAACTATGAACTAATATATGCTATGATATGCTTTAATATAGATTGTATTACTTGTGTATGCTCAAAATTTTCCGTTATGATAGAAAATTCAGTTATGAATTGGCCGATAAATGGAAACTGAATAATTGTAGATAACTATGAGCCAATAGCAGTAAATATGTCATGTTTAATCCATTTTGCTTGTTTTGATTGGGGTAGCGTTCTTAGATTAGGTGGCTGTTTTTCGTGCAGGTTATTGGGAAGAATCCGTTATACAAAAAGACCGCGCAAATCAGCGCGGTCTTTTTGTATCGAGCGGATTCAAGTTAGCTTCAATTTCGTCACGTCTGTCTTCAAATAATGGTGGCAATGCCAATGATTCGCCGAGCCGATCAACGTTTTCATCCGTCGAAAACCCTGGTCCGTCTGTTGCCAGCTCAAACAGAATCCCATTTGGTTCACGAAAATAAAGGGATTTAAAATAGAAACGGTCCACGAGGCCGGAATTAGGGAGGCGTTCTGCCTGAATTCGATCCTTCCATTTGGTCAATTCATCTTCGTTCTCAACCCGGAAGGCAACATGATGAACACTTCCCCGACCGGGCCGCTCCTGTGGCAGATCATTGCGTATCTCCAGATGTATTTCTGCACCAGTTCCGCCTTCACCGGTTGAGAAGACCCGAATAGCTTCCTGCCCACTGACAAGCGCTGGATAGCTGCGGGCTTCCCGAAAAGTCAAAATATCGGTCAATACGCTGGTTGTCGGAGCCGGATCCTGTACTGTCAGTCTGACCGGTCCAAGACCAATGATGCCTTTGTCAGCGGGGACTGGACTGTGCTCCCATACTTTGCCGCCTCTTAGCCCTGTGTTTGATTCATCGGAAATAAGCGTCAATCGTTGATTTTCGGGGTCACGAAAATTAATGATTTGGCGGCCATCCTGTTCCATGATTCCGTCATGGATAACACCATGTTCAGTCAAACGCCTTTGCCAGTATCCCAGTGCATCGTCATTTGGCACACGGAGGGATGTACCGGAAATACTGCTGTGGCCTTGGTTTGTTGTGCCTGCACGAGGAATTTCAAAGAATGTCAAATCAGTGCCGGGATTGCCAATTTCGTCTGCGTAGAATAAATGGTAGACGGAAGGATCGTCCTGGTTGATCGTTTTTTTGACCAATCGCATGCCTAAAATCCTGGTATAAAAATGATAGTTATTAGCTGCATTTGCTGTGATGGCGGATACGTGGTGGATGCCTTTCAGTTCCATAGTCAAGTCTCCTTAACACAGATGTATTTATACTTAATTAAAAATGATTTAATTCAGTATAAATATATTGTATAGCGATCTTAACTGTTTGTACAGGATATTGCCTCACTGCTCAGATTTTTTATGTTTGGGACGGAGACCGCGCTTAAGCTGTTCGATGCTCAAGCCAAAGTCCATTTGCAAATGGGAATAGTCTTTAAAGTTTTGCCAGTCTCCACCCCACTCGAACCCAAGTCCTTTGGCCATATCAGCAACTTCAAGCCAATCTGACTTGCCATTGTTGTTGCCATCATACTGCATATCCCACGTAATGGTGCCATTTTGCTTACGTAAAGCATAATCGACCGCAAGCCCGTAATTGTGATAGGATTCCCCACCTTGTGCATAGGTAACGACCTTCCCGTCTTCAGAGCGGCCTTGTTCATATAAAGCATCCTGTGCTTCATGGCTTCTTACTGACTCGGTAATAACAACATCAATCTGATTGCCGGCGGCCTGTTCAATAAGTTTATCCGTCTTTTCGGCAACGACCGGATCAAGGCTTTCGGAGAGAAGTGCCCCGCTGCCCTTATCAATATATCTGTCCGAATTTGTTTGGTTGTAGAGGTAGAACAGTATAATTAGGAATAGAATAATAAAAATCCATGCTGCTATATCTTTACGGTAGCGTATCAAATGTCGCAATCTCCTTGAGATGATATTTCCATTTAAATTATAACATGATAGGAAACAGTTGAGCTTGTATGATACTGCCGATTTTTGCAGCAGAACGGCTATCTGTCGCTATGAATAATACAAATTGGCAAAAAGCATCCTTCCTGAAATGATGTCTTGAAGTTACCCGTTGCTGCGTATAATATAAACTAAAAAGGGGGGAGCTATATGGTGTATGTGCTGATTGTCAGCCTGATTGGTTATCTGTTTGGCTGCATTCATGGTTCACAGGTTGTCGCCAAATATAAGAAAATTGATATCAGGAATACAGGAGTAAAAAACTCAGGGGCCTCCAACACAACGATTTTATTGGGTTGGAAATATGGTATTCTTGTTGCACTTATAGATATTTTTAAAGCGACACTATCGGTACTGCTTGTGTTATATTTGCTGGGGGACTGGGGTATTACAGAACCGGAGCAGACATTATTGGTATATATGAATGCATTCTTTATTATTGTCGGGCATAATCATCCGGTCACGATGAAATTCAGCGGCGGTAAAGGGACGGCATCATTGGTCGGTGTGCTGCTTGCAATCGATTGGAATATAGCGGTGATCGGAATTGCCATTCTACTTTTGTTTGCACTGGCAACTGACTATCTGGTCATCGGCGTCCTTTTTATGTATTTCTCATTTTTGATAACAACGTTTCTGTTCTTTGGAATCGAACCAACGGTGGTTGTTGTGCTATTATCGATTATGAGTATTGTGAAACATATGGAAAATTATAAACGTATTATTCATAAGAAAGAAACACGGCTATCAAGCATGTTTCGAAAAGAGTCGTAGAAGCGAGGGACAGCAATGGTAGACATCATCGTATGGATCATCATTTTGGCACTATTTATCGCAAGTTTTGCAGGTGTTATTTTTCCGATTATTCCATCCCCGTTGGTACTTTGGGTTGGTTTCCTGCTTTATCATTTCGTCATCAATTCGGGTGAGTTAACCTGGTTTTTCTGGGGCGCAATGGTTGTATTGACTGTTATACTGATTGTTTCAGACATTATTGCCAACAGCTATTTTGTTAAAAAATACGGCGGCAGCAAATGGGGCGAACGCGGTGCTGCCATTGCCGTGATTATTGGATCATTCGTTTTACCACCATTCGGCATCTTGATTATTCCGTTTGTGTCGGTGTTTCTGATTGAGTTGATGCAGGAAAGAACGGTTCAGGAGGCTTTCCGTGCGTCCATGGGCTCATTAATCGGATTTCTGGGCGGAGCAGTTGCCAAAGTTGTCATCCAATTAGCGATGGTTATGTGGTTCTTTGTTATGATTATATTTTAATAGCAGAAAGGGTTTTGCATTATGAAATTACCATCACGTGTTATTACAATAGCTGGGTCTGCAGCCGGGGGAAGTGCTGGCATTCAAGCAGATTTGAAGACGTTTCAGGAATTGGATGTCTATGGGATGAGCGTGGTGACGGCGATTGTTGCCCGTCACCCTAAGACAGATAAAAATGTGCATGTTCAGACAATTGAAGCGATTGAAGCACAATATACTACAGCAATGAATCAGGTTGGCGTTGATGCACTTAAAACCGGCATGCTGTTTTCTAAAGATATTATTGAAAAAACAGCGGATCTGATTGCCGATTCAGATAAGAAGACAGTGGTGGTCGATCCGGTCATGGTTGGCAAACTTGATTCGAAACTGCTGGCGGATGATGCTATTGATGTTTTGAAGGAAAAATTGGTTCCATTGGCTGACGTTTTGACACCGAACGCGCCTGAAGCATCGTATCTTTTGGACGGACGTAACGTGCAGACGGTTAAAGATATGGAGCAAGCTGCTGTTGATTTGTATGAGCTGGGGCCACAATACGTTTTGGTGAAAGGTGGCAGATTGAAGGGCGAAGCAATTGATGTGCTATATGACGGCGAGACTCTGACGGCATTCGAAGCACCACGGATTGATACGGAAAATACGAGTGGGGCAGGTTGTACGTACTCGGCAGCCATTACGGCTTATATGACTAAAGGGTATTCGATGCCTGAAGCGGTTCGTCTGGCAAAAAGTTTTGTGACAACGGCGATTGAGTATGGCTTTACTTATACTGATAAGGTTGGCCCGACGTACCACGCTGCAATGCGTATGAACGGTGAAGCACATACCATCAAAGTGGAAAAGCTTTAGTTGATGTGTCACTAGCCGGAGATCCGGCAAAATTTCAAATGGGAGTGGGATAGATGGGGAAACGGGCGTTGATCAATGTGGATTATACGGTTGATTTCGTAGCGGATGAAGGCAATCTGACATGCGGCAAACCGGGACAGGCTATCGAAGAAAACGTCGTGTCCATCACGAAAAGTTTTATGGCTGCGGATGACTTTGTTGTTTTTGCGATTGATGCACATGAGGAAGGAGACAAATTTCACCCTGAATCAGAGCTATTTCCGCCGCACAATATCATTGGAACAGATGGTCAGGAACTGTATGGAACGTTAGCGTCGGTCTATGCGGAACATAAGAATAAGAGCAATGTTTATTATTTTGACAAAACCCGCTACAGCGCTTTTGCTGGAACGGATTTGGAGATTAAATTGCGTGAACGTGAGATTGAGGAAATTCATCTCGTCGGTGTTTGCACTGATATTTGTGTACTGCATACCGCTGTTGATGCGTATAACAAAGGGTTCAATATTGTTGTGCATCAGGATGCGGTCGCTAGTTTTAATGCAACCGGACATGACTGGGCGCTTGGCCATTTTAAAAATACACTCGGGGCAACGGTGATATAATTGCTGAGGAAAAGCCGGGTCGATCCCGGCTCTGGCTTTTCCGGTTGATAAATCCGAATACCGGCAGTCATTCTTGTTGTGACGTTCGTTCCTCATCCGGAAAAGGCAAATGGAGCAATTTTGGCGTCATGTCATCAGCTTTCGGCAATTTGCGCAGTTTTGGATGAAGGATCCAGACCGTTGATACGAACGCCAGCCCTAATCCTGACACAGCAAAAATTAATGTGCTGCCGAATATAGCCGCTAAATAACCGCCCGCAAGCGATCCGATTGGCATAGCGACGACTGTCATACTCCGTTGGACAGAGCTGATTCTTCCGAGCATGTTGTTGGGGATCACCGTTTGCATGACTGCACCAAAGATAACGTTTGTACCGCCGATTGGCACCCAAGCAATTCCGTACAATACAATGCCTGTGTATGTCCAAGGAAGGGTTGCTGCCAATACCCAGCAGACGGTCCCGATTAAAAATGCTGCGATAGAAAAATGGCCCAGACGGAATTTTCCCATCCAATTGGCAAGTAAAGCTCCGATTAATCCGCCGGTTGACATGGCAGCCAGGTAAAAACCATAAACGTGCGCTCCGCCATGGTCCTCACCAAAAGCCGGAAGAATCGCCAAAGCCGCCCCAATTGCAAAATTTGCCATAATCGAACCAATCAGAAAGGTAGCCATGAGTGAAGTGAAAACGATGGAGAACCCCTCTTTCAGCTCAGCAAAATAATGTGTCATGATAGTTTTGAACCCTTTTTCCCGGCTTTGCGGGTGATCCTCGATATGCTTCATTTTCAATAGACTAAATAGTATCGCTGCAACAGCAAACGTCACCGAATCAGCAAGATAAAGCGTAACCGCGCCCATAAATGCAACCAGAATACCCGATACAGCGTTGAAGACCAGATCAATTCCCTGGTAGGCAAATGAAAAGTATGAATTTCCTTTTATCAGTTCTTTTTGAGTCAAAATGGCGGGTAAGGCTTTTGTCTGTGACGGATAGGCAAACTGCTCAATAAAGGCTACAATGGGCATTACGATTAATACCAGCTGAACGGTCAACACATCAAAATAATAGGCAACCGGAATTGTTAGAATCAGAACGGCTTGCATGATTTGTGTCGTAATCAGTGTGCGCTTGATCGGCCAGCGATCCACAAATGGCCCGGCGACAAACTGAAGGGCAGACGGAAGCAGAGTCAAGAAACCAGCCAAGCCTGAATAAAATGCGCTTCCTCCCAGATTATATACGAGCCACATGGCCGCTACGTAATAAATGCTGTCACCGATATTTGTAACAATTCTTCCCAGAAACAGAACTAAAAAATTATGGTTTTTCCATATTCCCATCATAACGTCCCCCATCCCATGTACCTTTTAAAAGTCTAACTTTATTTTATAGAATAATCCAGTCCGAAAAATCAGACAGCAGTTGTTATTTTCGTCGGTCTTCGGACTGAGTTTACGGCTTGGGCTTGACTTTAACGGCACATCCGTATATATTAAAAAATACAATAGATGAAACGCTGATGAGGATTAGTATCGTTTGCAGGTCTTTGACAGAGAGGAAATGGTCGGTGGAAATTTCCAAAGACATCAACTTGAACCTGCCTCTGAGTTCGCCATTGAAAGGTTTTTGCCGAAAGATGTGCGCGGTTTTAAACCGTTATGATTTTAAGTGTGCAGAATGGTTGAATACTGCAAACAAGGGTGGTACCACCACGGCCTCGGTCCCTTTTTCAGGACGGAGGATTTTTTAATAAAGGTCTTGATATTTTTTGAAGGAGTGTCTTATTTGGGTAAAAACAATAAGCAATTTGTTGAAAAAATCACTGCAATGGAAGATGATTTCGCTCAATGGTATACGGATGTTGTGAAGCAGGCGGAGTTGGTTGATTACGGGACAGTGCGCGGAACGATGATCATTAGGCCATACGGTTTCGCCATTTGGGAAAATATCCGTGATGAATTGGACAAGAAGTTTAAAGAGACCGGTCATTCGAATGTGTATTTTCCGTTGTTTATTCCAGAAAGCATGCTGCAAAAAGAAAAAGATCATATTGAAGGATTTGCGCCGGAAGTTGCCTGGGTGACTCACGGCGGCGATGAAGAGCTAGCGGAGCGGATCTGTGTCCGGCCGACATCCGAAGTCTTATTCGGTGAGTATTATGCCAAAAATATTCATTCTTATCGCGACCTGCCGAAGCTGTATAATCAGTGGAGCAATGTTGTCCGCTGGGAAAAAACAACCCGGCCGTTCCTGCGTTCGTTGGAATTTCTGTGGCAAGAAGGGCACACGTCTCATGCGACACGTGAAGATGCTGAAGCGGAGACAAATCAGATGCTGGAAATTTACGCTGATGTTTGTGAAAATTACTTGGCTGTGCCGGTTCTCCGTGGGAAAAAGACCGAAAGTGAAAAGTTTGCCGGTGCTCATTATACGCTGACCGTTGAAAGTCTGATGCATGACGGTAAGGCGCTTCAGTCCGGGACATCGCACTACTTGGGAACAGGATTTGCGGAAGCATTTGACATTACTTATCTCGATGAAAATGGCGAGCAAAAGCCGGTTCATCAGACATCATGGGGCATGTCCACCCGTATTATGGGCGCACTTATCATGGTGCATGGCGACAACCGTGGTCTGATCATTCCACCGCGCATTGCACCGACACAGGCAATGATTGTCCCGGTCGCTCAGCACAAAGAAGGTGTTCTGGATAAAGCGTATGATCTTCGTGACCGCCTGCAAAATCTTGTTTGGATTGATATTGATGGCAGTGATAAGAAGCCTGGCTGGAAATTTAATGAGTATGAAATGAAAGGCATCCCTATTCGTATTGAATTGGGACCGAAAGATATTGAGAATGAGCAGGTTGTACTGGTCCGCCGCGATACCGGCAATAAAGAGTTTGTACAACTGAGTGAACTAGAAGAGCGGCTGCCGGCTCTGCTTGAGGAAGTGCAGCAGAACTTGTATGACGGGGCTCTGGCGCATCTTGAAGAAACAATGACAACTGCAGTGGATATGGATCAGTTTAAGCAGGCATTGGACGAAACGCCAGGATTTATCAAGGCTATGTGGTGCGGTGATGAAGCATGTGAGGAAAAAATTAAGGAAGAAACATCCGCCACATCACGTTGTATCCCATTTGAGCAGGAAAAGGTTTCGGATTCCTGTGTGTACTGCGGAAGGAAAGCGAAAGAAATGGTCTATTGGGCGCGAGCATATTAAATTGAAAAAAATCGGGCGCTGCTCACAGCCGCCCGATTTTTTGTTCCCGAGCGAGCAACCATGTTCCCGAGAAAGAAATGAGCTGTCCCGACATATAGCGGGACAACCCTTTCAATTTTGAAGTGCCTTTTCAATATCCTGTTCGATATTTTCCGGTTTTGTTTGTGGTGCATAGCGGTTAATGACGTTTCCATTTCGATCAATTAGGAATTTGGTGAAGTTCCATTTTATCTGTCTGGTAACCACACCTTTTGCTTGTTGGGTGAGATACACAAATAAGGGATGAGCATTTTCACCTTTGACATCAATCTTACTGAACATAGGGAATGTGACACCGTAATTTCTTCGGCAAAAGCGGGCTATTTCACCATCTAAACCCGGATCTTGACTGTTGAATTGGTTACACGGAAATCCGAGTACTGTCAGCCCATCATCTTTATATGTATCATAAAGTTTTTGCAAGCCATCAAATTGTGGTGTAAATCCACATTCACTGGCAGTATTGACAATCAACAGTACGTCTCCCTCATATTCATTCAGCGATTTTTCTTCTCCATCTATTGTCTTTGCGGAGAAATCATAAACACTAATTAAAATCGCCCCCTTTTTTGTAAAGAATAACAAGGTGCCCAATTATTGTCAAAAAATTAAATCACCTTGCATGCAAGACAGGACAGTAATCCATACATGCTAAAGTTCACATTTAAAAGCAGGGCAGAGCCGCTTTCACATAAAAAGGAACCGGCTAAACTGCCGATCCCTTCCTATTAATTATCAGGCTTTCTGTGTTGTGCGCTTCTCTTTCTCAATTACTGTAAGTTTGCGATCGATTTCTTCCTGGGATAAATTGTGTTCCCGGACATACAGATTGTCCCGGCTTATCCGGCATTCATGGGTGCAGCCGCGCATGTACTTATGCTCATTTTCTTCGGAGCAGATGATTTGTTTATTACATGACGGATTGGCACAGTTAATATAGCGCTCGCAGGGTGTTCCGTCAAAATAATCTTTTCCAACGACCACATGTGCGTTTTGATTGATGGGGACCGAGATGCGTTCGTCAAATACGTAACATTTTCCGTCCCAGAGTTCACCCTGTATCTCTTGGTCTTTACCATACGTGACAATTCCGCCTTCAAGCTGATTGACGTCTTGTATTCCTTCATCCATTAGCCAACCGGAGAATTTTTCACAGCGGATGCCGCCGGTGCAATAAGTTAGTACCTTTTTATCCTGCAGCTGATCTTTATTTTCGCGGATCCAGTCAGGCAGTTCCCGGAATGTTTCAATGTCCGGACGGATTGCTCCGCGAAAGTGTCCGAGGTCGTATTCATAATCATTCCGAGCGTCCAGAATCACTGTTTCCTCATCCTGCATCGCCTCATAAAACTCCTTTGGCGAGAGGAATTTCGCAGTCTTTTCCAACGGACTGACATCTTCTTCTTCATTAAGCTTCAGGCTGACGATTTCCGAACGGTGACGCACGTGCATTTTTTTAAAAGCGTGTCCATCGTGCTTATCAATTTTGAAAGTCATGTCAGCAAATCGTGAATCCTGATGCATGGCCATCATATATTTTTCGGTCTGTTCGACTGTACCGGATACCGTTCCGTTCAGTCCTTCATGTGCTACAAGAATCCGTCCCTTGAGTCCAAGTTCCTGACAGAATGCCAAATGCTCTTCTGAAAAGGTCACTGGATCTTCAATCGGGACGAATTTATAATAGAGCAACACTTGATACTCCCGTTTATCCTCCATGTCAATACCACCTACCATTCATATTTGCAAGATACAAATGCAGTGGGTAACTTACTTATAATCTTGCAGAAAAATATTTTACCATGTTTTTATGTGTTTTACCAGGCAAGGTTTCTGCTTAAGCAAATAAACGTTAACTTTTTCAAGAAAAATACTTGCATTTTTCAGCTGAAAGTAGTAAAGTGAACAATAAGCAAATGAAATTGAAATAAGTAATACTTTACGATCTCTTTAAACAAGTGGTGTAAAAGTATTTATGGTTCAATTACTTTGCACATATTTGCATAAGGAGGTCGTTATTATGATGACTGGTACAGTAAAATGGTTCAACGCTGAAAAAGGCTTTGGTTTCATTGAGCGTGAAGAGGGAGACGATGTATTCGTTCACTTCTCAGCTATCAACCAAGAAGGCTTCAAGACACTTGAAGATGGTCAAAACGTTGAATTCGAAATCGTTGAAGGCAACCGTGGGCCACAAGCAGCTAACGTTACAGCCGTATAATCGATTGTAATATGAAAAGGTTTATCTCATTTGTGGGGTAAACCTTTTTTATTTTCGTAACGGATTTGATATATATAAAGGGTCAAAGGATGCTATTAGTGCGTGTTCAATAAGGAGGATAAAAAGGATCAAGAAGTTCGAGGCGGCGCAGTTTCGAGCAACGGAATGTATGCTTTTAAATACATGAGCACAAGTAATGCTGTCCTGAATCCGCTTCGCACGCAGGAAAAGTGTTTTTCTTTTCCAAGGAGCGGAGAAACAAGCCAACGAAGAAATTCGAAGTATCATGTTTACCGGACTTTTTGAACAACCTCTATTATAAAGTTTGGCATTCGAACGCCGGCAGACACTACCGTTTTTCTGCTCATGTTGCGAAAGGTGTGAATAGGATATGGATAAAAATGACTTTGAACAAAAGGTTATCGAAAGCTACCAGCAGGATGAAAAAATGATGATTCTTGTTTATGCACAGTGGTGCATTAATAACGATTTGGACCCGGAAGCGTTATATGAACAGGCGTATCCGGGTCAACTGAATAATCAGGCGTTAAAGGATGCACTGGAATTAACGGTTTCCAAACAGGAATCAGAGGCCATTCCTGATCAGACGGTCTTAAATATTCTTCAGTTGTTCGGCAATCATGACCTGGCATTAATTGTCCAAGAGCGAATCGACAATAATAAACGAACAAATGACGATTGAATCTTAAAAACAAGGGGGAAGATGTGACAGATGGAATGGTACATTAAGCCTTTTCAGGAACTGACAAATGAGGACTTATATGCAATTTTGAAACTACGCGTTGATATTTTCGTCGTGGAGCAGGAATGTCCGTATCCTGAGCTGGATGATTATGATCAGCAGGCTGTTCATTATTTTTTAAAAATCGGTCATGATCTTGTCGCCAATGTGCGGATGATGCCGAGGAATACGACATTTGAAGAACCTTCGATCGGCAGGGTTGCAGTTGCAGAGAAATGTCGTGACCGCGGATATGGCTGTGATATTATGCAAAAAGCTATTGAGTATATTTGCACCCAGTGGCATGAGACGGAGATAAAAATCGCAGCTCAGGAACATTTAAAGACATTTTATTCGAAGTTTGGGTTCAGGCAAGCATCCGAATCCTATCTTGAAGACGGTATTCCGCATATTGACATGATATGGAAGCAACAATAAAGTATCATTCATTCATATCAGTACATAGTATGGTTAGCGATTCATTTTTAGAAATGGAGGCTGACGGCTATGATTTCAGATGAACAGCTTAGACAATGTAAAAGCGCATTGCTCCAGCGGCAAGATGATCTGATCAGTCAAGTGCAGGATCATTTTGGGGCTTCGCTTGAAATGACACAGCAATCGACGGGTGAGTTATCTAATTATGATAATCACCCTGGCGATACGGGAACAGAAATGTTTGAGCGCGGGAAGGATCTCGCGTTGAATGAACATGCGGAAAAAGAACTGCAGGATATCAATGCGGCTCTGCATGCGATTGCGGATGGAACGTATGGCATCTGCAGCGAATGTGGGAGGGACATACCGCTTGAGCGGCTTGAGGCGGTTCCGACAGCCGATCGTTGTTTTGAGCACGCGGAGAATTCGGATAATCGTGCCAAGGTTGACCGGCCGGTTGAAGAGGGTGTTTTTAGCCCCAATATAAATCCTGATGAGATAACTGCTGAAGAGCAAACGGGTTATGATGCAGAGGATACCTGGCAGGAAGTGAGCCGGTATGGCACGTCGGAAACAGCATCCGATTTTTATGGCGATCGTGACAATTACGATGAGATGTATCCGAACAGTGATGAAAATATCGGAAGTGTTACGGATGAGGAAAGTTTTTTGGCGGCTGACCAAGAGGGTAACTTCACAGGTGTGACACCGAATCACAATAAGTATGAAGAGGAATGATTTTTGCTGCTGCAGCAATGATTCAGATGCAAAATGAAACCATGTGCTCCTTATTTTCGTAAAGTCCCATAAGGAGATGATAATTAATGGAAGATAACCGTGGATGTATCAAATGCGGCAGCACGGATGCTGAACAGAAAGAGGTAGGCATGACTGGGACAGGCCTCTCCAAAATGTTTGATGTCCAAAATAATCAATTTATTGTTATTTCGTGTAAAAACTGCGGATACTCGGAATTTTACAATAAGAAAAGTTCTGCCGGTAGCAACATATTCGACTTCTTTTTTGGTTAAGGATTCGCCATAAGTAATAGCATGGCACTGCCGGAGAATAGGATCGTTTCACATAAAACCGGGCCTTGATCACAGGTGATCAAGGCCCGGTTTTTCGGCTAGGTCAAAACCCGCGAAACATTGTATCCATCATGTTCCCGATAATTGAATTTATAAACGACTGGGAGAACAGGGCAAATGCAAGGATGACGATAATATATAGTCCCAACAGTATATAAATACGGTCAGACCCTTCCGACGGTTGTTCCAGTAAGATGAACGTCGGAACCAACAATAATAGTCCCAGAATACTTATCAGGAAAAGAATTCCGGCAAGGGCTGACAGTCCGATGAAAAACAAAATCAGACCAGCAGCATATAAAAGGAGAAAGGGGATTAAATAAGCGCCGTATTTGGCTATGGTACTTCGAAAGGTGGCGGCTTGAATGGATAGTTTCGTACCGGCAAACGTTAGACCCGCAATCAGGATCTGCAGTAATATAAACGTTATAAATGGTAGGATAAAGCTGTCAAATAATGAAGCATTACCGAAAAAACCTACCGGAATGGCGTTGAGTACAAAGTGGTAACTTAATGACAACAATAATGAAAATAACACAAAAGTTATAATAGCCGAAACAATGTCCGAATCATTCGCTTTCTTCGCTTCATTTGGATTTTTCACAAGTGTCATGAAAAAATGCCCGAAATTGATGGCATCATGTTTTAGTTTTTCCACAAACTCATTGGATGAATTTGGCGTTTCACTTTCTTGTCCAACATTCTCATTCGTTGCATCATCATTGTCCTTCTGACCCGGAACTTCTAAATCTGTGTTTATTTGATCCGGAACCAGCTGAGCACCGCAATTCGTGCAGAATTCGCCCTCTTCCGAATATTGGCCACATAAAGAACATTGCATAATATCACTTCCTTTTCCATTACTTAATTAAAGTATAATGGCTTTTGTCAAAATCTGAAAGGGTGGTCTTTTATTATTTTTCCTTTAGCCTTACAATGGTCTCAAACAGGTGACACGTACATCACATAAAAAACCTGCAGCTAATGATAGCGCAGGTTTTTTGTTATAACGTCACAAACTATAATTTATGGGGGAGAGTTCTCCTGCAGTATTCCTTTACTGTTGCTGCGAACTTCGCTCTACCAATTCAAGGGATACGTTTTGCTTTTCTCCATTCCGATAAATTTCAAGCTCGACTTTTTCTCCGATCTCCGCTTCTTTGTAGAGATATTTGCGTAAGTCTATCAGTGATGTGATGTCATTGCCGTTGATTTTTGTGATGACATCAAATTGTTGCAGATTTGCGTTATCCGCAGGTGATCCTGTTTCGACCTGTGCAACAACCATGCCACCTTTGACATCCTCGGGAAGTTGCACTTGATCACGGTATTGCCGTGGAACCTGCTTGATGGATGCTGTACTGATTCCGATGAATGGACGGGCAACTTTGCCATCTGTTTCAAGCTGCTCAATAATCGGCTTTGCCGTATCAATCGGTATTGCAAATCCAATGCCTTCAACCGCGGTCTGTGCGATTTTCATCGAGTTTATGCCAACCACCTTGCCATCTGAGTTGACCAAGGCACCGCCGCTATTTCCGGGGTTGATGGCAGCGTCGGTCTGAATAACCTCGGTGATCCAATCGGGTTGTTTATCACCGTTGGTATCCATGCTAACGGAGCGATCCAGGCCGCTGACTATTCCCTTTGTGAGGGTATTGGCAAATTCCATTCCGAGTGGGTTCCCGATTGCAATGACCGTTTCACCAACTTTCAAGTCTTTGGAAGACCCAAGATTGGCAACGGTATCCACTTTGGAACCGTCAACTTTCAGGACAGCCAAGTCACTTAATTTATCTGAGCCTAAAACTTCTGCTTTAATGTGTTCCTTATCGTTGAGAACCACTTCGACTTCCTGGGCACCATTGACAACATGGTGGTTTGTGACCACATAAGCATTGCCGTTCTCTTTTTTATAAACAATTCCTGATCCACTTCCGGATTCCTTACTTTGTTCCCAAATGCTTTGCTGCTTCATGCGCGTGACACCAACAACCGCTTTGGATGCCTCATCCATGGTTGAGGCGACATCAGCATTACCTGAAGCAAGCGTTTCTGTTACTTCAGGTGTTCCAGTTGATGCATCATTCCCGCTTGACGCATCGCCCGAGTCCGGGCTGGTGCTAGTGTCATTGCTTGGTATAATATTCGTTGTAAATAGCAGAACAACGATGATGGCTGATATTAAGCCGCCGGCGATACCGCTCAGCACATTGCCGGACTTTTTCGGCTTCGACTTTTCGGTCTGGCTGACTTTCGTATTCTGTCTCGCCGTTTGGGCAATGCCACCGGTTGCTTCCGATTCTGGATTTCCGGTTGTTTCCTGTTTGTTATACGTTTGATTTTCATCATCCATATCGCCATGGTTGTATGGATGATCATTATGATTATTATTGTAATCCATGAATATCTCACCTCTTTGCGTTATGATGATTACATGTTCCATTATAGCCATATCGTTTGGTAGCATTTTGGTATGAATATGGCAAAAATGTGTAATGTGTACTAACGGTTTTCCCGTTTTAGAACTTAGTAAATCATAACAATACATTGATGGAGGAAACGTTTATGACGAATTATGTTGGTGTCGTGGAAGATGATGCGAATATCCAAAATATTGTCTCGGCATATTTGAAAAAAGAGGGGTTTGATATAACCGTGATGGAAACTGCTGAAGAGGCATGGGACCTATGGGAGAGTCAGCCGCCGGACTTGTGGATTCTCGATATTATGCTGCCCGGAATGGATGGTTACGAGTTTTGCAAAAAAATCCGGCAGGAAAGCGATGTGCCGATTATTATTATTTCCGCCAAAGACGATGAAGTGGACAAGATTCTAGGGCTTGAATTGGGTGGCGATGATTATTTAACCAAACCCTTCAGCCCCCGGGAACTGATAGCCCGTGTTAAGCGTGTGCTCAAGCGAAGCCAGCCATCACTACAGGATGATCATTCATTGCCGGACAAGATTAAAGCAGGGGCTCTGTTCATTCACGAAAATGATCGGCGCATTTTTTGGCACGGGCAGGAGGAGGATATTACAACCAAAGAATTTGATATGCTGCTACTTCTTGCCAAAAATGTAAACAGAGCATTCTCCCGGGAGGAACTCCTCATTAAAATTTGGGGCGAAGATTATTTCGGAAGTGACCGTGCTGTTGACGATCTCGTTAAACGGATTCGCAAAAAATTGCCCGATATACCATTGGAGACGGTATGGGGATATGGCTATCGGCTGCGCGAAGAAGAGGAATAACCATGAAACTTCAATCCCAATTAAATTTAGCCTTCATCTCCCTCTTGCTGGTTATCCTTGCTGTCACAGGATATGTCATCTATTCGATGATACTAGGAATGCTAATAGACAATGAAAGAATGGAATTGCAGCAAAAGGGTGAACTGCTTGTTGACGTGCTGAACGAACAATATCGATCACAGGGGAACAATCAGAATATCGGCGGTTTCTTGAAGGACCAGGACCTCCAGCTGTTTCTGTATGACCGCAATCAAGATCAAGTGTTGATGTCGACGATGCCGCAGCAGTATGTCCAGGGATTTTTAGACCAGAATTATTTTGCGAAGACACGGGAGGATTTATGGGAAGCGGGAAACAGCAAATTTGTCACTTCGCGTATTCTAATTTATCCGGAACAAACGGATCTGGAAATGATTTTACTAACCCCGTTGACTGATTTACAGACGGTACAACAGGATTTTTTTAGACGAATGCTGCTCGTCTTCTTTGTTGGCATTCTGGCAGCCGTTCCGATCAGTTATCTGCTGACCAACAAGTTAGTAACCCCGCTGACTAAATTGAAAAAACAGCTGAAGAAAATTGAGAAACGGCAATTCGATCAAATCGAGCGTGTGAAGGCAACGGGTGAAATTAAAGAAGTTGAGCAAAGTGTGTATGATATGGCGACAGAGCTTAACCGGTATATGAAATCACAACAGACATTTTTCCAGAATGCCAGTCATGAACTGAAAACACCACTTATGACAATTCAAGGTTATGCAGAGGGAATCCGTGATAATGTGTTCGAGGAGACTGATAAGGAAAAGGGTCTGGAGATGATGGTGACAGAAGTTAATCGTCTGAAAACAATCATTAACGAAATGATACTGCTGGCTAAGTTGGACAGTGAACAGACGGAATACCGGCCGGAGCAGATTGAAGCTTCTGAGCTGATTAACCAGGTTTTGGACCGGACTTTCCCGCTCGCCCAAGAAAAGGGACTTGAGCTGAGCCATACCGTGGATAGTGACAGTTTCTTTTTCGTTGACCAGGACAAGCTGCTGCGTGCTTTATTAAATCTAACCATTAACGCGGTCCGGCATGCCAAATCTTGTGTTGCGATCACAGTCGAAAATAAGACAATTGCAATTGAGGATGACGGGAATGGTGTACCGGAGGACATTATCCCGCATATATTCCACCGATTTGTTAAAGGTAAAACTGGAGAGACGGGGCTTGGATTGGCGATTGCTAGAGCAATAGTTGAGCAGTCCGGCGGAAAGATTATGGTGAGTGATTCCAGCCTCGGCGGTGCTAAATTTGAGATTGTTTTTCAAGAATGAATGTTTATGTTACAATAGTATAGTTTGAGTCATCCTTAAAGAATAGAGGAGCGTACGTTTATGCAATTAAGAGAAGATGTCCGCAACATCGCCATTATCGCCCATGTTGACCATGGCAAGACAACACTTGTTGATCAGATGCTGAAGTATTCGGGTACATTTCGCGAACATGAACAGGTGGATGACCGTGCCATGGACACGAATGATATTGAGCGTGAGCGCGGTATTACGATTTTATCGAAAAATACGGCAATTAAATATAATGACACAGCCATTAATATTCTTGACACACCGGGTCATGCCGACTTCGGTGGTGAGGTCGAGCGTATTATGAAAATGGTCGATGGTGTCCTGCTGGTGGTTGACGCCTATGAAGGCTGTATGCCGCAGACACGGTTTGTTTTGAAAAAAGCTCTAGATCAAAAGTTGACACCAATCGTTGTGTTGAATAAAATCGACCGGCCCAATGCTCGTCCGAATGATGTAATTGATGAGGTTCTTGATTTATTTATTGAACTTGGCGCAGATGACGCGCAGCTCGAATTTCCGGTTGTCTATGCGTCTGCATTGAATGGAACTTCAGGTGAAGAGCCTGATGAACAGGCGGAGACAATGGATCCGGTGTTCACAACAATCATGGATCATATTCCGGCCCCCCCGGATACATCAGAGAATCCGTTGCAATTCCAAATTACGCTTCTGGATTACAATGATTATCTCGGACGGATTGGTGTCGGGCGTGTTGTCCGCGGACGGATCAGTGTCGGACAGCAGGTTGTCGTTCTGAAAAAAGACGGATCGCAAAAATCGTTCCGTATCAGCAAATTATTTGGATTTATAGGTCTTAAGCGCGTGGAGATTCAGGAGGCAAAGGCCGGTGACATCGTGGCGATTGCAGGCATGGATGATATCAACGTCGGCGAGACGATATGCTCGCAGAATCATCCTGAAGGTTTGCCTTGGCTCCGAATAGACGAGCCGACACTGCAAATGACATTTTTGACCAATAACAGTCCATTTGCCGGACGTGAAGGCAGTTATATCACATCGAGACAAATTGAAGAACGCTTAATGAAACAGCTCGAAACAGATGTCAGCTTGCGTGTCGAGCCAACCGATTCACCTGATGCTTGGACTGTTTCAGGACGCGGTGAACTGCACCTGTCCATTTTAATTGAAAACATGCGCCGCGAAGGCTTCGAATTGCAATTGTCAAAACCCCAGGTCATCATTAGAGAAATCGATGGCGTCAAATGTGAACCGGTTGAACATGTACAGGTTGATGTTCCGGAAGATTACACCGGTCCCGTTATGGAATCACTGGGCGAACGCAAAGGTGAAATGCTTGATATGGTCAATCAAGGCAACGGCCAGGTGCGTATCGAATTTAAGGTGCCCTCACGTGGCATGATCGGGTATGCAACGGAGTTCATGTCATTGACACGGGGGTATGGCATCCTGAACCATACGTTTGATTCCTATGAGCCGATCATAAAGGGTCAGGTTGGCGGTCGCCGTGAAGGTGTACTTGTTGCTTTGGAAAATGGCAAGGCGTCAACATACGGCATTATGCAGCTTGAAGACCGTGGCATGATTTTTGTTGAGCCGGGAACGGAAATTTATGCTGGCATGATTGTTGGCGAGCACAACCGCGAAAATGATCTGACAGTTAATATCACCAAAGAAAAACACTTGACAAACGTTCGATCAGCAACGAAAGATCAGACCGCAACAATCAGAAAAACACGCGATATGTCTCTTGAAGAAGCACTTCAATATTTGAACAATGATGAGTACTGTGAAGTGACACCGGAAACCGTCAGGCTCCGCAAAAAGATATTGAATCACAGTGAACGTGAAAAGGAAGCTAAAAAAGCAAAATTAGGCTGACGAATGGAACCGGCAATGGCAGTGGCAGTGGGAGGCTATTGCCGGATTTTTTGCTGCGATTTTCTGTATATCAGCAGAAGGCCGAAAATATCGGCAGAAAAGCGCTTATATCAGCAGAAGGCCGAAAATATCGGCAGAAAAGCGCTTATATCAGCAGAAGGCCGAAAATATCGGCAGAAGAGCGCTGGTATCAGCAGAAGGCCGAGAATATCGGCAGAAGAGCGCTTATATCAGCAGAAGGCCGAGAATATCGGCAGAAGAGCGCTTATATCAGCAGAAGGCCGAGAATATCGGCAGAAGAGCGCTGATATCAGCAGAAGGCCGAAAATATCGGCAGAAGAGCGCTGGTATCAGCAGAAGGCCGAGAATATCGGCAGAAGAGCGCTTATATCAGCAGAAGGCCGAAAATATCGGCAGAAGAGCGCTGGTATCAGCAGAAGGCCGAGAATATCGGCAGAAGAGCGCTTATATCAGCAGAAGGCCGAGAATATCGGCAGAAGAGCGCTGGTATCAGCAGAAGGCCGAGAATATCGGCAGAAGGCCGAGAATATCGGCAGAAAAGAGCGGAGATCAGCTATACTGAGTCCCGGCATCGGCCGGATAAATTCAAGTTTGTCGATTTTGCCAGGCGGTTGAAGGGTTAATACTCCCCCGATTCCTTAATATCGAAGGCTTCCCTACTACAGTCTGAACGGGAAGTCTTCTTTTAATGTAAGTGAGCATGAGCATAATAACTGTATTTCGATAGAGGCAGGTATCAATGTATGATGAAATTTTTAAAACGGCTTGGCTTCTTATTCAAATTTCACAAATCAATCCCATTTATTACGGACTTCTTCCGGTCGACGCAAGTAAAGAGAACAACAAAATTTTTATATGTTGTCCTGATTATAGGCTATATTGCACTCCCATTTGACTTGATTCCGGATTTCCTTTATATATTTGGGATAATTGACGATATCACCGTTGCAACCTTCATTTTGCAGTTGATGGTGAAAGTTGCACCGCAATCA
Organism: Lentibacillus kapialis; assembly: GCF_014646635.1. Taxonomy (GTDB): domain Bacteria; phylum Bacillota; class Bacilli; order Bacillales; family Amphibacillaceae; genus Lentibacillus; species Lentibacillus kapialis. The sequence goes on from NZ_BMNQ01000010.1 coordinate 30,163, forward strand.
TTGAAGGAAAAACACCATTTAAAATGATTGCATATACTATTTCTATTGTTTATGCTTATATAAGCACTTAATTATGTATGAATGTGGGTGGGTATTTTATGGAGAGAACAGGTGTATCTGCAAGAGAGGCTGTTCCGGTTCTGAAACTGTTTGGTGATAGGACACGTTTGTCAATTGCTCTGATGCTATATCAAAGAGAATGCTGTGTTTGTGAAATGGTGGATGTATTAGATATGTCACAGCCGGCGGTTAGTCAGCACCTGCGTAAATTGCGTGATGCGAAAGTAATAGTTGAAGACAGGCGTGGGCAGTGGGTATATTATCGTCTAAACCGTAAAAGTGAGTTTTTCTCATTAGTGGAGCATATCCTTGAGTCCATTTCAGTTCAGGAAACATTCAAACAAAAAATGGATAATTCAAAGAATCAAAATCAATGTTAAGTTATCACAGGGGGAACAGTAGTGGATTTACAGACCATTTTAGCAATCATTATTTTTCTGACGACATTAGTGCTTATTATCTGGCAGCCTAAAAATTTGGGGATCGGCTATACGGCCTGTTTTGCTGCCTTGATTGCTTTGCTTATGGGTGTCGTCACGTTTGATGATGTCATTGCAGTGACCGATATTGTGTGGAATGCAACTCTGGCATTTGTGGCGATTATCATGATTTCCCTCGTACTCGATGAAATTGGCTTTTTCGAATGGGCAGCATTACATATGGCACGCGTTGCAGGTGGAAGCGGCGTGAAAATGTTTATATATATTTCGGTTTTGGGTGCGGTTGTGGCTGCTCTGTTTGCCAATGATGGAGCAGCCCTGATTCTGACGCCCATCGTGCTGGCAATGGTCCGGGCTTTGAATTTCAGAGATACCTTTATATTGCCATTCATTATGGCAAGTGGGTTTATTGCTGACACAACGTCACTGCCGTTTGTTATCAGTAATCTGGTCAATATTGTCTCGGCGGATTTTTTTGACATCGGTTTTCTGGAATATGCAACACGCATGGTCGTTCCGAACCTGTTTTCATTGATTGCAAGCATACTGGTGCTGTATTTCTTTTTTAGAAAAGATATACCGGGCAGTTATGATGTTAAGCAACTGCAAAAACCCAGGGATGCGATTAAAGATGAAAAAATGTTCCACTTGTCATGGCCCGTTCTCGGTATCTTGCTGGTTGGTTATTTTACAAGTGAGTTTTTCGAAATACCCGTTTCGATTATAGCCGGAACGATAGCGATCATCTTTCTATTGCTCGGACGCCAAAGTAGCGCAGTAGAAACCGGGAAAGTCATCAAGGGTGCGCCGTGGGACATCGTCTTCTTCTCACTTGGCATGTACATCGTTGTTTACGGACTGCGTAATGTGGGATTGACTGATTTACTGGCTGATGCCTTGAATGCAGCGGCCAGTCAGGGGTTATTTACAGCTACGATGGCGATGGGCTTTATAGCCGCTGCACTGTCTTCAATTATGAATAACATGCCGACTGTTATGATTGATGCACTCGCGATTGCAGACACGAATGCTGTCGGCGTCGTAAAAGAGGGGCTGATTTATGCTAACGTGATTGGCAGTGACCTGGGACCGAAAATCACGCCGATTGGTTCGTTGGCGACATTGTTGTGGTTGCATGTACTTAAAACGAAAGGTGTCAAAATCTCATGGGGCTATTATTTTAAAGTGGGTATTGTTCTCACTGTGCCAACGTTATTTATCACGCTTTTCGGATTATATGTAACACTACTGCTATTGTAATACATAAATCTAGAAGAGGTGAGCGTATGTCTGAAAAGCCAATACTATATTTTCTCTGTACGGGAAACTCATGCCGAAGCCAGATGGCAGAAGGATTCGGGAAGAAACATCTTAGTGCCAACTGGGATGTGCGAAGTGCCGGCATCGAGGCGCACGGTTTAAACCCGCTCGCAGTCAAAGCCATGAAAGAAGCTAAGGTTGACATTTCAAATCAGGAATCATGTACAATTGACCCGGAGATTCTTCATAACGCTGATTTGGTCGTAACATTATGTGGTGATGCGCGGGATAGTTGCCCGAGGACACCACCACAGATAAAGAAGGTCCATTGGGGGTTCGATGATCCTGCCAAAGCTGAGGGGACAAAATCTGAACGCTGGGAAGTGTTTCAGCGGGTCCGCAATGAAATCGAGCGGCGTATTATCCGACTTCCGAAAGAAAACTGAAACAGGCCGGGTGTCTTCATAGATACCCAGGCCCTGTTACTATTACTATTCATTTTGTATATATTCAGTGTCCTGCAACATCCCGTTTGGTGAAGAAGACCCATGATACGGTAAGGAAAATGACGTAATAAACCACCAGAACGGTAATGGAAAATCCTAGACTCATACCCTCAAACATTGGCGACCCATTGATATATTGATTCATGTCCGTATTAGCAAACAGGATATATTTTGCCCAGTTATAATTAGAGAAAAAACCAACAATCGCATTACCGGAAAGCATAAGGAAAATGGCGATCCCGATAGCCAATGAACTTTGCCGGAAGATGGTCGAAATCATGAAAGCAAATGTTGCCATCATGACTAATGTCACAAGCTGCAGTCCATAGCCTTTAATGATCTGTTCGATAATGGAAACATGTGCATAGCCTTCGCTTTGACGGAGGACAATATGGGGATCCATACCGCTGACACCGAAAAATAAAGCCCCAACAACCCATGAAAATATCAATACAAATAAAAGCGTGAACAATGCAAACAATAGTACGGATACATATTTGGATGCCAAAATTTTGGTCCGGGTAATTGGGCGAATCAGCAATAGCTTGATGGTCCCCCATTTGAATTCATTTGCAACAATTCCTGCAGCAACAATGATTGTCAACAGGCTTACAAGCGAAAGCAAAAATTTGTTTTCCATGACGAACTGCCATGTATCATAATTGCGCGGCTGAATGTCGTTTTCAAGATAGAAGTTATTTTTCTCGATCCGGGATGAATGAAAGTTTTGCGTCATGTTTTCTTGTTCCATGTCCTCTTTTGTTTCCTTATTTTCATCCTGCAGTGTCTGCCGCCAGTTGTCATCCTGATATTTTTCCGTCTGATCGGCAGCATAGTTGGAAATAAAGGCCAACCCTATAACAAGAGCCGCTATGAGAATATACATGGTCCATGTTGATTTGCGTATGTATAGTTTTATTTGTTCATTAATCAGCAGCTGAAAAAAATTATTCAATCGTATTCTCCCCAATCAAATCAAAGAATTTATCCTCCAGTGTTGATTTCACCATGGTTACCTGATATATCTGTACATTGTAACCGACGAGTGTCTGAACGACTTTTGGTATTGTCTCGCGTTCCACATGCAGTGATAATCGCTCGTTGTTAATTGTCGCGTTGATACCATATTCTTTATTCAGGACTTCAGCCGCCTGATTGACCGGCGCTGCTTCTATTTCAACACCAACAGTCGTTGTCTCAGCGGTAGTTGCATCTACATCCTGGATTGCAATCATTTCGCCGTTTTTGATCAGACCGATACGATCACACATCTGCTCGATTTCTGAAAGCAAATGGCTGGAAATGATCACAGCAACATTCTCTTCTTCGGCTAATTTCCGTATGTAGCGGCGGATTTCACGAATACCGGCCGGATCCAGGCCATTGGTCGGTTCGTCGAGAATAAGGACAGACGGCTCATGAAGCAACGCCTGTGCAATGCCCAGTCGCTGCCGCATTCCAAGTGAATACTTTCCGGCTTTGTCATTGATTGGCTTTTCCAGTCCGACAAGCGCAATAACTTCCCGGATACGCTCCTTCGTGACTCCGGGCATCATTCGGGCGTAATGCATTAAATTCTGTTTCCCGGTCATGAACGGGTACATTTCCGGGTTTTCCACAATCGCTCCGACTTCCTGGATGGCCGCTTTATAATCGGAATGGATGCTGTTACCCAGTATTTGCACATCGCCATCTGAGAGGCCCATCAATCCGACCATCATACGAATGGTTGTTGTTTTCCCGGCACCATTGGGACCGATAAATCCGAATACCTCTCCCTTGTAAATTTCGAATGATAATCCTCTAATAATCTCTTTATTGCCAATTGTCTTTTGGACATTGACTAATTCCATGGCTGTTTCTGACATTATAAAAGTCCCCCAATTATTTCAGCACAATTGTCTGCATGCTACTCTTTTGATACAAGCGAATAGAAAGCATTCCATGATAACACCCTATAGTAATCTGTAAGAAGCTCTGAAAGGTTTCATCCGCATATTATCTTCACACAATAGGTGAAAAATTACAATACCATTTGATGAAACGAAACAATCATATAAGGTCATCCGTAATTTATATTATCTCATGTTATTAGAAAAACTCGGCATTCGCCTCGTCTTATAGCGAATGCCGAAGCTTTTCTTATAAGGTCATCCGTAATTTATACTTTCTGACGTTATAAAAAATACTCTGTCCATTTGATTTGAACAGAGTACGTTTGGCAATGTATCTTATTCTTTTAATTCAGGATTATCACGTTTAGCATCTCTGACGTTTGGTCCCCTAAATCCGCCGGCTATGTCTGCCCGCTTGAAAGCTTTGGTATAATGCACTTCCTGCGCATCTGAGAATTGCCTTCCTTTGGTGGGTTGGTATTGCGTTTTTCGCATAGTAGATGTCCTTTCTATTAAAATTGAATCTAATCAAACTTTTCCCAGCCAATATCAGTGTTAAACATGGTGATCCAAAATGCGATTAGATTCGTTTGCTGTATAAACCTTTTTCATTCCAAAAAACACTGTGGTATTCTGATAAATATACGTCAATAGGATGAGAAGGAGTATGCTATGCGAGAACAAGATGCAGAATTGTTTTATCGTATCCAGAGTAAAGATGAAGATGCATTGGAACAGTTATACGATCGCTATGAGAAATTGCTGTTTTCTTTTTCGTACCGGATGACCAATAACAAATTTCTTGCAGAAGAGGCTGTCCAGGATGTCTTCACCAAGATCTGGTCAAAGCAGCGACATTTTGATGAAGAAAAAGGTAAGTTCTCTTCCTGGTTATTAACGGTAACGAGACATGCGTGTATAGATTTATTGCGCAAAAAGAAAGAGCCGACTTATGAACTGGAAGAACGGGATTCCCTTCACACGCAGGAACCGACTCCCGAGGAAACCGTTGAGTGGCAGGAGCGTGGTGAAGAGGTTCGAAAAGCAGTCAAACAATTGACGGAAGAGCAACAGGAAATGATTGAACTATTTTACTTTAAAAGTATGTCACAGACCAATATATCTAAAACATGCAATATACCATTAGGAACCGTTAAAGGAAGAGTCCGGTTGGCTTTAAAGCATTTAAAAGAAATATTGGCATCAAAGCAGGAAAGGGGGGTTCAGGATGACGGTTAATCAATGTGATCGATTGCTTGACTATTTTAATAACCAGCTGACTGAAGAGCAGAAGGCGGAGTTTGAAGCGCATTTATCAGAATGTGAAGACTGCCGGAATGAATTGGCAGAACTTGAACAACTGACTGAAGATCTGCCATACAGCAGTGAGGCTGTTGATCCGCCAAGCGGCATGAAAGAACGTATCTTATCGAATGTTATTGAGGAAACAGTGGATGAAGTCAGTTATGAGGAATCTAATGTTTCGGTTTCGGACGTTCAGAATGAGCCCTTCAAAAAACGAAAAGGATGGTATAAACCATTAGTCGCGGCTGTATTGACACTTTCCTTGGTCGGGAACGGTGCAGCAGTGATTTATGTAACGAATAATGAGCAAGCAACTGAACCAGCGCCTGAGCCGGAGGAAGATGCTTCACTGGACACGCTCGAAACAGTGAGGACGTTGCAACCTTCTGAAGGTGTGGATGCAAGGGCCACCGCTATGATGATTGGTCAAAATAATAAAACGAATCTGGTCGTCCAGGCAGCAGGACTATCGGAACTGGAAGGCGAAGAAACGTATCAAGTATGGGTTCTGGAAGATGAACAACCCTATCGCGCCGGTACTTTTGTTCCAAATGAAGATGGGGATGGCGGTGTATCGTACGTTATGAATTACGAGGGAGACCACAACTTCGACACGATTGCCATTACCAAAGAGCCCGATGCAAACAGCCAGACACCACAGGGAGAAATACTGCTGAGTTCATCACTATAAAACATATAAATCCGGAATGCTCCCATGACAGTGCATTCCGGATTTTTTCTCAACTTTTTCGGAAAAAGAGTGATCCAATTATGAATTTGCTCCGTTAGCTTGATAGAAACAAAATAAAAATCTATTAAAGGAGAGGATTCATGATGAATTGGAAAAGAACTTTAGTCGCAGCGCCATTGAGTGCGGCGCTCATATTTTCAGCTGCAGGGGTCCCGGTGAGTGCTGAAGCATCAGACAGTAATCCTTCTGTTGATACAGCCGCAGTTGATTTGAGAGCTGACTTGGGTCATTTACTGAGTGAGCACGCATTCCTGGCAATTGAAGCGATGCGTAATGGGGCAGATGGATCAGAAGATTTTCAGGCATCCGTTGACGCACTAAAGTCGAACACAAAGGACTTAAGCAAAGCGATCGCCTCAGTTTATGGTGATGAAGCAGGTCAATCGTTTAAGGACATGTGGAGTGCACATATCGGTTATTTTGTTGATTATGTGAATGCAACAGCTGAAGGAAATAAAGAAGCAAAGCAGACAGCTTTGGATAATTTATCACAATATCGTGAAGACTTTTCCCAGTTTCTGGAGACTGCAACAGATAAACGTCTTGAGGCCGGATCATTGGCAGATAGTCTGCAAATGCATGTGGATCAACTAATCGGCGCATTTGACAGTTATGCAGCAGAGGATTACCAGCAGGCTTATAAGCATGAGCGTGAGGCAATTGGCCATATGCATATGGTAGCAAAAGGTTTATCATCAGCTGTCGTTGATCAAATGCCGGATCAGTTTAATAACACCATGGCCGTCACGCCTGCCGGAGATTTGCGTGCAGATTTAGGAAAACTATTATCAGAACATGCTGGTATTGCGGCCATTGCTATGCAGAATGGGATTGAAGGAACGGCGGATTTTGAAGCATCAACCAAAGCGTTAAGCGGTAACACGGAAGATCTGTCTGCAGCCATTGCATCGGTGTATGGGGAAGATGCTGGTAAAAAGTTTGAAGATATGTGGTCAGAGCATATCGGTTATTTTGTCGACTATGTAAATGCGACTGCAGAAGAAGATGAAAAAGCTAAACAAGAAGCAATGGACAATCTGAAAATGTATAAAGAAGATTTCTCAGCCTTCATTGAAGAGGCGACCGGCGGCAATGTAGAAGCCTCTGCCATGGCTGAAGGACTTCAAACACACGTCAATCAGCTTATCGGTGCATTTGATAGCTATGCAAATGGTTCCTATGATGAAGCATTCAGCCAGACACGCGATGCATACGGACATATGTATGGGGCGGCTAAGTTGTTGTCTTCGGGAATCGTAGCCCAGAATTCTGATAAGTTTGCAAGTGATATGCCGTCAGAAATGCCTGATACCGGAATGGGTACTATGGCTGAACAAAATAATGACATGATGTGGGCATGGATTTTGGGCGCAGGTGTTTTTGCACTGGCGGCATTGGCAGCAATCCGCAAATATACCACAGCAAATCATGATAAGTAATGTTAATTTCTGAAGGAGGCGTGCGGAATGTGGAAGTTCATAAGCATATTGCTGCTGATGTTGTTAGTCAGCTGCGGGCAGACGCAAAGCACGGGCTCCTTCAGTCAGCAGGATAAAGATGAAGTTCAAGTTCAAGGGGAAGTCACCCAAAAGACAGATGGTTCAGCAGAAAATAAGAACGGGAATCAGAATAATGACCAATTAGAGACAACGTCATCTTCAGTCATCAAGGATCCATCGTATGGAATTGTTCCGGAAACGATTAAAATTGACAGTATCGGGGTTGATTCGGCTGTTGAAAAAGTAGGTTTGAAAGATAACGGCCAAATGGGCGTTCCCGAGAATTTCCGGCTCACCGGCTGGTTTGACCGCGGATCAAAACCAGGTGAGCGGGGGAGCGCTGTCATTGACGGCCACGTGGATGATAAAACCGGACCGGGCGTCTTCTTTGACCTTGAAGATATGAAAAAAGGTGACGAAGTGGAAGTTTTCAATGACGAGGGGGATAAATTAGTATTCGAAGTCGTTGATAAGCAAGTTTTTCCAATGAATGATGCACCGGTGGAAGACATTTTTGGCTATACATCCAGACGCATGTTAAATTTGGTTACCTGCACGGGTACTTTTGACCACTCAAAAGGAAGCCATCTTGATCGGCTCGTTGTGTATACCGAACTAAAAGAATAATAACGATAATGAATGAGGCGATTCTTGTATAAGGATCGTCTTTTTCTAACGCTACAAACTGAAAGAGGTTCAGATAGTCGCTTCAGGTGACATGAACCATAATAGGATTTTATCAGAACAACGAGCGCAAACAGCGGCAGAAAGAGAATGAACATCGACACAAACCTCCGGATATATGTCGATATATATCGTTTTTTGCCCATTGTCATGTTATGATTAAGGCAAAATGGCCGGGGAGAGGGGAACGATGTATGACACGTACTCAAACAATCCGGGCACTGCTGTTGCTGTTAATCTGTTTGCTGCTGGCGGCATGCACCGGAAACGAACAGAAAACATCAAAAGACGCGGGCCATCACGATACAGCAGAACGGGGCGGGGAGATAAAAACGCGAAAGCCTGAAACGGGACATAAAACCATAACACTTTCTGCCATCGGGGATATACTGATCCACAAACGCGTCTACGAAGATGCCCGTACAGATAACGGATTTAACTTTATGCCGATGTTAAAAAAGGTTAAACCGTATCTGAATGATACAACCATTACCTTTGCCAATCAGGAAACAATGATTGGAGGTCAGGCGCTGGGGCTATCGACTTATCCGGCATTCAATAGTCCGTTTGCAGTTGGGGATGCTCTAAAGAACACCGGGGTCGATATTGTTTCCCTTGCCAACAACCATACATTGGATCGCGGGGAAGAAGCCATTAGGAATGCCATCGAACATTGGAAAAAGATTGATATGATGTATACGGGGGCTTATAACAGTGAGGCTGATAGCAATAAGCTGCGTGTGTATGAAACAGACGAAGGTATTTCAGTAGCTTTTTTGGCTTATACCTATGGTACAAATGGAATACCAGTGCCTAATGGGAAGAGTTTTGTAGTGAATTTGATTGATAAAGATCTGATGGCGGCACGGATTAAGGAAGCCAAACAGCAAGCAGATGCTGTTGTACTAAGTCTGCATTACGGTAAGCAATATAAACGAATGCCGACTGCGGGGCAAAAAGACCTTGTGCAATTTGCCGCGAACAAGGGAGTGGACGTTGTATTAGGTCATCATCCACATGTTCTGCAGCCGATTGACTGGGTTGAAGGAAAAAATGGTCACAAGACGCTTGTTGCCTATTCACTCGGTAACTTCCTCTCCGGACAGGATGAGTTTTACCGCCGGATAGGGGGCGTTTTTAAATTTACGATCGAGAAAACATTGAACGGGAAGGAAGAAACGGTTCAAGTGAAAGCTCCAAAACTACTTCCGACGTTTGTGAAATTTCGGAATGAGACCGATTACGAGGTAGTCCCGATGTATCAATTGACTGATGATGAATGGGCAGATGCCGGCGAACATTATCAGGAAATCAAAAAGCATATGGCCCAGTGGGTACCGGAATTGGAATTTATAGAAGAGCAGCCGTGAGGTAATGACCCGCCTGAATTCTTATAAAGGTGAATAATACCGGCGATAAACCTTTTATGTGATTTATAAGCATAATTTGATATGATTGTCTTATAATTTTTATTAGAGTGCTGGACAAGGGAGCTTTTGCATAATGGAATGGAAAAATATTTATCGCGGTATGCTGATGGGGGCAAGTGATGTCATCCCCGGTGTGAGCGGGGGAACAATCGCTGTACTGCTCGGTATCTATGAGCGGCTGATTGCAGCTATCAACGGAATCATGACCAAGGATTGGAAAAAACAATTAACCTTTTTGATCCCATTGGGCATTGGGATCATAACGGCTATATTTTTACTGAGTAATGTGATTAAATGGCTGTTCAAGCATTATCCGGAACCGACAAACTTCTTCTTTTTGGGGCTGATTTTGGGTGTGCTGCCTTATTTGTTCCATAAAGCTGATGCAAAAAATAAGTTTCAGATTAACCATATCATACTGCTTTTAATCGGTGCGCTGATTGTTGGCTTACTGGGCTTCTTTCAGGCCAGTGAGGGCCCCGTTGTTGAAAATTTGACCGCATCCACCTATATCCAGCTGTTTTTTTCCGGATTCGTTGCCAGCAGTGCATTGGTTTTACCCGGAATAAGCGGTTCCTTAATGCTCTTGATTTTAGGTATGTTCTCAACGATTATGACAGCCATCAGTGATTTACAGCTCGATGTTATCGCCATCACCGGTGCAGGTATTGTGATTGGGATTGTTTTCATGAGTAAACTTGTTAATTTCTTTTTAAACAACTATTATACTGGTACTTTTGCTGTTATTATCGGTATGGTAATCGGTTCAATTTTCGTCGTGTTCCCGGGTTGGCCGGGGAATATCTCATTGGTCATATCAAGTATTGTCATGTTTGCCATGGGATTGGCTGCAGCTTATCTGCTTGGAAAACTTGAATATGAGTAAACAAACTAAAAGACATACGGCTGAAAACTGGATATAATGATAGATAGCATGTTTTTGAGGGGGTTACCAATATGAAGCATATTGATACAGAAAAACAGTTTAATGAGATTATACAGTCTGATGCGCCGGTAATTGTAAAGTTTTTTGCGGACTGGTGTCCGGACTGTAAGCGCATGGATATGTTTATCGGTGAGGTTATGGATGAATTTAACAATTATGCCTGGTATGAAATTAACAGTGACGAGGTAGAGGGCATTGCAGCAAAATATGACGTCATGGGCATACCGAGTATCCTAATATTTAAAGATGGTGAAAAAATTGCTCATCAGCACAGTGCTGATACGAAAACACCGGATTCGGTCAGTAATTTTCTTCATCAGCAATTGGCATAAGATTATTGATCACCCTTGATTCAAGGGTGATTATTTTTTGTGAGATATTGCGTAGATTAAACAAACGTTTGATCAATGGCCGGCAGTTTTCTCATGTTTAAAAGGTGAATGCCGGCGGTTGTTATAATTGTAGATGGAACGTGCCATGTCGTAAGCAGTGGTGCGATGCCGGCAATTTTGTGCACGGGTCAGCCTATCGAAAAGCGCAATTCAGTTGAAAGCTCCAGCTCTGCATTTTCGAGCTGGGCTGTCTGATTGGTAACATGCAATTGATAGACGGATGTGAATGCGTGAGTGTCTGTTGCGGGGACTGAAATCGAGCTAATCGTTTTGTTATTAATCAGGTTCAAATCCTGCGGTGTATTGGTTACTTTTCCCCATTCAATCAGAAATGGCAAAATCCCCCGCTCTCTTTCCGGAAAAAGCATCTGCCATTCCAGAAGGCTGCCGTCCGGACGGTTGCGACTACCGGGAATTGGGCCTGTAAATGGAATATTGAGTTCCTGCAGATTCTTAATATCCTTATCCATCTGGTCTGTTCTGAAGGCAAGCTGTATTGGTCCTTCATTTCCCTCCGCAAGCTCTCTGAAAAGCAAATGAATTAACGGATTCTCTGACCGGGCTGCAGTTGTTTCATCAAAAATGCCAATCCATTCGATATAACAGTCATTGCAAAAATAAGCAAGATAGTTGTATGTACCCCAGTTTGTATGCCGGCCGCCTTTTATAACCGTAACATCATGTTTCCTTCCAAAAGTATTTGCCGCCTTTTCCGGGTCTTTGGCGGCGATAACAATGTGATCAATCGCAAGCATAATAATCCCTCCTACCGCTATCGTATTTCAAATACATATTTCTGGAAAGCATTTACACTTGTTTGCAACCAATTGGCTGAAGTTGTCACAGATTCGGCTTAAATGTTCACAGTTTTGGCTCAAGTTGTCACGAAATCGGCTCAAGTTCACAAATTTTCGGCTCAAGTTCACAAATTCCTGGCTCAAGTTCACAAAATTCCGGCTCAAACTGTCACAAATTAGCCGAGTCAAACACTCTGATTATCCACTTTTACACGAATGTTTGATATAGTGTCTACAAAAGCTAATGGAAACGGGTGAGTGTGACATGGAGAAACCGAATATATTGATTGTCGAGGATGAAGAAAAATTGAGCCGGGTGCTGCAGCTTGAACTGGACTATGAAAACTACCAGACAACCGTTGTCCATGACGGGAAAAGTGCATTGGAGCTATTGACAGATCAGGAGTGGGAACTCGTGCTGCTTGATATTATGCTGCCGGAATTGAGCGGGATGGAGGTACTGCGCCGTGTGCGAAGGTTTGATGAATCCACACCGATCATTCTGCTGACAGCACGAGATGAGGTTTATGATAAAGTGAACGGCTTGGATCAAGGTGCCAACGACTATATAACGAAGCCGTTTCAAATTGAGGAACTGCTGGCGCGAATCAGAGCGCAACTTCGTCAACCGCACAAAGGAGCCCGGCAGCACGAAAAGCTGAGTGTCGGAGACCTGGTTGTGGATGTCGATGCCCGGGAAATACACCGGAATGAGCAGCTTATTGACCTGACTCCAAGGGAATTCGATTTACTTGTCTACTTGCTGAAAAATAAAAATGTCGTGTTGAGCAGAGATCAACTAATTGAACAGGTCTGGGGCTTTGATTATTTTGGGGATACCAATGTGGTTGACGTTTATGTTCGCTACCTGCGCCAGAAGGTCGACAAGCCGTTTGATCAGCCATATATACAGACCGTGCGTGGCGTTGGTTATACCATAAAGGAACATGTTTAATGAGAATTTCCGTTAAAATCCGGCTTTTTTCCAGCTTATTTATGCTTGTATTAATTTTGCTAGTTAATACGTCTATTTATTATTTATTTCATACCATATCTCTGGACAGGGAATTTGAGGACTTGAGTACGCAAACGCATGAAATCGTTCAAACATTGAAGGAAAACCCGGATATATCGACAAACGATATGCTTAAGGCCTTTTTGCCGCAAGAAGGTATGATAAGAGTTATTGATAAGGACGGATCCGATATTGTTCGGGTTAAGAGAGCGGGTGATTATGGTTCGCTGCCGTCGAAGTATGTGACCTCGGAATCAAAGTCCGTGATCTCGAGAAGTGATGAGCCGGATTTTGCAATGGTCTCCAAACCAATTATCTGGAAAGATGGCAGTGTTGTTACGATTCAGGTCTATAAGCATCTGACGGGACATACATCAACAATGGAAAGACTGCTTTTCGTATTGGCTGTCGCATCAGTGATCATACTGATTCCAACCATTGTAGCAGGCGTTTTTCTCTCCAGGTTCATTGTACGGCCGATTCGGGAGCTGACCGCCGCTATGAAGGAAAACACCACATACGGTAACTGGAAAAAGATCAATGAGGATGATCAATCAAAAGATGAATTGTATGATATGAAAGTAACATTTAACCGGATGATAGACCATTTGCGAGAAAACTTTGAAAGGCAGGAAATGTTTGTTTCAGATGCTTCTCATGAGCTGAAAACACCGATTTCGATTGTCAAAAGCTATTCTCAGCTAATGAAGCGCCGCGGAAGCGATAACCCGGATCTGTTGGTGGAGTCAACTCAAGCCATTGAGTCACAGGCAGATAGGATGCAAAAGTTGGTCGAGCAGATGCTGCTGCTGGCCAGAAATAAGGACAGAGAAGTGTATGAACCGTTCGATATCGTTGAGCTGTGCCAGTCAACAGCAGAGACGTTTAAAGAAGCCTATGACAGGAATATTTTCTTTAGTACAACTGCGGATAACCTTCAAGTAAAGGGAAGTTACGATCAGCTGCAGCAGGTTGTCTATATATTAATGGATAATGCGGTGAAATATAGTCAGGATGCTGTCAAACTCACTGTGAGCCAAGACGTGCGGCATGCTGAAGTGAAGGTACATGACAATGGGCCGGGAATTCCTGAGATAGAACAGGAAAAAATATTCGACCGCTTTTATCGGATCGACAAATCGAGGAGCCGAGAGACAGGGGGCACTGGATTGGGACTATCCATAGCAAGGACCATAGTAGAGGCACACGAGGGTATACTCACCGTTTCGAGTGTACCTGGCAAAGGGACTGTTTTTAGGATACAGCTGCCGGTTTCTCAGAAAGGTTAATGGCTTTCTCATCATTTTTTAATGTGATGCACAGTGTCCTTTCATTTGCAATGGTTATCATACCATTAGAAAACAAATGAGGAGGTATTTCATATGAAACGAAAGATTGGTTTTGTATTAGCTGTTATGCTGGGTATTTCCGCGCTTGGATTGGGAATGCTTCAGTCAAGTGCTTCAGAGGCATCACCCAAAATGGACCGTCAGGAAATCAAAGATTTAATTAACTCACAGTATCCGGGTGATGTATCCGAACTGGAACTGGATAAAGAAGGCACAAAGTCAGTATACGAAGCGGAAATACATGATGGTAATAAAGAATACGAGATTAAACTGGATGGCAATACGGGCGACGTTATGGAACTGGAGGAGAAATATACCGCCAACGCTGATAAAGATCAAAATAAAGCGGAGAACAATGAAGAAAAGGACAACAAAGGAGATCGCACCGGGAATAAAACGGCTCAGGCGGACGATGCTAAAAACGACTCCAATCAGGACGATAATGAACGGATGGAACTAAGTCAAAACAATAGCGACAACGATAATAAAAATAACAAGCCACAAAAGTCGGCCGCAGTTGATAAAGCCAAGGCGGAAAAAATTGCAAAAGATTCTTTTTCAGGCACCATTACTCAGCTGGAACTAGATGAAGATGATGGACGATTGTATTATGAAATCGAAATGAGGTCCGAAAAGAAAGAAGCTGATATCGAAATCAATGCCTATACCGGTGACATTCTGGTAAAGGAAGTCGATCATGATGACGACGATGATCATGACGATAGCGATGAAAACGATGATAACGACGACAGTGACGATCATGATGATGACGGCGATGATGATGCCGATGAAGACAACAAATAAGCTAACAAGGTCTGCCTATAGCCCCTTCAAGATATATGGAATACTATCTTGAAGGGCGTTTTTTTATAACGTCAGAAAGTATAAATGATGGATGACCTTATAAGAAAAGCTTCGGCATTCGCTATAAGGCGAGGCGAATGCCGAGTTTTTCTAAATCTGGAAGCTTCTTTCCTCACATCTATGAGCTGTCTCGTTTAAAATTGTGATATGGATGGAGTTGATGGGAACACGCCGGATGACATAAAAATTTTACCGAATCATATTCCAATGATTAAAAAATCATCCGAGGTGTGATGTGAATCATAGCGGGTATTGTTAAATATCTTTATGATGGTTAGTAGGGACGGGGGTCTCTGCTTTTAGTGAATAGTTTGAAGAAGCAAACCGATTAAGCAGAAGGTTTGCTTCTTCATTTTTTAATAAGCAAAAATACGAGGAAGCGTTTTATGTCATGATACTGTAAAAATGTGTTTAATTTGTTACAAAGCGGGAATATATGAAAAAGCTAAATAAATCAATGTAAAGTAAGAAAGAGGGGGCACATAAATGGGCGACCATGAAGTAATTGTGTACACCAGTGAAAACAGTTCACAGTGTGAGAAGTTACTGGATCAATTGAGTCAATGGGATATCAACTACAAACAGTGCAATGTAACCGAATATAAAGAATACTTGAATGAACTTCAGGAAGCGGGAATATATGGTACACCTGCAACATTTGTAGACGAAAGAGTTGTATTGGGCACTCAACTTAATAAAATTAAACAAGCACTGGGTATAGCCGATCAATATCAATCGTATATGTCATTTGACCGATAGTGATGGCCGGGGAGGGAGGATACGACACATCTTAAGATGCTTTCACATATGATAACGTAAGATCATTGAAAGAGGCGTTTATTATGTTCAGAAGCTCCTACCCTCATCGGCCGTTTTCGGACAACAGTCAGCCATATTTTAACCCTTATAAGTCTCATTCAATCAGCGCATCAAACTATCCAACGGCATTTGAGGTTTATGCCAAACCGAAGCAGCCTGTAAGTTCGATGGCTGACTCCGATTCTGCTGCCGCATCTACCCATCAAGCAAGGCAAACCCTTTTGTATTATTTCCAGGACCATAACGGTGAACTTGACCTTGACAAAATACTGACAACGGCCGGACAAGTAGCAGATACAGTCCAGCAGATTTCTCCGATGATTAAGCAAGCAGGTGATATATTAAACAGGTCTGGGGATTCTTGATCATTATCCGGGATTGGCATTATCGGATGATTTTGGTGTGAATGAATACGTGCAGATAAGGAAAAATGAAGATATACCGAAATTTAAGGAGAATATGACATGACTGGATGTCTGATCATTCACGGATATACCGGCAGCCCATATGAAGTCGGACCATTAACGGATTACTTGAAAAAATATACAGATTGGTTCATTAAAGTGCCGACGCTTCCCGGCCATGGCAGCGAACTAGCATTGGATAATGTGTCACATAAGAAGTGGCTGACGGCGGCAGAAGAGTCACTCAAACAACTGAAAGCAAAAACGGATACAATATATCTTATCGGGTTTTCAATGGGCGGTATGATAGCAGCCTACCTGGCTTCCAAATATAATGTGGATAAGCTGGTATTGCTGGCGCCATCAGGTAAATATTTGTCATTCAGGCAAATAATACGAGACTTTAAAGGTGTGGTTACTGATGGATTGAAGGGAAAACTCAAACAGAATAATTTATATTTGCATTATAAACGTAAATGGGGAACAGTGCCGTTTAAGGCAAATATTGAATTTCTCAGACTGGTCCGGTTCACCCGCCGTTATTTAAATAAAGTAACATCACCCGTATTGATTGCTCACGGGCAGCAGGATATGATGGTGCCATATAAAACCGGCTATTATTTGGATAAAGAAATCACCTCAGAGCGAAAAGAAGTGGTGTTTTTTGAGCGCTCAAGGCATCTGATTTGTCTGGGTGATGACAATGTTACATTGAATAAGATGGTCTATGACTTTTTGATAAGTGAAAATAAGGAGGATGTGGTCCCATTATAAGCATCCTCCTTTTTATGTTCTAACGTCAGAAAGTATAAATGATGGATGACCTAATAAGAAAAGCTTCGGCATTCGCTATAAGACGAGGCGAATGCCGAGTTTTTCTAAGGGATTTTCTCCCGGTGATTAATTTTTAAAAAACGAAATAACGAGGCCGCCTTCACCGGCATATGTTGCAATCAACGGACCCATCTCTGTAAGATGGACATCCTTGAAGGGATATTTTTCCCGAATATCTGCAAGGACTTTCTTGGCTCGGTCCTCAGCGTTGTAATGTGTCATGGTAATGATCTTGTTCTCGAAGTTTTTGGTATGCTCACCGATTTGTTCAACAAATCGCCGAATCGATTTTTTATCACCGCGGACTCTTTCAGTAACCTCGATATACCCTTCATCACTTGCGCGCATCAACGGCTTAATGTTCAATGTTTTGGCAATGGTACCTCTCACGCGGTCAAGCCGTCCGCCAAGAATCAGATTTTCCAGTGTTTTCAACACAAAAAGCGTAGATGTCTGCTCCACCCGCTTGTATAAATGGTCAACGAGCTTTTCAAACGAATAATTTTCGTCTATTTTTTTCTTTGCTTCATGCAGTAAAAGGCCAAGCCCGCAGGATGCAGTTTTGGAGTTGATCACCTCGATTTGTCTATCCGGTTCCTCTTTAAGCAACATATTTTTAGCCATTACGGCATTTTCATATGTGACACTCAAACCTTTAGAGATACTCAGCATAATAATGGGTGTCTCGAGGCTTACTCGCTTGTATGCCTCGTAAAAGTCATTCGGACTTGGCGCAGAGGATCGCGGCACTTCATGTGTTTCGGCCATTCTTCGGTGGAACGCTGCCGAATCCATTGTCAAATTGGTTTTAAATTCTTCGTCCCGGAAGTATAAATAGAGTGGCACAACCATTATGTCCAGCGCATCATCCAAACGTTCCGGGATGTCCGCTCCTCCGTCGGTTATTAATTGTATATGCATCATTTCACCCAATTCAATTGTGACATGTGTGTCTATTATAACAGTTTTTACACTGTGGAGTGCTTAATTGGCGAGGTTTTAGGAAAAAGCCAAACCACTGTTTATTCATAATGCCTTTGCTCTGTTAGTAAAGTCCTTACACTCAATGCCGTTGCGATATGGTGACTTTTCGTTTTTTTGTTGTACTCATGATGAACAAGAACAAACCGAAAAGGACGATTGAGCCGCCCAGCCATTGTGACCATGTAATCGTCTCACCCAGAATGAGGTAGGCCAGGATGGATGCGCCGACTGGTTCAAACACAATTCCCATTGAGATGGTAGCTGTGCTTAACCACTTTAATGCCCAATTAAATAAAGTGTGACCAAGAAAGGTCGGGAAGATAGCCAATGCCAGGAAAACGAGCCAATGATCGGCGGAATATCCAAAAAAGGAATTGCCAGCGACCAGATTATACAATAAAAGTGTTACCGAACTGATTCCATATACGATGAAAGTATACGACATCAGCGATAAGCGTTTTCTTACCTGCTGTCCCATCAGGAAATAAGCGGTGATCATGACTGCGCCCAATAGTGCAAGCATATCGCCGAACAGAGCGATGCCGCTTATTTGGAAGTCGCCCCAACTGATGATAACACTTCCCAATAGGGCAATGATCATACTGATGATTGCTCCGTATGAAAAACGTTCCTGGAAAAAGAAGTATGTTCCCAGAAAAGCAAATATTGGCTGCAATGTCACGAGAACCACGGAGCTTGCCACAGATGTATAATCCAGGGACTCGAACCAGACAATAAAGTGAAATGCAAGAAAAATACCGGCAAGTGCTGAGAACAGCCAGTCCTTTTTTTGAATAAATTGGAACTCGTCACGGTTTTTCACCAAAATGTATGGCGCCATAATGAGAACGGCCAAAAGCAGACGATAATTTGCAATAATAGCTGAAGGTGCTTGATCAGCAAGCTTAACCAGAACGGCTGAGGATGAAACAGAGATGACACCGATAACGACCGGAATATATGGATTGAACGGAGGGATTCGCATAGGTAACCTCCTCGTTAGCTTTTTTGTTATGATTTTTTCCGTATATAACCGGCAGCGGAGCCACGTAGGTGGGAGCCAACTGCCAGTTATACGATGCAGCTAGGAGTCTTGGACATAACTAAGATATACAATACTAAAGACGAACAATGCTCCGCTTAAGCGGTATACGTAGACTGCGGGAGGAAAGGCCTCGGTGAGACCCCGCAGTGTGTCAGCACGAGGAGGCTCACCATCCGCCCTAAAAGAGGTTGTTCTAAAAGTCCGGTAAACATGACACTTCGAATTTCTTCGTTGGCTTGTTTCTCCGCTGCTCGAAACTGCGCCGCCTCGAACTTCTTGGTCCTTTTATCCTCCTTTTTGAACACGCCCTAAAAGTGCGCGAAGACGAGGTAATTTTCCGGAGCGGTGTACGCTCTAACGGATTTTTCTTTAATAAAATCACTTTTGTCTAAGACTCCTAGGTTGAAAAACCTTCTTTTGATTGAAGTGCTTCTTTATATTTTACCATCTGCCGAATAAAAAATCATTATAGGAAGTAGTGGATATTCACCAAGTGACTGTGTTAATATGAAATAACTGTTATTTTGGATGAGAGTTCATGATGAGGCCTTTTTCCATTACTAGGAAAAGCCTCTTTTTACAGCTATCATACGTTAACTGATATATTGAAATAAAGAAGGAGAAGATTTGTAAAGTGACAACATTTAATGAGTTAAATATTTCACAGGCCATTATGAAAGCATTGGAAAAAATGGGCTTTGAAGAAGCAACACCAATCCAGGCGGAAACGATTCCGCTTGCTATTGAAGGAAATGATGCAATCGGACAGGCACAGACAGGAACGGGCAAGACCGCTGCATTTGGCATTCCGATGATTGAAAAAATCGATCCCCAGCAGCGTAAAATTCAAGGATTGGTCGTGGCTCCGACAAGAGAACTGGCAATACAGGTAGCCGAGGAATTGAACAGACTCGGTAAAATCAAAGGTGTACGTTCCATGTCCGTTTACGGCGGCCAGCATATGGAACGCCAGATACGTGCTCTGAAGGATGGACCGCACATCGTCGTTGCAACACCCGGAAGACTGCTTGACCATATGCGGCGTAAAACAATCCGGACTGAAAATATCCAGACAGCTGTGCTGGACGAAGCGGATGAAATGCTGAACATGGGTTTCATTGAAGATATTCGCGATATTTTAAAAAACATCCCTGAAGAACGGCAGACATTGTTATTTTCCGCAACGATGCCAAAAGAAATCCGCGACATTGCCACGAATCTGATGAAAAACCCTAAAGAAATCAAAGTGAAAGCGAAAGAAATGACGGTTGAAAACATCGATCAGTATTTTATTGAAATTCCCGAGAAGCAGAAATTTGATACATTAACAAATCATCTAGATTTCTATGCACCAAAACTTGCCATTGTCTTCAGCCGGACAAAAAAACGTGTGGATGAAATCACCGACGGACTCCAGGCACGCGGGTTCCGTGCAGAGGGGATTCACGGAGATCTGACACAAGGAAAACGGATGTCCGTCTTGAATAAATTTAAAAATAACCGTGTTGATGTATTGGTGGCTACAGATGTGGCTGCACGTGGCCTGGACATTTCAGGAGTGACCCACGTGTACAACTTTGATATTCCACAGGACCCTGAAAGCTATGTACACCGGATTGGACGTACCGGCAGGGCAGGCCGCACAGGGGAAGCCATTTCGTTTATTACGCCCAGGGAAGTCGCACATTTAAACGTGATTGAAAAAGTGACAAAAAGCAAAATGAAGCGGATGGCACCCCCGACTTATCAAGAGGCCAGACGTGGGCAGCAGCAAGCCGCAGCAGACAAACTGCGGAAAAAAATCAGCCAGCAGGATTTGCAGGACTATCAGGAAACCGCCAGCGAGCTGCTCCAGGATTATGATTCCATGACAGTTGTGGCTGCGGCTCTGAAAATGATGACGAAAGAGCGCCGAAATGCTCCTGTCAAGATTTCGTCTGTTCAGCCAATCAGCGTAAAAAAACCACAGCAGCGTGGTGGCAAGAACAATAAAGGCGGACCACAGAACAAGAAATTTTATGGCAAACGTGATCAGGGAAGGCGCAAACAAGGCGGGCGCAAACAAGGCGGACGAAATCGTAAAGGAAATTATCAGAAGCACCGCAACCGTCATTCGAATAATTAAATGGTGATTAAAGACCCGGGGGATATTCCGGGTCTTTTTATAACGTCAGAAAGAAGAAAAACTTCGGAATTCGCTATAAGGACGAGGCGAATGCCGCGTTTTTCTTAGAAAATAAGAATAAAATTTGATTTTACCACAATACCCAAGACGATGGTATTTTAGCGTACCTCACTATTGGACAGGCCAGGTGGTTTGAATCATCCAGCTTGGCGGATCCTCCCTTCCGCTATTTGCATCAATTAAGTCAATTTAAGCATGTTAGCGGATCCTCATTCCGTTATTTTGTCTTTTTGTTCCCGTTTTGCCGAGTTTTTACCTGAATAGCGGAATGAGGATTCATTATGGCACTAAAAAGGGTGATTTATGTCTATTTAGCGGAACGAGGATCCGTTTAGTACAGAAAATCCGGCCTCGGCGGATTCTTCCTTCCGTTATTTGCTTCCTGGAAACGCAAGCCTGGGCTGGGGAGATATTCCCGAGGCAGGGTTCAGCTGTGAAACGTGTTGGGAGAGGTGGTATCCCGCACATGGACAGGAATACGAACTATCGGTTTTTCTAATGATGCGCCAAGAGAAGATCCTGGTTTTCTTGCTTGGAACAACAGATATTATCTGTTAAAAGTGTCGGAACTTTGATAATATAAATCCGTATAGGATATAGGAACTAATTTTAAATGGGGGAAACGATAAGTATGCGACAGCCACCGGTCAACCGGATTGCGCCCGATGCCATCAAAGCATGGAAAATAGCGGCTGCAATCGCTGAAGGGGTAATCTGGCTAATAACGATTGCACTCTTCGTATTGACATTTATATTTGAATTTTCTTATTGGTATACCGCCGGAGCCGTTTTAATCAGTGTGATAACGACTGTTTTATTTGTGTTTATTCTACCTAAGCTGCACTGGAAGAGATGGCGCTATGAAGTGTTCGAGCAGGAGATTTATATTCAGCACGGAATCCTGATTGTGTCTCGCACGCTTGTACCGATGATCCGTGTACAGCACGTCGATACAAAGCAGGGACCGATTCTGAAAAAATATAGCCTGGCAAGTGTGGAGATTTCGACTGCTGCCACCACGCATGAAATTCCGGCCCTGCTTGAAGAGGACGCATCAGAGTTAAGAGACAGGATTTCAGCGCTGGCGAGAGTGGATGAAGACGATGTTTGAAGCGAAACGACTACACCCGGCAGCTATTATTTTTAATTTGATTAAAACGATAAGGGAGTTTTTATTTGCCATTATCCTTGGTTTTATTACATTCAGGGATGAATCATTGTTGTATTTCGGTCTGATTTTAGCAGGTCTCGTGATTATTTTTATCGTGTCCAGTGTATTGACATGGTATCGCTACACGTACCGGATTGAAGATGATGAACTGCGGATTGAATATGGCGTTTTTATCCGAAAGAAACGTTACATATCCAAAAACCGTATTCAATCGATCGATCTGACATCAGGCATCATTCACCGTATTTTTAAATTGACAAAGGTGCAGATTGAAACGGCAGGGTCCGGAACGAGTGCTGAAGCCTCGCTCAGTGCGGTTAAATTGGCAGAAGGGGAAGCTCTCAGGACAGAATTAAAAACATCCGCATCCCGGCAGGCTGCAGAAGGGGAGTTCCCTGAAGAAATAGCTGAGGAATTGAACCCGTCCTCTACAATCAGCTTTAAGCGGTTATTTATCGCAGGGACGACATCAGGGAGTATCGGAGTCATTATGGCCCTGGCAGCAGCCGGTTTTTCCGAACTTGAACAATTTATTCCGGAGTCCTTTTATGATGAGACACTGGAATGGGTCATCGGATTAGGAATCATCATTGTAATGGCGATGGCCATATTTATCTTATTACTTCTTTGGCTATTGGGAATTGCCGGAACGATGATTAAATATGGCAAATTTACGATTACGAAAACTGAAAATGAGCTGTTTATCACGCGCGGTCTTTTGGAAAAAAAGCAATCGACCATACCGTTAAAACGGATCCAGGCTGTAGGTATTCAGGAAAGCGTGATCAGACAGCCGCTCGGCTATGTGACAGTGTTTGCAGAAATCGCTGGCGGTTCCATGGATAAAGGGGAAGATTTTTCATCGATTCTTTTTCCAATTATGAAGCGGGATGAGGTGGAACTGTTTCTGGAAACCTTCCTGCCGGATTATGCAGGTATTCAGCATGAGCTGACACCATTGCCGAGGCGGGCACGGAAATTTTATATTTTGCGTTCCTCAGTATTGTTTCTGTTGATTGTTGCAGTAGTAGCCACTTTCCTTCCATCGTTTGTCTGGGTGCCGATTCTTCTGCTAATGGTTGGTGGCATATTCCTGGGATGGCTCCGTCATAGGGATGGCGGTTTTAATGTAGAGGGCCAAAGGCTGACAATAAGGCATCGTGTGTTCAGCAGAAATACCATCATGCTGTATCATAAACGGATTCAGGCATTTGAGAAAAAACAGCATAAAGTGCAGCGTTTGCAGAGGCTTGCCAGTATGACACTCTCAATAGTCGGAACAATGGGGACGGGTACACACTTTACCATTAAAGATCTTGAGGAAACACATACCGATGAATTATCGGATTGGTACTCTCGGAGAAATTAAAAAGGAATCGGCTTTTATAGCCGATTCCTTTACAATATTCTGCTGAATAGTCCAAGTATGACGAGGATCCCCAGGATAATCCAGAGACCTCTTTGGAACACTTTTTTATTGCGCTGTTTTTTTTGCCAGCGATCAGGATCAAACTGAATGGATCCGTCGTCAACGTATTGCCGCCCTAGCCTTGGCGAATACGGTCGGACATTATTCAATAGAAGCGGGGCGAGCGCAAAGCCGCCGATAAAGCCAAATACATGAGCATAAATATTAATGCCTGATCGTAAAAATGTCATGATCAGACCAATCACTAAAATGATAGTGACAATCTGAGTACTTGAAGGATCGATTAAATGCTTGCGAAAAGCGATCATGAATGCATAAATACCAAACAACCCGTAAATGGCTCCCGATGCACCTACGTGTGAGTAAAGTGTCGGGCCAAGCAGAAACGTTGCGAGATTACCGATAAGACCTGCTCCAAGGAAAGCGGTGATGAACTTCATTTTACCGAGCATCTGTTCCAGAGCAGGCCCGAATAGAACAAGTGCGAATGAATTAAACAGAACATGCATAAGACCGGCATGGAAAAAGATCGCTGTTATCAACCGCCAGTATTCACCTTGGCTGATATAGAAGTTGACTCCCATCCCCCATTCTCTAATCCAGTTTCCGAGCGGAGTCTGCAAAAAACCGGTCAGAAGCCAAAGCACTAACTGAATAATGACTAGCCAGGCGACTGCCGGATATAATTGTATAAATTCCTTAACGCTGCGTTCGTTCCGTATAAACATGATGGTTCTCCTTCCCTTTTCGGAAAATGCTTCTGTTCTTAAGGCTTTCAAAACCCAGGTTTTATGAACAGGTGCTCCAGGGTAGTATTATAATAGTATGGCATTCTATAGTATGACCATTTTAATCTTACTAGAATACGCGCTTTTAGCATAATGATATACAATATTCCGCAGAGAGGGAAGCGATTTTATGATAAAGGGTATAGGGATTGATTTGATTGAACTGGACCGGATAGAGCATAGTGTGCGACGAAACGGGCGATTTGCCGGTAGAATTTTGACACAATCGGAGAAGGCAATTTATGATGCGTTGAAGAATAATCGAAGACAGATTGAATATCTTGCCGGCAGATTCGCTGCCAAAGAGGCGTTTTCAAAGGCAGCCGGACAGGGTATCGGAAAATTGAGTTTTAAAAACATCGACGTGACAACAGATACATATGGTGCACCGGTAATGCATGTTACCGGCTGCGAAAACTGGAACATCTTCATATCCATTACGCATAGCAGAGACTATGCAGCTGCGCAGGTTGTTATAGAAGTGACAGAGTGAATTTTCTTTGTAACGTCAGAAAGTATAAATGATGGATGACCTTATAAGAAAGCTTCGGCATTTGCTATAAGGCGAGGCGAATGCCGAGTTTTTCTAATCGAGTGGATTTGCATAATTGAAAAGGTTGTCTCATATATTCTAGTGCGGGCAGGAGGGAATAGCGTGTATATTGTCACCGCAGAAGAAATGTACGGTATGGATCATGGTGCTATTCATGACATAGGCATTGATGGCAGAATGTTAATGGAAAATGCAGGCAGGGCAATGGCAGACAAAATGGAAGAGTGCATCAGAAAAATGGATCGTATCCGAATTTTGACCGGGAGTGGAAATAATGGCGGCGATGGGTTCGTAATTGCCAGAACATTGCTGAATAAAGGGTACAAGGCAACCATTGTTCAGGTTGTCCCGGATGAGAAGATTTCAGGTGATGCGCTTTTTCACAAAGAATTATTTGTCAGATGCGGCGGGGATATCTGTGTTAACCGTCAGCCCTCAGAAATCAGGGTGATCATACGGGAAGCGGACGTGATTGTCGATGCCATATTGGGGATAGGTACAAGGGGAGTGCTCCGCAAACCGCTTGATGAGATCGTCACTATCATGAATGAGTCGGCTGATTATATCATTTCGGCAGATATCCCATCAGGACTGCCGGCTGACGAAGGTATCGGGGAGTTTCAAGCGGTACAAGCCAGTAAGACAATTGTTGCCGGATACCCGAAAATAAGTGCGTTTTTGGAATCCACATCAGCTTATTACGGAGAGTGGTCGGCGGTGTCATTTGGGCTTCCGAAGAACGTGACAGCCAATCAAATACAACGGCAGATATGGACGTCTGAAAATTTTCAGGCGACGATGCCGAAACGGAGGCGTAACGCCCATAAAGGCAATCATGGGCGCGGACTGGTTATCGGCGGCAATCCGGAGATGCCTGGATCAATTGCGATGACAGCCAATGCTGCATTACGAACAGGCGCCGGTCTGATAACGGTTGCTACAGCCAATAATGTGATTCCGACAGTCGCATCACATTGTCAGGAAGCAACCTATTTGGCGCTGGGTGATACAGAAGGCTTTTTGAACGGTCAGACAGCCATTCCTTTTGATCAGTTTGATGCGGTTGCCATAGGCATGGGGATTGGGCGTCATGAAGGAGCAGGCAAGCTGATAAAAGAAGCAGTTGCGTCACAGTGTTCCCTGATCGTGGATGCGGATGGTCTGTATCATTTGAAACGGCTGTTGGAAAGCCTCACAGAACGCTCGGGTCCTGTTGTTCTGACACCGCATCCGGGGGAAATGGCGATGCTTTTGGATATGTCAGTTCCGGAACTGCTGCAATCACCGTTTGCCTATACAAAAATGTTTGCTAAAAAATATCAGGTTTACGTGATTCTTAAGGGGATGTTTACGATCATCACGACACCTGAAGGCTCACAAACCGTCAGCACCGTCGGTAATCAGGGGCTTGCAAAAGGTGGAAGCGGCGATGTTCTCTCAGGAATCACTCTGGCCATGATCATGCAACCCCAGACTATTTCCGATGCGCTATGTAATGCCTGTTTCGTACATGGAAAGGCTGCTGAGCTGCTCACTGAAGAGACACATTCGGTCTATGACCTGATGGCTTCTGATGTCATTGAGGGAATCAATGGTGTCTATCGTACATTTCTTGCAAAATCGTGATGATAGCCTTCCCTTTGTCAGTTAAACAGCCCGCAAAATGTTTGAATGTGACAAGGGAGATATGTCCATGAGAAAAATGTTTGGAATGTGGGTTGTGATTGTCTTTGGCTTAATCTTTGCGCTCTCTGCCTGTGGTGAGCAATCCCAGGAGGACGTTGTGAAAAAACTGGAGTCAAATCTCGAATCCATGAACGGATATAAAGCCAAAGCTGAAATGACGATGAACACCGGGCAGGAGAGCCAGAAGTATAAAATAGACATCTGGCATAAGAAAAAAGATCTGTACCGTGTGGAACTGAGCAATGACCAGGATGATAAGGGAAGTCAAATCATTTTGAAAAATAAAGATGGGGTTTTTGTTCTGTCACCGGCATTGAATAAAAGCTTCAAATTTCAGAAAGAGTGGCCGGAAAACGGCAGCCAGCCATACCTTTATCAATCACTTGTAAACGACATTCTGAAAGATAAGGAAGCGAAATTTGAAGTAGGCGAGAAATACTATGTTTTTGAAACGGAAACAAATTATCAAAGCAACAATAATCTTCCATTCCAGAAAGTTTACTTTGATAAAAAGTCTTACACGCCGGTAATGGTGGAAGTTCTTGATAAAGACCGTAATGCTTTGGTACAGGTTAATTTCTCGGAATTTGATACAGACCCCACTTTTGAAGATGACGACTTTGCGAGAGAGAAATATATGAAAGAGGAATCCTCCGAAGAAACGGCCTCCGGTGATGGAAAAACGGATGCATTCAGTGTTGTATACCCGCAAAACATGGCAGGCTCTGAACTTGTTGAGGAGTCACAGGTTGAAACGGAGAATGGTGAACGGGTTATCATGACATTCGCCGGGGAGAAAAAATTCACATTGGTTCAGGAAAAACAGGAAGTTGTGCCGACCATGTCTTCTCCGCAGATGGTGGATGGCGAAATCGTAAATTTAGGTCACGCGATAGGCGCCTTGTCCGATAACACCATTGAATGGTTTAGTAACGGAAAGAACTTTGTCCTGGCAAGTGAGGAACTAACCAGGGATGAATTAATTGAAGTGGCACAGTCTGTCAAAGGCAAAGAAGTGAAGTAGATGAAGTGTAGTAAGCAGACTCTGACAGAGAGGGGGTCTGCTTTTTATTTTCGCATTTTTCAAGTAAAATATAGAATAAATCGATAAAAAAGAAGGGGTTTGTATGGACACGAAAATGTATCGGAATACATGGGCGGAAGTGGACCTGGAAGCAATCAGCTATAACATTCGGCAAATGCGGAACAGATTGCCGGGACATTGTGCGGTTATGGCCGTAGTCAAGGCTGATGCATACGGTCATGGCGCGGTAGAAGTTGCTGAAAAAGCACTGGCATCGGGCGCGAAGATGCTTGCAGTGGCATTGCTGGAAGAGGCGTTTACATTGCGTGAAGCCAATATCACAGTGCCGATTTTGGTATTCGGGCAGGTGCAGCCTGAGGATGTCCCGACTGCGGCAGATCATGATATCACGTTAACGTGTTTTCAAAAGGAATGGGTGCGCGATGTGAACCGATTATCACTTCCATTACCGGTGAAAGTACATATGAATTGGGATACCGGCATGGGACGTGTGGGCCTAAGGACAGAAGAAGAATTAAAGGCCATCACAAAAGAGATCCACAGCAGCTCGTCAATTCGTTTAACCGGTGTTTATACACACTTTTCCACGGCTGATGATGCCGGTTTCGATTATTTTGAAATGCAGCATAACCGGTTCAAGGAGTTTCTTGATATGTTTAAATCTATCCGTCATGAGCCGACAGCGGTTCACATCGGCAATAGCGCCGCATCGATACGCTTTCCCGAGCGGATGTATGACTATATCCGGTTTGGCATTGCAATGTACGGCTTATACCCCTCAGATGTTTTAAAAGAGGAATATGACATTGACCTGGAGCCTGCCTTTTCCCTGCACAGCAGACTTGTTCATGTGAAAAAAATGGACGCAGGCGAATCCGTCAGTTACGGCGCCACTTATACAACGGAATATGAGGAATTCATCGGTACAATACCGATTGGCTATGCCGATGGTTGGATCCGTAAACTGCAAGGGATGGATGTCTTGATTGAGGGGGAAAGAATGCCAATTGTTGGTCGGATCACGATGGATCAGACCATGATAAAACTTGATAAGGAATATCCTGCAGGGACAAAGGTAACGTTAATAGGTAAGCAGGGTGACAATGAAATAGAAACCGATGAAATCGCAGAGAAACTGGACACGATCAATTATGAAATACCATGCATGATATCTAATCGCGTTCCAAGATTGTATACAACGAATTGAGTTTGTAGAAAAACGCCCTTGATGTGAAGCTTTTGTCAAAATTCGTTGGCATAATAACAGTCTGAAACAATATGATAATAACAGGAGCAGATTCAGCATGTTTTATGCGTACAGGATAATTCAACCGTATATACCAGCCTACAGCCAGGTAAAATGTGCTACAAGAAACACAGGTTTCCCAAAAAAGAATTCCAAGAAGCCTTTGCAAACCATTCTATACAATGATATTATTGAAAAGAATTCAATAAAGATCGTCTTTACAAGTTCTCGGAGGTGTATGGTTTTGTCAGAGAGCTCACAGGAAATTTCAGTAAGATTACCAAAGAACCTGCTAAATGAGGTGGATGGGCTAATGAAGTATGAGAATAGTGATTTAAGTGATTTCATTTGTCAAGCAACAAGAAATTATCTGGAGCATAAAAAAGAAGAGCATGTCCAGCATTTTCGTGAATCGATGCAGCAAGGGTATATGGAAATGGCTAACATTAATCTGACAATCGCTTCAGAGGCTTTTCAGGCCGAAGAAGAAGCTGAGAAAAATAATTTGCAGCGTTCAGTGATCGGGGTGTAAGGCACTTGATTGTGCAAAGAGGCGAAGTTTATTTCGCCGACTTATCCCCTGTAGTGGGATCAGAACAAGGCGGTATACGTCCGGTTCTGATTCTGCAAAATGATATCGGTAACCGCTTCAGCCCGACGGTTATTGTTGCTGCTATAACTGCTCAGATTCAGAAGGCCAAACTCCCGACACATGTAGAAATAAACGCGAAACGGTATGGATTTGACCGTAACTCGGTTATATTGCTGGAACAAATCAGAACGTTGGATAAGCAGCGGTTGACCGACAAAATCACAAAGCTGGATAAGCATATGATGGAAAAGATTGATAAAGCGCTGGAAATCAGTCTTGGACTAAGAGAAATGTATGATCAATAGGAGGCATCCCTATTCCTGAGTGGAAATAGTAGGATGCTTTTTTTGTAATGTCACAAAGTATAAATTATTTCTTACTGCCTAAGTGCACTGAAGTTGAGCTTTATCGAATTTTGACTGAATTTATGGTAAAATGTGTACAACAAATACATTAAATTGAAAGCTATTTATCGTTCGGTGATAAATAGTAGGAGGACAATATGGATAGGGAATTCAAAAAGATAGTATTGGATAACAGTGATGTTATTGTTCAGAAGTGGATTGATGAGATTGACACATTGAAAGGGTTTAATTACTCTGACAGCGTTTCGGAGGAGTTGCTGGAGAGCACTAACCGGGAATTTGTCAATATCATTTTCAGCAGCATTAAGAATGAAGGCGATACAAAGCAACTGAAAGAATTCTCTGAAAAACTGATCAACCTTGGCTGGAAAGTCAGCTACATAACGGATGGACTCCAGGTATTCAGACGGGTAACAATTGACTTTATCCTGCAGCAATCTGATCAAATTGATACCAGCTATATTTCCGAACTGCTGCATAGCGTAGATGAGTGGGTTGAGCCGCTTATCAGACAGCTTGTTAATGAGTTTTCGGGAAACTGGGAAAACATCCTGTCCTTGCAGCGTGTAGCCCTCCAAGAACTATCTGCCCCGCTTATTCCAGTGATGGATAATATCACCATAATGCCGCTGGTTGGAACAATTGATACGGAGCGTGCCAAATTAATTATGGAAAACCTACTTGAAGGGGTTACGCAGCATAATTCCGAGGTAGTATTAATTGACATAACCGGTGTGCCAGTTGTGGACACAATGGTTGCACATCACATTATCCAGGCAGCTGAAGCAGTTGGCCTCGTTGGAGCAACGTGTATTCTGGTGGGTATACGCCCCGAAATTGCCCAAACAATCGTGAATCTTGGCATCGACCTCGGTAAATTCCCGACCAAAAGCTCACTAAGAAAAGGGTTCATCAAAGCCCTTGGGCTGACTGACCGTAAAATTATCCGGACGGAAGAGAATAATGCTACGATTGAACAAATGATTGAATCGCTTGGCGGGGAGTGATAACATGCGGATACCTATTCTAAAATTACATGATTATTTACTTATTTCAATTCAGACAGAAATTGATGATAATACAGCTATACAGTTTCAGGAGGATTTATTGGATAAAATACACCAAACAGGTTCAACAGGCGTTGTCATTGACTTGACGTCAGTGGAAATCATCGACTCTTTTATCGCGAAGGTTCTTGGGGATGTCGTGACAATGTCAGACTTGATGGGCGCTAAAGTTGTTCTAACCGGTATCCAGCCGGCAGTTGCCGTCACACTGATCGATTTGGGTGTGCACTTGAAGGACGTGCCAACAGCGTTAAACTTGGAACAAGGGCTGGTTAAATTACACCAGGAATTGGGGGATTGAGTATGGATCTCAAATCCTGTGTAGATATTAATCAAGAGTGGGATATTGTTAAAGCGCGTCAGCTTGGAAGGGCAAAGGCGCGCGGAATCGGGTTTGGAACGGTGGATCAAGCTCGTCTGGCCACTGCTGTATCAGAACTCGCCCGTAATTTATATTTATATGCGGACAGGGGAAAGATATGCTTTGAAATCACTGATGAATTGGACCGCAAAGGTTTGTGTGTGATTTCGCTTGATGTTGGTCCCGGAATAGAGAATATCAGTCGCGTGATGGAGGATGGGTACTCCACATCGGGCGGACTGGGGGCCGGCCTTCCGGGGGTGAAGCGTCTGGTGGATCAATTTGATATCCACTCAGAAGAAGAGCAAGGGACTGAAATCAGAGCAATAAAGTGGCTGAGATAACATAAAAAAAGTATCATCAAAGGGGCCATAAGGGGGACGAGATAAATGGAAACAATGGATACGGATATCAGCAATTACCGCAATTTATTAAGACATTACATTGAAATACGTGATGAACAATCTCTTTATGGTGCCGAGCAACTTAGTAAAGCATTTATAAAAGACAATATCCCGCCTGATGAGATTATCAACCTTCATATCCAGGCAATGTCAGAGTTATATCCGGATATACCGGAGTATTTTCAGTATTCCATGAGTTTCCTTCTGGAAGTTATGATTGCTTACGGTATGGCTCACCAGGAATATCGCTCACTGAGAGAAGAACAGTCGGAACTGAAATCGGAAATCGCTGTAGCAGCTAATATGCAGGATACCTTGCTCACCACTACAAAGCCCGAGATTGATGGTTTGGATATTGGTGTTGTCAGTGTTCCGGCACACCAGATGAGTGGTGATTATTACCATTTTCTCATGGGCGGGGATGATTCGCTGGGAATAGCGATTGCCGATGTCATCGGTAAAGGAATACCCGCAGCATTAGCCATGTCAATGATTAAATATTCCATGGACAGCCTGCCTGAGGCAACAATGAGTCCCAAAACGATACTAAAAAACTTAAATCGGGTTGTTGAGCGAAACGTGGATTCCAGTATGTTTATCACTATGTTTTATGCTCAATTCTTTCCGTATGAGAATAAACTTTGGTACGCATCGGCCGGTCATGAGCCCGGTTTTCATTATAATGCCGAAGCGAAAACATTTAATGAAATTAAGGCAAAAGGGCTAGTGCTTGGTGTAACCCCTGATACTGATTACCGGGAATATGAACGGACAATCCATCAAGGTGATATGGTCATTTTACTGACAGATGGTGTAACGGAATGTAGACAAGGTGATCGTTTTATCGAAACGGAGGAAGTATTGGAAATAATTGAGAAGTACGCTGATTATCCGGCGCAGGAAATGGTTAATAAAGTGTATAAGCATTTTGAGCGGATGCAGGACTTTCAGCTGCGTGATGATTTCACACTGATTGTTTTGCGTAAAGAAGTTTAATCGTCGTCTTTTTCGGGAATTGACCGCTAATACGTATTACGGAAACAGAAACATAATACAGGAGGGTGCAGATGAATTTGAACATTGATGTTGCGGAGGGAAACGAGAAGTCTGTAGTGAAACTTTCAGGTGAAATTGATGCCTATACTGCGCCGGAATTGAAAGATAATGTATTGCCACTGACAAAAAAGGAAGGGCATCAGACGGAAATTAATATGGAAAATGTGCATTATATGGACAGTACGGGCCTTGGTATATTTATTAGCGCATTAAAGTCAACGAATGAGAACAATAGCACCATGCGTTTAGTTGATTTACAGGACCGTGTTTTGCGATTGTTCCAGATTACAGGCCTTGATGAATTAATCACGATTGATACTGCAATCCGGGGTGGAAATGAATAATGGAAAAATTTGATTTTGTGGAAATGAAAGTACCCGCCAGAGCCGAATATGTCGGTGTTGTACGGCTTAGTATATCAGGAATTGCAAACCGCCAGGGGTTTGCATATGAGGCAATCGAGGACTTAAAAGTGGCTGTGTCCGAAGCTATTACAAATGTTGTCGATCATGCCTATTATCAAGAGGGAAATGGTGAAGTAACGATTGGATTTGGTGTATATGATGACCGACTGGAGGTAATGGTATCAGATCACGGAGACAGCTTTGACCTCAGTGAAATCAAAGGGGGGATTGGACCATACGACGGGACAGAGTCTGTCGAAAGTTTATCCGAAGGCGGCTTCGGTCTTTTCTTGATTGATGCATTAATGGATAAAGTTGAAATCAATAACAATTATGGCGTTGCAGTTTTAATGACGAAGTACCTTCATGAAGCAGAGGTGGGTCTTGGTGACAACCAAATCTCAAAAAGCCAATAAGAATCAGGACGACATTTATCAGTGCATCAAAGACCTCCAGAAAGATCCCGAAAATGAAGCGCTCCAGGAAAAAGTTGTACTTGCTTATACGGATCTGGTTGAATCCATCGCCAGGAAGTACTCAAAAAACGGCAGTATACATGAAGATCTGACCCAAGTGGGCATGATTGGTCTGATTGCTGCAGTAAGACGTTATGATGCGTCATTTGGCAAATCATTTGAGTCATTCGCCATACCGACTATTATCGGTGAAATCAAACGGTTTATCCGTGATAAGACATGGAGTGTCCATGTTCCGCGTCGGATTAAGGAATTAGGTCCGAAAATCAAAAAAGCCGCAGACGAGCTGACGACGGAAAACCAGGAGTCACCGACCGTCTCGGAAATTGCGGATTATTTAAAGGTGTCCGAAGAAGAAGTGCTTGAAACAATGGAGATGGGTAAAAGCTATAAAGCCCTGTCCGTCGACAGAAAAATTGAGGCAGATTCTGAAGGCAGCACTGTAGCCATTTTGGATTTGGTCGGCAGTCATGACACCGGTTTTGACAATGTCGATCAACGGATGTTGTTAGAAAAAATACTTCCTGTTCTTTCCGAGCGCGAACAGGAAATTTTGCGATGCACTTATTTTGACCACATGAGCCAAAAAGAAACCGGAGAAAAACTCGGTATCTCCCAAATGCATGTTTCAAGATTACAACGCCGCTCATTACGAAAGTTGCGCGATACACTCCAGAATGAGAATGCGGAGATTCCCGATTGAAGAGACGTGGTCATGTAGAGACAGCTGTCTTCCAAAAGGCAAAAAAGAATCAATATTATTGCGGTGACAGCTATTTTTACACAGAGACCGAAAATGAGTATATTTGTGCACTCGCAGATGGTTTGGGTAGCGGCGAATTCGCAAAGGAATCTTCTGGGATTGTGGTCAGTGTTATAAGAGATAATATTGATGCATCGGTCGAGCAGCTAATCAAAAAATGTAATCAGGAACTGACAGGAAAGCGCGGGGCAGTAGTCGGGATTTTGAGAATCAATTTTCGAGCCCGGCAATACACGTTTGCTTCGATTGGAAATATCGGTATTCTGACCATTGATGAACATGGAAAGAAAAAGCGGAGCATTCCGAATGCCGGTTATCTTGCCGGTTACCACCGTCCATTCAAGATTATGACAGATGAACTCGGGCATGAAAGGCGATTTATTTTATTTTCCGATGGTGTCACGGATCAGGATTTATCACAGCGATTTTTATTGAACATGGATGTGCAACAGGTTGTTCAGAAATATGCTGATTATACAGAAGGCGTCATACGAACAGATGATACAACCTTAATTGCAATAGGTTATCAAGATTAGGATCGGTTAGGAAATGGCCGGTCTTTTTTTCTTTGGCAGCTTTTTGGTAGAATGAAGATGTACATATAGAATTGTCAGCTGAACGAGGAGGAACGAATGTGACCACTGAATTGGAGCAATGGGTAGCGAATGAAGCAGATGTAAAAGTTGCTACGATAAAAAAAGTAATCGCCCTAATGGATGAGGGCAATACAGTGCCATTTATTGCCCGTTACCGAAAAGAAGTGACAGGCGGACTGGATGAGGTTCAAATCAAACTGATTCATGATAAGTGGCAATATGCCGTGAATCTGGCCGAGCGAAAAGAAGAAGTTATGCGGTTGATTGATGAACAGGGAAAGCTTACCGAAGAATTAAAACATGATATCACAACAGCCACACAATTGCAGCGTGTGGAAGATTTATACCGTCCGTATAAACAAAAACGCCGCACTAGGGCTGCAAAGGCGAAGGAAAAAGGACTGGAGCCTTTGGCCATACGTGCGTGGGAACAGGAAGCAGCCGATATTTCCAGTGAAGCAGCAAATTTCTTATCTGACGAACATGAATTGAATACCATTGAGGATGTACTTAAAGGTGTTCATGATATTATAGCTGAATGGATTTCAGACGACCCGGAGTATCGTGACTACATTCGCAGTGAGACGTTCAAACGCGGCATGGTTCATGCGGAAGGTAAAGATACTGACAAAGACGAAAAAGGCATCTATGAAATGTACTATGCATATGATGAGGCTGTTCGTTCATTGGTATCACATCGCATCTTAGCTTTAAATCGCGGTGAAAAAGAGGATGTGCTGAAGGTTTCGATTGAGCCCCCGACCGAGCGCATACTGGAATATTTGCAGCGCAAAGTGATCATAAATAAGGCCAATCGGGAAACCGCAGACCTGCTTCAGGAAGTAATCGAAGACAGCTTCAAACGGCTGATTCTCCCAGCTGTGGAACGGGAAATCCGAAGTACCTTAACAGAAAAAGCGGAAGAACAAGCGATTGAGGTATTTTCCAAAAATCTGAAAAACCTCCTGCTTCAGCCACCGTTAAAAGGAAAAATGGTGCTCGGTGTCGATCCGGCATACCGCACAGGGTGTAAACTAGCTGTCATTGATGAAACGGGTAAAGTCCATAAGGTGGATGTTATATATCCGACGCCACCGAAAAAGGATACAGCTGGTGCCGAGCGACTGGTTTTGGAGTATATTCGCCAATTCGACGTGGAGCTGATTGCAATTGGTAATGGCACAGCATCAAGAGAGACCGAACAATTCATTTCCGACGTGATCGGCAACCATTCATTGGATGTGTCCTATATCATCGTCAATGAGGCCGGGGCGAGTGTATATTCTGCATCCAAATTGGCACGGGAGGAATTTCCGGACCTCCAGGTTGAAGAGAGGAGCGCTGCCTCGATTGGCAGAAGGATTCAGGATCCATTAGCTGAATTCGTGAAAATTGACCCGAAATCGATCGGGGTCGGACAGTACCAGCACGATGTTAGTCAAAAGGCATTGCATGAGTCTTTGACGTTTGTGGTGGAAACTGCAGTCAATCAGGTCGGGGTCAATGTCAACACAGCTTCACCTTCACTATTACAGTATGTCGCCGGTTTAAGCAAAACTGTTGCTAATAATATCGTGAAAAAGCGCAATGAAGATGGAAAATTTACTGCCAGGGATCAGCTCAGGAAGATTCCGCGCCTTGGTGATAAAACTTATGAGCAGGGTATTGGCTTTTTGCGTGTAGTCGATGGTGAAAATCCGCTCGACCGGACCCCAATCCACCCTGAGAGCTATAAGCAGGTTAAACAACTTTTGCAATTAGTTGGGTGTGGCGTACAGGATGTTGGAAGTGAGAAACTCCGTGCCAAACTGGAAACAGTCAATATAAAAGAAACAGCCGATGAACTGGATATTGGCGAACCGACGTTAAGAGATATTGTTACGGCATTGAGCCGGCCTGAGCGGGATCCGCGTGATGATTTGCCAAAACCGCTCTTGAAACAAAACGTTTTATCAATGGAAGATTTACAGACGGGTATGGAAATGCAGGGCACCGTCCGCAATGTTGTCGATTTCGGTGTATTTGTGGATATTGGCGTGAAACAAGACGGGCTGGTTCATATCTCCAAAATGGCTAATCAATTTGTTAAACACCCGATGGATATCTCTTCGGTAGGTGATGTCGTCACAGTTTGGGTGGAAAATGTCGATATCGACAAGGGACGAATTGCCCTTTCAATGGTTGAAAATAAAAAAAGCTGATGATCTTATGTGATCATCAGCTTTTTATTATAACGTCAGAAACTATTAATTATAGGCAAGTTTATAAGAAAACTTAACTATTACCTAACGTTTTCTGGAACTTTTAATCCCAATCCTTCCGCAACACGCTCGCCGTATTCAGGGTCAGCTTTATAGAAATGCTCAATTTGACGCAATTTGATGTCGTCATAATCAACTTTCATCATATGATCAACGACATTTTGGATGAGACGATCTTTTTCATCCGTACTCATTAAACGGTACAAATCGCCTGCCTGTGTATAATGATCTTTCTGCGAATAAGCGACGCTGTCAGCATTACCGTATATTTCGAATGGGTTGATTTTGGTCTCCGGGTCTTCTTTTGGTGCTGTTTCATACCGGTTCGGTTCATAATGAACGGAACGGCTGCCATTATCATAGCGCATTGGACCGTCGAATTGATAGTTCGATGTGTTTGCATCGTTAAGTGGACGGTTAATCGGCAGCTGCTGATGGTTGGCACCAATGCGATAGCGTTGAGTATCCGAATAGCTAAACAGGCGGCCTTGCAGCATTTTGTCCGGTGAAGCCTCGATTCCTGGTACCAGATTGGCTGGTGACAAGGCAGCTTGCTCGACTTCTGTGAAATAGTTTTCTGGATTGCGGTCAAGTGTCATACGGCCGACTTCAATGAGTGGATAGTCTGCATGTGACCAAATTTTTGTTACATCGAATGGATCCCATTTATAGTCTTTTGCATCGTCGTAAGGCATAATTTGAACATACAGTGTCCATGAAGGATGGTCGCCTTTTTCAATGGCGTTGTACAGGTCTTCTGTATGATAGTCAGGGTTTTTGCCGGCCAGTTCGTCAGCAAGATCCACATCAAGTCCTTTAACTCCCTGATCCGAGATGAAGTGGTATTTAACCCATACTGGTTCGCCATTATGATTGACCCATTTGAACGTATGGCTACCATAGCCGTTCATATGACGGAAGGTTGCGGGAATACCGCGATCACCATGTAAATAAGTTACCTGATGAAGTGATTCAGGTGAATATGACCAGAAATCCCAAACCGCATTTTTGTCTTTTAAGTGTGTACGCGGATTTCTTTTCTGGGTATGGATGAAATCAGGGAATTTAATCGCATCACGGATGAAGAAAATCGGTGTATTGTTTCCAACTAAGTCATAGTTGCCTTCCTGGGTATAGAATTTAACTGCAAATCCTCGCGGGTCACGGACTGTATCTGCAGAACCCAGTTCGCCGGCAACCGTTGAAAAACGTATAAACATGGGGGTTTGTTTACCTTTTTCATTTAAAAAGTCAGCTTTTGTATATTTTGAAATTTCATCATTTGTAACCTCGAAAACGCCGTGAGCGCCTGCACCTTTTGCGTGCACAACACGTTCCGGTACACGTTCTCTGTCAAAATGAGCCATTTTTTCTAAAAAGTGAACGTCTTGAATTAATGTTGGCCCTCTTTCGCCTGCAGTGATTGAATTCTGATTATCACCAACAGGAGCGCCGGAAGCAGTAGTCATTCGTTTCTTTTCGTTACTCACTACTTGAACACCTCTCCTTATTGAATCATTTTGTACATGTTCTATTATAATACAAATCTATCAAAAATCAATATTTATTTAAAATTATTGTAAATAAGCAAGGCTGCAAAACAATCATTTAATATTTATGATTGCTATGGTAGAATGTAGTTGATTAGCCTATGAGGATGGTATTTATGCGTCTGCTGGATGAAAAAGAGCTGAATGAAATCGTGCATGACACATCAACAAGGTTTTTCGGGAAGCCCTTTCATGATAAGGCGATTTATAACTACCGGCTAAGAACAACCGGCGGACGATATAATCCCGCCAAACGTACGATTGAAATGAACCCTCAATATATATCTGAGTTTGACCATGAAGAGATTATCGGCATTATTAAACATGAACTTTGTCATTACCACCTTCATATAGAAGGAAAAGGATATAGACATGGTGACAGGGATTTTAAAAACCTTTTAAAGGCAACCGGATCACCAAGGCATTGCTCACCGCTGCCATCAGTTAAAAAACGCTCTAAGCATACATACAGATGTCAAAATTGCGGTCACACATACAGACGTGTCCGCAGAGTGAACTTGGCCAAATATCGCTGCGGAAAATGCAGAGGAGAATTGGTTGCGGAAAGTGAGAACAGCTAAAAATGATTTGTCTATAAAATGACTGTCATGGTTATTGACGAAACATTTATCACATGTTAAATTAAGTAAGCCTTATAATTGGTATATAAAGACTGAAGCTTTCAAGCAGTTGTTAGACAAACTTGACATTAGGTTCGTCTTATTGCGAATGTCGACGTTTTTCTTATAAGGTTATCCATAATCTATATTTTCTGACGTTGCTTTTAAAACTTTTTTGAACAGGTTATTGACATTAAAGCTTATCTAGTGTATTATATCTCTCGTTGCAGTTAATCGGCGCTTTAATTTTGTAGTGTAAAAAAGCGCGGCATCACTTACTTAAATGGTACGCTTTAGGACAGGTTGTCTCGCGGGGACCTGCGAGGAGTGCGGCTTCAACGAATAATTTTGCAACACGACGAGCACAAAACATCTGATTATATACCATGATAGTCCTTTTAAAATTATTCCACAGTAGCTGGCCGCAGGCATCATCGAACAGCTTCCAAGTGCAGGCCTGCGAGGAGTGCGGCTTCAACGAATAATTTTGCAACACGACGAGCACAAAAACATCTGATTATAATACCATGATAGTCCTTTTAAAATTATTCCACAGTAGCTCAGTGGTAGAGCAATCGGCTGTTAACCGATCGGTCGCAGGTTCGAATCCTGCCTGTGGAGCCACTATACGGAGAAGTACTCAAGTGGCTGAAGAGGCGCCCCTGCTAAGGGTGTAGGTCGTGTAAACGGCGCGAGGGTTCAAATCCCTCCTTCTCCGCCATATCATGGCCCGTTGGTCAAGTGGTTAAGACACCGCCCTTTCACGGCGGTAACACGGGTTCGAATCCCGTACGGGTCATTGTTTATCTTTTATCTAAATTCGGTTGGGTCCGGTAGTTCAGCTGGTTAGAATGCCTGCCTGTCACGCAGGAGGTCGCGGGTTCGAGTCCCGTCCGGACCGCCATTCGTTGGGCTATAGCCAAGCGGTAAGGCATCGGGTTTTGATCCCGTGATTCGCTGGTTCGAATCCAGCTAGCCCAGCCATTTTCGATTTGAGAATGGGACGGTTAAAAACATTTTCCGATTATGATTTCG
The DNA here is from genome assembly GCF_014646635.1 of Lentibacillus kapialis. Classification (GTDB taxonomy): domain Bacteria; phylum Bacillota; class Bacilli; order Bacillales; family Amphibacillaceae; genus Lentibacillus; species Lentibacillus kapialis. The sequence goes on from NZ_BMNQ01000010.1 coordinate 71,095, forward strand.
GGTGAAGATATTTTATAATTTAACATGAGCCATTAGCTCAGCTGGCAGAGCATCTGACTTTTAATCAGAGGGTCGGAGGTTCGAATCCTCCATGGCTCACCACTTTTTGCGGATGTGGCGGAATTGGCAGACGCGCTAGACCCAGGATCTAGTGTTTTACGACGTGGGGGTTCGACTCCCTCCATCCGCATCTTCATCATCAATATGCTGTGAATTCACGGCATTTTATTTTGCTTGAATACGCGGTCGTGGCGGAATGGCAGACGCGCTAGGTTGAGGGCCTAGTGGGAGTTTATCCCGTGGAGGTTCAAGTCCTCTCGACCGCATTTCAATTGTTGACAGACTTTCATTTTATCGGTATAATGAACAATGTCGCTTTAAAGCGCCCGTAGCTCAATTGGATAGAGCGTCTGACTACGGATCAGAAGGTTAGGGGTTCGACTCCTCTCGGGCGCGCCATTCCATAATAACGGGAAGTAGCTCAGCTTGGCAGAGCACATGGTTTGGGACCATGGGGTCGCAGGTTCAAATCCTGTCTTCCCGACCATCGAAAGCTTATTAAGTTATCTATCTGTTTCTTGCGGGTGTAGTTTAGTGGTAAAACCTCAGCCTTCCAAGCTGATGTCGTGGGTTCGATTCCCATCACCCGCTCCAATTAGGGGCCTGTAGCTCAGTCGGTCAGAGCGCACGCCTGATAAGCGTGAGGTCGGTGGTTCGAGTCCACCCAGGCCCATTTTGCTCCTTGAAAACTGAACGAAACAACCAGTATGACAAAGATGTCAGAGGTAAGCGGCCATTCGTCGGAACGTTTGTTTTGACGAAAGGGTCATCAACCCCTGAATGGATTTTTTGGCAAGAAAGCCATGTAAGAGATTGATCGGTGTCAATCTTGTTTCAAACTTTTTTATTGGAGAGTTTGATCTTGGCTCAGGACGAACGCTGGCGGCGTGCCT